>NZ_CP087139.1:5031516-5706188 GCF_045160025.1 Spirosoma sp. KNUC1025
CGAACGTAAGCGGTAGTGTTTCCTGTAGGCTAATATTAATGCTCTCAATCAGGATAGGGTTCTGTTTGCGATAAATTAAGACCCTTACAGATGCATCACCATTACCGACACTGATTTTTGTTTGATCCCAATATTGGGTTAACTCGATTTGAAATAAACCGGGTGTAGAACCTACTGCCCGCATACTTACATCTCCACCAATAATATGGTTTGCCTGAACCGTGTTGGATAGCAGCCAGATTAATCCCGTTACTACACGCACAACCACCCGATGATGAACACATTCCCACATCATCCACATAAGCCCAAGACTGATTTAACAACCTACTGCACAAAACAATCTGAATATACAATACATACTCATTCAATGATACTATTGTATAGTCTATCTTATTGATTGGCTGGCAACGATAGTCCAGGCAAATAATTTGCAACGTATCGTTGTGGGGTAGCTAAACCGCAGGAGCAATCCGCTAAGCGTTGTTGAAGAAACAGAATGGTTTTCTCTGCCCTATCTGGAGAATACACCACGCGCAATCAGATAGGGAATCAGTAACCACAGAAGCCCCTTGATTAAGAAGAAAAGAAAGCCCAGCCAGCCGACGCGTTTGAGCCAATATTTGAACCGCTCATTCATAAAACAAAGATAAGGATTTACGGTAGTGCCTCTACGTTAAGCTAGTTCTGTTTCTGTTCTAATATTTCTACAGTCCTACCTGACGGCAAGTTTGCTTCTTCTTCAGAAAATAGAGAGAAGGGAAAATCAGTATATATTTGTCCTTACTACGTTTCTGGCTTGACACTGATGATCCTTTTATGTTCACCAGTGAGTTGGGTATTTGGGCTGACATTAGATAACTACAGAAAGGTTTCTCCGATTCAGTGATGGCAATTCCAGTGAAGTTTTGATCAATGAATGAAACTCATTCCCGGCAAATTATGTCGGAATAAAAGCCACTTCATTGGTTTACTTGTTGTACTAAAAAATCAATGGTAAAGGTTGCAAGAAAGAACTAGTTATGAATATCACTAAGCACAAAGTCGCGGCAATCCATTATACTCTTCGCGATAGCAAGGGCAATGTATTGGACTCAAGCCAGGGTAGAGACCCGCTTTATTATCTTCACGGTGCCCACAACCTCATTCCAGGTATGGAAGAGGGACTTGAGGGCCGCAAAAAGGAGATAGCCTTAAACTGGATGTTGCTCCTGAAAAAGGGTATGGCAAACACGATCCTAAACTTGTCGAAGAAGTTCCTCTGCGGGCTTTCGGCGGTCAGAATATCGAAGTAGGTATGCAATTCGAAACAAATGACGGGCAGGTTGTCACCGTAACAAAAGTAGGCCCGCAGAGCGTAACGGTTGATGCGAATCATCCACTGGCCGATCAGGACCTACACTTCGATGTTGAGGTCGTTGATGTTCGCGATGCCACACCCGACGAGTTAGCTCATGGCCATGTGCATGGGCCGGGGGGACATCACTAAACATAAAAGAATAAGCAGAAACAGCGAAGGGAACAGAGGGGTTGCCAGTAGATGGTGAGCCTTCTGTTCCCTTCGCTGTTTCTGCTTACTACGTATCTTTGCAGGATATGGCACAAATTGGTACCGACAGGCAAATTGCCAAACAATTGCTGGAAGCAGGAAATGTAGTTTCCATTCCAACCGAAACTGTATATGGATTAGCAGCCAACGCACTCAATCCCGATGCGGTATTAACAATTTTCCGCGTCAAAAACCGTCCGACGTTCGATCCGCTTATTGTTCATACAGATTCACTAGAGAAGCTTGATCGGTTCGTTTCCACAATCCCTGAGTCGGCAAGAGACTTGGCCAGTACGTACTGGCCGGGCCCTTTGACATTGCTTTTGCCCAAAAAAGCTATCATTCCAGACCTGGTTACAGCAGGTTTGCCCACAGTAGGAATACGTATTCCAAATCATCCACTTACCCTTGCACTACTAAACTCTCTTGATTTCCCTCTGGCTGCCCCAAGCGCGAATCCCTTTGGCTATATAAGTCCAACGACGGCCCAACACGTTGCTGACCAACTAGGCCTTCAAGTGCCTTACATTCTTGATGGCGGTCCGGCAACGATTGGTATTGAATCAACCATTGTAGGATTTGATGGCAACAAACCGACTGTGTTCCGGTTGGGGGTATTACTTTAGAGCAGATCGAAAACGTAGTCGGGCCCGTTTCCGTACAGACCCATTCGACTTCTAACCCAAAAGCTCCAGGCATGTTGAGCAGTCATTACGCTCCTCGCAAACCACTGATTCTTTTATCTCCCGGAGAGACGCCCCCCCTAATACCCAGGCTGGAGCACTGGCCTTCCGCGAGCCATTTGGTGGATTACGTGATGACTATCAACGAATACTCTCCCCCACTGGTGATTTAAATGAAGCTGCAAAAAACCTATTTGCTCATCTAAGGACTTTGGACTCCCTACCCATCCGCGTTATCTATGCTGAACCGCTTCCAAACGAAGGCTTAGGATGGGCAATCAATGATCGGCTCCGGCGAGCTAGTGTTGAGCCTTAGCCAGCAAAATGTAAATAAACAAATACTGGTTCTTGCAATAAACGCAAGAACCAGTATTGAAATAGAAGTACCTTTTTAATTACTTCTATTAGATGTGCCCACTCTGCATATCAGTATTAGAACCCAACTTTAAAGTCAGTGCTTTTACACTACCAAGATTTTTCAGTTGGGGACTCTTATATGCCTTTTTAACGGTGTTGCGCTTTTTGTTTTGTATGTTCCTAGTCATTGGATATTTCTTTTTAAGTCCATTAATTGGTTCTGCCCTATTTTACTCACGATTTGAGCTTACTGCACCACTAAACGATGTTTACGTGTTGTGCCCCGCTCTTCGACCGTTAGGACATAAACCCCAGTGGCCAACTTTGTTGAAGGAGTTACTTTTGTACTTACTTCAGTTTGTTCTGATTTCATAACCCCCAGTTCGCTACCAGTGGCATTGTATAAGCGTAAGACCGCTGTGGTGGGTTCATCCAGTTCCAGAGTAAAGTTCTGATTAGCTACTGGATTTGGATAGACGCCATAACGACCATCAATAACGACCGACTTAGCGTCATAAGTACGGATGCTACCATCCAGATCTACCTGACGTAAGCGATAATAGCTTGTGCCCCGGTATGGGTTGGGGTCGACAAACCGGTATGTGTTTACACTGTTGCTTGTTCCTGCTACGTCCGTTACCTCACCAATATTTTCAAAATTTCTCAAATCTTTGCTACGCTCTACTACGTAACCTTTGTTGGCTTTTTCCCAACTGGTCGTCCATTTAACCAATACAGTACGGTCTGACTCTGCCTGAGCGGAAAAATTTACTAATGAAACGGGAAGAGCCGTAGCGGTTGTAGTGTATACGGATTTAAAATCATCAGTTGTTGGATTATATCCATTTGTGGAAGGCGCTGGAGCAATGTTGCAGGAAGCACCAATGTCGGCCGTGGCGGTAGTGGTACTCAACGTAGTAACGGTTGCATTAACTACTAAATCAAGCAATTCAGTAGCTGCAAGCGGAGCACTCTGAAGTCCGTCCAAGCAACCCGTTGTGCCATTCAGGGATAATGTAAACTTGCTTAGTAGAGAACCGGATACTGACGTTAAAGCGTCACCTGTGGCCCAGTTAGCTTTTCCTAAACAAACGCTGAATCCCATTTTCTCTGATATGGTTGCACCAGATAGGCCTTCACTGCCGCCATTTGTACCAATGGTAAAGGTCATTGAAAAAGGAGCACCTACACCCGCTAACGGAGTCGTTGGTGATAAGGTTGCAGCGGTAATGGCGGGATTTGCTTGAGTCTGCGCCAGTCCTTTTAAAGACATCAGCAGCATTCCCAATCCAAGCAGAGTAAATCTAATTTTAATCATAATTGTGTTTTCAGGTTTTAGCGGTTGTAGTTGGATCAGAGCTGAAACCGCCTGGTTAATTAATAAAATTGGTTCGTTGCAAAAATCTATTTTATCGGTTTCGGCACTGCTTCTGTCATATAGTCACTTTAATCAGCAACCATCCTCAACTAGGCGCACAGGCCAGAAAATCAAGCTCTCGTTTACCTGTGCAAAAAATAAACATGGACCAAAAATGCATACGTATTAGAGCCTTAACAGTCTTTCCAACAAGCGTACATTCTATTCTCCGTGCCAAAAATATTAAATAAAAGTATTAAGTCAAGTAAATTTCACTTTGATTTACTTTCCGTCGCACTTAATTATTACAATTCATAGCCGAAATAGTAAAAAACATTATTGAACGGCCCACTCAATTATCTAACCTGTTAAAAGTAGTATAAAAATTACTATACTACGACTGCTAGTAGGCATACTTATCAATTAGTTTATGCCTACTAGCAATTGTTACAAGCTATTGCTGAAAGTATTGTATTCGATCAGCGTCCGTATTATTAATCAAATTCACCTGTCCACCACTGTCAGCTTCTACAACTGCGGTCAATACAATAGTACCTGTAGTAGCTCCTGGCGTCAATGTGCCCGTTAATCCAAACGAAAGAACATTTCCAGCGGCTATACTCTGATTGGTTGTAAGTATATAATAGTCTTCGTCTGACGTATCATCAAAACTCCACACACCATTGTTTACCGCACGTCCACCAACGGAATTTGCTGTACCTGGAAAACTCAACGCCAGTTTAGGATCTCTGGTAAGCTTAACAGTAACTGTTCCGTTTGTCGAAATTGAATTTAGTTCATAAACATCAACTACTACACTAATGTTTGTCGTTCCGTAGACTGTAGACGGTCGCGCATAGATAATTGGCGTTAAATCTGGTGCAGGCGTTACCAATACATGCAGAGTAGCCGTACCACAGACTGCTGTGGTTGAGTTGTCACAGGCGGTGTAAGTAAAGTCCACCGGACCCGTAACAGTTGACACAGGTGTGAATGAGAAGCTCCCCGTCGAAGAGATTACCAGTGTACCCAGCGAACTAACAATTGTACCAGCATTTGAAACGGTCAACCCACTCCCCTGATCATTGGTCAGCAGATTTCCGGTCACTGCTACGCCTGATCTCGTTTTAGCATAATCGTCAACAACCGTTACCGTACTGCTGCCAGGCGCTGTTACATGAATGGTAACCTGTGCACTCGAACAAAGACCGCCCGGTGTTTCACAAACCTGATACGTCAGCACATCATCACCAATATACCCTGTAGCTGGCGTATAGATTACGTTACCGGTTCCATCTACAGTAGCCGAACCATGAGTTGGTGCTGAAATAATTGTTGGAATGTTCAATGTACCCCCTGTGTTTCCCGGACCATCATTAGCCCGTACATTCACAGTTACGCTACCTGCTGCTGCCGTTGAGCTTTGTACACTGGCATAATCAGGATTTGCAACGGGTATGTTGGTTGTTGAAACTACGTCTAGCACTGTAATAATCAATGGAGTAACCGGACAGGTCGTTTGTCCCGTAGCACACACTGGTACTGAGTAAGTATAGGAACCTGGGTTCGTGGCCGTGAAACTGTACACACCATTTGAATTTAGTGTAATGGTAGCACCTGTAGGATTGCCACTGCTGGCCGTTGGTGTACCGTAGGTTGTTCCTGCAGGCACGATGTCATTAGTGCTTACATTGCCCGACACAGGTATCTTTTTCGTTGTTACGTTAAAGTCGGGATTGAGCACGAAATTACAAACCAGACTACCCCCGTTTGAAGACGTCCGTGTATCCACAAAGGCACCATACACATCTACAAACTGGGCCAGTGCTCCTACCAGCGAGCCTACACTTAACTGGATCTCATCAAATGGCTTGGTTGTTACAAACCCGACATTATAGAAGTTGCTGGGGGTGCCAAAAAGCTGCAGAAATACGGTCAGGTCAAGAAGGTTGCCCCCTGAACGTGATTCCTGAAGGACACCGTTCAGATAGGTTCTTACTGTAAACCGCGAGAATAAATCAGCCGATACAACAAACGCTCCTTTGTTGATCGTATAACCGGCAAACGTACCAGCCGGATACACATTCGCCGGATCGGCAACAGAGATAGATGCTGTTACAGCGCCACCAGCGATGTTGGCTATGCGGGCAAAATCAGTCGTGCTGGCCGTCACCACATTCCAGGGGTCCTGAATATAATTATCACCGGCAGTGGCTGCTCCGGAGAAACCTGTCCGGGTGCCTTCCACAACAGCGGAGAATGTTGGGGCGCTTAAATAACGCGTCTGATTACAGGCAACAGCCGTAACACAGGAAGTTTGAATAACTGCCTGGTAAATACTGATTGTACCCAGATTGGCACTCCCTAATTGATTAAATTCAATTTTGATCTCATCAAAGGGAACCTGAGCCACTGTTCCAATCACCTGACGATTACCTGATAACAGAGTGGCTCCCGCTAACAGGGCCGTTCCTGTACCGCTCTGAACAGCCGTTCCATTATTATACAGCGTAATGGTCGTGCTGCCTGCCAGATTTACACCCAACAATGTACTGCTTTCAATATCAAAACCGGCAAATGTCTCGGCCGGATACGTATCGATAGCGTTAGCGACAGAAAAAGTGGCGGAAGAAGCAACACCTGCACCCAGCACAATCGTTGCGGGGGAAGTAGTTGCGCCATCAATAACATTCTCAGAATTGTTGATCGTACAACCAGCGCATGCTACCGAGCCCACACCCGTATTTTTGCTGTTCACATAAACCGGATAAGTTGGGTTTTTAAGGTTTGTCATCGTGCCACAAACAGGATTGGCAGCGGTACAGAATTTTTTAACAATGGCGCTGTAAATTTTGGTTTGCCCCAGATCCAGACTGGCTCCGTTGGTTAGTGTAATTTTGATTCCATTAAATTCTGAGCTGGCCACGAAGCCAACTGTTTGACGACCTGTACCTGATAAAACCGATGAGTTGAGGGAAACCAGACCATTAGTGGAATTCACGGTTTGAACCGGATTTCCATCCAGAAGGGTCTGAATCGTAATGCCACTCAATACGTTAGCACCAATCAACACAGGATTTTCAATATCGAATCCGGCAAACGTATTAACGGGATAATTTGTCAGCACTTTCTTTACAGCGAGTGATGCCGTAGTTCCTGCCCCCGCAGCCAGACTAATAGAAGCTGCCGTTGTCGCATTTCCATCAATTGCGTTCTGTGCATCGCTAACCGTACAGTTTACGCAAACCGCGCCTGATGTTCCTGTATTGGTAATATCAATCAAAACTGGCTGGGTCGACTCGTTTAAAAGCGTTGACGTATTACAGGCCAGAGTCGTGCCTTCGCAGAACGTTCTGAAGATAGCGCTATAAATTTGTGTTGTCCCGATGCTCAGGTTGGCAGGGGTTTCAAGAATGAGCTGCACTTCATCGAAGGATAGACTCGCTACAAAGCCAATCGTTTGCCGACCTGACGAACTTAAAATGGGCGCCGATACCAACAGCGAACTCCCCGGCACCGTTTGACGAAGTGTACCATCCAGGTACGTCTTAATGACTATCCTGTTCAGGACTCCCAATCCGGCCAACACATTACTTTGTATATCGAAACCGGCAAACGTAGTAGCCGGATAATCCGTCACCTGATCTTTTATGGCTATGGAAACGCTACTCACACCGCTTACATTAACAATCGTTGGCGATGAAATACTGGCGGAGTTCGTTAGATCAGAGTCAATTATATTTTTAGCATTGACAATCGTATACGTACTAACTCCGCTAACTCCGGTATGGCTGGGTTCAATGGCAACGGGAAAACCGGTTGTCGAAGCCGGATTGGACGTAGTAACAACCGGCGTTTTCACATTACAGGCTAAGGTTGGCCCCGTACAGAATCGACGCATAACAGCATAATACACATCATAAACTTGTGCACTTGCCAGGCCTCCGAATGTGATTTGTATTGCATCAAATGGCTGCTTAGTGATAAATCCTACTTCATAAGCCCCCGAAACCAACGATGAATTAACACCTAATAAGGAGCTTGACGTGCTTGCCTCTACAAAACTCCCATTATTGTAAGTACTGATGGTAATGGCGCCTAATAGACTGCCTCCAATGAGTGCGGAGTTTTTGATGACAAAACCGGCAAAATTTCCACCTGAATAGGTATTCGTTCCTTCCGTTACTGTCAGACTGGCTGTAGCTCCTATGCCGGTAAGGTGAACGCTGGCGAAGTCCGTTGTCGTACTGTTGATGACATTTGCGGCAATATTTAAACTGCCACATCCCAAAGGCAATCCAAATGAACATGGCGAATTATTTTCCCAGTACGCGACGCCAATCCCACCATTTGCACTGGTATTAACACTAAAACTGCCGAACGTTGGCGGTATAAATGGCGTAGATCCATCAATGTTACAGGGCAAATTGTTCTGCTGTGCTACCGACCACGTCGATACCACCATTAAACCAATGAGCAGACTCCAGGAAAACAAATACTGAAAAATCCTGGACTGGGTACGGATGTAAAATAATTTCATAGGAAAAAGAGGTTAATGTGAATTGTGTGCGACTGACTTTATCTTACCCATAAGGACACTTATGGAAGTCAATCAACTGACTACAAACTGATTGGTTAATTAATTTATGCGTTTAATGGGTCAAATATGCTAATAGTAACGAACAGATGTTACTATTTACGAAACAAAGGTAGCATTGGATTGTTTTTTTCAAATAATTTTTATGACCAATATTATTGATCACTTGATCAGATGTAGCTATAAATAGAGGCAGGCAAGAATAAAATATAATTATTAGAATATTTTTCTGTATTAATTACTATTATAAACAAAAGTCAAATAATTACACTATTTATATATAGTTTATCTTTTAATAATATAGTAACTTCTTAGTTTATGTCTCTAGTGTAGTTAATTAATAGTTTATCAGCTACTTATATGAAAATTTATCACCATTAGTCGGTACAATTGATTGCCTGAATTTTGTACTTTATCGGGAAGAGAGAAATATATGTATCTACGTTAAATTTTATATTTATTAACGTGTTGTAACATCAATTATAGGGATATATTTCAGCAAATCAGGCTCGAAACGAAGCCAATGAAATTTCGTTTTGAGCCTGATTTAAAGTACTTTAAACTTTTTTTGGTGCTAGATTTTTTCTGTTTGAATTGAATCAACAGCTTTATTGGCAAGCTCGACAATCATCGGCAATAAATGGCCAAAGCGAGCATCCCGGCTATGTCCCTGTTTCCAGCGCGCATAAATCTGCTGGGCGATTACAGCATTTTTGAAAAGACCGAACACGTAGTAAAATAAAATGTGGGTCAGATTCCGACCGCTACGTTCGGCGTAACGGGTTACGACTTCCTGCCGGGTCAGATTGCCGGGCAGCCAGGTCAAATTGAAATTTCGATAAGCCGGACTATCGCTTATTTCCGACCAGTAAGCCAACGTAGCACCCAGGTCCATGAGCGGGTCTCCAACAGTGGCCATTTCCCAGTCCAGTACGCCTTTTATGAGTGGAATAGGTTCGCCTGTAAGCTCATCGGCACCTAGCACTACGTTATCATACTTGTAATCATTGTGTAAAAATGCTGGTGATTGTTCAGGAGGATAGTTTTGCTGCAGCCATTCGCCCGTACGATCCATTGCCGGAATGCTATCCGTTTCAGCGGCCCGGTAACGCCTGATCCAACCTTCTATCTGTCGCTGAACGTACCCTTCAGGCTTTCCTAACTGAATTAACCCGGTCTCTTCAATGGCTAAGCTATGAATCGCCACCAGGTTATCGACCAAAATTTCCGATAACTGACGCATCTGCTCAGGTACGAGCGAAAGAGACGGCGCCATCGACGCCCGCAGAATAATTCCTGACACGCGCTTCATTATGTAGAAGGGTGCGCCCAATACGTCGGATTGAGCGCAATACAGAATAGGTTCGGGAATTGTATGGTAATGCCCTTTTAGCAGAGACAGCACCCGGAATTCACGCTCCATATCGTGTCCACCTTTAATATTGGCACCAAATGGCGGCTGTCGCAGTACGTATTCCTGCTCAGCCGTTTTGAGCCAGTACGTCAGGTTAGAGAAACCACCCGGAAACTGACGTACTTCCAGAACTGGGCCGATCTGAGGTTCATGATTCACAAGGTATTTATTCAATAGGTGTACGTCAAGTTCTTCGCCTGATCGAACGGGCCGGTGAGAATCAGGAGCCTGCATAGTTAATACGTAGTAGGGTGAATAATAAACCAACCGAATGAACTGAGTAGCCCAGGCCCATCCACTGACTTTACTAGCCAATCTGATCACATCTGGTTTGTCAATCCTGGTACGTTGACGCATCCAACCTACTAATAAATCGTATACTGCCCTAATGAACTCCACCGAAATCCGCACCCTTTTTCAACAGTTCGATCGGTTGAAGATTGGTGTCGTCGGCGACTTTGCAATTGATCTATATTTTACTCTTCAAACCGATACTGGTGAGCGTTCGCTGGAAACAGGTCGGGACGTATTCTGGGGCAGCCAACCCAGGGCGTCGCTGGGTGCCGCCGGCAATATTGTCCAGAATCTGGCCGCACTGGGGGTTTCGCACATTCAGGTGTTTGGCTGCGTTGGCAACGACCTGTTCGGGCGCGAAATGCAGTATCTGTTCAATCAAATGGGGGTCGATACACAGCATCTGCACGTAGTACCGACGGATTGGGACACCTGTGTTTATACAAAGCCGAACCGGGCCGGGCAGGAAACAAATCGCATTGATTTTGGTACGGCCAATACTTTGTCGGACGAACGTTTTGATGCCCTGATAGCGGGGCTGGAACAGTCGCTGTCAGTACTGGATGTATTGATTATCAATCAGCAATTTGCGAATCCCCTGTTATCACAGAAGCGAATAGACCGGATCAATAGCCTAATGGCTCGCTTTTCAACTGTGCAATTTGTTGCGGACATGCGTGATGTTGGGCAGCACATTCGCGGGGGCGTATTAAAAGTGAATACCGCCGAGCTGGCGCATTTCCTGACTGTAGAACACCCGGACCATCCAGACCTTAACTGGTGCATTGAACACGGAAACACCTTTCGGGAACGTAGTGAAGGGGCACTCCTGATTACACGCGGCCAGTCAGGCATTCTATATCTGGACACAAACGGTATTCAACAGGTTGCCGGACTACCTCTCCAGGGCGAACTCGATACAGTTGGGGCTGGCGACACGGTTGTGGCCACCTGGGCAGCCTGTCTTGGAGCGGGTGCTTCGGCTTTACAATGTTTAACAATAGCTAATCTCGCAGCGGCCGTAACCGTTCAGAAACTGGCTCAAACAGGCACAGCCAGCTTACCTGAAATTCTGGATCTGCATCATACCTATTCCTCCCATGACTAACGAAACGTTTCAGCAGTATCGTCAGGAACTGCATACGCATCTAACGACTGAACTACTCCCCTTCTGGACAGCGCGAGCCGCCGACTACGTAAACGGTGGGTTCATTACTCACTTTGATCAGTACGGCAATGATTCGGGCGAAGACGAGAAATCGCTTATTGCCCAAACCCGTTCAATCTATACATATGCGTCGGCGCACCGGGCCGGGTACGGCGATGGGAAACTGGCCGATTTGGCTCGTCATGGTGTAAATTATTTGCTGAACCGTATGTGGGATGAAGAACACGGCGGCTTTTACTGGATGACCAATCGAAAAGGCGAGGTATTGATCGATCAGAAAATTGTGTACGGACAAAGTTTTGCGATCTACTGCCTGAGTGAATACACACTGGCAACCGGCGATCCCCGCGGGTAGAATACGCTCAGAAGGTATTCGATCTGCTACAGAAGTATGCGTCGGATACCTGCTACGGTGGTTATTTTGAAATGTTTCATCGCGACTGGACACTGAAAGGTCCGGGTACGGCAGGTGGTGATCGCAAAACCCTCGATGCGCACATGCACCTAATGGAAGCCTTTACTACGCTCTATGAATGCACCCGTCAGTCCATTCATCGCCGGAAACTTCAGGAAGTAATTGATCTGCTGGTTGGTAAAATTATGCACCCAACCTATGGTACTGGCATTCCTCAGTTCTGGGCCGACTGGCAGGTTGCGCCCCAAATCAAATTTGACGTAATCTGGGGCTGGGATCGGTTTACGGAAGATGGGGTTAAACGGGCGGCAGAAGACAATACCAGTTACGGACATAATGTTGAATTTGCCTGGCTGCTGCTTCATGCGCTGGATATACTCGGAACCCCGCCAGAAACGTACCGTGATCAGTTGCTGAAATCGTTTACCCATGCGGTTGAACATGGAATCGACTGGGAATATGGGGGTGTTTTTGTTGAAGGGTCGCACAGTGGTGAAGTGTATGATCGCGAGAAAGAATTCTGGCAGCAGGCAGAAGTTCTTATCGGCTTACTGGATGCTTACCGGCTCTTCAGCGATGAAATCTACTGGAAAGCCTACGCCAATGTCCATCGGTTTGTCGTCGATAAAATGATCAATCATCAGGTTGGCGAATGGTGGCCGCTCATGACCCGTCAGGGAGTTCCGATCTGGACACATATGAGTCATTCCTGGAAAATCAATTACCATACGGTACGTTCGGTGGTGCAATCGATACGTCGGTTAGACGCTTTATCAGCAAAAGCCCAATAATTCGGTCAGAATTCTTGGCTTTACGTAACAGCCCTTTCGTTTGATGGGGCCGTTACGTATCAGCCAATTGCTGCTGTTAATTCTGAATCTACCCTTCTTTTGGCACCTTTAGAACATTCTATCTTAACTATCTTATTTATTAATATAATATTCCGTTAACAAGCCTTTCAATAATACATTTTTAATATAAAATATATTTTTAACAATTTTCATGAACTTTATTCATTACTAATCCTCTGAAAGCAATTTAGCTTACTTAATTCCTACTTAACTTTATCCTCAAGCTTATCAGGCTGGCTCATTTTATACCTATATCTGCTCTACCCGCGGGCAGTCCGCCGAATTTCAATACGTATAGCTAGAAACCATACCCATCAATAAACCATAAAACAAACCTCAACTAAATCTCAACAATGCGTTATTCTTTTTACTCACTCTTTGTCCTGCTGGTTATTAACCTGAGCCCCACGCTGGCTCAAACGATACCTTCTCCCAAAGAGCATTTCGGGTTCAACATTGGCGATGATTACCAACTCGCTACGTATACTCAAACTGAGGCTTATTTCAGAAAGGTGGCCGCAGCTTCCGACCGGGTGAAACTGGTTGACATTGGCCTGACAGAAGAAGGCAGACATCAACTCATGCTGATCGTTTCGTCGCCCGAAAACCTGAAGAAACTAGATCGGTACAAAGAGATTTCCCAAAAGCTTGCCCGGGCTGAAAACCTCACCGACGAGCAGGCTCAGGTATTAGCAAATGAAGGCAAAGCCATTGTCTGGATTGATGGGGGTCTGCACGCAACCGAGACGGTTGGAACGCATCAGCTGATTGAAACTGTTTGGCAGCTCACGAGCCGCAAAGACCCTGAAACCATGCGGATTCTGGATAAAGACATCATTCTGCTCACCCACGCCAATCCGGATGGGCAGGAAATTGTCTCGAACTGGTACATGCGCGAACCCAAGGCTGAAAAACGCGTATTAGATCACCTGCCCCGGCTGTATCAGAAATACGTTGGGCACGACAACAACCGCGATTTTTTCATCATGAACATGAAGGAAACGCAAAACATTGGCCGCCAGCTGTTTGTCGAGTGGATCCCGCAAATCATGTACAATCACCACCAAAGTGGCCCGGCTGGTTCGGTGCTGGCAGGCCCCCCTATCGCGATCCCTTCAACTACGTTTTTGACCCACTGATGGTCACGGGTATCGATGCGCTTGGTGCCGCCATGATCAACCGGTTGAATGCCGAAAATAAACCCGGTTTTACTCGTTTGGGTGGCTCGGTGTTCTCAACCTGGTATAACGGTGGCTTACGGACGACGACCCACTTTCATAACATGATTGGGTTGCTCACCGAAATTATTGGTGGTCCAACGCCAGAAGATATTCCGCTGGTGCCGAAACGCCTGATTCCCAATGGGAATACGCCTTTTCCCGTTACGCCCCAAAAGTGGCATTTCAAGCAGTCGATCGATTATTCGCTTTCGTTAAATTATGCTGTTCTGAACTACGCAGCTCGCTACGGCGATGAATTGCTGTTCAATATTTACCGCATGGGGAAAAACTCCATTGACCGAGGCAGCAAGGATTACTGGGCGCTTTCACCCAAACGCATCGATGCTATTGATGAAGCGTACAAAAACGACCCGAAAAAGGTAGTTCCGCCAACCAACGCGGCTTTAGCGCAGTATGGGTTTGTTCCGAGAGGTGGTGGTATGCCCATCAAATATTACGATACGATAATGAAAGCGCCTGCTCAGCGCGATCCCCGCGGATTTATTATTCCCGCCAATCAACCGGATTTTGCTACAGCGGTAAAATTTGTCAATGCCCTGATCAGAACAGGTATTCAAATTCAGCAGGCTACGTCCGACTTTACGGTTGCTGGCAAAAAATATCCATCTGGCTCCTACGTAGTGAAAACCGATCAGGCATTCCGTCCGCACGTTCTGGATATGTTTGAACCACAGGATCACCCCAACGATTTCCAGTATCCGGGTGGCCCGCCCGTTCGCCCGTATGATGCCGCTGGCTGGACACTGGCTTACCTGATGAACGTCAAGTTCGACCGTATTCTGGATAGTTTCGATGGTCCCTTCAAAAAGCTTCCGTATGGTGAACTTCAATCGCCCGAAGGTCACGTAAATGGCACACCGAGCGCCGGGTACGTACTGAGCGCCAAAGCGAACAACTCCTTTATCGCGGTCAACGATCTGCTGGCATCAGGTATTGATGTGTATCGTTTACCCAACGGAACCGGCGGAAAATCGTCTGTAGAATCTGGCGCATTTTATGTACCCGCATCCGCCAAAGCAAAATCGTTACTGGACAAATCGGCTAAAGATCTCGATTTGGAAGTAACGGGCCTCACGAAAAAACCCGGTACGTCTATGATCAAAGTATCGCCGATGCGGATAGCCTTGTGGGATACGTACGGTGGTTCAATGCCTTCGGGTTGGGTACGCTGGCTGATGGAGCAGTATCACTTCCCCATGAAAGTAATTTACCCGCAGGATATTGACGCCGGTGATCTCCGGAAAAAATATGATGTTATCGTTTTCGTAACGCGCGCTATACCAGCAGTTGGGGGAAAAGAAGACGATATTTTCAGCGCCCTCTCACGTGGGGAGCCAAAAGAAGAAACCACTCCAGCTGAATACCGGCCACGGTTGGGTAAGATCACCGCATCCAAGTCGATTCCCCAGTTGAAAACGTTCCTGGAAGCGGGTGGCACTGTCGTGACCGTTGGCTCCAGCACCAATCTGGCTTACCATCTGGGATTGCCCGTTAAAAACGCACTGACAGAAATGACGAGTGCGGGTGTCGAGAAACCGCTGCCTGGTGAGAAGTTTTACATTCCGGGTAGCGTTTTGCGGGTAAGTCTGGACTCTACGCAACATGCCACCTGGGGCCTTCCCAACCAGACAGACGTATATTTCGATGCTAGCCCCGTCTTTAAGCTGGCTCCTGAAGCCATTGCCAAAGGCACCGTAGTACCACTGGCCTGGTTTGATACCAACAAACCATTACGTAGTGGCTGGGCCTGGGGGCAATCATATCTGCAGGATGGTGTTGCCGCTTTCATGGCTCCTGTTGGTTCCGGCAAATTCTATGCGTTCGGCCCCGAAATCACGTTCAGAGCACAGGCGCAGGGAACGTTTAAGCTTCTCTTCAACCAGCTCTATAGCACAGGTACCTCTGGTTCTCAAAGCAATGATCACGTAGCTGAAGAATAATAGTCTTCCTGACGAAACATACAGTTTTCTCAATTAAAACACCTCTCTCCCCACCCTTGATGTCAGGGGTGGGGAGAATTTTGTAAGCCCATGGATAAGTTCGTTAAAGTAGCCACGTTTGCGGGCTCAATGTTGCTGGCCATTGCATCTCCGCAGGTATTCGCGCAGGAGGAATCGGATGATGAAGAATCAAAAAAAGTAGTACCTATCGATAAGCAGTACCAGACGCAAATCAATACGCTGGCCAAACGCCCTGCTGTACAGGCTGCTTTTAAAGCCTTCGACGAACTTGAGCCACAAACGAAAAAGGACCTTATTACGCTAACCGAAATCCCATCTCCACCTTTTAAAGAAGCCGAACGTGCCAAAAAATTTGCAGCGATGCTCAGGGAAGCTGGTGCAGATTCGGTCTGGATTGATGAAGTCAGCAACGTACTGGCCAAACGAAAAGGACGTTCGGGCAAAAAAACGGTAGTTGTCGAAGCGCATCTGGATACAGTGTTTCCGGCCGGAACGGATGTAAACGTGAAGCAGAAAGGCGATACGCTTTACGCGCCCGGCGTGGGCGACGATACGCGGGGATTGACCACCTTGCTGGCTGTTCTTAAAGGCATGGAAAAGGCCAACTTAGAAACCGATGCCGACGTACTGTTTGTAGGCGCTGTGGGGGAAGAAGGCTTAGGCGATTTGCGGGGGGTGAAGCATCTGCTCAGACCCGGTGGCCCCAAGGTTGATTCATACATTGCCGTCGACGGTCATGGCATTGACAATATTACCCATCGGGGGCTAGGTTCACACCGCTATCGCATTACGTTCAAAGGGCCGGGTGGACACTCCTACGGTGCATTTGGCATTGTCAATCCGCACGGTGCGCTGGGAAAAGCCATTTATTATTTCACAACTGAGGCCGACAAATTCACGAAGCAGGGCGTCAAAACAACCTATAGTGTTGGTGTCATCGGCGGTGGTACGTCCGTTAATGCTATTCCTTTTGAATCGTGGATGGAAGTCGATATGCGGTCGGAAAGCCCGGAACAACTGGCAGGTATCGACAAGCTGTTGCAGGCGGCTGTGCAGCGGGCACTGAAAGACGAAAATGCCATGAAACGCCGTGGTCCTGACTTGACTGTTGACGTAAAACTGGTTGGCGATCGCCCTTCCGGCCGTGTAGAACCAACAATTCCGCTGGTGCAACGAGCTATGGCGGCATCCAAATATCTTCAGGCAGAACCAAAGTTGAGCGTGAGTTCTACGAATGCCAATACACCGATAGCCAAAGGTATTCCGGCCATTACGATCGGAAGTGGCGGCACGGGTGGCGGGGCTCACTCCCTCAAAGAATGGTGGCTCAATGACAAAGGCGTATTGGGAATGCAGCGGATTCTACTGGTTCTACTGGCCGAAACCGGCCTGTCAAATTAATTGCCTTTTTGATTGGAAAATTCGGATTCGCTTTTTATAATTGCTTATCAATCAAACCATTACCGTATAATAAACATATTCTAGTATTCCTCTTAATTACTCATCATCATAAACTGTACCGTATGAAACTATCTATCCAGAAAATTACCATTTATCAGGGAGCTCTTCTGCTTCTTGCAGCTTTGTTAGGCGGTATTCTGACACAGGTGTAGAAACCAGAGCAGATGGATTGAAGCTTCTTGCCACGTCCCGAACGATCGACCGTCCGGGACGTTTTTTATAACAACTGACTGCTCATCAATTGGCGAAACTGCTGCAGCTCACGAGCTTTCTGTTTGACGTCCAGCCCGTATTTTTTGAGAATGCCGATTGCCAGATTTTGCTTGTGAACTTCATCGGCTCCGTCCCAGATGCGAGCCCCCCGTTCATGCCGATACATAGCCGATAAGACTGTATCATCGGTTACGCCCAAAGCGCCATGCACCTGAATGGCCCGGTCGAGTACTCGTAGAAAGGCGTTCGCTACGTAGAACTTGATTGCGGACACGGCGTCGCGTACGTTACTTACGCCAACCGTATCAATCATGTGAGCCGTGTTAAGCACGTAGAGCCTGGATGCGTCAATTTCGGCCCGGCTTTCGGCAATAAAATCCTGAATAAACTGCTTTTCGCCTAGCATGATTCCGTCTTCTATCTCACGCGTAGCGGCCCGTTTGCACAGTAAATCCAGTGCTTTTTCCGCGTTACCGATCCAGCGCATGCAGTGGTGAACCCGCCCCGGCCCAAGGCGTTCCTGAGCCAGTCGAAACCCCATTCCTTCACCGGCAATGATGTTCGAAACCGGCACCCGGCAGCTGGTATAACTCACTTCGGCATGGCTAAACCAGCCTTCACCCGCTTCACCAAATACAGGAATATTCCGCTCAATTTTGAAGCCCGGAGTATCGGTCGGAACGATAATCATACTGGCTCGCTGGTGCGGAGCCGCATCGGGGTTGGTCACCGCCATCACCACAGCAAAGGCGGCTCCATCGGCTGACGAGGTAAACCATTTTCGACCATTAATTACGTACTCATCTCCTTCCCGTACGGCCAGTGTAGCCATGCGTGTCGGGTTCGAACCGGCAAATTCTGGCTCGGTCATGGAAAAACAGGAGCGGATTTCGCCCGCCATCAGCGGTTTCAAAAACCGTTCCCGCAACTCAGCTGATGCGAATTTGTGTAGCAGTTCGGTGTTGCCAATGTCAGGCGCCTGACAGCCAAATACGTAATGTCCGAAAAAAGGGGCGTGCGCTAATGCCTCACTGATTTGCCCAAATTCACAAAGCGTTAGTCCATGACCGCCCTGCGCTTCGGAAAGAGCCAGCCCCCACAAACCCACTGACTTGACCAGTGTCCGTTTCTGATCAAGAATCGGGATCAACGTACCGAGATTATGATGAGAAAAACCCTCTTCCAATGGAATAAGCTCGGTTTGAACAAACTCCCGCACCTGCGTCAGGAGAGGCCTGACTCGTTCAGTCGTAAAAATCGTATCCATGCGTATGCGAATTACCCGTCAAAGGTAGAAAGGCTATAGTGTCTTACTCATGCTTTGCCCAACTTTTCACTCCGCCCCTGCAAACCACCCGTGTGTACGGCTACAACGGTTGCGCCGGATGGGAAATAGCCTTGCCGGACAAGCGCCCATATACCGTACAGCATCTTTCCGGTATAAACCTGTTCAAGGAGCACTCCGGTTTTACGTTCAAACGCCTGGATGAAAGCCAGCAGTTCGGGCGTGGTTTTCGCGTATCCACCAAAATGGAAGTCGTTGATAGGTTGTACGTTACCTAATTCAGGCAATAAGTTTCCCGGTTTTGATGTACGGGAGCCTGGCGAATCCCGGGCAAACTGCAACACCTCAAATCCCAGCACAGTGGTTTCCGCTGGCGCTGATCGGGCTAGCCCCGCCAACGTGCCACCCGTACCGACCGGGCAACATACGTACTGCGGTACGTAACCCAACTGACTGATTAGTTCCGGAATAATTTCGGCTGCCCCCTGAATGGCTAACTCGTTGGTGCCGCCCTCAGGCAGCACGTAACAGGGGCCAAACTGACTCATCAGCTCAATCAGAAAGCCAGGGTCATTTTTTCGGCGGTATGCATCCCGGCTGATGAAATGGAGCCGCATTCCGCTGGCCTCACAAGCCTGTAATGTTTTGTTACGTGGCCGTGTTGCCAGTTCTTCCCCGCACGATTCCGATGGTCTGAAAACCCAGTTCCTTACCGGCAGCGGCTGTTGCGTACAGGTGATTGGAATACGCTCCGCCAAAGGTCAGCAACGTATCGAATCCCTGCTCATGGGCCGCCAGTAGATTGTATTTGAGTTTACGCCATTTGTTCCCCGACACAGACGGATGCAACTTATCATCCCGCTTCAAAAACAAACGGATATCTACGGGTTCAGAAAACGGATTATCAAGCAGTTGCAGGGGCGAATCAGCAGGAAAGGCACGTAGTATTTCGGCAAAATCAGTTCGCATCAGGAATGCAGCTATTTTACCCGCTATTGACTTGAATAGGCAGGCAGGATGTCCGGGTTACGGGATGATACCGTAAATTCGCCAAACATTTCGAGAAAATACCCATCATGACGGAAGACGTTGAGGAATTTACAGAAGACGATGAACTGTACGAACATCACCGCATTGTGGTGGATAAAGGTCAGAGTCTGCTACGTATCGACCGATTTTTGATGGATCGCCTGCCCAATGCATCACGGACCAAAATCCAGGCTGCTATCGACGTAGATTCCGTTCGGGTAAACGGTAATCTGACGAAGGCCAGTTACAAAATCAAACCACTGGATGTCATTACCATATCGCTGCCGCATCCTCCCCGCGAAACCGACATCAAGCCTGAAAATATCCCGCTGACCATCGTATTTGAGGACGACGAACTGCTGGTGCTTAATAAACCGGCCGGTATGGTTGTGCATCCAGCTCACGGCAACTGGGACGGTACGCTGGTCAACGCGCTGGTCTACCATTTTCAACATCTGCCTACATCACGTAACGGCAACATCCGGCCTGGTCTGGTACACCGGATTGATAAAGATACGTCGGGTCTGATGGTAATTGCCAAAACCGAATATGCCATGACCCATCTGGCGCGTCAATTTTTTGAGCACACCATCGAACGCACGTATAATGCACTGGTCTGGGGCATACCGAATCCACCCGTAGGCACGATTACAGGCTTCATTGGCCGGTCGGTACGTGACCGGAAAGTGCAGACGATTTACGACGATGAAACAAAAGGCAAATGGGCCGTTACGCATTACAGGACGCTGGAAGAGCTGCGTTACGTTGCGCTGGTTCAGTGCAAACTGGAAACAGGACGGACTCACCAGATTCGGGCGCACCTCAAGCACATCGGCCACCCGCTGTTCAACGACGCCATGTATGGGGGCGACCGCATTCTGCGCGGTAATCCTGTGGGTAGCTACAAAGCCTTTGTCGACAACGCTTTCAAACTAATACCCCGGCAGGCGCTCCATGCCAAATCGCTTGGCTTTACCCACCCACGCACGCGCCAGTGGCTCCAGTTTGACTCTGACCTACCCAGCGATTTTCAGGCCGCCCTTGACAAATGGCGGAAATTATTGGACAATTCACAATGATAAATGGGCAATTATCTACTAATTTCCTACCGCCGTTCATTTTCTACTATTTAAACTACACTATTTATTAACCCACATGATTTCAATCCGCCCCGGAACCCTCGAAGACATCCCTGAAGCTTTCGAATTAGTTATGGAACTAGCTGTCTACGAACGAGCTGCCGATCAGGTCACAAACACCGTCGAGCAAATGGCGCTGGATGGTTTTGGCCCCAATCCACTGTTCGGCATGCTGATGGCTGAAGACTCCGACAGCAAAAAAATTGTCGGTATGGCGTTGTACTTTTTTCGGTATTCAACCTGGAAAGGGAAACGCCTGTACCTGGAAGACATTATTGTAACAGAAGATTTTCGAGGCTATGGCATTGGCAAATTGCTCCTGGACGCGACCATCGAGACCGCCCGTGAAACCAACTGCACGGGCATGATGTGGCAGGTGCTGGACTGGAATGAGCCCGCCATTGGCTTCTACCGCCAGTTTGGTACCCGCTTCGACGATGGCTGGACGAACTGCCATTTAGATTTTTAAAGCAAAAAGCAGAAGGGAGAAAGGAACCGGATTGGCCCCTTGATTTTGCCTTATCCCTTCTGCTTTCTCCTTTCCTCCTTCAATTCCTTATCTTTGTGCTTTCGAGCATAAACACCAGGGATGACGTATCGTCAACAAAAAGCCCTCCGAATCGCAGGGTGGGTATTTTTAAGCATTTTTCTGCTAGCCTGCATAGGGGGAGGTATTGCCTATTCAAAGCGCGAAAGCCTATTAAAAACAGGGCTCGCCAAAGCTATTCGTGTAGCCAAACGTGATTATCACCTCGATCTTCGGGTAGGGTCCGCCAAGTTTACCGGCCTGAGTTCGGTTGCATTTACCGACATAACCGTTGTGCCCGAGCAGCGCGACAGTCTGGCCCGGATACAGCGGGTAGAAGTAGCTGTGCGGTTCTGGCCACTGCTGGCGGGTAAAATTGGATTGTCGGGAATGACCCTTGACAATGGCTTTATTCAGGTTATCAAACGCGATTCGCTTTCGAACATCGATTTCTTTCTTCACCGCAAACGCGATTCAACAGCAACCGACACCCCTTCCGCTGAAACAAACCAGCGCACGGACTTATCGGAAGTGGCTGAAAGTTTGATCGACAAGGTCCTTTCTAAAATTCCGGATGATCTGAATATCAGCAATCTGGAGTTTCGGGGTATGGATAATAAAGATACCCTCAGCTTACTGACCCAAACGGCCGTCATCAAAAATGAAGACGTTACGTCTACGATAAAGTTGAATGGCAATCAGGCAACCTGGCACATAACCGGCACGGCTGACCCCGCCGATCGTGAATACAATCTGGCACTCTATGCCGATGGAAAACCCATTGAGTTGCCTTACATCGAGAAAAAATACAAACTCAAAGTTCAGGCTGATACGTTACGGGCCGAACTCCGCGACGTTGATCGCTCGGGAGGTGAGTTTCGGCTCGAAGGGGCTGGGTCTGTTCAGAATTTACGAATCAATCACCCCGCCATTGCCCGCACCGACGTATTAGTTAGCCGTGCATCAATGGATGCCAATCTGTTTGTGGGCGAAAATTATGTGGGTATCGACAGCTCATCAACGGTTCGCTTGGGGCAGGTAAGCGCCAGGCCCTTCCTGAAATACACCCTCCGGCCAGCCAAAATTTACGAGGCTGAATTACACACCGATGCGCTTGATGCTCAGGCACTTTTCAATTCATTTCCACAGGGTTTATTTGAGTCGCTGGAAGGTATGAAGGTGGCGGGCAAACTGAAGTATGATGCTGAGTTTCGACTGGATACGTCGATGCCTGATTCCGTCAAATTCAACTCTGGCCTAAAATCAGAAGGGTTTCGGATTCTGAAGATGGGGCAAACTGATTTTGCGGCTATCAATCATCCCTTTATTTATACACCTTACGAAAAAGGAAAACCCGTCCGGGATATTATCGTCGGGCCCGAAAATCCTGATTACACCCCGCTAAGTCAAATTTCGCCCGACTTACGTAACGCCCTGCTTACCTCGGAAGACTACAATTTCTTTACCCACAAAGGGTTTAACGAAAAAGCGTTCCGAGTGTCGATTGCAACGAATTTCAAGGAAAAGTCCTTCAAACGGGGCGCCAGCACTATTTCGATGCAGCTAGTTAAAAATGCATTTCTGAGTCGGAATAAAACGCTTTCCCGCAAGGTTGAAGAAATTTTGATCGTCTGGCTTATCGAGAACCAGCACATTGTTCCGAAAGAGCGGATGTATGAGGTTTACCTCAACATTATCGAATGGGGGCGCAATATTTATGGCATTGGCGAAGCTGCCCGGTATTATTTTGCCAAAAGCCCGGCCGATCTGAACCTGGGCGAAAGTATTTTTCTGGCGTTTGTCGTACCCAGTCCCAAACATGCTCTTGATTGGTTTGTTCCGGATGGAACCCTTCAGACACGTAACGTGCGGGGTTATTTCCGACTCATTGGCCGTATCATGGCCCGACGTGGCCTGACAGCCCCCGACTCCGGTGCCTATGGGTTCTACGATGTTCGTTTGCGGGAAGGACTGCGTCGGCAGGTAGCTCCGGTGGATTCGTCGTTTCAGTCGGATAGCCTGTTTATGCCCGACCCGAATGGCAACGATGTTGATGAAGACGATGATGATAGCGGTACGGGTATCGGAAACTTCTTCCGCCGGTTGTTTAAAGGCAAGAAAAGTGACGACAAACGTGACGAAAGCGAGCAGACCGTATCACCCGATCCAGCAAATACGCCTGCTGCTGAGGCCGCTCCGGCAGACACTGTAAAAACTCGCAAACAACTACGTCAGGAAAGGCGCGAGCAAAAGCGCAGGGAACGGGAAGCCAAAAAAGCGCTTGAAGACGCTACGCAATAATCAGATTACTCATGAAAGCGCTGGTAAGACTTATTTTGTTTATTGTCGTGATTGGTGGTATTGTGCTTTACGTTCTGTCGAAGCGGAACAATACGTCCTTCACCCCACAAACCATAGATCTGGCTGTCGACTGCTCGGAGTTGGAAAATATGCTGGTAGCATCCACAGTCAACGTTGACGTAAAGAATCTGTCGTCCCGATCACACAGCAATATTTCGGTGCAGATCAGAGCGTTCGATGGCGAAGAAAAACTACTAAAGGAGAAATTCACCACCTTTTCCCGGACGCTTCTGCCAAATAGCCAATTCGACAAACCCGTTACGTTGCCGGCTGGAACCAAACGTTGCGACTGCAAAATCGTCAGTTCTCATCCGGCGTTATAACTTCCGCTTTATTTACCCGTGATCGTAACGGTTTTTTGCAGATACGTATCACTATCGAGTTGATTGAGCAGGAAAGCCGCTACGTCGGCGCGACTGATGCGCGGGAGCGAAAACGTTGAAAACGGCAGATGCTCGCCAATTCGGTATTTTCCTGTAGCGGGACCGTTGGTCAGGCTGGTTGGCCGAGCAATCACCCAGTCAAGATTACTTGCCCGTATGGCACTCTCCTGCTTTTCTTTTTCGTCGATGGCTCCGCTCAGTAACGTTTTGATAATCAATTTACTGGGCAAGGGAGCTTCTTCATAACTGGTTCCTACACCCAGCGACGACACAACCAGCAGCCGCCGAACGCCTGACAGTTTCATGGCATCAATCAAATGAATGGTACCCTGAGCAACAACCTCTTCTTTCTGAGCAGGCCGACCGCCAAGCGCACAAAAGACAGCATCCTGCCGTCGAACGGCGGGCAATAAAGTTTCCGGCTGCAATACGTCGCCAGTGAGAACAGTCAGGTTAGGATGCTGAATGGGCAATTTCGCGGGATCACGAACAAAAGCCGTTACGTAAAATCCGCGCTCAAGGGCCTGTTCTACCGCCTGACGACCGGTGCCGCCCGTGGCACCAACTACTAATAATTGCATAAAAAATGACTGATTAGGGTATTATATAACCCAGAACCAGCCACTACGTTTAAAAAATCTTGGCTATTACGATTCCAGTAAATCAGGTCGCCGTGCCTGCGTGCGGGCCAGCGCCTGTTCGTAGCGCCACTCATCGATCCTGGCTTCGTGACCCGACAACAGAATAGCGGGCACCCTATGTCCTTCAAATTCAGCCGGACGGGTATAAACAGGAGGAGCCAGCAAATTATCCTGAAAAGAATCGGTCAGGGCTGAGGTTTCGTCGTTTAGCACACCGGGCAGCAGGCGAATAATGGCATCGGAAAGCACACAGGCAGCCAGTTCTCCACCCGATAGCACGTAGTCACCGATGCTCATTTCTTTGGTAATGAACATCTCCCGAACACGCTCATCAACGCCTTTGTAATGCCCGCACAGGATGATTAAATTCTGCTGTAACGAAAGCGAATTAGCCGTTTTCTGATTCAGCCGCTCCCCATCGGGCGTCATATAAATGACCTCATCATATGTCCTTTCCGCCTGCAATGATCGAATGCAGCGGGCTATTGGCTCAATCTGCATAACCATTCCAGCTCCTCCGCCAAACGCGTAGTCGTCTACCCGCCGATGTTTATCGAGCGTATAATCGCGTAGGTCGTGGACCACAACTTCTACGTAGCCGCCCTGCTGCGCCCGCTGTAAGATGGAATGCGCAAAAAAGCTATCTAACAATTTAGGCAGACAGGTAATAATATCAATCCTCATCGGTATCGTCTTTGTCGCCGTCAACTTCGGGCTGCTGCTTGCTGTCGTCTTCCATATAAATAGCCAGGAGACCATCGGGCAGCACAACGTTGAGCTTGTGGTTAGCGCGGTCTACCGTCCGAACGATGTCGCTATTAATTGGGATCAGCACTTCTTTCCCCTGGTAGTCCATAGCAATCAGGTCCTGTGCATTCATGGCATATACGCCCCGAATGACGCCCAGTTCACCTTCAGTAGCATCAACAATTCGGTAACCCACTATTTCGTGAAAATAAAATCGGGTTTCGTCGGTGATCGGCTCCAGTTCATCGAGTGGCAGATACGCACCACAGTTAATCAGCCGTTCGGCTTGCTCAATTGTGTCAATATCTTCAAACGCGACGATGGCCCGGCTACCTTTTACAATCGCAATCGATTCAATAAAATAGGGGATCAGTTCTCCCTTTACCTCCAGCAACACCGATTCCAGATCAGCGTATTCGTCGGGCTGATCGACATCTAAAAAAGCACCAGTTCACCACTAACGCCATGCGTTTTGGTGATATGGCCTACCTGATAACAATCGTCTTTAGTCATACGTAACGCGGCCGGAGCCGCATTTTTTAGCAAAAGCACGGCTTTCCTGCCGTGTTACTCATAAAAAGAGCCTGCTCAGAAACGAACAGGCTCTTCATTAACAAATTTACCGGACCGCTGGTGCGGTAAAAACTATTCTGCAGCGGGAGTTTCTTCGGTCGTTGCTTCTACAGCAGGAGTCTCTTCAGCAGCAGGTTCTTCTGCGGCAGCTGTCTCAGCGACAGGCTCTTCTACTTTGTTTTTCTTAGCAATAGCTTCAGCGCGGGCTTCGTTCACTTTTTTCTCAGCTTCCAGACGAGCAGCACGAGCCTGCTCTTTGGTTTGCGATTTAGTGTCGGCAGCACCGGCCTTACGATTTTCTTTCTCACCTTTCCAGGACGCGAATTTCTCATCGGCCTGTTCCTGCGTGATGGCTCCTTTATTGACGCCAACCTGCAAATGTTTCCGATACATGAGACCCTCATGCGACAATACCGAACGAGCGGTATCGGTTGGCTGAGCGCCCACCATGAGCCAATAAACGGCCCGATCCGACTTTACTACGACCGTCGAAGGGTCGGTATTAGGGTTGTATGAACCGATTTTTTCGATAAACCGGCCATCGCGTGGAGAGGTTGACTCTGCTACTACGATGTCATACATCGCCATTTTCTTGCGTCCACGACGCGCTAAACGAATTTTAACAGCCATTTTTGCTTGTTTGGTTTTGACGGGAGACGCATCCCCCCTGTAAAACGTGGCCGCAAAGGTACAAAAAAAATGGTTTGTGATGCTGAATTTTAGTTTTTGGCAGCCAATGAATTGATAGGAAACAAAATATACCCGGCGTCGTCTAA
Organism: Spirosoma sp. KNUC1025; assembly: GCF_045160025.1. Lineage (GTDB taxonomy): Bacteria > Bacteroidota > Bacteroidia > Cytophagales > Spirosomataceae > Spirosoma. The sequence goes on from NZ_CP087139.1 coordinate 5,058,535, forward strand.
TCATTATTAGCACTCGTTTCAGAATTACAAAAACCATTTTACTCACTACCACTACAAGAATGAGAAGCCTTAACAAAGTAACGCTAATTGGCAATTTGGGTAATAGCCCGGAATTTCAAACCTTGGAAGGTAACGCTAGCGTTGCTAAATTTTTACTGGCTACAACCGAATCGTTCAAAGACAAAAACGGGCAGACACACAGTACAACCGAATGGCATTCAGTAGTGCTATGGAGAAGCCTGGCCGAGTTGGCGCACAAATACCTAACTAAAGGTAGCCTTGTGTATATTGAGGGGAAGTTGAAAACCCGGAATTATGAGGATAAAGTAGGTACTAAACGCTACGTTACCGAAGTTGTGGCCGATCAGTTGATTATGCTTGATAAGAAGACAAGTACCAATGATGGCGAATAAGAACGATCTACTCAAACGCTACTGGGTTTAACGTTCGAGCAGGCTGTCTACCGCGAAAAAGCCGTTATATTTATTCAGTTTGCCCTAAACGCTGATCTCAATAAATGGGTCAGGCAGTTAACGGGTGCATCCTGGAGCCGTACCCAAAAGGCATGGTATGTAGCAGATAATGCGCACTTTCGGCGGCTTTTTGGGTTTGCCCCACCCTTGGCTGGCAGAACGGTTATTGCACACATACATTCCGTTAATCAGGTCGCATTTCAAAAACTTGTTGAAACGCTGCAACTCAAATCGTATAGCGCCAATACCTTGCAAACCAACCGCAACGAGTTTGCTCAACTCCTCTATGTACTCAAAGCACAACCAGTAGATTTGCTGACTGCCGACCGGCTTCGAAGCTATTTCCTATATTGTATCAACACGCTTAAACTCTCTGAAAATACGCTGCATAGCCGGATAAACGCCATCAAGTTTTATTTTGAGCAAGTGTTGCACAGAGAAAAATTCTTTTTTGAGATTCCACGTCCCAAAAAACCATCTATACTGCCTAAAGCTATCTCTGCTACCGACATCAAAAAGCTCTTTGCCGTAACCACTAACCTCAAACACAATACGATGCTAAAACTTTGTTATGGGATGGGCTTGCGGGTCAGTGAAATTGTAAATCTCAAAATCACTGACATCGACAGCAAAAGCAAACAGGTGTTCATTGAACGAGCTAAAGAAAGACAGGTATGCCAACCTGCCCGATAGCATTCTGACGCAGTTGCGGGCTTACTACATAGAATATAAGCCTAAAAAGTATCTGTTTGAAGGACAATACGGCGATCAATACAGTATAAGAAGTACGCAACAGGTTTTCAAGGATGCCCTAAAGAAAGCCAAAATCAATAAAGAAATTGGTATTCATAGTCTAAGACACAGCTTTGCTACACATCTGCTGGAGAATGGTACCGACATCAAATTCATTCAGGAGTTATTGGGCCATAGTGATATTAAGACAACCTTACGCTATACACATGTTAGCTACCAGCAGTTGAAGAACGTAAAAAGCCCATTAGACATGCTGGAGTAAAGTCGCGTATTTTGTATTGTAAAATACAGTACAATACAAAAAAACGCAATGCGCATTTTGTATTGTCGTTGAAAGAAAAGCAGACAAAAGACAGCTTTATCTTTATATAATTGTCTGATTAGTATGTACTTCTAAATATTTTAATGAACTAAGGCCAAGAGTTAATATGACTTTTCTAAATTTTTCTTTGATCTACCAAACATGCGTATATTTACAAATTAGTGGCAATTACGAATGACCGACGAAACATACATATTTCGTGACAAACAAATTCAGGACAACAATTTAGAACTGACTTTTCACAAAGACGTCCCTTGGAGTTATAACTCCGACCCATTTCCTGTAATAAAATATTGCTTGACAAATTGCAAAAGCATTAACGACATTGACTTTGACCATATAGACTATTATAACGACGGTTTAGTGATTACTGTGACCCAAATTGACAATTTATTTCAGTTTAAAACGACGGATATGGGTGGCAGTACAACTATCATTGTTTGCGAGGATGTAGAAAGGAAAGTAGAAGCATATTCCCAGTCTGACCTTATTTATTTAATCAACGAGATTACGAAACAACGTGACGACGAATACGACAGTTCCAATAAATTGAGAGAAAAACTTGCAGACCTAAAAAAATCCTTAACTCACGAACTTGACACAATAACGAGAAAAATTAACCAAGCAAATTGGCTGTCAGACGACAAGAGAAATTATCTTGAAGGCAAGCAAGAAACTCTAAAAAATGTTATTGACAGATTTGATAATGACAGCGTATAACTGCTGCTAACATTGCATTGGCAATATGGCGGGGCGAAGAATATATTCTCAGCTTTGTGTTCGCTAATCACCTTCGGTTTCGGCAGACGAATAACGCCGAGCAGTAGAATAAACAATGAGCTTTTGTATCTTTAATCAGCAGCGGCACCGGGCTGACGAAACACAGAATACCGCCACATCGCCAATGCTTCAACGTTACTTGCAATGCTATGACAGACCTCGACACATACGAACTTTGCAACATTGACCCAGAAGACATCTCTGATGTTTTGGTAAAAGTTGAGAACTCTTTTGGCTTTAAGTTTGGCGACACAGAACTTAAGGACACAAAGACATTTGGTGAACTGTGCGACATAATTACAAGTAAGGTTCAGGGCGACAATTCAAATGATTGTACGACCCAACAAACATTTTATAAGTTACGTAACGCTATTGCTGACACTTTACTAATTGACAAAACCGGTATAACTCCGGACACCGACTTGCAAAAGCTGTTTCCAAAAAATATCCGCAGACAATCTTTTAAAAACATTGACGAACACTTAGGCTTCAAGACTAAAATTTTAAGACCCAAACATTCAATCACAGGGACACTTGCAATTATATTCTTAACATCGCTTGTTGGACTCTTCTTTTTTGGCAAGCAGGACTTATAGGTTTGACCGTATCAATAATTGCAATGACAATAGCCACGAGGTTTGGAAATGAAATTGACTTGCTAACTGTTGGACAGTTTGCAGACAAACTCTCAAGAGAACATTACTTAAAGTCAAGACGAATATCAACTACAGTAAATAAAACGGAGGTTGAGCAAAAAATAAAAGACCTCTTTATTGCTGACTTAGGATTAGAAGAAAATCAATTGACAAGGCAAGCTTCTTTTGTGTGACAGAGAAGCACTGCAAGTAACATTGTGTTTTATGCAAGTTGGGCGTGACCAGCAAACATCAGCCAATTGCAAATCCAAGCTGTGGTTCAGGCTTGACAAACAACTTTCAACTTTAGTTCTTAAATTCAACTTTATATTTTCAATAAGCAGCGGTTATCGGCAGACGGAATACTAATTCCCAACCTGCATAAAGCCCTGCTCGTTAGGCGGAACCCGAGCCAATAGTTACTTATTTTGAAATTACTATAACAACGGGTAACAACTTAAATACTCCAAAAGTAGCAAAAATGACAGAAGTATTTCCTTAGCCTGTTATAACAGACCCTTATTTATTTTTATCAGGAATGCCCGCTATTGATCCGATTTCGGATAAAGTCAATAGCGATGATTTTGAAGATCAAACGAGGCAAGCTTTTCTAAATAGCAAAACTGTTATCGCCAAGTGTGTCCGTTATCGGCTAACGTATAGAACACCCGTGACGATACGAGCTACGGGAATAACAACCGTACACTGAATACCTAAACCGAAAATCCCATTCAACTCAGGCCTATAAGCCGGGTTCTGTCCTCCCGCTGTTGGCGGAATGGCTTATCATTTATCTGGGATGCCGGTCACCCGACACCTCGTTCGACCTACCCGCATTGGTGTTGGCCCTGGCGGGCCGCTGGCGACGAGCAGCCGCACGTCCAATGCTTATTTGGTCTTTCAGCCTCTAAGGGTTACCGTGCCTCATTAGTCACCCAATGAGCGGTAGGCTCTTACCCCACCGGTTCGCCCTTACCGGGGAGTTAATGATTGAGTAATAGAATTGTTGAATGATTGAATTAATCTTCTTGCGTCAGCTATTCAATCATTCAACAATTCAATCACTCAATCATTAACTCCCCGGCGGTATATTTTCTGTTGCCCTGTCTGTCGAACGGCCGTTCCCAGCCGTCCGCCTTCCCGTTAGGAAGTAGAGTGCTCTACGCTGCCCGGACTTTCCTCGCCCGATTGCTCGGACGCGATAAGCCAGCCTGTGTTGTTTGGGATGGCAAAGGTACAGACTTTGTGAAGAATAGTCATTACTTATAAACCGTCAACCTTTACGTCAATCCGGCCGCGCGCGTTAACAACGGCCAGCAAGGCGTTGGGCGTTAAGTAAACCTGGTCGGGCTTAATTTCATCGATATGACCATTGATGACGACGCCCTTTGCTAACTGATTGTTTTTGAGCCGTTCCTGCAACAGTTTCTGCATATCGGCAATCTGTGAACCTACCGGTATGGTAAGCTGTTTTTCGAGCGTTCGGGCAAAGGTGCCTTTTAGCAGCCAACTAGCCGACCGGGCCAATACGTTTTTTGTATCTAAATCATACTGAAGATTTTTCAGCGAAATCGTCTGATCGTGTGCATCGTAATAAGGCTGGCCTTTCAAATAGATGTCGCCGTTGATTGTTCCTTTCAGCCCGGCTTTTATAATCAGGAAGTCATTTTGTCCGTACATGTCCATACTGGTGATGGTAATGTTGTATCGGTTTTCACTGAAAGAAAAGGACTTCCCGACAAACTCTTCCGCAACCAGTTTTGCCGCTTCCTGATACGTAGCTTCACTCAACAGACCAATCTGAAAATCATCTTTTACCTGCCCCACGACCGTCAGATCGGGTAACGACACCGCCGGTCGGACGTCGGGTTTAGCGCCCGTAGTCGTCATGGTATAGCCCTCAATTCCAATTGTCGCGCGGATGACGCGTCCTTCAAAGCGAAGTGGCGTAATCAGTACCCGCTTCGGTACCACCTGTAGATACGTCCGGTATTTTTCAGAAAGAAGGTAGGGTTCACGTAACGTATTCCAGGCTTTCAGAACGGGCGTTCGAAGATCAACGTTACGTCGAATCTGCTGGTCAAGCGATTTCGTGATCGTCCCCAGATTTTTGTCGATCATCCGGCTCACAAAGCTGGTAATCGGGATATTCACCCCTACAACGCTTACGGTCGGTCGACGTACCCAGCCGTATCCATCAGCCTGTGTCTGGGTATGAACAGTCCAGTCGTGCTCAAGGTCGAATTTGGTTTTAAACCGCAGATCAATCTCAAACTCCGTTTCTTTATACTGTGTAAAACCCAGGACCGATACGCCTGCTTTGACCCAGATTCTGAGAGGAACGGTAAAATGAAACAGGCTGTCTTCGGCGCTCAACAGAATAGGACCACGCTTCCAAACCTTGGTCATGAACTGATCGCGGTTGTTGTCATCCAGGCTGTTGTCTTCATAAATCAATCCGGAAACCTGTGCGTTGATCTGCCGCTCCACATCAGCCAGCGCAATGGAAACAGGCACATGGACGGTAGACAGAAAGCGCTCGTTACGAACTTCCATTTCGGTGGTGTTATAGGCTTCTTTGGGGGCTTTCGTAGTTAGACGATTACCGGAAGGCTGGCCACAACTTAGCAGGAAAAAACTGAAACACAGAGAAACCGCGAGTAAAAACAGCAATCCACGAAAATCCGGCGACTGGCGTTGTTTATGACAATACGTTGCTTGAGTACGCTTCTTACTTGATTGTAACCTTGGTGGCACCATAGCCAAATTTCTGTTTCTGAGCGTCTTCAAAAAATTTAACGTTTGGATGCCTGCCTAATCGTTTGTGCAATTCAGTTCGGAGGGCGCCACTGCCAACCCCATGAATAAACGTAATCTCGTGCATTCCACTGGCAATGGCGTTTTCCAGTGCTTTATCAAACGTATCGAGCTGGAGTTTCAGCAAATCGGCCGGGTTTCGGGTGCCCTGACCTTTCGGCAATAACGCTTCCGTATGCAGATCGACTACCGACGATGGGCGTTCGACTGAAACCGGGCTTGTGTCAGACTTTGGCTTAAGCATTTCGGCTTTTAAATCTTCGGGCTGAATGGTGGTCGGTCTTGGGTTCGTTGCCCGATTACTATTGGGTGCTTGATCCGCCGGGGCTGCACTCGTCGCATCGGCATCCAACTGCGTCATAAAAGCGGGTTGTTGCAAAATCGGCGCAGTCGTTTTATTCTTGAAAAACGTTGACGCTCTCGCTTTAAACCGCTTTATAAATGGGGGGCGCAGGGACGATTTTCCTTCCCGATACCATAAGCCCTGCACAACAAATGTTGGCCATTCCTCAAACTTGGCGTGGGTATAGAGGTCGTTCATTTTCTGCTGCGATCGGGCTTTCAACAAACCGCTATGCAGCCCCCTAAACTGTACTCCTCCCCCAACGGCAGCCGATTCTTCCCCCAATACGTACGGAAACTCCCAATCGGTATTATTGATCAGGTGTAGCGTGTACTCCCGGTCGTTGACAGGCACAAAAGCCAGATAAATTCCCTGGTTTGCCAGTATGGTAGAAGCCGATGGAGCTGCCGTTTTCTGCGGGGCATAAGCCGTATTTTTAAGCAGTCGTTCAGCCTCTAATGGGGAAACCGGCACCAGCTCCGAACGCATGACCGGAATCCGGAAACCGTCTTCAATCTCAATTTCAATAATGTCGCCAGGTAGAAACCGGGAGATTACACCCTGTTCTTTTGCCCGCAACAAACGGACTCTATCACCAATATTCATAGTCGTCAGGAATTATAGTAGGTAGTCAATCAATATAAGGTTATTGATGGATGACTATCGATTCTCAAAAGTATAACGCATATGGGTATAAACGCTCCCGACATTTTTTTAAATCATTTCAATATACTTTTTGCTTTACTATCTAGTAGTCTCGAAACAGGACCGGCTGCACGGCCAGTTATTTCTTTTCTCCACCCTTAATCGGTCATTCCATGTGGATTGTATTTGCTTTATCAGCTGCTTTGGCAGCCGCAACGGTTGTTACACTTTCGAAAATAGGTGTTAAGCATGTTGATTCAAGCGTAGCCTTTGCCATTCAGGCGGTGTTAATCCTGATTGTGTCGTGGAGTGTGGTGATCGTACAGGGCAACTTGCCTACGGTGATGCGCATTGAGCGAAAAGTCTGGATTTATCTGATCGTCGCCGGCGTTATTACGTGCGTATCGTCGCTGCTGTCCTTTCGGGCCCTGAAGCTGGGCAATGCGTCGCAGGTATCACCCCTGACTAATTTTTCACTTGTTTTTGCGGTGATCATGGCCGCCGTTTTTCTCAAAGAAAAACTCAGCTGGCAAGTGATTGCAGGGGCTGTATTGATGGGAGTTGGAGCCCTGATGATTGCCATAGCACGGGAATGAGGTCTGTTCGTATCGACTAAAAATCTGGTGTGAAGACGTTACCTTTGCCCGATTATTCCACTACGTTCTTATGTCTGTTTCCGTTAACGAAAAACTTGACCTTGCGCACAATTTTGTTCTTCATACCAATCGAAACGTATTTCTAACCGGGAAAGCCGGAACGGGTAAAACAACCTTTCTGCAACAGATTAAGCAACTCAGTGTTAAACGACTCGCGGTAGTTGCGCCGACGGGTGTTGCGGCTATCAACGCAGGGGGCGTAACGATTCATTCACTTTTTCAGCTTCCATTCGGCCCATTAGTGCCCGGTACGACTCAACGGGAAGGCCGCAAATTCAACCGCGAGAAAATCAACCTGCTTCGTACGCTCGATCTGCTGGTGATCGATGAAATTAGTATGGTTCGGGCCGACGTACTGGATGGGATTGATGAAATTCTTCGGCGCTACCGGCATAATTCACAACCCTTCGGGGGTGTTCAGCTGCTGCTTATTGGCGATATGCAACAGTTGCCGCCCGTAATCAAAGATGACGAATGGGCGCTGTTAAAACCTTATTATCAAACCGGCTATTTCTTCAGCAGCAACGCTCTTTGCCAGACGCCCTATGTTTCCATTGAGCTAACGCATATATACCGACAGTCGGACGAGCGATTCATTAGCTTGCTGAACAGCATCCGCGAAAAAACGATCACCCAGGCGCAGCTGGCCGAACTGAATCAGCGTTACGTTCCTAATTTCGCGCCCGACGATTCGGACGGTTATATTACGTTGTCGACCCACAATACAACGGCTCAACAAATAAATAGCCAAAAACTCCAGAGCCTGCCAACGCCCGTTCACACGTTTGAAGCCAGTATCGAGGGTGATTTTCCGGCCCACGCTTACCCAACTGAAGTTAGCCTCGACTTGAAGGTTGGAGCGCAGGTGATGTTTGTGAAAAATGATGTTTCTCGCGACAAACTTTACTACAATGGCAAAATCGGGCAAATAACCAGCCTGGAGGATGATATTATCTACGTAACAAGCTCTCCCGAGAACCAGGAAATTGCGGTTTACCCAGCCGACTGGACCAACGTTCGCTACACGATTGACCCTGGCACGAAAGAAATAAAAAGTGAACCCATCGGTACGTTCAACCAGTTTCCTTTAAAACTTGCCTGGGCCATTACCATCCATAAAAGTCAGGGGCTCACGTTCGAAAAAGCGATCATCGACGCATCGGCGGCTTTCGCGCATGGGCAGGTGTACGTTGCGCTCAGTCGGTGCAAAACCCTCGATGGTCTGGTGCTGCGCGCTCCTATTCCTTCCCGTAGTATCAAAACGGAGCTGGAGTTAGAAGATTTTCACGACCAGATTCAGCAGCAGACGCCGACCGAACAGCATTTACACGATTCCAAACGTACTAGTCAGGAGCAACTGATACAGGAATTGTTTTCGTTTGAACGACTGAGTTCGCTATTATATCGGTGCCGCAAACGAGCTATCGAACATCACACCAGCCTACCTGATGCGTTGCATACACTGCTGGAGCAATTTGCAGAAATTCATACGCCTAAAGTCCGCAACGTAGCGCAGCGGTTTGTTCAGCAATTACCCAACTATTTCTCCAGCAACGATTTACCGGAACACAATACGTCTTTACAGCAAAGAATCCAGAAAGCAGCCGCGTATTTTTTGCCCTTACTGAGTAATGAGCTGCTCCCCCTCCTGCACCAGTGTCCGACTGATTGCGACAACAAGCAGATTCGCGAAACCATACAGGAAGCAATGGACGAGTTGGAAAAGGAGGTATTCGGTAAAGTACGCAGTTTTGAAAGCTGCCGGGATGGTTTCGGAGGATTAGCCTATTTGCAGGCCCGCAACCGCGCCGAACTGGATTTTCAGCCCAATCGAAAGAAAACCGAACCAACAACGGAACGTGAAAGTTCGTCGAAAGGTGGATTGTATGGTGCCTTGATGAAGTGGCGCAACGACATGGCCGGCGAACACAATACGTCAGGATTTATGGTACTTCCGCAAAAAACGATTGTGGAGTTAGCTCGCCTACGGCCGAAAACAACGGCTGAACTGCTGGCCATTAAAGGGTTTGGGAAAACCAAAGTCCGGCAGGTTGGCGATGCCATTCTGGCAATAATTCAGGAGTATACGGAACGCCCTGTTCACGCTGCTACGCCCAAAGAAAAGAAACCCAAACCAGCAAAAGGCGACTCAGATGCAGTTACACTGGCCCTTTTCCGATCTGGTAAAACCATCGACGAAATAGCCGCCGAACGGGGATTAGCCATTTCAACAATTGAAGGGCATCTGGCGAAAAGTATCGCTGCGGGTGAACTGGCCGTTGAGGACGTATTGGCTTCAGATAAATTAGACACGATTCTCACCTATCTGGAGACGTACCAACCCGCTACTATGGGTGAAGCCATGCAGGGCCTGGGCAATAAGGTAACCTACTCCGAAATTCGGTTCGTATACAATGCCATACGAGCAGAGAAAAGTAAAGCTGGCGAGTAAGAAATACTGAAATCAATACCCGCCGTAAAATTTACGTAGTCCCCATTCGATAGCCGCCAGGGTGAGCACGACGAAGAACAACCAGCGCCAGTTGATCAATTCATTCATCTCTTCAGTGCTTGTCAGGCGGGCCGGATGTGGTCGGGTCGCCAGATTCTGAACGAGATTATCGATGCGATTAGCTTTGTAGAATTGCCCACCCGTTTGCTGCGCTAGTTGCCGAAGCATACCATGGTCGGCGGTGGTATTCAGAGCCTCCAACTGCAAATCACGCACCACAAACTGCCCCGACGATTGCTCTGCCCGATTGTTAACACTGACAGTAGCCCGAAATCGGTAAGCCCCTTCGGGCAAACGACTGATTTCAAAACGACTATTTGCGGCAGTTGGCGTATAATTGTAAGATCGGGTCAATCCTTTTTCGTCACTGATTTCCAGACGAACGGGTTTATCGAACAGTCGCTCGTAGATGTCGTTGTAAAGTTCAGTTTCGAAAATGACCTTTTCGCCTGCTACGAATTCGTTACGTATTGGATACACACGGAGTTTCCGGCGGTCTTCTTTCACCGAAATAAGCTGAACAACTTTCTGAATTAACTCATCTACTACGTCCTGCTTATCCGTCAGGGCGTATTCTTCCAGTCGCCACGACCATAAGCCCTCACCGGCTAGTACAGCCGTTTTACGCGGACTCGTTACGTTCAAAGCCAGCAGTGGCTTGGTAGTCCGGACGCTACCCACCTGCTGCCATAACACTACTTCACTACCGGGTTGCAGCCTGAATTCACCATAAGGAACCGACATGGGGGGAGCTTACCGACCATCTCCAATCGGGCCGGGTCGAGGTTCAGCTGACGAAATTCTGGATTAAACACGCCCGTTACCTTATCACTCTGGTTAGGCTGGGCCGCCACCTGCATTACCGAATTCGACGTATTGAATGGCCCTAATGCGGATTGATTTCCTAGTACAAACAGAATAGGCGTATTGTTGGCAAGGTATTTCTGGATCAATGGGTTAGCTACTCCGCCATTATCCGGAATCTGATGAAGAATCAGCAGATCGTAGGTCTTGTCTGCCGGAGGAGGAGCATCAGCCGATGTTCCGGTCAGAATCCGCACATCCAGTTCGTAATTCTGATTTTTTTCGAGAATGTTCCGAATCGCCTTTACGTCGGGATGCGGAGCCAGAGCCAGCAGCAGAATTTTTTCTTTTCCATCAATAACATCCAGATACACATCCTGCCGGTTGTTACGAGTACTGAATTCTCCAGACTGCGGCAATACCTCAACTACGTAGTGCTGCACCCCTTTTTGCGTCGCCGTTGTCTGAAACGTTAGCTGGTTAAACGTATCATTTTTGCCAAAACTAACCGACTGACGGCCCAATTCCTTCCCATTCTGACGCAGAACAACCGTTGCGCTACGTCCTTGAAAGCCATTGCTTACTACTTCAGCCTGAACCGGAAACTGATTGCCTAAATACGCAATCCGGTTGGCAACAATACCTTTAAGCTGTATGTCGCGCTTCGAAATGGTGTCGCCAACTCCTACCGTCTGAACGGCAAACGGGTACTGCCCAAACGTGGGCGACAACCCCTGATTAAAAATACCATCCGACACCAGCACAACGTCGGTCAGGTTACGCCCTTCGTAGTCTGAGCGTATTCCTGACAGTAAACCCGACAGATTGGTCGTACGTTGGGTAAACGGGATCTGGGTCAGATCGCTGTCGGTTACTGAATCGCCGAACGTCCGGATCGCTACGTTCATCCCCTTATCGGTCAGTTGCTGCCGAAGGTTTTGTAAGGCAGTCAGGGTTTGATTAAGTGCGGGCCGTCCTGCCACGACTACCGACTCCGAATTATCAATGGCCAGTACTACGTTTGGTTTTTCAGTTAGTGTCCGCAGGCTTCGGATCAGGGGGTTGAGCAACAGAAAGCACAGGAAGCTAACCACCACAAAGCGTAGTGCTGCCAGCCCGTACGTAGTCCGTTTATCGAAACCGCCTACCGTCAGGCCGCTACCCGCCAGGCGAGCCGTGCCACGCTGGGGCAGAGGTTGGTACATGGCAAATGCATAAGCGGCTCCAACCAGCAAACACACCAAAATCCACCAGGGAGATGACTGAAAAATAAAATCCATAAATAAGAGGAGAAGGGAAAAGGAAGAAAGGAACAAGTGAGCCAAGAGCAATTATTCACTCCTTTCACCTTCTTCTCTTTCCTCCTTCTTCCTTTTTTAAGTTAACATTCCCCCATCCACTTGCAGCACCTGACCGGTGATGTAGCGGGAGAGATCGGATGCCAGAAAAACGGCGCAGTCAGCTACTTCTTCGGGTTGGCCACCACGTTTCATCGGAATCTGCTGTTTCCATTCCTCAAGGGCCTTCTCGTTGATTTCGCCAGTCATTTCAGTCTCAATAAATCCGGGAGCAATTGCGTTGGACCGGATATTCCGCGATCCTAATTCCAGTGCTACCGATTTCGTAAAACCAATAATCCCTGCTTTCGAGGCTGCATAATTAGATTGTCCGGCGTTACCCCGAATGCCAACGACGGATGTCAGGTTTATAATTGAACCCGATTTGGCTTTCATCATGGATTTGATGGCCGCTTTGGTCAGATTAAATACCGACTTTAAATTAACGTTTATAACGGTGTCCCATTGTTCTTCCGACATACGCATCAACAAACCATCTTTCGTAATACCGGCATTATTCACGAGTACATCGAGTTTACCGAAATCCGCCAGAACCTGCGCAATCAGCTCTTCGGCAGCCTGGTAATCGGAGGCATCGGACCGATACCCTTTAACCTGTCCGCCAAACGCACGCAATTCTTCTTCCAGCGCCTGACCTTTTTCAACATTTGATAAATAAGTGAAGGCAACCGAAGCCCCCTCCTGGGCAAATTTTTGGGCCATCGCTCGCCCAATTCCGCGCGATGCTCCCGTAATCAACGCAACTTTTCCTTGCAGTAAACTCATTTCTAATGGATAATGTATAATGACTACTGTATAATGAATAAAGTTGTGCATAAATACTCATCATGCCACATTCATCATAAAGCAAATATTATCAAAAATAGCGGTTTAGAGATAAACGGCAAGGTACTATCTAGGTACAGCATGACTTGATTGCTGAATATACTAGCCTGTTTACGCAGATCCGTCCGTCACCTGTTAAGCCTCACAGTTTCAAGTAAACTTCAACGGCGATACAAGCCATCTATACTGTTAGTCTTTGTATTATCCAATTTATTCTCAAATATTATTAACTTTAATGAAGGATGGTCTGTTAAGCTCATTCGAGATTTGTCATTTGGTATTACAAAAGAAGCCCTTTACTTTGTTGACAAATCTGGCCTGTACGCTTGTTGGCTACAACGATGCGCCTTATAAATCGGGCTTACCTCGACTAGCCATTTAACCCGACCCACCATGCTACGTACATTATTTATCATACACTTAGTAGTTTCTTTTGCTGCTACAACCGCTTTTGCCCAGAAAATTCACGCGCATAACGATTACGCCCAGCCTAAACCCTTTGTAAATGCCTATGAACAACGCGCCGATTTTATCGAAGCCGACGTCTGGCTACAGGATGGGAAACTGGTGGTATCGCACGACAAACCACAAGCCAACGCCCCTACGCTTGACTCGTTGTATCTGAAGCCTATTGCCCGACTATTTGAGCAAAACAAAGGCAAACCAAGCTCAGACCGCGATTACACCTTCAGTCTGGTTGTTGATGTGAAAGACAATCCCACCGACGTATTGCCGAAATTGATTGACTTACTGCAACAAAATCTGACATCCTTTAGTCGGTCGGCTAATCCGAAAGCGGTTCAGGTTATTGTTAGCGGCAATCGTCCGAAAATCGAAAAATATCTGGACTACCCACTGATCCAGTTCGATGGCCGTCCGAGCGAAGTGTACGATCAGGAAACGCTGCAGCGGGTTGCGCTCATCAGCGATAATTTCCGTTCCTATTCGCAATGGAATGGTACAGGTGAACTTTCTGACCTCGACCGGGATAAACTGAAACGAGTTATTAAGCGCGCGCATAGCGACAGTAAACCCATCCGCTTCTGGGCGATTCCCGACAATCCAGTCGGCTGGAAACAATTAAAGAAATTAGGCGTCGATATTCTTAACACGGATAAAGTAGCTGAGTGCGTAGAGGCCGTACGGTAGCGGGAATTTCCTTCAGGCAGTAATTGAAGCCCTAATCAGGCTGATTAAAGTAGCTGGAACAAGGTCGGTTCTTTACAGAATGGCGTGCACAATACCATTATTACGTACTGAACTGCTACTTTATGAAAACTTCCCGTTACGTCTTCTTTCCACTTAACTCATTCTTTCCCGGCGGTATCGCTTACCTGCTCTCTTCCCTATTTTTCTGTCTCACTGGGTTGGCGTCAACTACTGCAAAACCTACGCTTACCCATCGGGCTGACGTAATTATTTATGGAGGTACCTCGGCGGCCATTACGGCCGCTGTTCAGGTAAAAAAAATGGGGAAATCTGTCATTATTGTCTCCCCCGACAAGCATTTGGGTGGCCTGTCGGCTGGCGGCTTGGGGTTTACCGATACGGGGAATAAAGAAGTAATTGGCGGTCTGGCTCGTGAATTTTACCAACGCCTTTATCAGCATTACCAGACGAAAGATGCCTGGAAATGGCAGAAACAGGAAGAATACGGCAATAAAGGCCAGGGAACACCCGCCATCGACGGAGCGAATCGGACAATGTGGATTTTTGAACCCCACGCGGCCGAACAGGTTTTTGAGGATTTTGTACGGGAATACAAACTCACCATCTTTCGCAATGAATGGCTCGACCGGTCAGCCAAAGGTATCGTAAAGCAAGGCAGTTCTATTCGCTCGTTCCGTACGCTGAGTGGTACGGTGTACGAGGGGAAAATGTTCATTGACGCTACGTACGAAGGCGACCTGATGGCTGCGGCCGGTGTACGCTACCACGTTGGACGTGAAGCCAATAGCGTTTACAACGAAAAATGGAATGGCGTCGAAACGGAAGTCTTCCAACATGGGCACCATTTCAAAACAAACATCAGCCCGTATAAAATACCCGGCGATCCAGCTAGTGGCCTGCTACCCGAAGTATCGTCAGATAAGCCGGGCGAAAAAGGAACGGGCGATCACAAAATCCAGGCGTATTGTTTCCGTATGTGTTTGAGCAATCACCCCGACAACCGGGTCGCTTTCCCAAAGCCTGAGGGGTATAATCCTGCCCGGTACGAACTCCTGGCGCGTGTGTTTGCAAGTGGCTGGCGCGAGACTTTCGACAAATACGATGCCATTCCGAACCGAAAAACGGATACCAACAATCACGGCCCGTTCAGTACTGACTACCTTGGTAAAAATTACGATTATCCGGAAGCTACTTATGAACGCCGTAAGCAGATTATCAAGGATCACGAATTATACCAGAAAGGACTTATGTATTTCCTGGCGAATGATCCTCAGGTTCCGGCCGATGTTCATGAAAAGATGCAGCAGTGGGGGCTGGCAAAGGATGAGTTCGTTGATAATGGCAACTGGCCTCATCAGCTATACATTCGCGAAGCGCGTCGGATGCTGGGTGTATTTGTGATGAAAGAAGCCGATGCGCTGGGCAAGACCAACGTACCGCAACCAATTGGCATGGGGTCTTATGCCCTGGATGCCCACAATTCGCAACGTTACGTTAAGCCCGATGGTTTCGTACAGAATGAGGGAGATATTGGGGTTCACCCCGACAAACCTTATTCCATTGCGTATGGATCTATTCTCCCTAAAGAGAGTGAGTGCACTAATTTATTGGTACCCGTTTGTGTATCAAGCTCACACATCGCTTACGGTTCAATCCGGATGGAGCCCGTATTTATGATTCTGGGTCAGTCAGCAGCAACGGCCGCTGTTCTATCGATCAATAACAAGGTTACCCCGCAGCGGTTGCCGTACGAAAAATTGAGCAACGTATTACTGGCTGACAAACAACGCCTGACTTTGTGAGGCTTTACGTATCAAGGAGTAAACTAAGCTGAAGTCTGACTTTCTAGAAAGTAGCTATTTGGCCATCAGGTCAAATCCTGCAGTATTGCCCTCTGTACATGGAAATCATAAACTGATAAATCCTGAAACCTAATCCTTTCTATCAACGATGGATATCCCACAAATCAAAAAGGCTCCCCTTACCTACGACGTTGTGATTGTTGGCTCTGGCGCGGGTGGTGGCATGGCAGCGTATATGTTAGCCAAAGCTGGCGCTAAAGTGGCTCTGCTCGAAGCAGGCGGCTACTACGATCCGGCCGACCCAAAATACATCACACAGCTTAAATGGCCGTGGGAATCGCCACGACGTGGGGCCAGCACAGCAGCTCGCTCAGGCGGAGATTTTGACGCTGCCTGGGGAGGCTGGGACATCGATGGAGAACCTTATTCAGCCAAAGGCGGTACCGAATTTCACTGGTTTCGCTCCCGCATGCTGGGCGGACGTACCAATCACTGGGGACGTATTTCTATGCGTTTTGGTCCCGATGACTTCCGGCGCCGTTCGTTAAGCGGTGTTGGCGATGACTGGCCGATTACCTACGAAGACATGAAGCCCTTTTATGACCGGGTAGACCGACTCATTGGGGTATTTGGATCGGTGGAAAATCTGCATAACGAACCCGATGGCATTTTTTTACCGCCCCCAAAACCACGGCTTCACGAATTGATGCTTCGCAAAGCTGGTACCAGTATTAATATTCCGGTCATTCCATCGAGGTTGAGTATTCTTACCAAACCAATCAATAAGGAAAGAGGACAGTGCTTTTATTGCCATCAGTGCGGTCGGGGTTGCCAGGCATATGCCGACTTTTCGTCTTCATCGGTACTGTGTATTCCAGCCGTCAAAACGGGAAACGTAACGCTGATCAATGGGGCGATGGCCCGCGAGGTTCTGACTGACCAGCAAACGGGGCTGGCAACGGGTATCAGCTACGTAGATACCCGCACCTTGCAGGAAATAACGATACGTGCCAAAGCAGTCATGCTGGGCGCCAGCACCTGCGAATCGGCCCGTATTCTGCTGAATTCAAAGTCGGCCCGGTTTCCAAACGGACTGGCCAACAGCAGTGGTGTTGTCGGAAAGTATTTGAATGACTCGACCGGAGCCAGTCGGTCAGGGTTTGTACCGGCCCTGATGGACCGCAAACGCTACAATGAAGATGGCGTGGGTGGCATGCACGTATTTACACCCTGGTGGCTCGACAATAAAAAATTAGATTTCCCACGAGGTTACCACATTGAGTACGGCGGTGGCATGGGAATGCCAGGCTATGGCTTTGGGAGTGGCATCGAATCGTTGAATGGTATGATTCCTGGCCGTGATGGCAAAACAAAGCCAGGTGGCGGGTATGGAGCCAGTCTGAAAGACGACTACCGGCGGTTTTATGGCGCCTACATCAGCATGGCGGGCCGGGGTGAGCCGGTTCCCCTTGAAAGTAACTATTGCGAAATCGACCCGAATGCCGTGGACAAGTACGGTATACCCGTGTTACGTTTCCACTATAAATGGTCGGACTACGAGGTAAAACAAGCCAAGCACATGCAGGATACCTTTGAGGAAATCATTCATGCAATGGGTGGTATTCCGCTTGGCCCAAAACCAGGCCCGGATACGGCACACGGCTATGGACTGGCTGCCCCCGGCCGTATTATCCATGAAGTGGGTACGGTACGTATGGGGAATGATCCAAGAACCTCGGCGCTAAACAAATACCAGCAGGCTCACGATGTGAAAAACCTGTTTGTGGTTGATGCAGCTCCCTTTGTTTCGCAGGGCGACAAGAACGTAACCTGGACAATTCTGGCGGCCTCTATGCGTACGTCGGAGTACTTAATCGATCAGGTGAAGCAAAAAAGTATTTAAGGATTTTTAATAAACCAAAAGCGGTCGTACGTTCAGGCGCTAATCCGGTCATTACGTGTCCGGTACATCCTGACCGTACGACCGCTTTTTATATTTCTCTAGTAGTAAAGACCAGTTATGGATACCATTACGTACTTTATTGTCGATGTGTTTGCCAGCAGAAAGTATGAAGGCAATCAACTGGCTGTTTTTCTTGATTTAAACGATCAGATTTCGGGCGAGCAAATGCAGCGGATGGCGCGGGAGATCAACTTTGCTGAAACTACGTTCATCAAAGCCAATAAGAACAATCAACGCTTCGTCGTAAAAATCTTCACTCCCGAGCATGAAGTTCCGTTTGCAGGACATCCTTCACTGGGTACAAGCTACGTCATCGCAAGATTTCTTCTGCCTGAACCCATCGAAAAACTAACACTTGAGCTGATTCACAGCGACATCGATATTTCTATTCCAGAGCCAAACAATCTGGATGAAAGCATTTTCTACATGCGCCAGACGCAACCAGAGTTTAGAGAGACTTTCGACCCTGAAGAATTAACAGAAGCTCTTGATCTCCATCCGGACATTATTGATAGTACGTTGCCTGTTCAGGAAATCAGCACCGGCCTGCCCTACATTATTATTCCTCTGCGAAATTTAGCCGCTATGAATAACCTTGATATTACGTATCAATCGTTTAAAAATTTTCTGATATCAAAGAAGAAATACCGCACTAACAGCCCAACCGGGCATTCCACATCACTTTTCTTTTACTGCCGGGAAACCTACGATCAGGCGAATGATTACAATGCCAGAATGCTGTTGATCGAAAACAATAAGGTGTCGGAGGATGTGGCTACGGGTAGCGCTAACGGCTGCCTGCTCGCTTATCTTTTGAAATACGAACAGGCGAAGGTTAAAGCTACCGTTGAACAGGGCTTTCAGCTTGGCCGGAAATCCTTCATTTATCTGGATGGCGAACGTACCGATGATCGCTACATAATCAATGTTGGTGGGACAACCAAATTGATCTCGCAGGGTACGTGGTATCTATAGATTGATTTTAGCTTGCTCCACAAAAAAAGCCGCCTGATAGCTAATCAGGCGGCTTTTTTAACGTATTCTATGACTTATTCAACAACAGCTTCTGGCTTCTTGACCGTGATTGTGAGGGTTTCGCCTTCACCACTGTAATCGGCCCAGATAACGTCACCTTCTTTCAATTCACCCTTCAGAATTTCTTCTGCAACAGGATCTTCGAGGTAACGCTGGATCGCACGGCTCAACGGACGGGCACCGTACTGCTGATCGTATCCTTTCTCCGACAGGAAGTCTTTCGCTTTAGGAGTCAGCTCAACAGCATAGCCAAGGTTGGTTACGCGGCTCAGCAATTTGCCCAGCATCAGGTCAATGATTTTGTGGATATCCTCACGTTGCAGTGAGTTAAACACAATCACATCGTCCAGACGGTTCAGGAACTCCGGCGAGAAGGCTTTCCGCAGGGCACTTTGAATCGTGCTCTTCATTAGCTCATCCTGGGTTTCAGCAGAACGCTTGGTTGCAAAACCGATACCAGCTCCGAAATCTTTCAGATCACGCACCCCAATGTTGGAGGTCATGATAATGATCGTATTACGGAAATCCACCCGGCGGCCCAGTCCGTCAGTCAGGATACCATCGTCAAGTACTTGCAGCAGGATGTTGAACACATCCGGGTGCGCTTTTTCGATTTCATCCAGCAGTACTACACTGTATGGCTTCCGACGTATTTTCTCGGTTAGCTGACCACCTTCTTCGTAACCAACGTAGCCCGGAGGAGCGCCAACCAGTCGGCTGACACTGAATTTCTCCATGTATTCCGACATATCGATACGTACCAGCGCATCGTCTTTATCAAACAGATACGTAGCGAGCACTTTGGCTAACTCCGTTTTACCTACACCCGTTGGACCAAGGAAAATGAATGAACCAATTGGTTTTTTGGGATCTTTCAGGCCAACGCGTGTCCGTTGAATGGCTTTAACCAGTTTGTCGATGGCCGACTGCTGACCGATAACCCGGCCTTTCAGCTCTTCGCCCATGTTGACCAGTTTCTTGCCTTCGTCGTTCGATACGCTCGTGACCGGAATACCAGTCATCATCGCTACCACTTCGGCCACGTTTTCTTCGTTGACCGTATACCGACGTTTTTTGGTATCTTCTTCCCAAGCCTGTTTCGCACGATCGAGCTGATCGATCAGGCGTTTTTCTTTATCGCGAAGCTGAGCAGCTTCTTCGTATTTCTGGCTCTTGACAACTTGGTTTTTCTCTTTCTTGATATTCTCGATCTGTTCTTCCAGCTTCAGAATATCTTCAGGAACCGTGATGTTCGAGATGTGAACACGAGCCCCTACTTCATCCAGTACGTCGATCGCTTTATCGGGCAGGAAGCGGTCAGAGATGTAACGCTCAGACAGTTTCACGGCAGCCTCGATGGCTTCTTTCGTATAGTTAACGTGGTGGTGATCTTCGTATTTATCCTTAATGTTATTCAGGATTTCGATGGTTTCGTCGATAGACGTAGCGTCTACCATCACCATCTGAAAACGACGGGCTAACGCGCCATCTTTCTCAATATACTGACGGTATTCGTCAAGCGTAGTTGCGCCTATGCATTGAATGTCGCCCCGAGCTAAAGCTGGCTTGAACATATTCGATGCGTCGAGCGAACCCGATGCGCCACCCGCGCCGACAATAGTATGCAGCTCATCGATGAACAGAATAACTTCTGGTGATTTTTCCAGTTCGTTCATCACCGCCTTCATACGCTCTTCAAACTGGCCGCGGTATTTTGTACCGGCTACGAGCGATGCCAGATCGAGGGTAACAACACGCTTACCGAACAACACCCGCGAAACTTTCTTCTGCACAATGCGCAAAGCAAGTCCTTCAGCGATGGCTGTTTTACCTACGCCCGGTTCACCGATTAGAATTGGGTTGTTTTTCTTCCGGCGACTCAGAATCTGAGCGACGCGTTCGATTTCTTTTTCACGACCGACAATGGGGTCGAGTTTGCCAACTTCAGCAAGCTTGGTTAAATCCCGGCCAAAATTATCGAGCACAGGCGTCCGCGATTTTTCGGAGCCTTTAGGATCTTTACCTGAGCTGGAACTGCTGCCGCCAAACATTCCACGGTCGTTGTCGTCATCGTCGGTTTCAGGGCCCATCACCGGACGGCTTCCTGAAGATTGATATTCCAACATCTCCTTAATGACTTCGTAATTAACATTAAACTTATTGAGAATCTGCGTGGCGACATTGTCTTCATCGCGCAGAATCGACAGTAGAAGGTGCTCCGTACCAATGAGCGGACTTTTGAAAATCTTAGCTTCCAGATACGTAATTTTCAGCGTTTTTTCCGACTGACGGGTCAGCGGAATATTCGCCAGATTTTTTACGTTGTTGGTGGCTGTTCCTTTCGTGGCCTGTTCAATAGTAACCCGGAGTTCATCCAGCGAGATGCCAAGTTTTTTTAGCAACCCAACTGCCACACCCTCTCCTTCACGAATCATACCGAGCAGCAGATGTTCTGTACCGATATAATCGTGGCCTAAGCGCAAGGCTTCTTCCCGACTCAGCGTGATAACTTCCTTTACGCGATTTGAGAATTTTGCTTCCATTCGTTTTAGGGTCTCCTTAGGTAAGCGTACTACTGGCCTAACGAAGAGTTTAAAGGATTTGTTCACTTCCGAAGGCCGGCCATCAACACGTCCAAAGCGGCCGGTCCCTGGCAGAACAACAGGTCTATGATACTAAGATTTTGTACAAATTCCTGGCCAAAATTTTGTGAATAAGCTACTGGCTGATGGAATACATACGATTCTGGTCCATTCCGTGGATTTACCTTCGATCGAGCGTCAAATAGACCGACTGGTGCAACTTTATCGTACCAATCTGTCAGGTCTATCTGTCTATCTATCCGTAGTAGTTTCAGACAAATTGTCAGCAACTCATAGTTCAATTCCAGCAGAAACGTCCAGTTTTTTCGAAATACTAACTCGAAATCAGGCGCGTAGTATTCAAAAAACGGAGCTTTTCCATAAGCAGCCTGCAAACATCGCCAGTGATGCATCCGCCAGTTCTGACTATTATCAATCCGAAGATCGCGAATGGGCAAGTGATGCGTCCCCTGTTGCACAGGCACTGTGAGGACATCTACTTTATTTGCCGTCAGAACGTAGCAGCGATTTCTGTAACTTTGCTTCTGGTAATGCTCTTGAGCCTCAAATCGAACGTTTCCAAATTGCACTACCCCCGATAAGTAATCCAAACAAGGCAAATAGTGTAATTCGATTAGTAGACGGCTCGGCTGAGACTCAACCGGATTTGGCGTTAGCTGGTACTTTTTCAATAAAAACAAACGTATCCGTTCACAAATAAAGCAAAAAATCAATACCACCAACAGATTTTGTAAATTTTTAATTTTAGGGATAAACGTTATACTTTTCGTTTAGCCAGCCTACGTTCGCCAAATGCTATTTTTCCGTTTTTTGTCCCGCTTACCGCTTGGTGCGTTATATGGTATTTCCAATGTCTTGTCCTTTTTATTGCTGCATATAATTCGTTATCGGCGTCTGGTAATTCTCGAAAATCTCCGCTTATCCTTTCCCGAAAAATCACCTGACGAGCTGAAATTAATAGCCCGACAATTCTATCTGAACCTGACGGATTTACTGGTCGAGACGTTGAAAATGCCCGACCTGACTGCCGATGAACTGATCAGGCGTGTTCATTTCACAAATCCGGGGTTGGTGAAAGCCCGATTGAAGGCCGGTCAAACCGTGGTGGTTATGGCTTCACACCAGGGAAACTGGGAATGGCTACCGTCGGCGGCTGTGCTCATCGGAATGCCTGCTGATAGCGTTTATAAACCGCTGACCAATACATTTTTTGAAGAATTAATGAAGCAAGTGCGGTCAACGTTTGGCGCTGTGCCTGTACCCATGCAGAGTCTTCCACGCAGAATGGCAGCCCAGAAAGGCAAGCCACGTATTATCGCTCTGGTGGCTGACCAGGTACCTAATACCCCTGAGCAAGCTTACTGGACTGATTTTCTGCACCGGGATACGCCGTTTTACCCCGGCACTGAACGGTTGGCCCGCAGCCGGAATATGCCTGTTTTCTACGTTGAAGTGATTCGTATTCGCCGAGGATACTACGAGGCTACGTTCGATCTGATTTCGGAACCGCCTTACGACGATCTACCATTAGGCACCATGCTCGAACGATACAGGGATCGGCTGGAGGCAACGATACGTAACTATCCGTCAGACTGGCTGTGGTCGCACAAGCGCTGGAAGCACTGGCGAGAAAAGTATGGAAAGATCAGTACGAAACTGGAATGAGCGTAAAAACAAACTTCCCGAAGCCAGAACGGTTTCGGGAAGCTAAAAAACAGTAAAAAATTTTACAGTGAATCGCGTCGGGCTTTTTCAGCTTTAGTTGAATCGCGTTTTGCTTTCCACTTTTCTTTCTCGTTGATTAAAGCCCCTTCCGTTTTATCCAATCCTTTATTGACGGCATTTCCGACTTTCTGCGCAGTTGTATCGACAGCTTCGCCAGCTGCTTTCGCTTTCCGCTTAACACCACGACCCATTTCGGCCGTAGCGTCTCCTACATTTTGTCCGGCTTCTTTCAGGTTTTCTTTTACGCGCGCTTTTCGTTCTGCGCGTTCCTGTTTGCGCATTTCTTTCTTACTCAAGGCCGTACTATCCTGAGCGTAAGCCCCAATAGTCAGCATCATTGAGAAAGCCAATAGGCTTACTATTTTGAGTTTCATAACGATAGTGAGTTGACAGATTATATTCAGTTCATTCCAACTGTCTCTGCTAATGAGAGGGAATGGTTGCTTAATTAACCTCCTCACTATCATTTTGTTTGGAAACGCAGTAGCTGGTAGAATAGAAACCAGGTTTCTTTTTGTGCTCCATTTATCGAAAAGGATTGTCCACATGCGTACGAAAGCTGTCCGATTCTGGACACTAGCTCCTCCCCTATTTCACTTTAAATGCCCATAATCAGGCTAATAAGCACTTTTTTTCATTTTGGCAAGGCATTTGACATACAGAAATGGAGGAAATAAAAACGAATCCTATAACCCCATCTTCCAGCTCATGCGACGGAGTGATTTAGGTGAGTTCGAGGAGGTAGTGTTACTGGCTGTAGCTACGCTCTCGCCCAAAGCATACTCGGTAATTATTGCCGAAGAGCTTGAGCACGAAACAGGGAATGCAGTCAGTACCGGAGCGGTCCACGCAGCCTTACAACGCCTGGAACAGAAAGGCTATCTCCGGTCTGAGTTAGGCGAAGCCACAGCCGAACGCGGAGGGCGTCGGAAACGACTGTTTACAGTGACGCCATTGGGCGGTCGTGTTCTTAGCGAAGTCCGGGCTGTTCGAAACAGACTCTGGGATCGTATCATCCCTAATATCCGGCTAGAGTGGGGCTAAAATTAATGATGAATGATGAGTGTCATTCGTGGTTCGTCGCCCCTTCATTCCTCATTTATTATTCATCATTATGTATCCCCCTCGCTTTGCCGACCGACTGCTCAACTGGTTCTGTGCACCGCACCTTCGGGAAGAAGTGCTGGGCGACTTGCACGAGCGTTACGTTATTCGGGTAGCGCGAGAGGGCATAGTAAAGGCAAAGCGGCAATACTGGCTGGATGTGCTGGCTTATGTAAGACCTTCAATTATCAGACGACAACCGCACGGTACGTCGAAATGGACATCGTCAAATCCAAAGTTCAGAGATATGTTACGAAACTACGTAAAAATCGCCTGGCGGAATCTGATGCTGAATAAAGCATTTACCGCTATCAATATGCTGGGTCTGGCCATTGGGCTGACGAGTTTTATGCTCATTGCTGTATTCGTATACAATGAGTTGAGTTATGACAAATACCCCGTCAATGCCAGCAACCTATATCGGGTGCAGCTTTCAGTAGTGGGTAATGGCAACGTAGAAGTTTATCCTAATGTTGATGCGGGCGTTGGCGAAGGTATTCAACGGGCTTTTCCGGAAGTAAAAGCTACGGCGAGATACATGGCCGTTAGCGACTATATTCAGTACAAAGACAATCAATTTAAGGAAGCTCATCTTGCATTTGCCGATTCCAATTTCCTGCAACTGTTTTCGATTCCCTGTATCAAAGGCAATGCGGCAACGGCTCTGATTGCACCCAATAGCATTGTTATTTCAAACGAATTCGCCCGGAAGTATTTCGGCGATGAAGACCCAATTGGCAAAGCACTGGCGGTAGGTACACAACGATCAGCCTTTACCGTAACGGGCGTTATCGATAAAGTACCCGACAATTCACATTTTCATGCCGATGCTTTTTTGAGTTTAGCGTCACGGCATATTACCAATCCAACCTGGAGCAACATCGGCTTTTTTACGTATCTGGAGTTGTCCGATAAAGCTGATCCGAAAAAACTGGAAGCAAAATTCCCGCAGCTAGTTGCCAAATATGTTGTGCCCGAAGTGCAGCGTGATATGGGAATCAGTTTGGCCGAAGCCCAAAAATCAGTTGAGACATTTCGGTTCTTTTTGCAGCCGCTTACCGACATCCATTTGTATTCGACTACCAAATATGAGATGGAGCCCAACGGCGATATTAAGTACGTCTATATTTTCTCGGTGTTGGCCCTGTTTATTCTGCTGCTGGCCTGCATCAACTTCACCAATTTATCGACGGCACAGGCGGCAAAACGTTCCAAAGAAGTGGGTATTCGGAAGGTTATGGGGTCGATCAAGAATCAGATTGTTTTCCAGTTTCTAACCGAATCGGTACTACTGACGTTACTGGCAATGGTGTGCTCTTACGGCCTGTTGATTCTTTCATTACCTTATTTTAATCAGGTCGCCAACAAACAAATAAGTCTTTCTTTTTTCTGGATTACCGGGTTATTCTTACCCTGTTTCTGGTGAGTTTTTTATCCGGCATACTGGCGGGGGGTATCCGGCTTTTTTCCTGTCCTCGTTCAGTATCATTAAAACCTTGAAAGGGTCTTTCTTCGGGAAAAGCTCTCAGAAAAAGCCATTACACAGTGGGTTGATCGTATTCCAGTTTTCTATTTCCACAATCCTTCTGATTGCTACGCTGGTTGTGTACAAGCAGTTGCAGTTCATGCAGACAAAAAAATTAGGCTATGATAAAGACCAGGTCATCGCCCTGCCCGATACTCGTTTGCTGGGAGATAAACAGCTGGCATTCAAGGAGCAGCTTCTGCAGAATTCGCATGTTGTTGCGGCCAGTCTGTCGAGGTATACGCCGGGCGGAATCATGATGGATGGCACGCAGATTTATCCGAAAAATGAAACCTCGAATGGTGCCGAAATTCACACCAATATTTTTAACATTGATTACGACTACCTGCGCACCTTAGGTATACAGGTGGTCCAGGGGCGGAATTTCTCCAGAGACTTCCCAACGGATTCGATTTCCGGGATACTCATCAACGAATCGGCCGTTCATGAATTGGGCTGGAAAGGGACTAATCCAATCGGGAAATCAGTAGTTCGGTCGGGAAATCACGAGTATAAAGTCATTGGCGTCGTGAAGGACTTTAATTACGTGTCGGTCAAGCAAAAGGTAGCGCCACTCATGCTGATGATGGGCCGAAATGCGGGTGGCATCGTGATGAAAATAAAAACCACGGATGTCACTGGTTTTCTGGACGATCTGAAGAAGCAATGGGATGCTTTCAATCCAAACGGTCCTCTGGAATATCATTTTCTGGACGAGCAGTTCGCTACGTTCTATGCCAGCGAGCAACGCACGCAGCAACTGTTTTCAGCTTTTGCGCTGCTGGCCGTTATAATTGCCAGCCTTGGGTTGTTTGCGCTGTCGGCTTTCGTAATCGAGCAGCGTACCAAAGAAATCGGCATTCGCAAAGTGATGGGCGCATCGGTACCGGGCATCGTGCAACTGCTGGTGAAAGACTTTGTTCAACTGGTACTGATTGCCGTTGTGATTGCGTCGCCGATTGCCTGGTATGCTATGCATCACTGGCTGCAGGATTTCGCCTATCGCATTGACGTCGAATGGTGGATGTTTGCACTTTCTGGCCTGATGGCCCTGTCTATTGCCTTGCTGACGGTCAGTTACCAAAGCATTAAAGCGGCCT
This sequence comes from Spirosoma sp. KNUC1025, assembly GCF_045160025.1. Classification (GTDB taxonomy): domain Bacteria; phylum Bacteroidota; class Bacteroidia; order Cytophagales; family Spirosomataceae; genus Spirosoma. Next base: position 5,085,485 of record NZ_CP087139.1, read on the forward strand.
TAGTGAATCCGGTAAAATCGTTGCGATCCGAATGAGTAGCATAGAGCATGGGGCAAGGGGCATAGGGTTCCTGTCCCCAACCTTTTGCCCCCAACCCCATGCCCTTTCCCCCTTGCCCTATGCCAAACCACCCACCCCGACTTGCCGACCGACTGTTGACTTGGTTCTGTGCACCGCACCTTCGGGAAGAAGTGCTGGGCGACTTGCACGAGCGTTACGTTATTCGGGTAGCGCGAGAGGGCGTAGTGAAGGCGAAGTGGCGCTACTGGTTGGATATGCTAGCCTATCTACGCCGTGAATTTATTCGACGACAACCTGAGCAATACCCTCAACCAGCAACTACGACCATGCTACGGAATTATTTGAAAATCGCCTTTCGGACCCTGGCTAAAAACAAAGGATATTCGGTAATCAACATCGGCGGACTGGCCGTCGGTATGGCCGTAGCCATGCTCATTGGTCTATGGGTTTATGATGAATTGTCGTTCAACAAATACCACAAAAACTACGATCGCATTGCGCAGGTAATGCAGAATCAGGTTAAGAATGGCGAGATCAAAACCTCTCAATCGTTGCCGTATCCATTCATTCATGAGCTGAAAACCAACTACAAAAGTAACTTCAAACACATCGTAACATCTACCCATGCAGGCGATTGCATTCTGACATCGGGTGAAAAGAAGCTGTCGAAAAAGGGGCAATATATTGGTGCTGAAGCCCCGGAAATGTTTACCCTGAACATGATTAAAGGCACGTGGGCAGGTTTGCAGGATCAACAGTCGATCTTACTGTCGGCCTCAACTGCTAAAGCTTTGTTCGGCGATGCTGATCCGATGGGCAAGCTGATAGAAATGAATACAGATAACCCCGTAACCGTAACAGGTGTTTACGAAGATTTGCCACTAAACACGGAGCTTCATAACGCACAGTTTTTGGCTTCCTGGGATTACTACGTGGCTACGAATCCATTCATGAAAGAGAAAAAATGGGATAACCACGCCCTCTATATTTATGTAGAGCTTCAGCCGAACACGGATTTTGACAAAGTCACGTCAAGCCTGAAGGATTCGGAACTGAATGTGATCAAACACCTTGAGAGCATGAAGGAGGAAGCGGTTACCAATCCGCAAATCTGGCTGAATCCCATGCAGAACTGGCATTTGTATTCCAAATTTAAAAATGGAATTGTCGACGATGGGCCTGTTCAATACATCTGGCTGGTGGGAGCAATTGGCTTTTTCGTGTTGCTGCTGGCCTGTATCAATTTCATGAACCTGACTACGGCCCGTTCCGGGAAACGAGCTAAAGAAGTGGGCATTCGCAAGGCGATTGGCTCACTCCGCGTTCAACTAATCAGCCAGCTTCTCAGCGAATCCCTTCTAATTGTCTTCCTGGCTTTTGGCATCATGCTGCTGGTTGTTCTGGTGACGTTGCCGTGGTTCAACGATCTGGCAGCCAAGAAACTAGCAATACCCTGGACCAATCTGTACTTCTGGTTGTACGCGCTTGGGTTTGTGTTGCTGACGAGTTTAGTAGCGGGCAGTTATCCGGCTTTTTATTTAACCTCATTCCAGCCGGTTAAGGTATTGAAAGGCACTGGTCTGTCCGTATCTCAAACAGGCCGTTTCGCAACTGTTCCTCGACAGGTATTGTTGGTTTTGCAATTCACGATTTCCATTACGCTGATCATCTGCACGGCAATTGTGTACCGTCAGATTCAATTTGCCAAAAATCGACCGGTGGGTTATTCGCGGGATGGCTTGCTGATGGTGCAGATGAAATCCGAAGATTTTCGCGGAAAAACCGACTTGTTGCGTAGCGAACTGAAAAATACCGGAGCCGTAATTGAAGTCGCCGAATCACAAAGCCCAATTACGGGGGTATGGTCGTCCAACGATGGATTTCGCTGGAAAGGTATGTCCGTAGCGTCAATCGACCGATTTGCTACGTTAGATGTTTCGCCCGAATACGCTAAAACCGTCGGCTGGCAATTTGTGGCGGGCCGCAATTTTTCCCGAGCGTTTGCCTCCGATTCCAGTGGCTTTGTTATCAACGAAACGGCAGCCAAACTAATGGGTTTGCAAAACCAGACCGCCATTGGAGAAACAATTCACTGGAAAAGCCAATGGATGACGAACAATGTAGAAAAGTCATTCCAGATTTTGGGCGTAGTAAAAGATATGGTCATGGAATCACCGTTTGAGCCGGTAAAACCGACCGTTTTTTTACTGGCGGGCAATCCCAACTGGATTAATATCCGGTTTAATCCGGCTGTCAGTGTGACCGATGCTTTGCCGAAAATCGAAACGGTTTTCAAGCAGATTATCCCGTCGGCCCCTTTCGACTATACGTTCGCGGATCAGGAATATGCGCTAAAATTTGCTACCGAAGAGCGCATTGGCAAGCTGGCCAGTTTCTTTGCGATCCTCGCCATTTTGATCAGTTGTCTGGGACTTTTTGGCATGGCATCCTACGTGGCCGAGCAGCGTACGAAAGAAATTGGTGTTCGTAAAGTACTGGGCGCATCCGTGTTGAACTTATGGGGGCTACTATCCAAAGACTTTGTGCTATTGGTCAGTATTGCCTTTGGAATCGCTGTGCCCGTTGCCTATTATTCGCTCCATAGCTGGCTTCAAAAGTATGCTTACCATACCGAATTATCGTGGTGGATTTTTGCCGCATCTGGTGTGGTGGCTTTGCTCATTACGTTATTGACTGTCAGTTTTCAGAGCATCAAAGCGGCATTGGTGAACCCAGTTAAATCATTGCGATCTGAATGAATAGCCTAGGGCATGGGGCAAGAACAGCCGCCCTTAGCCCCATGCCCCAACCCCCACGCTCTATGCCCAACACCCCTCCCCATCTGGCCGACCGACTGCTGAGCTGGTTCTGCGCCCCTCATTTGCGGGAGGAGGTGCTGGGCGATCTGCATGAACGTTACACACTACGGGTTGCACAGATAGGGGAGTCAAGAGCCCGACGGCGCTATTGGCTGGATGTGCTAGCCTATATGCGCCCCGAATTTATTCGACGACAACCTGAGCAATACCCTCAACCAACCAATACCACTATGCTACGGAATTATTTGAAAATCGCCTGGCGGAATCTAATACGTGAAAAAGGATATGCATCGCTCAATATGGCCGGGCTGGCCGTTGGAATGGCTGCCTCAACACTCATTTTTTTATGGATTCAAAGTGAGCTTACCTACGACCGCTTTTACAGCAAAACGGATCGGATTTTTCAGGTTTATAATCAGGATATATTCAGCGGAAACCCGGCAGTTTGGGGAACGACGCCCCTCCCGCTGGCACCCACTTTAAAACAGAATTACCCCGATGTAGAAGAAGCAATCCGATACCGGCCTACTACCTTATTGCTGACTGCTAACGATAAGAAAATGAACGTCGAGGGCGCGTTTGCTGATCCTTCCTTCCTGAATGTATTCGACTTTGCGCTCCTGGCAGGCAATCGGGAAAAGGTGCTTACCGGGTCCAATGGCATCGTTATTACAAAATCCCTGGCGGAGAAGCTGTTTGGCTCAAGTGACGCTATTGGCAAAACGCTTCAGCTTGATCATACGGATAGTTTTTTGGTGACGGGTGTTCTGCACGATCTGCCGAACAACACTCAATTTAACAATATATCCTTTCTGCTGCCCTGGACGGCCTTTGCGGTACCTGGCTGGGACTCTGATGGCTGGGGTTCGAACAATAATTACACCTTTGTTCTGCTGAAGGATAAAATTAATTCAGCAACCGCTAATGAGAAGATCAAACATGTCACAGCAGAGCATCTGAAGGGGGTTGTTGAGGACGTATCCCACCGGCAGATTTTTCTTCATCCAGCCACCAAATGGCATTTGTATTCAAAGCAGGAAAATGGTCAACTAGTTGACGGAAAGATTGGCACTGTGCACTTGTTCAGTCTTATTGCAGCCTTGATCCTACTAGTGGCGGCTGTCAATTTTATTAATTTAACCACCGCACGAAGTGAAAAACGAGCCAAGGAAGTCGGCATCCGAAAGGTGGTAGGGGCTCAGAAAAGATCACTTGTTTTTCAATTCATCAGCGAATCATTATTGCTTGCCTTTTTTGCTGGTCTGCTGGCTTTGTTGGTTGTGCTAGCATTTATCCCGACGTTCAATAGTCTGACCAACAAACAATTATCTTTAGAATTAGGAACGATCAATTTCTGGTTGGTTGCTAGTACGTTCGTTCTGTTCACGGGCTTGCTGGCAGGTAGTTATCCCGCATTTTTCCTGGCTAGTTTTCAGCCGGGCATGGTAGTGAAAGGCGCGCACCAGTCCATAAATACGGTTTTCTCGCTTCGAAAAGGTTTAGTTATTACTCAGTTTACATTCGCTATAGTCCTGATTATCGGCACACTGGTTATAAATGACCAAATACACTACGCGCAGAATCGGGACAACGGGTATGACCAGAATAATCTCCTGTTTATGAGTATGACTGGGGATATGTCAACGCATTATTGGTCTTTTCAGCAGGAGCTGATTCATGATGGAGCGGCTGTCTCGGTGAGCAAATCCCTTGGCCCGATTACGAATCTTAATTCCCGACAATGGGGGCTTTCGTGGCCGGGCAGTACAAAAGCCGATAAAGATATTGAGTTTGACCGCTTTGCCGCCGATGAGCTTTTTCTTAAAACCACAGGCACCAAACTGCTCGTGGGTCGGGATATCAACGTACACGAATACCCAACGGATTCAACGGCCGTTTTGCTAAACGAAACCGCCGTCAAAACAATGCACCTGAAAAATCCGCTTGGAACAAGTATCAGGTTTGATTCCCACGATTGGCATGTTGTTGGCGTTGTGAAGGATTTCATCTTTGCATCACCCTACGAGCCGATAAATCCCGTTGTCGTTCATGGACCAGCTGGATCAATTCCTCTTGAATGGATGAGTATTCGACTAAATCCGGCAAACTCCACAGCCAAAAATCTGGAGATTACTGAACAGATCACTAAGAAATACAACCCGAACTACCCATTCGAGTACACCTTCGCCGACGAATCTTACAAAGCAAAGTTTGCTGACGAGCAACGGACGGGCTCCCTGATTAGTTTATTTACGGGGTTAACCATTATTATTTCCTGCCTGGGATTATTCGGATTAGCTGCCTATACGGCCCAACAGCGAACCAAAGAAATTGGCGTTCGGAAAGTGTTGGGTGCTACGGTAACCAACATCGTGGGGCTTCTAACCAAAGAGTTCATTCAGTTGATCGGTATCGCTTTTGTTATCGGAGCACCCATCGGATGGTATGTCATGGAGAAATGGTTGCAGGACTATAGCTATCGAATTGCCATCGGTGTTGGCGTATTTCTGCTAACCCTATCCTCTGCCATCGTAATCGTAACCCTGACCGTTAGTTTTCAGGCTATCAAGGCTGCGTTAGTCAATCCCGTGAAATCGTTACGTTCTGAATAGCAGAGAGCAAGGGGCGTGGCGCCTGGCATCTTCGCTATGCTTCCCACCCCTCGCCGCCTGCTTTACCTCCTTGCACCATGCCCCCTGCTCCTCGCTTAAAAACACCCCGACCCGTCGCACCGCGCCTTGCCGACCGACTGCTGACCTGGTTTTGTGCTCCGCACCTGCGGGAAGAGGTGCTGGGCGATTTGCATGAGCGCTACGACCTGCGGGTAAACCGACTGGGGGAAGCCCGCGCCCGACGACGCTATTGGCTCGATGTGCTGGCCTATGTACGACCTGAATTTATTCGACGACAACCAACTGAACACCCTCAACCAGCAACTACGACCATGTTACGCAACTATGTCAAAATCGCTTTTCGAAATCTTACCCGCCAGAAAGGCTACTCGGCTATCAACATCGGTGGACTGGCCGTAGGACTGGCCGTTGCTATACTCATCGGCTTGTGGATTTATGATGAACTAACATTCGACATGTATCACAAGAACTATGATCGGATTGCTCAGGTGATGCAGCATCAGACTATCAATGGCGTAACAACTACGTATCGGGGTTTACCGATTCCGCTTGCTTCTGAGCTTCGGGCCAAGTACGGCAGCGACCAGGGTGATGGCCCGTTTAAATACGTACTGCTGTCGTCCTGGACGGAGGGGCACGTCCTGTCCTTCGGTGATAAGAAATTCTGGCGAATGGGAAATTACATAGAACCCCAGGCTCCCGACATGCTTTCGCTGAAAATGGTGAAAGGGACACGGGCTGGTTTGAACGAACCCTATTCCATTATGATTTCGGAATCAGTGGCCAGCGCCTTTTTTGGAACTAGCGATCCATTGGGGAAACTAGTAAAAATAGATAGCAAGACGCCTGTTAAAGTGACCGGCGTTTACGAAGATTTGCCGTATAATACCCAATTCAGCAATCTGGATTATATGGTTCCGTGGCAGGTCAATGTGGCCATTCGCGATTGGGTAAAAAAATCAGAGCAGAAATGGGATAATAACTCGTTTCAGATCTACGTCCAGTTAGCTGACCATGCCAGTATGGACCAGGTTTCGGCTAGAATAAAAGACGCTAAACTGGCCAATGTACCCAAAGAACAGACCAAATTCAAACCCGAAATTTTCCTTCAGCCCATGAGTCGTTGGCATTTGTATTCGGAGTTTAAAAACGGGGTGAACATCGGCGGCCAAATTCAATTCGTCTGGCTATTTGGCATTATCGGGGCGTTTGTATTGCTGCTGGCGTGCATCAATTTTATGAACCTAAGCACGGCCCGCAGCGAAAAACGAGCGAAAGAGGTGGGTATCCGAAAAGCAATGGGCTCGGTTCGTACCCAGTTGATCAGTCAGTTTTTGAGTGAATCCTTATTGGTTGCACTGATTGCCTTTGTGCTGGCCCTGCTGCTGGTGCAACTGGTACTGCCTTCCTTTAATGAGATTGCCGCGAAAAAAATGACTATGCTGTGGTCAAATCCTATGTTCTGGGCTGCTGGCCTCAGCTTTACGTTATTCACCGGCCTTATTGCGGGCAGTTACCCGGCACTCTACCTGTCCAGCTTTCAGCCCGTTAAGATTCTAAAAGGAAATGGTCCGGCATTCCGGTTTAGGGCTGGCCGTTTGGCATCGGTGCCGCGTCAGGTGCTGGTTGTGGTTCAGTTTACGGTTTCGGTCGCTTTGATTACGGGCACCATCATCGTGTTTCGGCAGATTCAGTTTGCCAAAAATCGACCCGTTGGTTATAGCCGAAACGGACTGCTTTATGTGCAAACGACAACCCCCGATATTCATACTCACTACGACGCTTTTCGGAAGGAGTTGATCGAGTCTGGAGCGGTTACCGAAATAGCCGAATCAGAAAGTCCATTAACCGGAGTCTGGAACGTAAATGGCGGGTTCGACTGGGATGGAAAAGACCCGAATCAGCAACCCGATTTTGCCGTCGTCGGTGTAACTTATGAATTTGGCAAAACGGTGGGCTGGCAGTTTAAAGAGGGGCGCGATTTCTCGAAAACTTTCGGTACCGACTTGGCGGCAATTGTTATTAACGAAGCGGCTGCCAAGTTCATGGGGTTGAAAGAGCCAGTTGGTAAAATCATTCGGGAAGGCGACCTGCGGTACAAAATCATCGGCGTTATCAACGATATGGTGATGGATTCGCCGTACGAACCCGCTATGCAGACGCTCTTTTATATCAGCGCTTTCCCCAGTAATTTCATCAACATTCGGCTGAATCCAGCTATGAGCGCCAGTGAAGCTGTCCGTAAAATTGGGGCCGTTTACCAGAAGTATAATCCAACGGCACTCTTCGATTATAAATTTGCCGATGCGGAATATACCAAAAAATTTGCGGCTGAAGAGCGGATTGGTACGTTGGCTTCCTTCTTCGCGGTGCTGGCTATCTTTATCTCATGCCTGGGCTTGTTCGGTCTGGCTTCGTTCGTGACCGAACAACGTACTAAAGAAATTGGCGTTCGGAAAGTGTTGGGGGCGTCGGTGCTGAATCTGTGGGGGTTGTTATCGAAAGAGTTTGTCATGCTGGTGGCAATTGCGTTTGGGCTAGCTACACCCCTTGCCTGGTATTTCCTCAGCCAATGGCTCCAGAAGTATCAGTACCATACGGAGTTAGCCTGGTGGATTTTTGCCGCTACGGGTGCGGGCGCTTTACTCATTACGTTGCTGACGGTCAGTTTTCAGAGTATCAAAGCCGCGTTGATGAATCCAGTGAAGAGTCTTCGGAGTGAATAAGTCAATCCAGTAAGGGAAGTTAATTCGTACGCTACAATCCCGGCTTTCTCCGATTTCAGCTTTTGGTAGGAATTGTACAGAAAAGGCTGAATAAACTGGTTCATTTCGGGACAACCAACGCGGTGAGATCGATTTTTGAACAGTAGACGCGACGCCGACGATTCCGAGAAGAATCGACGTACGCAGCCAGTTTGTTGCTGGGTGCATAAAAGCGATATAGCTTTCTGATATTTTCGAAAATCTCGGGCATTGCAATCCGTTGTCAGCCTTTCACTAATAATACGGATTAATCGGCAACGGATGAAGTTGTACATGTATGGTTCAACTCATACTCCTCTTCTAGTAGAAATTTTATATGCGCTATCGCTGTACGCTCATGGACAGTTATTGTCCGTTTATGGACAGTAATCACACCCATTTTCCTGCAAAACAGGCCATATCTTCCCAGAATGGCCTGTTTTTACTATTGGCCTACCATTTGTTATACATTTACACAAGTAATGTTTTTGTATGAAAGGAACCTACTTAGGCGAGTTTGAAGAAGTCGTTTTACTTGCGGTAGCTATCCGGTCGGGTGATGCATACGGAGCGGCCGTTGTCAATGAGATTGAGCAGCAGATGGGGCGTTCAGTCAATTTGGGAGCGGTGCATTCGGCGCTAAACCGCCTGCAGGAGAAAGGGCTGGTTAACTCCGAAATGGGCGGCATGACCGCCGAACGGGGTGGGCGTCGGAAGCGACTGTATTCCGTAACGGCCTACGGGCGCCGGGCTTTGGAGGAAATTCGGCAACTCCGCAATCAGATGTGGGCGGCAATACCAAACACAGTCTGGTCATGAGCGCCTTGAAGCCGAGCCCACCGCGCTTGCTGACACGCCTGTTGCACCTCCTGTGCGCACCCCACCGCCGGGAAGAACTGGAAGGCGACCTGAATGAACTGTTTCAGGAGCGTGTGCGGGCAACTGGCCTAAAAAAGGCTCGCTGGCGCTACGCACGGGATGTGGTTAGTATACTACGTCCATCGCTGATGAAACGAGAGGTTAATCGATACCCAACCCCAGCATTTACAACCATGATCCGCAATTATCTGACCGTTGCCTTCCGGAATATCGCCAAGAATCGGGTGTATTCGTTCATTAATATAGTTGGCTTAGCTTCCGGAATGGCGGTGGCCATGCTCATCGGCCTGTGGATGTATGATGAACTTTCGTTCAACAGGCACTTCACAAACTACGACCGGGTTGCCAAGCTCTGGCAGTTTGTGAAGTTCGACGTCGAAAAAGCCTCGTACGACGTTTTGCCGATTCCGTTAGCGCAGGAACTACGAAGCCAGTATCCCGATTTCGAATCGGTCAGTCTGTCGGTTACCCGCGATGTGATTCTGGCAAATGGCACAACGAAACTGACCAAAACCGGCAATTATGCAGAGCCAGAACTTGCCAGTATTTTATCGATACATATGCTGGAAGGTTCCGCTTCGGGCTTAGCCGATGTCAACTCAATTTTGCTCGCAAAATCGGTGGCCGATGCGCTTTTTGGATCAGTTGATCCGCTCAACAAAATCATTCGCCTGGACAACAAACAGGACGTAAAAGTCACTGGCATATTTGCTGATTTTCCAATGAATAGCTCCTTCAACGATGTGTCGTTTCTGGCTCCCTGGAAACTGTTCACAGCCCTTGATGCAGGCGCAAAACGTGACCAGAACGAATGGGATTCGAACTCATACCAGATTTTCACCCTGCTCAAACCCGAAGCTGATTTTAACGTAGTGTCGGCCAAAATCAAGGACATCCGTATGAAACGGGAAAATCCACCCGCCTATAAACCTGAATTTTTTCTGCACCCAATGGCTAAATGGCACTTGTATGGCGATTTTAAGGATGGTATCAATACGGGTGGCTTAATCACGTTTGTCTGGCTCTTTGGTGCTATCGGTATAATTGTGTTGCTACTGGCCTGTATCAATTTCATGAACCTGAGTACGGCCCGCAGCGAGAAACGCGCCAAAGAAGTGGGGATTCGTAAAGCGGTTGGTTCGGTACGTGGTCAGCTAATTGCCCAGTTTTTCAGTGAGTCGCTGCTTATGGCTGGGCTGGCGTTTATACTGGCTATTCTTTTTGTTCAGGCAAGCCTGCCGTTCTTCAATCAGGTATCCGAAAAAAGATGATCATTTTGTGGGATGTTCCATGGTTCTGGCTTTGCGGCCTCGGGTTTAGTTTGTTCACCGGGTTGATTGCCGGGAGCTATCCTGCCCTGTATCTGTCGTCGTTTCAACCTGTGAAAGTGCTGAAAGGAGCTTTTCGAGCGAATCGTTTTGCGGCAATTCCCCGCCGTGTGTTGGTTGGTTTTCAGTTTACAGTATCAGTCACGCTTATCATCGGCACCATCATCGTGTTTCGCCAGATTGAACACGCCAAAAGCAGACCCGTTGGTTATAGTCGGGCGGGATTGATCGAAATCAGCATGAATACACCCGAATTGTTTGGCCATTACCAGACCATACGGCATGACCTGCTCAACACAGGCGCAGTAACCGGTATGTCGGAATCGTGGGGTTCGGTAACCGTACAGTACGGCGGAACAACGGATATTTCCTGGAAAGGCAAAACACCGGATATGCACCCGCTGGTTATGGGCAACACCGTAACGCATGACTTCGGAAAAACAGTCGGGTGGCAGCTGAAGCAAGGGCGGGATTTCTCCAGAGCGTTTTCAACAGATACGTCCTCGATGATTCTGAATGAAGCGGCAGCACAATTAATGGGATTCAAAAATCCGATTGGAGAAATAGTTCGTCAGGGTGGCCGGGACTACAAAGTGATTGGCGTGATCCGGAACATGATAAAAGAAGACCCTTTCAAGACCGTAAACCCTTCTTTCTTTCAGCTTAACTACCGGGCGGTTAACGTAATTAACATCAAACTAGCTTCACATTTACCTGCCAGTGAGGCACTTGCCAAAGTAGAGCAGGTTTTCAAGGTGTACAGCCCCGGCACGCCCTTCAATTACAAATTTGTTGACGAAACCTATGCCCGGAAGTTTGGGACTGAAGAACGTATTGGCAAGCTGGCCGGTGGTTTCGCCAGTTTAGCCATCCTGATTAGTTGCCTGGGCTTGTTTGGGTTGGCCTCGTTTATGGCCGAACAGCGTACTAAAGAAATCGGCATTCGGAAAGTGCTGGGGGCGTCGGTGTTTAGTGTCTGGCGATTGCTCTCGAAGGAGTTTGTTATTCTGGTCGTTATCGCCTTTTGCCTGGCCGCTCCCCTAGCCTATTACGTATTGTCGGACTGGCTGCAGAACTATCAATACCGTACCGATCTATCGTGGTGGATTTTTGCTCTGGCCGGTATCGGTGCCTTAGCCGTAACGCTACTGACAATCAGCTACCAAAGCGTCAAAGCAGCCTTGATGAATCCAGTACGTTCCCTTCGGTCGGAATGAAGAAGCAGTAATGGATAACGTAAATGCATAATGAACAAACCTCCTCGCTTCGCTACACGCCTGTTACGCATCTTCTGCGCTCCCCATCGGGCAGAGGAGCTGGAAGGTGATCTGGATGAGTTGTTTCAGCAACGGGTGAAGGTGATGGGGCTTCGGCGAGCCTGCTGGCGATACATACGGGACGTAGTGAGTTTGCTGCGACCATCGCTCATAAAACGACAACATATACATGCATACCCAAGACCAACAAATACGACCATGATCAGAAATTATCTCAAAGTCGCCTTCCGAAACCTTACCAAACACAAGGGGTATTCGGCTATCAACATTGTTGGTCTTACAACGGGCATGGCCGTAGCGATACTGATTGGCCTATGGGTGGTTAATGAGTTCGCCTACAACCGGAACTACATGAATTATGACCGTATTGCGAAAGTCATGCAGAATCAGACGTTCGACGATAAAGTTGAGACCTGGACCGGGCAGGCAATGCAGTTGGCGCCTGAACTACGCGACAGTTACGGAAGCCATTTTAAATACGTCGCTACGTCCGATTATCCGGGCGACTACTTGTTATCGCTTGGTAATCAGAAAATTACAAAGACCGGAAATTTTATGGAACCCGACATTACCGAGATGCTGGCATTGACCATGCTGAAAGGTGCTCGGTCGGGACTTCGCGACCCATACTCCATTCTGCTTTCTGAATCGGCAGCGAAATCACTATTTGGCGAAGTCGATCCGTTGAACAAACTTATAAACGTCGACAAGAAATGGGATGTTAAAGTAACGGGTGTTTACGCTGATTTACCAGTCAATTCTACATTCGGAAATCTGACGTTTATCATGCCTTTTGCGCTGAAAAAGAAGGAGTTGCCGGAATGGCTCAGCTGGGGGAACAGCTGGTTTCAAACGTTCGTTCAGATCGCCGACAATGCCAACATGGAGACGGTTTCGCTGGCCATTAAAGATGCAAAATTCAATAAAGTCCGGCACAGTGACGACGTGCGCTTTAAACCCGAAATGTTTCTGATGCCGATGCGTAACTGGCATCTGTATTCGGAATTTAAAAACGGTGTCAATGTAGGCGGACAAATTCAGTACGTCAGATTGTTCAGTATTATCGGCATTTTTGTGCTGCTGCTGGCGTGCATCAATTTCATGAACCTAAGTACGGCCCGCAGCGAAAAACGCGCCAAAGAAGTGGGCGTCCGAAAAGCAATTGGCTCGGTTCGTAAGCAGATCATGCTTCAATTTTTCAGCGAATCACTGCTGATTGTGAGTATTGCCCTGGTGCTCGCCCTGTTACTAGTCATACTCATTCTTCCTGCGTTCAATGCCGTAGCTGACCGGCAAATTAGCTTGCCCTGGGCTAATCCATTGTTCTGGATTTCAGTGCTTGGTTTTAGCCTGTTTACCAGTCTGATTGCAGGCAGTTATCCAGCCATTTACCTATCTTCCTTCCAGCCAGTTAACGTTTTGAAAGGCACCTTCCGGGTTGGAAGGTTCGCAGCTGTTCCGCGTAAAGTGCTGGTAGTGATTCAGTTTACGGTTTCCATTACGCTGATTATTGGTACGCTGATTGTTTTTCAACAGATTGAATTTGCCAAGAACCGGCCCGTCGGCTATAGCCGCAATAATCTGGTGTCGTTTCCCATCAGGAACAAAGAGCTTATAACCCATTTTGCTACGTTTCGGGATGATTTGCTGAATACGGGAGTGGTTGAGGAAGTTTCCGCGACCGACTCGCCCATTACGAACACGGGCGTTACCAACAGCGGTTTCGACTGGAAGGGCAAGGCCCCGAACATGGCTGATGAATTCGTGACGCTACGTATCACTCATGAATTCGGCAAAATGATTGATTGGAAAATCAAAGAAGGGCGGGATTTTTCGAAAGAGTTCAGTACCGATTCTACCGGTTTTGTGCTGAACGAAGCCGCCGTTGCCTACATGGGGTTAAAGAACCCGATTGGTGAAATCATCAAATGGGGCGGCAATCAATTCAGAGTAATTGGTGTGGTTAAAAACCTGGTAACTCAATCGCCCTACGAGCCGATAAAACAGACTATCTTTTTCATCAATTACAAACGCCTTTCGCTGATAAGCTTCAAAATAAATCCAACCAAAAGTGCACCGGAAGCGCTGGCCAAAGTGGAAGCGATTTATAAAAAATACGACCCCGACAATACGTTCGATTTCAAATTTGTCGATCAGGAATATGCCCGAAAATTCAACGAAGAAGAACGTATTGGCAAACTGACCAGCTTCTTTGCCGTACTTGCCATTTTCATTTCCTGCTTAGGTCTGTTCGGACTGGCGTCGTTCGTGATGGAGCAACGAACCAAGGAAATTGGCATCCGCAAAGTGATGGGCGCTTCGGTATCCAGTTTATGGCAGTTGCTGTCCAGAGATTTCGTGCTGCTGGTCATTATTTCGCTACTCATAGCCGTTCCCGCAGCCTGGTATTTCATGCAGGGCTGGATTCAGAAATACACGTATCATACTGAAATCTCGTGGTGGATTTTTGCTGCATCGGGCGGTAGTGCATTGCTCATTACGTTACTGACAGTCAGCTATCAGAGCATCAAAGCAGCTTTAATGAATCCTGTACGTTCCCTTCGGTCGGAATAAAGACGCGGTAATGGGTAATGTTTAATGCGCAATGGACAATTGCTTACATAGAATGTCAACCTGCTCACGATGAACTACTTCCTATCATTCATTTTTCATCTCCCATTATGAATAAGCCTCCCCGTTGGGCCAAAGCCCTGCTACACTGGCTTTGCGCTCCTCACCGAGTCGAAGAGATGGAGGGTGACCTGGACGAACTGTACCGGCAACGGGTACAGACGCTGGGGCTCCGGCGAGCCAAATGGCGCTATGTACGGGACGTAGTGAGTTTACTGCGTCCATCACTGATGAAACGAGAACCGAATCAATTTCCAACCCCAGCCTTTACAACCATGTTTCGCAACTACGTCAAAATCGCTTTCCGGAATCTGGCTAAAAACCGGGTTTACTCATTTATCAACATTGGTGGATTGGCCGCTGGAATGGCCGTCGCTATGCTCATCGGCCTGTGGATTTACGATGAAATCTCTTATGACCGATATTTCCAGAATTACGACCGCATTGCCAAGGTGATGCATACCGGAAATTTCGACGGTGTAATCTGGCATAGTGGGTATAATCCAGCGCCAATTGGCAATGAACTACGCACCGTGTACGGCGATAATTTTACCCATGTCGTCATGTCGTCCTGGACCGGCGATCACATATTGGCATTCGGCGACAAAAAACTCACTAAAACCGGTAATTACCTGAGTCCTAATGCTCCAGATATGCTCACGCTGAAAATGCTCAGCGGTTCGCGGACCGGCTTAAAAGATCCATTCTCGATTTTGTTGTCAGAATCAGTAGCGCAGGCCCTGTTTGGTACGTCTGATCCAGTGGGTAAGCTCATGAAGATCGACAATAAGCTGAACGTAAAAGTGACAGGCGTGTATGAAGATTTTCCGTACAATACAGAGTTCAGAGAGATGAAATTCATTGCGCCCTGGGATCTGTATGTGTCATCAGAGGAGTGGGTAAAGCGGGCTCAGGACAATGTTGAATGGGGTAATTTCTCCTGGCAGGTGCTGGCGCAGATTGCGCCGAATGCTACGTTCGAGGGCGTGTCGGAGAAAATTAAAAACATACGGCTGACGCATAGTCCTGAGGTAGCCTTTCTTAAACCGGGTGTATACCTACAGCCCATGAGCGAATGGCATCTCTATTCAGGTTGGGATAAAGCGGGCAACCTGGAAGGACGGATTCAGTACGTCTGGCTGTTCGGCATCATCGGCGTATTTGTGCTGCTGCTGGCCTGCATCAATTTCATGAACCTGAGTACGGCCCGCAGCGAGAAACGCGCCAAAGAAGTCGGGATTCGTAAAGCCGTTGGTTCAGTACGTAGTCAGTTGATTGCCCAATTTTTCAGTGAATCGCTGCTGGTCGTTGCATTCGCCTTTGTGCTGTCTATTCTACTGGTTCTGTTGGCCCTCCCCTTCTTCAACGAAGTAGCTGACAAACAGATGGGTATCTTATGGACGAATCCCGTTTTCTGGCTTTGCAGCCTCGGTTTCAGCTTGCTGACCGGCTTGATTGCGGGTAGCTATCCGGCACTCTATTTATCGTCGTTCCAGGCAGTTAAGGTTCTGAAAGGGACTTTCCGAGTAGGTCGGTTTGCGTCGATTCCGCGTCAGGTACTGGTCGTCGTGCAGTTTACCGTGTCAGTGACGTTGATTATCGGCACGATTATCGTGTTCCGGCAAATCGACTATGCCAAAAATCGACCTGTGGGGTACGAACGGAGCGGCCTGATTACCGTAGCGATGAACACGCCGGAATTGCATCAGCATTACAATGCCCTTCGGAATGCGCTGATTCAAACCGGGGCCGTTGTCGACATGTCTACCTCGTCGGCTCCGGCAACGGATCTGAACTCGCAGAATAGTGGTTTCGACTGGGAAGGCAAAGACCCCAGCTTTAAAGAGAGCTTCGGCACCATTGCCATTTCGCATGATTACGGAAAAACAGTAGGCTGGCAGTTTGTGCAGGGTCGCGATCTTTCCCGACAATTCGTGAGCGATTCATCGGGCATGGTCATTAATGAAACAGCCGTCCGCTACATGGGACTGAAAGACCCCGTTGGCAAGCAGATAAAATGGAACAACAGGCCATTTCTCGTAGTGGGCGTCATCAGAGATATGCTTATGGAATCTCCTTTCGAGCCAGTTACCCAGACGGTGTACATGCTGAATTATGACTGGGCCAATGTTATTCATATCAAGCTAAACCCCAGCCGCAGCGCCACCGAGTCACTGGCAAAAATTGAAGCCGTTTTCCGCAAATTTAATCCCGGCAGCCCGTTCGATTATCGATTCACGGATCAGCAATACGCCCAGAAATTTGCGGCTGAGGTACGTATCGGTCAGTTGGCTTCTGGCTTTGCTATACTCGCCATCTTTATTTCCTGCCTGGGGCTTTTTGGTTTGGCTTCCTTCGTGGCCGAACAACGGACCAAGGAAATCGGCGTTCGGAAAGTGTTGGGGGCCTCGGTGCTGAACGTATGGGGATTGCTTTCCAAAGATTTCGTGGTGTTGGTCATTATCGCATTTGGTATTGCCATTCCCATCGCTTATCACTTCCTGAATACCTGGCTTCAGAAATATCAGTACCGGACCGAACTTTCGTGGTGGATTTTTGCCGCTTCGGGCGCTGGCGCTATACTTGTTACGTTGCTAACCGTTAGTTTTCAGAGTATTAAAGCCGGGTTGATGAATCCAGTCAAAAGCTTACGAACTGAATAGAGAACTGGCTTACCCGGGCGCTGGGCTTTGGCAGCGAAGGCGAACATTTATCGTAAACGCTACGTTGTTCTGTCAACGGACAGGAAACCGGAAAGCTCGTTTTTCCGTACCTTTGTCTGGTCAAACGGCTGTGCCGCTACTCGTATGCTCGATTCGTTGCTTACTCCATCCCCATCAGTCAAACCAACTGGCTCCCCTATTCTTTATACGCCTTCGCTGACTGAATACATCCGTCGAAAAACCATTACGGTCAACATCGGTGACGTACCACTCGGCTCTGATTATCCGATACGGGTGCAGTCGATGACAACGGTGGATACGATGGATACGCTCGGCTCGGTTGAGCAGAGTATTCGAATGATTGAAGCGGGTTGCGAATATGTTCGCATTACGGCCCCAAGCGTGAAAGAGGCCCAGAATCTGGAGAATATTCGTAAGGAGCTACGGGCGCGTGGCTATACCACTCCCCTCGTTGCCGATATTCACTTTACGCCCAATGCTGCCGAACTGGCCGCCCGGATTGTGGAAAAAGTACGTATCAATCCCGGCAATTACGCCGATCGCAAACGGTTCGAGTTCATCGATTATACGGATTCGGCCTATGCCTCGGAACTGGAGCGTATTCGAGCCAAGTTTCTGCCACTGGTACGTATCTGCAAAGAATATGGTACGGCCATGCGGATTGGTACTAACCACGGCTCCCTCTCCGACCGGATTTTGAGCCGGTATGGCGACACGCCCGTTGGCATGGTGGAATCAGCCCTTGAATTTCTGCGGATCTGTGAGGAGGAGAATTATTACAACATTACGCTCTCGATGAAGTCGAGTAACCCGCAGGTAATGGTACAGGCGTATCGACTGCTGGTACAGCGACTGGATGAGGAAGGGCTCAAGCCTTATCCTCTTCATCTGGGCGTTACCGAAGCGGGCGAAGCCGAAGATGGACGTATCAAATCAGCCCTGGGAATCGGTACGTTGCTGGAAGATGGCATTGGCGATACCGTTCGTGTGTCGCTGACTGAAGAACCCGAACGCGAAGCTCCGGTTGCACAGGCTCTGATTGACCGTTATACAAAACGTGCGGCAGAAAGTAAGTCCATTCCGTCCATCAGCACCTATCCGATCAATCCGTTTCAGTACACCCGCCGGTCAACCCACGAAGTTGCCAACTTCGGTGGACAGAACGTACCACGCGTTATTGCCGATTTCAGTCAGACGCCCGTAACCGTGCATGAGGATTTGAAACCGATTGGCCATTTCTACCTGCCAGAACCCGACAAGTGGCGCATGAATGATCTGGGTGCCGACTATATTTATACAGGCCAGCATCCGGCAACGTTTATGCTGCCCAATGGCTTGAAACAGATTCTGGATTACACCGCCTGGCAAACGGTTCCTGACCAGACCAATACGTTCCCGCTTCTAACTGCCGATCAGTACTTGAATGCAAGTTCGGGTCAGCTGCATAGTCGTCTGAATTTTGTTTGTCTTTCCCTGCCAGCTTTATCGACCCATCTGCTAAACGCACTACGTACGGATAAAGCTGTTGTTCTGCTGATTCAAACCGACAACGCTCACGCCATGGCTGAGTTGCGTCGATTGTTTGTCGAGCTGATAACGCACGACATCACCGCGCCGGTCGTCGTACAGCGGGCTTATACAGATACACCTACTGATAATATTCCGCTGTTTGCGGCAACTGATGTAGGTGGTCTTTTAATCGATGGTCTGGGTGACGGCATTATGTTATCACCCGTAGCTTCTGTGATGTCGGGTTTGAGAACCCGACCTGATTTGCTTCCGCAGCGTGTCGGGTTTGAGAACCCGACATCACACCAATTAAAACTGCTCAACAATCTGTCTTTCGGAATTTTACAGGCTGCACGGACACGTATTACCAAAACGGAATATATCTCGTGCCCATCCTGCGGTCGGACCTTGTTTGACTTACAGGAAACGACAGCACACATTCGCCAACGTACCGATCACCTGAAGGGCGTCAAGATTGGCATCATGGGCTGTATCGTGAATGGTCCGGGTGAGATGGCCGACGCGGATTACGGCTACGTGGGAATTGGTCGTGACAAGATTGCCCTTTATCGGGGACAGCAGGTTATCAAAAAATCGGTTCCGGCTGATCGGGCAGTGGATGAATTAATTGAACTTATCCGCGAAGATAAACGCTGGATCGAACCAACACTGGAGAATGTCTAGGGTAAAATAAGTAATGAATAATAGGGCTTTTAGTAATGTTTAATCGTCCATATTTGTTACTTAGATAGAGAAATACATTGTCCATTATACATTAATCGCTTGTGAACAGATTCATCGATTATCTAAAAATAGGGCCTGTTTTCGCCTATTTTCTACGCGTATTTCGCAAACCTGATCCTAGCCATCCTACCAGTGTAAACCTGCGGATGATGCATGGTATCAACCGAATTTCCATTGTCATGTTTTTGTTTGCAATAATCGTGTATACGGTTCGCCATTGTGTCCGATGAACGTAGAGACCATACGTGAGTACTGCCTATCGAAGCCAAGCGTCACCGAGTCGTTTCCATTCGGTGGCGATGCATTGGTTTTTAAAGTTGGCGGAAAGATGTTTGCCCTGTTGGCTACCGAGAGCCAGCCAACAACTCTAAATCTTAAATGTGACCCCGAAAAAGCTGTTCAATTAAGAGAAGAACATTCCGCTGTCACACCGGGTTACCACATGAACAAAACCCACTGGAATACCATAACGGTTGATGGACGGGTGCGGAATGCTGACCTTCAGGAATGGATTGATCAGTCGTATGAGCTGGTCAGAAAAAGTTTACCGAAGGCTGTACAGGCGCAACTAATTTGATTGAATAGCTTGCCCTAATCGGCCTAAACGTAGTAAATTCGCTTGATTTGGAAAACCCAGACTGAGATATGGAAGTTGTAGCGCTAGGTCTGCTGTTTACGTGTTATTTGACAATTCGCTATTTCCTGGTCGACCACGATACGGCGGCCGATAAGGATCGGAAACGCTTCCGGACAGGCATTGAATTAGTCAATGATCGAAAAATCGACGAAGCCCATCGCTTCTTCGATGAGGCTGTTCGTCAGCACCCTAAATCTGCTATCGCTTACGCCTATCGCGGCAAATGTCAGCTCATTCAGGAAAATTACTTTTCTGCTATTTATGATTTAACGCAGGCTCTTAATCTGGATAATACGCTGGCAAACTGTTATCTGGATCGGGGCATAGCCTATTATTATACCTCCGAATATCAGCTCGCATTTCGGGAGTTCGACAAAGCTGTCTGGCACTTTCGGGACGAAAAGCCCGACGCTTACCGCTGGAGAGCTTTAGCCCGTATTCAGTTTCGGCAGTTGCCACAGGCTGAAAACGATCTCCGCCGGGCAGTAGCGCTTGGCGACGAAAATTCATTTAATATTCTCCGGCAGCCGCCATTTACCCGGTCGGTTAAAGTCTAACCGCGCGGGGCGGTCCCGCGCGGTTAGATAGCTTTTTGCGCTGCCCTTTGGGCTTCGGCTGTATTACCAGCTTTTTTGTAGGCTTCGGCCAGTTCGCGGTACAGATTTGCCTGATCTTTTGGTTCGGGTCTTAGGGTAAGTGCTTTGTTCACCCATTTTACAACTGTTGGTGTTGCCACCGCATCCAGACTATTCCGGTTAAATAGCCGCGAAATATACAGGTATTCAGGCACCGACATCTGATTCGCGTTTACGTGGTTATCCATGCGCTCAACCGCTTTAGCCGTCTGATGCGTGCGCAGATAGGCATTCACCTCTGGTAGCAGGGTTCGGTTGGTCACCACTTTTGGGGCAATGCCAATTTTCATGAGATCCTGCCGAATTTCCAGAATCTTTGTCACCGGATAACTTAACCCGCGACCGCTAAACAACGACGACATCAGTATATTCTCGGCAACGTCCTTCGTCGGCTCATCGCCATAAGCCTTGCGGTAGGCATCCAGATGATTCAGCATGTACTGAAACATCGGATTCTCGAAATCGAGCACGAGCTTTTGCAATGCCAGCCAGTTAGTCTGATTCGTATACGTAGTGGGCGACGTTTTCCTGGCATACTCGTTCATGACCGCAATATTACCCACTGTGTCTTTCGTAATTCGACAGTACATGGCATAGTCGATCAGGAAATTCGGCGACCGTTCTCCCTGCACATACCGCGATTTCATCGTCTGGCTACGTACCTTCGGATTGAGCGCATTTGTGCCATGACGTATCACTTCATCCGTCGAGTTGTTGCTCATGGCGAAGTGAATCAGCTGCTGCTGCGGATCGAAATACAGAAACAGCGGTAGCGATGGTACAAGCAACTGGTATTTCTCTAAAAACGCCCGTGTTGAAGGGAGAGCAAAGTCCAGTTTGGTATTCGTAAACTTGGTATTGTAGAATTTCCCAACCCGGCTATCGGCCAGCGTTGGCATAAAACTCTGACAGACATGGCAGGTTGGCGAATAAATTTCAACAAAAACGGGCTTACCAGATCGCCGGGCATCCTGAAAAACCGTCTCAATGGGCGTTTGAAGAAACTGAATACCACTCTGAGCGAGCACACTGTGAGCTACCAGAAGTAGCAGAAAAATCTTTTTCATGGAAATAAAACTTCGTTGGGCAGCGCCATAGTCTACTAACGTCCGATTTCTTCGCTACACTATATTCACTACTGCTGTTTTTGCTGCTCTTTGATTTCTTCTTCCAGTCGCTTGCTCAGCGTACGGCAGGTATTCTCGATGTCGTTAGCCATTCGCTGGTCGCCGGTTGCATTAATGGCCGTATCCGCAAGCCCGCTCATGATTTCAATCAGGAAGCGCTTCATATCGATTACCTCCATATCTTTCGTCCAGAGATCAATCTTAAGCGTACTGTTATGGTATTGATCCCAGAGTGAAATGGCAATAGCCCGCGTATCGCTAAGTCCCTCGTTTGGATTGTCGGTAGCTTCCCAATAAATTTTCTCGGGGATGTTCTGGTTGTCCAACTCAACCGTAAAATGAATATCTGATTTTTTCATAATTGCAAAAGTACATAACGGGACCGGAAACCCGTACGCTACGGGCCGAGTAGGCTAAAAAACAGCCATTTTATAACCTAACCTTTCCAGATCGTTCCCATGCCCTATAGATTCCGTATGTATTTCTGTCCACCCAGATAGCGCATTTGCCGGGTAATCTGACGCGTCCGACGTTGAATATAGTTTGATGGATTACTAATCGAGAACTGCCGTGGGTTGGGTAGTACGGCGGCAATCCGGGCTGCTTCATTACGGGATAATGCTTCAGCCGAATGGCCATAATATCGCTGCGAAGCAGCTTCCACACCAAAGGTCATTGGGCCGGTTTCCGCTACGTTCAGGTAAACTTCCAGAATGCGTTTTTTGCCCCAGATCAATTCAATCAACACAGTGAAGTACACTTCCAGTCCTTTACGTATATAACTACGCCCATTCCAGAGAAATACGTTTTTGGCTACCTGCTGCGAGATAGTGCTTGCTCCGCGGGGGCGCTTGCGGTACTGGTTTTCCTGAATGGCATCCTGAATTTCGTCGAAATCAAAACCCCAGTGTGTTGGAAATGCCTGATCTTCGGAGGCTACTACGGCCAGAGCAGCTTCCTTGCTGATGGTGTCATAAGACCGCCATTTTTTGTACACGTGGCCGCTTTCATCTGTCCCGATTGTGTCGATCCAGCGAGAAATAACCAGAGGGGTGATCCAGACCGGTACGTATTTCAGCACAATAACATAACCAAGCGATCCAAAAAATAGCCAGAGGAACACCCTGACAGTGAGCCGATAGATACATTCGAGCCGGGGTCTCTCCCGCATGAAGTGACGAGCTTTACCCCAACGCGAAACCGCTGCCCCGCCAGCTGCAGATCTGGTCTTACCAGGCTTCCGACTGGTTTTTGGCTCTTGCTGCGTCGACGCGGTAGCCGCTTTCGGACGAGGTTGCTGGGACATATTTCGAAACGTATTGCCAGGGCGTTGCGGACTCATAAAAACAGAACTATCCCGCGAAAATAAGCGGAAAGCGGGTGTAAACCCTCTTACGTTCTGATTTAAGCGATCAAGATTATGTAATATGAGAAAATCCCACGCAATGAGAACCACCAACTGGTGGGCATTTTCATTCGTCTTCTACAAACAACGTAGCGGCTACCCGGTCAGCAAAGAGCTTCCCCGCTTCTGACAAACGTAACCGATTACCTTCCTCTACCAGCCATCCCGACGCATACAATGTTACCAGCTCGTGAGCCTGCACCTGTGCGAAATCTGCCCCTAGCAAGTCATTCAATTCGGTGAGTGAGCATCCCCACTGGGTTCGAAGGCCCGTTAGCAGATACTCATTTACCTGATTGGCAACGGTCAGTTCTTCTACCGTTGCAGGCAGCTTACCTTGCCGAATATCAGCCATATAACGTGCGTTATTGGCAATATTGTATTGACGCGAATAACCATTGTAGGAATGCGCACTTGGCCCGATACCGAGGTAAGGTCGCCGTTGCCAGTAGGCCGTATTATGCCGGGCATAACGGGCGGTATTATCCTTTTCACGGCGGGCGAAATTCGAGATTTCATAATGTTCGTAGCCAGCGCTCAATAAGGCCGTCGCCAACTCTTCAAACTGTTCGGCCGCCAGGGTTTCATCAGCGGGCGGGAGCTTGCCTTTCTGCTGCCATCGGCCAAAAGCCGTATCGGGCTCAATGGTCAAGGCATATGCGGAGATATGCGGTACGTTGAGCGCAAGAACTTTCTGTAAATCCGCCTGCCAGTGCCCCGAGTCTCGGTTTGGTATCCTGTAGATGAGATCCACGCTGATGTTCTCAAATCCAGCCTCGCGCGCCAGATAAACACAGCGTTCGGCCTCGGAGGCCGTATGCGCCCGATTCATCCAGCGAAGTGTGGTCTCATCAAATGTCTGGATGCCAATACTCAGGCGATTGACGTACTGACGAAGCATCTGAAGTTTCTCCATCGACAAATCATCAGGATTCGCTTCAAGCGTGATTTCAGCCGTTGAAGAGATCGAAAAAAAGCGCCGAATTGTTGCGAAAATTTGCGTCAACTCAGGCTCCGTCAACAGCGAAGGTGTGCCGCCCCCTAAGTAAATCGTTTCAAGCGGCTGATCGGGAAGGTAATTTTTTTGCAGGCGAATTTCAGCACAAAGAGCATCAACCAGTGGGGATTTCTGACTCAAATTTGTACTGAAATGAAAATCGCAGTAATGGCAGGCCTGCTTACAAAACGGTATGTGCAGATAAAGATGCATCTGCTTCTATGACAACAAAATCAGGGGATGGGTTCCGAACAGGCAGAGATGAAGACTTTGGAAAATGCGTCGATTGACTTCCGGCCTTTTGCGCGTTCAGCTTTATAATTTCTTTATCAGGAAGATGGTCAACCCATGTTTACTCTGTACTGTTCCAGTGATCTGGAAACCAAAACGTAAATTCAGAATAAGCATCTCACGCCATTGGTTGTAGGTCTGCGTTCGAACCGTATGGTAGCCATTCTGGCGACACCATTCATGCTGTTGTCGCATGAGTTCGGAAGCGATACCGTTACCGCGATAATCCGGGTGAACGGCGCCAAGCCAGCTATAAAAACTTCCGGGTTTTCGCTCATACCCTAGCTTACATCCCACCACCTGCTCATTTTGAACAGCCAATAGTGTTTGCAATCCCGTTCGGGAAACCTGATACGTTAGCTCGGAAAGTAAATCGGATGAGCCCTGACTGGCAAAAACACCACTAAGCAATGTGAGCAACGAGGTCAACAGGGGTTGTGGGGGTAACGTAGCGTAAGCCTGATAGCGTAATTCCATGCAGCGAAAGTGCAGAAAAAACTTCGCCAGCCAAAGCAGTCAGCACTTACCGATCAGGACATTTTTTGCAGCGCTTTCCTTTTTTGTACTTTTTGCAGCACTTTTTCAGTACGCATTCATTACTCAAGAAAGGATTAGCCTGAAGGATTGGCTTAGCATCATTCAGAAAATCGGGCCATTCAAAAGAGGCACTTTCTGCAGTCATTTGTGTTGAGTCGTTTACCAGGGCAAAATTAAGCTTATTTAGATTGATTACAATTTATCTTTGAGTTTTTTTTAGAATAGTTTTAAAACAGCAAATGCCATAACTGGCGTTACGGCATTTGCTGACTAATCAGCCTGGTACAGCGTACAACCTGCTGTCTGTCAGGAATGGTTTATGAATTTATTTCGCCGGTGAGGTATAATTGAACCTGACCAGAGATATCCACGCGGGCCGGACCAGACCCCTCATCATTCAATTTACAGCGCAGATAGCCTCCCCGTTTCGAAAGCTGCCGGGCGGTAAGTTCTTTCTTCCCCAGCCTTTCTGCCCAATAAGGCACCAACGTAGTATGCGCTGAACCCGTTACAGGATCTTCATCGATGCCCGTTTGCGGGCCAAAAAATCGGGAAACAAAATCAACGCAAACCTCTGATTCACTAGTTGAGGGCCGGCCTGGTGCGGTCACGATAATACCCCGCGCTGGAACTGTACTCATTTCCCGCAAATCGGGCTGCAATGCTTCAATTTGTTCCTGTGTTTCATAAACCAGCATATAATCGGTTTTCCCTTTGTATATGGCTACTGGTTTCTCATGGACGCTGGCTACCAGAGCTGGTGGCTGAAGGTTAGCTTTCTGCACTTTATCAACCGGAAAATCGAGTGTCATCCAGCCATCTTCACCCCGGCAAACCTTCAACTGGCCACTTCGGGAATTAAAATAAATCTGATCCGTTTCGTGATTGTCAATTCCCTGGTTTTCTAAAAAGAAAATAACGTAACCTGTAGCCAAAGTAGCATGGCCACATAAGTCAACCTCAGTGGTGGGTGTAAACCAGCGAATATGGTAGGTATCCTCTTCGTCGGTTTTTACATAAAAAGCCGTTTCAGCCAGGTTGTTTTCCGAAGCTATTAACTGCATTTGCTCGTCAGGCAACCATTCCTTCAATGGAACAACTGCTGCCGGATTCCCTGCAAACAGTCGATCAGTAAAGGCATCAAGTTGGTAAATACGCATAATTTTAAAAAAGTGCACCGCACAATTATATGGTTAGGAATAGTATTCTTTCGTTTGTAAGGTATCGAACGTAGCCACCGAAAAATCGGCTAAAGTTGGCAATTTAATATTCGCTATGGAAAATTTAGGATCATCGTATTCAAAAGCTCCTGGAACGGCTACAGTACGCATGCCTGCCGTATAGGCTGACTTTAGCCCGCTGCCCGAATCTTCAAAAGCCAGACAATTGGCGGGTAATACGTTCAGCTTGCGGGCTGTACCAAGATAAACATCAGGGGCTGGTTTATTACGGGCTTCCAGCGTAGCCGAATGCCAGAGCGTAAGCGTATCGCGAATGCCCAGCCTGGTCACAACAACCTCAATCAAACTCATGGGTGAAGCCGACGCTATAGCTGTTGGAATATCCCGGCTCACAAAAAAATCCAGGGCTGCCAGCGCACCCGGCATGGGTTCAGCAAAATGCGCAATGCGCTCATGAACTCCTTCCGTGATGGCATCAGCGAGATCTTCGAGGCTCCGGCCAGCAGCAATCTCAGGCGACCAGGGTGCGCGTACAAACCAGTACCGAACAACATCCAGTATTGGCAAACCTGTGGTTTGTTTGCACTCTTCATCGGTTAAGATTAGCCCTACTGTGGCAAATACCTCTCGTTCCATAGCCCGCCAGTGGGGTTCAGAATCCACCAGCAGTCCATCCATGTCAAATATTGCAGCGTGTATCAAAATCGGTTGATTAGTCGGTCAATTAATGCGTGTCAGTGAATTGAAAGGGTAACGCTACCCGGATGCAGGCCAGGTTGATGATCACACGTCAGCCTGACGAAATGGCTTCACGTCTACTTTCTCCCAGACGCCCTGTACGATATACGGGTCGGTTTGCAGGTAGTGTTGCAAGTGTTCCTGACTTTCCATCTCCAGCAATAGCATAGACCCAATCATTTTTCCATCTGGGCTAAGGAGCGCCCCTCCGAGTATAAACTGACCTTTTTGCTTAAGCAGGCGCACATAGTCGAAGTGATCGGGCCTGGCGCGCATCCGCCGATCAAGCGCGTCGGCGTCTTTATAATCGTAAGCGTGAATAACGTAACGCATGAAGCAGCGTGGGTTTCGTTTGGCAAGATACCATCTTTCGCAAACTTAACCTTAACAAAAAGTAAGTCTAAACGTCCAATGACCGCAGTCTTAAGGATATGAGGAGGAAAATAGGAATTCAGTGCCTGAAAGACCAGGTTCACACCTAGCCTTCATGGTTCAACGTAGCGAGGGAGGATTGGAAAGCAATCGTCAAACTATAGATGATCGTCGAAGCTAATCTGGTTGATAATTTTAGTTGATAGCTGACTGCACAAGGTTTTAATAAAAAAGTCCCCAATCATCCGGGGCATCATTGTCTTTATCAAAGCCATTGACCCACTCGACAAATAGAAGCCTAAACTGTTCTATCTCGTCACGTAGTATATTCAGGTATGCAGGCGTCGCCAGTTTTTCAGCTTTGCAGTACGACGTCTGCGCCAGTAGCTCGCGGGCGTGCATTTTAATGATGACGGCATTTTCCATACGCAAGGTATATAGATCTCCCCCTTCAGCGCCCACAATCTTGGGAGCGAGCATCATTGCATTAGCCAGCATTTGCTCATGCATCATCAGTACGTCATCTTCCTTATTGATGGTTTCCACAATAGCCTGTGTCAACTCCATCAATTCGTTAGCTTTCCGCAGAATGGGCAAATTTTTGATACGCCGATTTTCAGCCTCCATTTCTGCACGGGCTTCTTCGGGGTCATAGTCCTCGTCGAAACCATCCCAGTCCATAAAGCTATCGTCGTCGTCTTCGTCGTCAAAGTTCATCACAAAATGGGCAGAGGGGTTAATACCTTCTGATTGCCAAAGTAACACAAACGATTACCAAAATCAAACCCTTTTTGGGGAAAAGTGCCTGATATATGAAAAGAATTAACACAGAGTACGTACTACGTATGTTTCAGTGCTTTATCAAACTAGCTGCCTGTATTTTATTGAAAACCAATCCGGATCAGCAGGACTCACAAGCCAGTCAGGCACTTGAGCGTCACGAGTATTTTTTCGAGAAAACAGGGCATTACGTCAAACAAGATGTAGCAACCTGTATATTTGTTGGTTTACTACCTGGAGAAAACGCTCCTGATTTTGCCCACTTTATAGAATGACGTATTGTTTAGGAATTAAGGTCGCTTCGGGCCTGGTTGCCATTGCAGACAGGCGCCTGACCTCCGGCACTGAGGTTTCGTCGAACCGGAAAATTTCGGTTCACGAAGTTGAGAATCACTCACTATTTATCATGACTTCCGGCCTTCGTTCTGTTCGTGACAAGGCTATCACGTATTTCAAAGAAGTAATCTCGGAGCGGGACCAATCCTTCAATAAGTTGTATAAAGCGGTCAACGCTTTTGGTGAACAGGTGAAGCGTGTAGCTCAGGAAGATAAAGCGTCTATTATTGCCAGTGGATTAAATTTTAACCTGAACGCCATTGTTGGCGGGCAACTGGAAAACGATGAAGAGCACAAACTCTTTATGCTCTATCCGGAAGGAAACTGGGTAGAAGTCGATCAGGGGTCTCCGTTTAAGATTATCGGCAATTCAGGGTACGGTAAACCGCTGCTATTCAGAAACTTATCTTATGAAACCAGTATGCCCGATGCGTTGAAAATCGGCTTCCTGGCTTTCGATGCGACACGGGTCAGCGCTAATGACGTAGACTACCCGCTGGATGTTGTGATCTACCCGAAAGATAGTTTTCACATGACTGAATATCGACTCGAAAAAGAGGATATGGATGAGATTTCTCATCAGTGGAGCGCTCTGCTCAGCAATTCGGTCCGAAAATTGCCTTCATACTGGATGGACCCGATTTTTGAGAAAGTCCGTTCCGTTAAATTATAAACGATACTTGATGAATGATACGGTCAGACAACCATAATCATTCATCATTCATAATTCAACCTTTCCATGCACCTCCACGTTCGGCACGAATCCGAATATACGTACGATATTCCTGTCGCACTTGGTCCCCAAACGTTATACCTCTATCCAAGAGCTTATCCGTATCAGCGGCTGCTGGATTATGAGTTAATCATTGATCCCAAACCAGCCCGTATTGTTCGAAATATCGATGTTGAGGGGAATGTTCAGCAGTTAGTTTATTTCAATCATCCTACAGCGCACCTGAGCGTAACCGCCGAAATGCACCTTCAGTCGGATGAGTTTAACTCGTTCGATTTTGTGCTGTTTCCTTTCGAAACCCAGCACGTACCGTTCTTGTATCCGAAAGCCGAACAGGATCTACTTCAGCCTTATCTGGATCGTGCGGGTATATCGGAACGGGTGGAGGTTTGGGCCCGGCAAATTGCGGCTGGTGCAGGTTGGCAAACAACCGCTTTTTTGATGAGTCTGAACCAGACGATTCAACAGTTTACGTACGAGATTCGAGAATTAGGCGCTCCCTTTCCGCCCGAGCAAACACTGAGCTTACGTAAAGGGTCGTGTCGCGATTACACGACGCTGTTTATGGCAGCGTGCCGTAGTTTAGGGATAGCCGCCCGTTTTGTCAGTGGGTATTTATTCGGGAACCCGCAGCAGGAGCATCAGCTTCACGCCTGGGTGGAGGTTTATTTGCCTGGTGCTGGTTGGCGTGGCTTCGACCCGACGGAAGGTTCTGTAGTTGTAAATCGGCATATTTTCCTAACCTCAACGGCAAAACCTGAACTGGCGGCCCCAATCAGCGGTACGTTTATCGGTCAGGCAAAATCTGTACTTCGGTCGGAACTACTGTTCGTATGATCTTATCAGAGAAAGCAATAAGCTACGGATTTCGTCTGTAGCTGGATGACGTTTTATATTATCTCCGCCCTTTGCCCCCTGCCCTATGCTCGTTATCTTTGCATACTTTTTAAAGTACTTACCTTGACCCATTACAGTGGCATTAATTAAGTCTATTTCCGGCATTAGAGGAACGATCGGAGGGCGCAGCGGAGACGGGCTGACGCCTTTAGACGTAGTAAAATTTACAGCAGCATTCGGACAGTGGCTACGGCAAAGAAACCCAGATCGGCAGGCTGTGGTTATTGGCCGCGATGGGCGTCTGTCGGGGGATATGGTATCTAAACTGGTGGCCGCTACGTTACAGGGACTTGGCCTGAATGTTATTGACTTGCGCTTATCGACCACTCCGACTGTCGAACTGGCAGTTCCCGGTGAAGGGGCTGCGGGTGGAATTATTATTACGGCCAGCCATAACCCCATTCAGTGGAATGCGCTTAAACTTCTTAATGAAAACGGTGAATTTATTTCCGAACAGGACGGCGCTGATGTACTGGCCATTGCTGAAGCCGAATCATTCGATTTCGCTGAAGTTCGGAAATTAGGGCAGTATCGTGCCGACACAAATTGGCTGCAAAAACATATCGATTCCATTCTGGCCCTACCGCTCGTTGATCGGGAGGCTATTGTTGCCCGTAACTTCCGCATTGTTGTTGACGCTGTTAACTCAACGGGCGGCTTGGCCGTGCCGATGCTTCTGGAAGCCCTTGGTGTAGAGCAGGTTACCAAACTCCACTGTGAGCCAACCGGTCAGTTTGCCCATAATCCTGAGCCGCTGCCGGAAAACCTGCGCGATATCATCAAGGAAATGACCAAGGGCAGTGCTGACCTGGGTATTGTTGTTGATCCAGATGTGGACCGCCTGGCGCTAATTTGCGAAGATGGTTCGCCTTTTGGCGAAGAATACACACTGGTATCGGTTGCTGATTATATCCTGAAAAGCCGCACGAATCAGGGAGAGCCAGCTGGTAATACCGTTTCGAACATGTCGAGTACCGTAGCCTTGCGCGACGTAACCCGCAAGTACGGCGGGCAGCATTTTGCCTCAGCCGTGGGCGAAGTTAACGTAGTAACCATGATGAAGGCCGAAAATGCCGTCATTGGCGGAGAAGGTAACGGCGGTATTATTTATCCGGAGCTGCACTATGGACGCGACGCACTGGTTGGTATTGCCCTGTTTTTGAGCCATCTGGCCAAATCGGGCAAATCGGCCTCTATGCTTCGCCGGACGTATCCGAACTACTACATTTCTAAAAATAAGATTGAACTGACCCCCGACATTAACGTCGATGCCGTTTTAGATCGGATTCAGGCCAAATATGCCCGGAACCCAATTAATACGATTGATGGTGTCAAAATTGAGTTTGATAAGGAATGGGTTCACCTGCGCAAATCAAACACGGAACCGATTATCCGGATTTATTCGGAATCAGATACACTCGCAACGGCCGACCATTTAGCCCGAAAAATTATCAGCGATATCCGTGAAGTAATTGCTGAGAAACGGTAAAAGTTGTTCTACTTATGGCCGTTACGGTTTCATAACAGGCCCGAATCCAGTAATTAGGATTCTGGCCTGTTATGAGATATGGGCACTACCAGCTCAATGCATTTTTGATAATCTTCTTCTAGAATATCTAGGTTCTGTTACGTTATCGGCAGAGGAATGTGCCTATCAAAAGCCCCTATATTGTAGAGAAAAATACCCGTCTTTAACTCTCTGGAATTGCTCAGTCAATAATACTGAAAAAATAAATCATTATGAATCAGCGCCTAATACATGACGCAGCTCATATGGCATAGTTTTTAATAAGGGTAGGACAGCACAAATTGACTTAAACACATTACAAAACCATGAGCTTTCTAAGAGGAGTACTTGCAGGATTGGCTATCGGCTATCTGACAGCCCCACGTAGCGGTAAAGAAACCCGTGAAAAATTAACGAAGACTGTCGATGATTTACAGCAACAATGGGAAGAAGGGGTTGATCAGGTAAAAGCACAGGTCGACCGCTTGGTCGGTAACGCGCAAAACCAGGCCAATCAATACGCAAACCAGGCTGATAAGAAATTCGATCAGTATAAGAGCGAAGCGAACGTTAAAAAGGAGCAGGCTAAAACTGCTTACAATAATAAAGTTGATGATGCGGCTGATGCGACCAGATCTGGTATCACTAACGTAGAGGACGCTCTGAAGTTGAATTAATCCAGTTTGATTTTTAGTACGACGAAGCCCCAGCCAGTTGGTTGGGGCTTCGTCGTTTTTTTGGGTAGCATTTTACCGTTTGCTCAATGATTTCCTACAAATGTTTCCTGCCCATTTTTATTCTCGACTAATGGTACGAGTTCAGGTCGTTTCACGTGCGTGACGCTGATTTGTCTGGCTAGGCACGAAACAAACGAACTGCTCTGTTTCTAGTATCAGCCACGTCTGTTCAGTGTCGATTCACGAAAACCACCCGACATTGAAGCGAGCCGCCTGATCTTTTCAGTACCAATTAATCCCTAAACCCTTTACCATCATGGAAAAAGAACTGGAGTTTATGCGCCGAAATTACCCGGACATTCTGAAAAACGAGCCGCCTTATATTGCCGTCCGGTTTTCTCCAAATGTAAAGCTAACGTATAACGACGATGGCATTAAGCAACTGATCGATCGTCAGTTCGCTCCCATCAAACGCTTACTGACAAAGTATCCTGGTATACGCATGAAGCGGCTTTATCAGGCTTTATCTACTGATAGACTGGAAGAACTTATAAAAAAAGCGCAGGCTACCGACGAAACCTATCGGCCAGGACCTTTTTTCAATTACTATAAATTTGAGCACGATGACCCTGCTCTATTACCCGCTATTGCCAAAGATATGCAGCAATGGAAAGAGGTTGAACAGGCCGTTGTCTACGTTCCGGCGCCCGATCCGTTCGTCAATGCAGCCAACGATCCACGGGCGGTCAATCAAACGTATCTAAATGAAGCGCCGGGGGGCATCGATGCCCGCTATGCCTGGAATTTCGCCGGGGGTGATGGGCAGAATCAGCGTCTTGTTGATCTGGAACGAGGCTGGACTTTCGACCATGAAGATCTGACCGCCCACGGTATTACCTTGTTGAATGGTACCATCCGCGACGGTAGCCGTGCTCACGGTACGGCCGTATTGGGTGAGATAACTGCCGTTGATAACACGATTGGTTGCGTAGGCATTACGCCTAACTTAACGAGTGTCCGAACCACATCATACCACGGCAGTACAATTCCCGATGCCATTTTGGCCGCTATTGCCGCAATGGCTTTTGGCGATGTGCTGCTTCTGGAAGTTCAGGTATTTGTACCCGGACTAGTCAATATGTACGGGCCAGCAGAAGTGCTTGACGATGCTTATGAAGCCATTCGGCTTGCCACAGCGCTCGGCATTATTGTGGTCGAAGCGGGTGGAAACGGAACAAACAACGGCGGAACACCCCCTTTTGCGATGAACAGCTACGTAGCGCCGGGTGGTAACGCGATTTTAAATCCAGGTGGCGCCGGGTTTCGGGATTCGGGTGCTATACTTGTCAGTGCGGCAACATCGGCAGCACCCCACACCCGCTTATCATGGGCGCCCCACGGGCAGCGCATTGACAATTACGCATGGGGCGAAAATATAAACACACTTCAGTCAAACGATAGCGCTGCTACGTCCCTTTACCAAACTGGATTTGGAGGCACCTCGGGGGCTTCGCCCATCATCACGGGTGCGGTCTTGGCCATCAACGGTATTGCCGAAGCTAGTTTAGGTTTCCGGTTTGGGCCCCGTCAAATGCGGGCGTTGCTTCGCAATCCGGCTACAGGTACGGCTCCCTCACCCGCCGAAGCAACGCAGATCAGCGTAATGCCCAACCTGCGCCAGATTATTGACAACCTACTTAATATCACGCCCGATATTTATGTACGCGACTTTGTGGGTGATACAGGCAATCCGCATTCAGGCGCTATTTCGGCTAGTCCGGATGTGATTGTTCGCCCGATGGCAGAAGCCGACCCCCAGGCCGCCTTTGGCGAAGGCAGTGGCACAGAAGACAGCAACACACTTGGCAGCAGCGTAGTGGCCACAACCGACCATTTCATCTACGTACGAATGCGCAATCGGGGTGGCTCCGTCGCGAACAACGTCCAGGCAACTGTATTCTGGTCTCCACCGGCTTCGCTCGTCACTCCTGATCTGTGGACATTGGCCGGATCAACCACGCTGGCTAGTGTGCCCAATGGCAACCAGCTTACCGTATCGAATGCGATCAACTGGCCAGCCGCCAGCGTACCCCCTGTCGGTCACTATTGCTTTGTAGGGATTATCGGAAACGCCCTTGACCCGGCCCCTGAACCCGCCGACTTTAACGACTGGAATAACTTCCAACTGTTTATTC
The DNA here is from genome assembly GCF_045160025.1 of Spirosoma sp. KNUC1025. Lineage (GTDB taxonomy): Bacteria > Bacteroidota > Bacteroidia > Cytophagales > Spirosomataceae > Spirosoma. The sequence continues at coordinate 5,119,799 of NZ_CP087139.1, forward strand.
GCAACAATAACAACGTAACGTGGCGGAATTTTAACGTTGTCAGTGCCGAACCAGAGCCCAATGCATCAGTCGAAGGCTTTGTGGAACTTCCCTTCCTGCTGGTCGGTGCACCTGACAAGGCAAGAGCTTTCGATATCATTATCGAAGGTAAGCTTCCTGAGGGCGCGCGTCTGATGTTTCAGATGCCGCTCGACTTTTATCGCCAGGCGCGGCAGTATTTCCCCAAATCGGAGCTGGCTGGCAAGAATGAAGCCCGTGCGCTGTTGAATCCTTTCCAGCAAACAACATTGAAAGGGATGAAACTACCCGCAAAGTATCGGGGCAAATGCAAACTTCTGCTGTATATCCCAAAACCATTACGTAAACAGGCCTATCAGCTGACACTCCGACAGTTGTACCGGGGTCTACAAGTGGGTGGACTTACCTGGCAAACCGGCCCCCGTAGGTTGTAAATGCGTGTGATATAAACGAGAATGGCCGGTACTACGTACAGTACCGGCCATTCTCGTTTATAACGTATCAAACTGTTTATTCCCACTCGATTGTGGCGGGTGGTTTCGAGGATATGTCGTACACAACCCGGTTTACGCCTTTTACACGATTGATGATTTCATTCGATACGTCAGCCAGAAATTCGTATGGCAAATGTGCCCAGTCGGCCGTCATCCCATCAATGCTGGTGACGGCTCTGAGTGCAACAACACGCTCGTAGGTACGTTCATCGCCCATAACGCCAACCGACTGAACAGGCAGTAACATAGCACCGGCCTGCCAGACTTTATCATAAAGCCCTTCACGCTTCAGCCCGTCAATAAACAAGGCATCGACCTGTTGAAGAATATCGACTTTCTCAGGCGTAATATCACCCAGTATACGAATAGCCAGACCCGGACCGGGGAATGGATGACGTCCCAGAATCATTTCGGGTAAGCCAAGTGTTCGGCCAACAGCCCGCACTTCGTCTTTGAAAAGGGTATTGAGTGGCTCTACAATTTTAAGCTTCATAAAATCGGGAAGGCCACCCACATTATGGTGGGACTTAATCGTTGCAGAAGGGCCTTTTACTGATACCGACTCGATTACGTCAGGGTAGATAGTGCCCTGCCCTAGCCACGATACGTCTTCGATCAAATGAGCTTCGTGGTCAAATACTTCGATAAACGTTTTGCCAATGGCTTTACGCTTCGCTTCCGGATCAGTCAATCCAGCCAATGACGTATAAAACTGCTCTTTCGCATCAACGCCTTTTACGTTCAGGCCCAATGTTTTGTAGGACTCCAGTACGCTTGAGAACTCATCTTTACGCAACACACCATTATCAACAAAAATACAATACAGATTTTTGCCAATAGCCCGGTGAATGAGCATAGCGGCTACTGACGAATCAACTCCGCCCGACAAGCCCAGTACGACCTTATCGTTTCCGAGTTTTTGCTTTAACTGCTCAACCGTCGTTTCAACGAATGACTCAGCTGTCCAGTTTTGCGAACAGCCGCAGATATCAACCACGAAATTGTGGAGCAGCGTTTTTCCCTGAAGAGAATGGGTCACCTCCGGGTGAAACTGGATGCCGTATGTAGGTTCGCCCTCAATATGAAAAGCTGCCACCCGAACCGTATCTGTTGACGCAATGATGGTAAACGCTTCAGGAACGCTCGTGATCGTATCCGCATGAGACATCCAGACCTGTGAGTGCTGATCAATGCCTTTCATCAGCGGACTCTCAGTATTTACGGTGCCAAGTCTGGCCCGGCCGTATTCCCGGATAGAGGATGCCTTCACCTCTCCCCCACTGGTTTGAGCCAGTAACTGAGCGCCATAGCAAACACCCAGAATAGGCAGTTTATGCCGCAAAGCGTCTAACTGAACTTCAGGCGCATCCGCATCACGGACGGATGATGGACTGCCGGAGAGAATAATGCCCTTGATATTGGACGTAATTTCGGGTAGATGATTGTAAGGATGGATTTCGCAGTAAACGTTCAGTTCGCGCACCCGGCGGGCAATGAGTTGGGTATATTGCGAACCAAAATCCAGAATCAGAATTTGTTCGGTGGCCATGAATGGGTCTCTAAAATGCAAAGTTAGGGCATTTTAGTGATTGAATGGTTGAATTGTTGACTTGTTTTTACACGGCTTTCCCTCCAACTAATCGGAGTCCTCGGGTAGCTGGTCAGGCAGGAGCACGTAATTCCTGAACGTATTACCCGATAGATTTTCCACGAATGACAGCTTTTTAGCTTTTCTCCAAACCACTTATTTCAGCAGGAATTCTTTTTTTTGTGATAGTTGCGTCAGTTGTCCGTTAGTTTTGTAGAGGGGCTTTTAATGCTACTGGCTTCTGACCACTATCAATTACTTTCGAACTTGAACGTTCCTGTTTTTCTTGCCCGCAAAGTACGCCACGCGCCTGAAGGAAGTTTTTCGGCCACTGTTACCCGTATCGGTGTCACGAGCATTGCGCTCGGGCTAGCTATTCTAATAGTTGCCTTTGCTGTGCTGTTTGGCTTTAAAAATACGATTCAGCAAAAGATTTTTTTGTTCGGAGCCCACTTACAAGTGAGCAAGTTTACGAACAACGCTTCCTACGAAGAAACCGCATTACCACTAAACACGAATCTGTATCGCGACAGTACCCGAATACCGGGCGTTCGGCATATCCAGGCGGTAGCCATGAAAGCCGGAATTCTGAAAACGGATGAGGAATTAACAGGCATTATTCTCAAAGGTGTCGGCCGGGATTACGACTGGAATTTATTTCGTGAATCTCTAGTAGCTGGGGCAGTGCCCGTAGTCGGCGCAGATACAGGCTCCGGCTCAACGCAGCTTCTATTGAGCCAGTACATGGCCAATCAGTTGAAAGTTAAGGTAGGAGAAAGCATCCCCTTGTATTTTCTGGGAAACCCACCCCGTGCCCGTAAAATGACGGTAGTAGGCATCTACGAAACAGGTCTGGAGGAAGTTGATAAAACCATTGCTCTGGGCGACATCCGGCTTATACAGCGACTAAATCGCTGGGGGCCAGATTCAGTCGGTACGTACGAAATTTTCGTCAGGGATTTTGATAATGTCGAAACGACAGCGGCTAATGTATTCGATGTGATGTCGCCCGATATGCGCCTGATTCGCGTAACAGATCAGTACCGCCCTTTATTTGACTGGATGATGTTACTCGACCGTAATATGGTCATTCTACTTAGCCTGATAGGATTTGTGGCCTCATTCAATATGGTTTCAGTACTGCTGGTGTTGATTATCGAACGAACGCCGATGATTGGTCTGTTGAAAGCACTTGGCGGGCCGAATGCGCTTATCCGGCGGATGTTCGTATTTGTGGGGTTAAATATGGTTAGTTGGGGTCTGTTGATCGGCAACGTAGTGGGATTAGGTATTTGTTATCTCCAGGACCGGTTCAAATTAATTCCGCTCGATCCAAAAAATTATTACATGAATTATGTCCCCATCGTTTGGCACTGGCCGACCATACTTGCGCTGAATTTCGCGACAATTTTACTGATTGCTCTCGTGCTTTGGATTCCAACGATTATTATCAACCGCATTCAGCCTGTAAAAGCACTTGCTTTTAAAAAATAAAGAGTGGCTTTACATACTTATTAACTAAACAGACTGAAAGTTAACAAACCAGAGTAAACTTATATTTATCCCATTAGTTCTATTGACAAAAAATAGTATTTATTTTAGGTAGGGCATTTCTGGCAATCATCGATCTGTTCGCTGCCTTCAGATCAAAGCCTAAATTCTAACAAACAATTTATCTTAAAAATGTGCAGTACTCAGCACAGGAGAAAGCCAGAGAAGCAATATCTAAAATTCATAATTTGTATCTTACACTGGACGAAAACTATAAATTTCCGACTAAGACTTTACTTGTATTTTATAATATTTTCAATAATTAACACCATTAATTTATATGAATTATTATTAATATATTAATTTAATATAGCATATCACTTGAATTTTCCATATATAAATTATAAAAAAAATACCAAAGTGGACCATTCAAGAGAAAAAGGCTAAATATTAATTAAATGGATACCTTCCTAATGATAGATATTCATTAATATTGTGTAGCGGACATTCAAACTTTATTAAATCTGTGCAAAAAACAGCTTGGACTAGTATATAATTTTAGAACTGTTTTTTCAGAAATAATAGACAAGTATCTAAACACATATGAGTTCAAGGTTGACTAATCCATCAGCAAAAGCACTCATCAAATTTAGATATTCATAGTATTTAGATTAGTAAAAGAGTCGCTATTGCTTACAAAAAGCAACATTTCGACGTTAATTTAACTTACCCTAAAGTGGGTAGCCTTTCTACATTGCTTTAATAACTTTGAATACGAAGTTTATTAAGTATCAACAACCAGAGTTTATGCTCAACATGAGCAACAAACTCTTCCGATTCAATTATAATTCAGGTGACATTTGTCATTGAGAGGTGTAAAATTCGCTATCACCAAATGAATTCTTTTACAACTGAAAAACGTTCATTGCCAGGTATAGTGGTTATCCAGTTAATGTTTATTCACTTTTCGAGTCTAAATAGAAAGGACAAAATAATTGCAGTAAATTTTAGTAATACAGGTTTTTTTTGAATTCAAAAAAGCACATTTTTAGATCAATTGATTTTTACCTACTGTGAATAAAAAAGTATTCTATCCATACAGTTTAATTAATAAGTATGAATTCTAGTAGTTACGAATATTAATAGCAGAGTTGGAATTACCAATTCTACATATGAATCCAGTAACTTTCCTCAATAACCATGATGAACAAGTTTTTTACACAACTTCAGCGAAACGATCCTGAGCGTATTTCCCGAGAATATACGGTAGGGTATTCGTCCACTGATTTTGATATGCGAAATAACCAGGGCGAGCAATTTGTACCAGAGATTTTACCCTTCGTAATGGGTGCTCAGGAGGATCTGTTAGGAACGGAAAGAACTATATATAGCTTAATCGGAAAACGCATACTTGACTTACTCATTTCAGGATTTGTTTTTGTTTTTGTATTGTCCTGGTTGTTTCCTGTTATAGGAGCCTTAATTTTAACCGAATCGCCTGGTCCTATCCTGTTCATACAACCGCGTTCGGGACGTAAAGGAAAATCTTTCCCATGCCTGAAATTCCGGACAATGCGTAACGCCAGTTCTCCACAGGCGGATTTTCAGCAAACAGCCCGTGGAGACAAAAGAGTGACAGCTATCGGAAGTTTTCTTCGCCGAACGAATCTTGATGAAGTTCCTCAGTTTATCAACGTACTGCTTGGTCATATGAGCATTGTTGGTCCTCGCCCACATGCTGTTCAACATGATGCGCTTCACTGGGCATCGCCCTCCTACCGACAGCGCTACGTTGTTAAGCCAGGTATCACTGGCTTAGCCCAGATCAGAGGAGCAAGAGGAGCTACGGATACAGCCCAAAAAATGAATCAGCGCGTACGGTATGACCATTTTTATATACCACGCCAAAGCTTCTGGTTCGATATGAAAATTTGTTATAAAACGCTCATGTTAATGGTTAAAGGCGACACCAACGCCTGGTAAATATTTATAGAAAACTTACTAAAAACCAAACATTATTATAGTTCTATTTAATTAATACTTGGTCTGGCTAAAACTATTCAATGTACCTATAGACTTACGCTTTATGGCCTGCTTCAATTAACATGCATATTTCACTATTCTTCAACTAGCTAGTATCTTTTGTCTATTGTATTTCAACTTGTTTCTGGCCCACATAAACTGATAAGAATTATAACCAACGGGGCTGAATGGATTTGCAAAGGGCAAATGAAAACTATTATTTATCCATACTACTATTTCAATTTGATTTTCTGGCAAGGCTGGCACGTAGTACTAAGTTAAGCGATGTAACATGCCTTTACTACTTTTTCGACCAGTGAGCTAGTTACATATGTTGATGAAGCCGAGTAAGTGCTGTTAGTCAACCTGCGTTACGTACTGAGAAGGTTAGAATAGCCCAAAAGAGATCAGCTATTTATAAAATATCCACTATTCATTTTCCTCATGCGCATTCTGATTTACGACATTAACTACGCACCAGAATTGACGGGTGTAGGTAAATACACAGGAGAGATGGGAGCCTGGTTAGCAAAGCAGGGGCATTCCGTTGAAGTGATTACCGCAATGCCATATTACCCCGAGTGGGAAGTCCACAAAGCCTATAAAGGTAAAGGATGGCTTACCGAAACGATAGAGGGCGTAACCGTCCATCGCTGTCCGTTCTACGTACCCAAAAAGGTGACCTCTCCCAAACGCATACTGCATGAATTTTCCTTTGTTGTCAGCAGTCTTCGTTTCTGGCTACCTGTATTTTTTGGCGCCCCATTTGACGCACTGATTTGTGTAGCTCCGCCTTTCCATATTGGCTTATTGCCTGTTTTTTATTCCCAATTACGAAAAGTACCGCTTTGGCTGCATTTGCAGGACCTGCAGATCGATATGGCAAAAGAACTGGGTATGCTGAAAAATCAGCGCTTCCTGAATTTCATGTTCAAAATTGAGGAGTATATTCTTAAACGCTCAACCACTGTTTCAACAATCAGCGAAGGAATGGTGCGGAAAGTAGCGGGGAAGAATATTATTGAGTCGGAGTGTATATTATTTCCTAACTGGGTAGATGACTTTTATATCCGCCCACTTCCCCAGAGCGAGTCGTTACGTGCTGAATTAGGATTATCAGCAAACGACAAAGTCATACTATATTCAGGGAGCTTGGGCGAGAAACAAGGACTAGAGCTAATTATTGAAGCGGCCCGATCATTTGAAGCCGAAAAAAACGTCAAGTTCCTGATTTTTGGCTCTGGCGGTGGAGAAACCCGATTAAAAACACTGGTACAGGAATTTCAGCTGAAAAACGTATTCTTTCATCCGCTGCAGCCTTACGAAAAGTTATCGGCGCTCCTGGCCACGGCAGATGTGCATCTGGTCCTTCAGAAAAAGTCTGCCTCAGACCTTGTCTTGCCATCAAAACTGACAAGCATATTGGCAGCTGGTGGATGTGCTCTGGTATCGGCAGTGCCTGGCACTACGCTCTATGACGTAATCGATAGCCATCAGATGGGTATTCTTATTGAACCGGAGTCGGTAGAAGCCTTAACGGAAGGGCTCAGAAAAGCGCTTCGTGCTGACCTATCAGTATACAGACAAAATGCCCGATCTTACGCGCAGAAACACCTCAGCAAAAAAAGTATTCTTCAGCAGTTTGAAGAAGATTTGATCCGGTTTTACGGTACAGTTTCGATTAATACGCCGAAGCAGTTGGCAGATCAACAGGTTTAGCACAGCAGAATGGCTTTCATCCAGAAATCAGATGAACTTGCCATTCCTACAGTGATGATCGACCAACTGACACCCTACATTCTCAAAAGGCATGAACATATTACACGTAACGCCCTCTTACAAACCAGCCTATATATACGGAGGCCCTATTGAGTCAGTGGGCCGCTTATGTGAAGCTTTACAGGCTACAGGGAATTCGGTGACCGTATTTACAACAACGGCTAATGGTGATAAAGAACTCGCCGTTGAGCCCAATAAAGAGCTTATCGTTGATAATGTTTCTGTCACTTATTTTAGTAGAATAACAAAAGACCCAACTCATATTTCTCTGAAATTATGGTGGAGTCTGTATAAGCGTTGTAAAGAATTCGACGTAGTCCATATCCACTCCTGGTGGAACGTTCTGGTAATCATTGCGGCAGTTATATGCCATTTACGCAATGTTAAAGTCGTTATATCGCCACGAGGTATGCTGAGTGATTATATTATCACAACAAGTCACAGCCAGATAAAAAAATGGATTCATAAACTCATTGGAAAATCAGCGCTGGAGAAGTCAACTTTTCACGCTACGTCAGATTTGGAATATGAAGAATGTAAACGTGTGATTCCTGGCTGGAAGGGCTTTTTAATACCTAATATACTTGAGCTACCTTCTGAAGCGGTATTGAGAACGGAAAATGCCGTTTTTACCATGCTATTCCTCTCCCGGATACATCCTAAAAAAGGGCTGGAATTATTATTTGAATCGATTAGCCAACTCGACGCAAATGTTAAATTGAAAATAGCCGGGAAGGGTGATGAGAATTATATCCAGGAGCTGAAGCAACTGGTGTCTACACTGACTATTGAACAAAAGGTTGATTGGGTCGGCTGGAAAAGCCGTGGCGAGAAATTTAAGGAGCTGGCAGCTGCTGATATGTTTGTTTTGACGTCGTTTAACGAAAACTTTGCGAATGTCGTCATCGAGTCTCTATCAGTTGGCACGCCCGTATTTATTTCTGATAAAGTAGGGTTGTCGGATTACATTTTAGCAAATGACCTTGGCTGGGTAACTGAGTTGAATACAGCCAGCATAGTTGCGTCACTCAAATCTGCTATATCAGACCAAAAAAAGCGAGATTTTATCGCCAAAAACGGAAGAGCTAATATTTTCAATACATTCTCGGAAAAGATACTAGTTGAAAGCTATCTGAAAAATTACAAAGAGGTTCTTGGGCTTTCGCCCTCTGAAGTCCTTGTTACGCCCAGAGCTCAGTACGTAGTCGTAGCAAATACTACAACCTATTCATCAGTCGAAAATACTGTACTTCTTCAGGTTAACTGCCCATATAAATGCATAACCAAGACACATTTGTAGGCCCATCCTTCTCCCTTGGCAATCGCTTAGGACGACTTGCCTGGGGCGTAGTGAGCGTCTTATTTTTTCAGCTTTCTCCCCGCCCCCTGCATAAATGGCGGGCCTTTTTGCTCAGGTGTTTTGGAGCTAAAGTTGGGCAGGGTGTTCATGTATATCCGGGCGTAAAAATATGGGCTCCCTGGAACCTTGAACTAGCCGATGAATGCGGAATTGCCAGTGGTGCCATTCTTTACTCACAGGGGAAAATAACCGTAGGGTACCGCGCAGTCATCTCTCAGGGAACAAACCTGTGCACTGGCACGCACGATTATACCCAATCTGGCTTTCCACTGCTAACTAAACCCATTCATATTGGCAATCATGCCTGGGTTGCGGCCGAAGCTTTTGTACATCCAGGTGTTACGATTGGTGATGGCTGCGTGGTTGGAGCCAGATCAGTTGTTACAAAAGATATGCCATCGTGGATGGTTTGTGCCGGTCACCCATGTAAACCGGTCAAAGAAAGAAATCTGGATCAGAAGAATGTCGTATCTGTTTACGGCTCGCTTAAAAACTGAGAAAAAATAACGGGAGGTCATTGATAGATAATACTGATTTACAAAATCATCGTAAATACGTACATATTAGAAGGTAGTTACTTATCAAAAATCAACCGACATAATTGTAAACTTTAACAAGTTCAGTAATGATTTCTGTCATTATTCTTACCAAAAATGAAGAGCTTGATCTTCCCATGTGTCTGGAATCAGTGGCGTGGTCAGACGACGTGCATGTCCTTGATTCAGGAAGTACGGACAGAACTGTTGAATTAGCTTATGAATATGGCACTAAAGTATGGCATAATGCTTTTGAGAGCTTTGGCAAACAGCGAAACTTTGCCTTAGACCATATAAACACAAAGTATGACTGGATATTATTTCTTGACGCTGATGAAGTTGTAACAGATGAATTTCGGACTGCGATTTTAAAAGCAACGAATGAAGCTAAAAATGACGTAGCTGGTTTTTACTGTTGCTGGAAAATGATGCTGGAAGGGCGCTGGTTAAAACACTGCGATAATTTTCCGAAATGGCAGTTTCGTCTGATGAGGAAAGGCATGGCCCGATTTACCGACTTTGGGCATGGTCAGAAAGAAGGGGAAGTAAATGGCCAGATTGAGTACATTAAAGAGCCTTATTTACATTTTGGCTTTTCTAAAGGCTGGTTTTATTGGATAGAACGGCATAATAAATATTCAAGCCTGGAAGCCCAGTCAAGACTGGCATCGCGCCCACCCTTGAGAAATATTTTTGCCCGTCATGCAAGCCATAGAAATCCAGCCTTGAAATCCTGGTTGAGCAGAGTTCCGGGTTGGCCGCTGCTGCGATTTATTCAGGCTTATTTTTTTAACCTTGGCTTTCTTGAAGGCGCGCCAGGATTTATTTATTGCACAAATATGAGCTATTATGAATTTCTGATTCAACTCAAGATCCGAGAAATAAAAAAAGCAAAAAAACATACACAAATCCTGGAAGCTGTTTAAATAAAAATGGCTAAAATATGTTTACTTTATACAGCTGTACAAATCATAAATCTTATAGTATATTTTTTCTTGCCAGCAATAATATATGCCAAAGTGTTCATGAATTGAAACGTAACAGATGGCATCCAACTCAATCCATTTTATAGTTAGTTTTAAATGAAATGCATTTTTCATATAAACTACATAACTGTATACTCGCTACTTGGCTGGGGTGGTTTGTTTTTGTGTGTGCTTACCGCAAAAGCACAAAGTGGTTATACACTTGTTGGCTCAGCCAGAGCCAGCGCACAATCCGACTGTTATCAGCTCACAGCCGATAGAACCGCACAGATTGGAGCCGTTTGGTACGATAAGCCTTTGGAATTAAGCAAATCGTTTGAACTCGAATTCACAATGAACTTTGGCAATAATCCACTGGGCGCTGATGGGATCGTCATGGTTATGCAAACAGCCGGGAATCGGGTGATTGGTACGACAGGTTCAGGGATCGGCTTTCAGGGCTTAAAACCATCATTAGGTATTGAATTTGACACCCATGCAAACCCAAACTTAGGTGATCTCTCTGCCGATCATATTGCAATAATTCGTGATGGTGTATCCGATCATCGGTTAAATACGGAATTTGCTCCGCCTGTGCCGATTTCTACCTCAACAAATAATGTTAAAGACGGTAAAGATTATATCATTAAAGTTAAATGGAATGCAGTAAGTTATTTACTTCAGGTGCAAGTCAACTGCCTGCTTCGAATCAATCAGGTAGTCGATTTGAAGAATGACATATTTAAGGGTTTTCGAGAAGCTTATTGGGGTTTTACTTCATCTACAGGAAGTTCAGCTAATATTCATACAGTGTGTCTGCAAAAAGATATAGTTGTCAGAGATACATTCCAGGTCTGTAAACTGGAATCGCTTACCTTGGTCTCAAATGTATCGAGTGATAATAAATACACTTGGCAGCCCGCCACTGGGCTAAGCAACCCACTTAGCCGTACCCCTCAATTGACGGCGACATCAAGCCAACTTTACACAGTTAGTTATTTGGATCGGTGTTCAGAGCTTAAGACCGACAGCGTCTTCGTTAAAGTCAAAACCCCTGATGTCACCTTGGAAAGTACTAAAGAAGCCTGTGAAAATGTACGTATCGACCTGAATCCAACCCTGACACCGGCTAATGAATCGGTAAAGTACCTTTGGTCGACGGGAGATACAACCCGACAATTATCGCCAAAAACTTCGGGGTTGTACATTCTTACCGTTACGAAAGATGGCTGTACAGCAAGTGATTCATCAACCGTTACGTTTCATCCACTGCCAAAGCTTGGTCTGCAAAGTGAACCCACATACGACTGTCCGCAAAGTCAACCTTTACGGCTCGACCCGCAGGCTACTGGCACCAATCTTACTTACACCTGGACACCGGGTGACACACATGAAGCTACACTTGGAGTAATCGTTGCGGGTCGATATACGGTGAACATAAAGACGAATTTTGGATGCGAAGCCAATCAAAGTTTCACAGTACTCGACAATTGTTCACCGGCGGCATCTGTATTCGTACCGAATGCATTTACCCCAAATGGTGATGGTAAGAATGAACTGTTCGACTGGAAAAGCAATACAGAAGTAGAAGTCAGAATGCAAATTTCTAACCGTTGGGGAGAGGTGGTTTTTTTCACAACCAATGCAAGAGAATTTTGGGATGGTAGCAAAAATGGTCAGCCTTGTCCAACCAATATTTATACCTGGCAACTGGAGTATCGTTCATTGCAAAACAATGACTGGTTGGTTAAGCGAGGTGAGGTTTTGTTGATAAGATAATGCATACGTTCAACGAATCAGTAATTATGAATAAAATTAACGCTATACAAACAGTCACAGTAATATATAATTATGAATATTTATTTATATGAACTAAAGGGTTTTAACTGAAATGTCATTAATTGATTGCAGGTATAGAAGATTCTTATAAAATTGAACTATTTCTGACTAAATGTTAAAAAACTAATTTTTATCGCTTATATTGCACAAACTACTTGGAATATTCCGGGTTCGTTAAATTGCAGTTGAAGAGACAAAGGCATATAAGTTGATTATAAATACAAAGAGACGTGAGTAGGGTTACAGATATTAAATAATATATGTCTATAGAAATTTCATAGAATAATCAGATATGGTACTAAAGAAAAGTTTTCGCAAGAATAGATAACTGGCATAATACTCAACGATTCTTTAATTCTTTACATGCTCAAAACTGACTATTTGCTATACATTAATCAATGAAGGAGTTTATAAAACTGAGTATAAGAATTGCCTGCTTATTTCTTTTAATTGTTTTTGCATCCTGTAAAACTCAAAAAAGAAATACAACCTATTTCAGTGATTTGAAAAATAGTTTCGAATCAATCGTCCCAATTGAAAATAGAATTGAAATAAAAATTCAGCCTAATGATCAACTGAACATTACTGTAAACAGTTTGAATGCAGAAACCAACAGCCTGTTTAACACTGGCACTCTACAAACCCCTGGGTCATCGGCTGGGGTAGTAGGCCAAACTGGCTATTTAGTAGACAAAGACGGGTTTGTACGATTTCCGATAATTGGAAAAATAAAACTTGCCGGTTTAACAGTAGAAGAGGCAACCGATAAGCTAACAAATATCATTGGTGAAAATTATGTTAAGAACCCTATCATAAACATTCACATAACCAACTTTAAGGTTACAGTTATGGGGGAAGTGAAAGTACCACAAACTATCATAGTTGAAAATGGAATAATTAACATTATCGAAGCGTTGGCAAGATCTGGTGATTTAACTGCTAACGGCGACCCGACAAGTGTGTTAATTATCCGGGAAGCAAGCGGATTACGTAGTACAACAAAAGTAAACTTATTAAAAAAGGAAGTTCTGAATTCTCCATATTTCAATCTTCGTCAAAACGACATTGTCTATGTCCAGCCTGACAAAATATTAAATAAAGAGGCAAACTCTAGTAGAACAACTATAGCAATTGTTCTTTCGCTTGTGTCTACACTTTCCTTACTTTATTACAGATTTTTCTAAATCATGGACGATCTATTTTCATCGGATATACAACAAGCAGCCCCAAAAAAAGATATAGGTCAGCTAGTAGCTGTCTTTCTGAAACGTTGGAAACTGTTTCTAGGAAGTGTGATCCTAGCTTTAGTGCTGGCTTTTGTGTACATAAAGTATATAAGCACCCCTGTCTATAAAATAAGTAGTTCTATACTAATAAAAGAAGACGTAGCAGTACCTAACCTTACTACAATTGCAACATTCAATGGCTTGGTACAGCCGCCAGCGATGAGTAATCTTATTAACGTAATTACTCTCCTGCAATCAAGAGCTTTAATGACTCGTGTTGTAACAGAACTTGGCCTTACAACCAGCTATTTTGTGCAAGATGGTATAAAAAACTGGGAAATTTATGGTAGAGATGTTCCAATAAAAGTTATCGTTAGCAAATTAGACTCGACAATGTCTGATCAGGACTTTACATTAGAAGTAAAGTCGGGAAATACATTTTTATTAACAGATTTTAATGGCGATGCCGCTACATATAAATTTGGCGAACAAATAAATAAACCCTACGGAACATTTACCGTTGTTACAACACCGGCATTTACAAAAAATTATTCGCAGCTACCAATTACATTCAATCTTCGTACTTTACCTGAAGTAGTCGATTCATATAGTAAAGCCCTCACTATTTTACCAGTATCGGATAAAGCAAGCGTATTGGTTGTAGCCATTACAAGTCCTGTACCATTGAAAGGGGTCGAAATTATTAGTAAATTACTAGAGCTATACGGCAAAGATTCATTTGAAATAAAAAAGCGGTCGGTAAATAATACAATTGCTTTTTTAGATGATCGCCTGAAATACATAACAGGTTTATTGTCGGGCGTTGAACAAAAGGTCGAAGAATATAAAAGACGTAATGAACTAACCGACGTAAGCTCTCAGGCAACTGAATACATTACTCAAGCGAACGCCAATGCTACCAGTATATCAGAATGGGCTATACAAATTGATATACTCGAATCACTTGAAAATTATTTGAATCAGACTCCAGGACAGTATCAGTTAGTTCCAAGTACGTTAGGGATACAAGACCCAACGTTAATGAATTTGATTACCAAGTTCAATGAGTTGGCGCTGGAGAAAGAACGCATGTTACGTACCATAAAAGCAAACAGTCCTCTGGTCAAAAATATCAATGATCAATTAGCCAATCTGCGACTCAATATTCTGGAGAATTTACGGAATATTAAAAATAGCCTGACAATAAAAAGTGACAACTATAAAGCAAATGCGGATAGATTCAGATCAAAAATAAGTAAGGTTCCGTCAATGGAACGTGACCTTCTGGAAATAAGCCGTCAGCAAGCTATTAAGCAAAATATATACGCTTATCTTTTACAAAAGCGGGAAGAATCAACTATTGCAAAAGCAGCGCTTGTACCTGATTCAGAAATTATTGATCCGGCAAGAGCGGATGGTCTACCTGTTAGCCCAAATATTCTAGTAGTACTAATAATTGCTGTATTAGCCGGTCTTTTTGTACCTGCTGGCTATATTTACAGGAAAGAATTTCTAAGCGATAAAGTCCGAAGCAAAGACGATATTCTGGCAGGAACACCTATTCCTGTTTTAGCTGAAATTTCCCGTAGTTATGAAGGACCAGTTGTTTTTGATACTGATAACGCAGCTCCGCTAATTGAACAATTTAGGCATATCCGGGCAAAATTACTTTTTGCTGAAGATAATAACCCCGGTAAGATCTATATGATAACGTCTGCCCAAAGCGGTGAGGGTAAAACGTTTTTTAGTACGAACCTGGCTTTAAGCTTACACCAGGCCGGCAAAAAAGTAATACTGCTTGAATTGGATCTTAGAAATCCGAGTTTTTCAGATGTTTTAAGCCTATCCAATTCTGTAGGCTTAACTGACTATCTTACATCAGATAAAATTACGTTAGGCGACATACTTCAGTTTTCGGACAAAACGCCTAATATGCCAATATTAACTGCTGGTTCTTCCGTAAATAATTCGGCAGAGCTTTTAATGTCTCCAAAATTTGGCTACTTGATTGAGGAATTAAAATCAAGCTTCGACTTCATCGTAATTGATACATCACCAATTGGTCAGGTTGCCGACATATTCAGTCTTAACCCACTTGTCGATAAAACCATATTTTTAATGCGGTATAATTATTCACAAAAGCAAGATGTAGCGGTAGTCGATGAGTTATATAAAAGTAAAATGACCATAAACCCTGTTATCGTTTTCAACGATATTCAAACAGAAGAAGATAAGAAAAAAGGCAAGAAGAAATCAAAAGCTCGTTCGAAAAAGAAGAACGCATATAGCTAAACATGCGATTTTATAGTAAAATTAAGTTTAATGAGAGCGATTGTTCAGAGGGTGTATGCTAATCCAGCTTATTCAAAAGTTTTTGAATGGGGAAAACTTGTAACTATAACAGCTTCAGCCCAGGTTATTGTACAAGCAACTAGCTTTATCAGTGGTATACTTGTAGTCAGAACGCTTCCTACCGAAGAATATGCGCTTTATACATTAGCGAATACTATGCTTGGTACGATTACCCTTCTAGCAGATGGAGGAATTAGTACGGGGGTGATGGCCGAAGGACGAAAAGTGTGGCAAAATCCGGAGAAACTAGGCAAAGTGCTTGTAACAGGGCTTAATTTAAGGAAGAAGCTGGCGATAATTAGCTTGTTAGTATTTACACCCTTATTACTGTTTTTACTGCGCCATCATCATGCGAGTTGGCAAACATCCATATTAATTATTTTATCGCTCATACCTGCCTTTTTCACAACATTATCCGGGTCGTTGTTACAGGTTCCTCCAAAGCTTCATCAGGATATTTTACCCTTGCAAAAAAATCAAATATGGGCCAATATTTTAAGATTAGTTGTGTTGGTTCTGACAATTTTAGTTTTCCCATGGGCATTCATTGCCATTCTAGCTTCAGGTATACCACTAGTATGGACCAATCTAAAACTTAAAAAATTATCCAAACAATATGTTGATTGGCAACAAAATATTGACCCAGAAATACAAAAAGAAATTTTTTCCTTTGTAAAAAATATTTTACCCTTATCAATTTACTATTGCATTTCTGGTCAAATATCCATTTGGCTTATATCTTTTTTCGGTTCAACGACTTCAGTAGCCCAAGTAGGAGCCATTAGTCGATTATCGATGTTATTAACTTTATTTAATGTATTAATTAATACATTAATTACTCCGCGCTTTGCGCGTTTGTCAGATAATGTACAGCTTGTGCTTACCAGATATTTGCAAATTATACTTGGTTTAGTAATCATATGTTCAGCAATAATTGGTTTAGTATGGTTATTTCCATCAGAAGTTCTTTGGTTACTGGGCAATAAGTACTCAAATATTCAGGATGAGATCATTATTAGTGTTGCAGCAAGTTGTTTAGGATTAATTTCTGGAATTACTTTTAGTCTTTATACAAGTAGAAGTTGGAAAATTAACCCTGTAATCGCTATTAGCATAAACGTATGTGCAACAATAATAGCCGCAACTTTACTTGACATTTCTACCCTTAAAGGAATACTTATATTTAATGTTTTAATTGCATTAGTTCAGGTAGTGATGAACACAATATATATCACGAATAAAATATTTAGTATTCCTAAAATAACTAATAATTAAATTCCACATCACTTAAAGAAATAATTACAGTAATATTACGTAATGAAACTTAACGCATTCAGAATAGATGCAATTGTTTTATAAGATATTTTTTAAATTAGAAAAGTTAATAAATAAAGAACGTAACCGGTTGCTAAAAGTGCGTTTGAAGCAGTGTGGCAACAATGTACGTATCGATAAAAACTGCCATATATTAGTTCCAGAAAGAATGGAAATAGGTGATAATACTTCAATTTCTTCCTTTACAACGATCTATGCAACATTTGGCGTTAAAATTGGAAAAAATTGTCTTATATCAAGTAACTGCGGAATCTCTTCTTACAACCATATTCAACATTCGTTAAATAGACCTGATGACAAAGATAAGGATGTACAGTTTTCAAAACCTGTAGATATAGGAGATAATGTTTGGATTGGCATGAACTCATGCATCTTACCTGGTGTTCAAATTGGAAATAATTCGATAATTGGTTCAGGAAGCGTAGTGACAAAAAATGTACCTTCGAACGAGATTTGGGTTGGCAATCCGGCGCGATTTATTAAAAAACTTGATTTATAATTTCATTAGCAATGTTCTTATCTATAATCATACCAACGTGTAATCGTAATGATTTACTTAGTCAATGTTTGAACTGTTTGGCACCCAAATTTCAATCAATTGACCATTATATGTACGAAGTAATTATAACAGATGATAGTAAAAAATATGCGGCAAAAAGTCTGATTGAAGATAATTATAAATGGGCGACGTGGGTCAAAGGACCACAAAAAGGCCCAGCATCAAATAGAAACAACGGCGCTAGGCTCGCCAAAGGTAAATGGCTAGTTTTTTTAGATGACGATTGTTTACCACAAAGCAGTTGGATTGACGCTTATGTTAACGCAATTAACGCTAATGATGGCGTGTTTGTATTTGAAGGTAAAACCAATACGGATAGACCTAAGCAACGCTTTGACGAAGAGTCGCCTATAAATATTAATGGAAATAACCTGTGGTCCTGTAATTTCGCCATATTGAAGGACTTCTTTTGGCAACTAAATGGTTTTGATGAACTGTTTCCATATCCTGCTCTTGAAGACGTTGACTTCGCGACTAGAGTAAAAAAGAAAATCAATATACTCTTTGTCCCTCAAGCTCTAGTGATTCACCCTTGGAGACGAGTCAAGTTATTTAAAACTTTCAAAAAATATTTCAAATCACACATATATTACGCCAAAAAGTATAATGTAAAAGGCACTTTTAATTATAGAATGACTCGATTTAAAATTTTTCTTGGTAGTTCTTTTTATGATTTGAAAGAGTTAATCAATTTCTCCATGAAAGGCTGGCCAATTTATCTCGAAAAATGCTTTTTAAATTTTATGCTAATATTTATTTGATAACGGACCTGTTGAGTATATAGTTTTACAGTAATACTAAGCGTTGCCTGAAATATAAAATCTGATTTATGAATGCCCAATACTTTATAAACATTGGTCATCCTTATATGTGTACACACAAGGCAACTCGTTAGTTAGATTATCTTTATACAAGATTTTAAAGTATGAAAATTATTTTTCTCTGCGGTTCACTTGAACCCGGTCGGGATGGTGTGGGAGACTACGTAACGCGTCTTGCTGGAGAGTTAATCAAGCAGGGAAATCAAGTAGTTGCACTAGCGCTGAACGATAAATATATTGAAGAAGAACGAATCTGTATAAATGATGTTGAAACTAAACAGCTAAAACTAATTCGTTTGCCTGCTACGTGGGAAGCAAATCAGCGGTTTGCTAAAGCTCAAGAAATTATTCATGGATTTCAGCCAGAATGGATAAGTCTTCAATTTGTGCCATTTTCTTTCCATAATAAAGGTATTGTTATTGGCTTGGATAAATACCTTCTTCAGTTAGGAAATACGTATCGTTGGCATATTATGTTTCATGAATTATGGGTTGGTGTAAATCAATCAAATACTATTAGGCAATTTATATTAGGTCAGACTCAAAAAGTTTTTATAAAACGATTAATCAAACGTTTACATCCAACATGCATCACCACCAGTATTCCACTCTATAAAAAAACTATTTCAGGAACAAATGTTTCGCTTTTGCCCCTGTTTGGAAATATTCCAATTCTTCAGAATCAGGTATCAGCTGATAAGCTGGGGAACGATAAATTTCCAATTACTGTAGTGCATTTTGGTAGTTTCACCAGCCACATTGAAGAATTTACAGCTCAGATTAAGTGGATTCAAACTGTAGCCAACTCAAGAGATCAACAGGTTAATTTTCTTGCTATTGGCGAAGGTGGACCTTTTAAAGCGACTGCGCTACTTATTGTCGAAAGTATTCTGGGTGCCAATAGTATCAATGATTTAGGCCGGCGATCGTTTACAGAGGTTTCTGAGTTTTTTTCAAAAGCTGACTTGGGTATTTCTCGCGCTGACTATGAAATGTATGGGAAGAGTGGTTCCACATTAGCCATGCTCGAACATGGACTCCCGGTTCTTTTACGCGGACAGGGTCCATCAGACGTGGAAGACTATTTAGAAAACAATTTATTTGATTACAGAACACAGGTATTTTTTTGTGACGATGACATCAATGAAATTCCTGTTAAACGATCATCAAATAAAAATAGCCTGACAACTATTGCTTCGCTTTTTACTCAAACGCTTGAAAGAGTGCAATAAACTTTAATAAGTAATGCCATGAATTATTTTTATCAAATTGAAGGAGCGCTTAGAAATAACATCGGCGATGTACTTCAGGGAATTGTTGCTAAAGCTTTTCTTCATAAAAACGTATCAGTAGCCGACAGAGAATCTTTGGCGGATCTTGATAAATCTGAACCGGGCCTTCTGATCGCCAACGGGTGGTACATGCATTCTTTTGAAAAATTTCCACCTCCGGCAAATATCAATCCTATATACGTATCTGTGCATATCGCCCAGTCGAAACTACTGGCAGACCCCTTGGTTCGAGAGCATTTCAAACAGCACTCTCCCATCGGATGTCGGGACACTAAAACACTGGAATTATTTCTGGGCTGGGGAATTCCAGCTTATTACTCAAGTTGCTTAACCATCACCTCAAAGCGGAAACCTGTTGATGAATCCAAAAAAGGGGAAGTTTTATTGGTAGATAACATAGATCACCCGATTCCTGAAGAGATAAAATCTAAGTTAGAAAGTTTATTAGGTACGTCCTTCACCCGGATTTCTCACGATCCACCAAATACCGACAGCGATCTTAAATACTATGCAGAATCTTCCGAAAAACATATGGAAGATTTACTGACTCGTTATTGCAATGCTTCACTGGTAGTAACAACAAAAATTCACTGTGCTTTGCCTTGCCTGGGCATGGGCGCGAACGTATTACTGGTACACCCAAATCCGGCCGATCCACGGTTGGCAACGGTTCGCGAATTTATTGATATTGTTTCATATAAAGACGTACTAGCAGGGAAACTTGATATGCCTACAGTAAACCAGGAGCGCCTTGAAAAACGCAAAAAATTCCTGACCGAACTGGTTGAGAAATCTGTGTCGAAAGGATATAACGCACTCAGTAAACCTGATAATTTTCAGTATCGCTTAATTAAGTTCCGTAGTATCCTTAACTCTTACATTTACAGAGCTGGTATCATAACTTTTTACAGACTCGGAATAATGAAAGATAAAATTGAGAAGGTCTACGGATCTGGCTTTTAAAACCAATAAAAATGCCACGGGTATTATTATACGTAACGCAGCTTCTGGAAACTGGCGGTATTGAGAGCCATGTGATAGAATTTTGTGAAAAGATGTCGGGCTCTGGTGTAAAGGTTGATTTAGTCGTTTCAAACTTTCAGATGAAAGCGGGAAATGAAAATCGATTGAGACAGAGCTGTGATACTTTATACCTTCATCGCGGCAAAAGCAGGTTATCAAGTACGTTGTTTCTGGTAAATGCTGCCCTTCGGTCTAACTTAAAAAAATACGATGCTCTGTATACAAACGGGCAGGGCAATAGCATCTGGCTTCTGGCAAATTTATTCCGAAGCCGCAACATTTGGGTACATCACCACCATACCGCCGGCGATTCGTCTGATCAGGCAACATGGAGCGAAAATTATATTCTGTCGCTAAAAAAAGCCGATAAAGTTGTAGCCTGCTCAACCCTGAACGCGTCAAGCATTGCAACTGTTCTGGGACGCACAATTGACAGCATTCCCTGCTTTTCGCGGAAAATAAATACACAGCAAAAAATTTCTCAGTTATTAAATAAAGTTTCTTTCGGTTATTACGGTCGGTTGATTCCTGAAAAAGGAATTGATACGCTTTGCAAACTGAGTGAAGATTCTGATTTAAGTGGAGCCGATTTTCATATCTGGGGAGAAGGTCCCGCTTATCCGCCTTCGTTCTTTGAGCAGTTTTCGAAAGTACACTATCACGGGGCTTTCAATGGTCTTCAGGAATTAACTAATGTAATCAATTCGCTGGATGCTTTTTTGCTTTTGTCGGTCCATCCTGAAGGCTTACCCATTAGCCTGCTGGAAGCTATGAGTGCTGGCTTACCCTGGTTAGCCACTGATCAGGGAGGTATTCCGGATATTGCGCTCGACGCAAACTCTACTCGCATGATCTCTTCGGCTTCTCCGTATCAGGATATAAAAAATGCGGTTGTATCGTTTGCCAACGATTTAAAAGCGGGTCGTATTTCCAGAACCACCCAGATTGATCTATACACAAAAAAGTTTTCATCGCCAGTACTGGTTACCCAATGGAAGGAGATTCTGGAGTTGCAGGCCTGAAACACGCTAAAAATAAAGTTTAACTAACAGTTTCCTTTGTCTGAAATGGTATCATTATATCACCCGATGGGTAATGCAAATGTTCGTGCAGCGGGTGTAGGTCTTGCTAAAGCTGAGCTATTGGCTGACTTCACGACTGCCATTGCCTGTTTTCCAGGTGACATGATCGACCGTCTCAGTAGTATACGTGTTTTTTCTGAACTAGGCCGTCGTCGTTTTGATCCGTATCTCAGGCCTGTAACGCAAACTTGGCCTTGGTATGAAATTGCTCGATTGATAGCGCTACGTGCCGGTTTTCAAAATTTAACTAAACACGAAACTGGTCCATTTTCGGTTGATGCTGTTTTTCATAACCTCGACAAACGGATTGCGACAAGTTTAAAATCAGCGGTCAGGGATGGGGTCAAGGCGGTGTATGCTTACGAAGACGGAGCTGAGTATTCATTTCGCGAAGCAAAACGCCTAGGTATTCAATGCTTGTATGATCTGCCAATCGGCTACTGGCGGTCAGCTCGTGAGCTTTTGGAGGCTGAGCGTGAGTTACGACCAGCCTGGGCCCCTACCCTAACTGGGTTTCGCGATTCAGAAAGCAAGTTGGCTCGTAAAGACGAAGAACTGCGCTTAGCTGACCGAATTTTTGTGGCAAGTCAGTTTACAGCTAAAACGCTTCAGCGCTTTCCGGGCCAGTTAGCACCTATTGAAGTTATTCCTTATGGTTTTCCTCCTATAGCTTCTACCCGTGAGTACTCGAATAACATCGGAAAACGCCCCATAAAACTATTATTTGTTGGCGGTTTATCGCAACGTAAAGGAATTGCCAATCTTTTCGATGCCGTTGAGCAATTAGGAAATCATGTAACACTAACCGTTGTCGGCCGAAAAGCAAGCAATGAATGTCCGGCATTGGATGCTGCTCTGACCAGGCATAACTGGATTCCCAGCTTGCCTCATTCCGAAGTGCTTAAGCTAATGCAACAACACGATGTCCTTGTTTTTCCATCCTTGTTTGAAGGTTTTGGCCTGGTTATAACAGAAGCTATGTCACAAGGCACGCCAGTAATTACAACAGACCGAACCGTTGGACCTGATTTAATAAAACATGGCCAGAACGGATGGCTTGTTGAAGCAGGCTCAACTCTAAATTTGAAAGAAACTATTGAAGAAATTATCGACAATCCTGCTGTAATTTCGGAAGTAGGTACAAATGCTATGCATACAGCACGAAATAGACCCTGGGATGTATATGGACTGGAGTTAGCAGCAGCAATAAAACGAGCGATCAACTGATCAATTATACGATTTAAGTTTGTATGATTACTTATAAAATACCTAAAAATAAATAAACAGATTTATAGTAGATGACACTTAGAATGATATAGTTACATACGAACAGGTGCTATTTGGTTTTTACGATAAAAAATCGTAAATAGGCATAAAATCTATTCTAGTGGCATTTCTAATAATAGCAGATGATAAATGTTTTAAATGGTATATAATCATAAAATATATTCAGAGCAAATAAAGCCTATGCAATTCACTCATAGTGCTGTGGTCTACTCAACAAAACTTAACAATACCTAAAATAAATGTTATAATACCCAGATACCTGTTACTGCAAACCTTCAACGGTTATTAATAGGATTTAAAGTCAGTCAACGTTATTTTGATGCTGTCTCCCGTCGTTCATAATAAACATTACTATGAAATTTGTTTGTACGCTTTTTATTGCATGTTGCCTAACAAATGCCGCCATTTCTCAATCTATATTAAGACCTACCATTGATATAGATGTTCGTAGTGGTGCTTTTACTACCTCACTCCCATTTGATGAACCATTTAATATTCGCGGAGAATTAGCTTATTCTACAAGAAGAGTCATTCTTAAATATGGTCCTGTTGACGTAGAAAAAGAAAGAAAATATTTTGCTACTGCAAAGGCATATGGAAAATCGGCAAAAAACAATGCTGATGTTGAGCAGCTAAGGGAGTATTTTGTAAAGACCGGCGAAACGGAATTCCTGTTTTCTGAAATTGGCCCGCTACGGCCAAATCTTGCCTATAAATTCAATTTTCTCACACTTGCTAAAAATACCATCTCCGATAATGAGTTAGTGTTTTTGAAGCAGGAACTCGATAAAAAAATAACGAATACATTCTCATCAAATAAGCCGTTAAATCTCCAAAATATGGCTGACATGTTTGATGAGTTATTAACCATGTCATCTGAAATTACACATGAAGATAATTTCGTTGACGCCAAAAGTGAGCCATTCAAAATTGATACGTATAAGAAATCGCTTAATTTCTTTTCGTACAGATTGCTGGATACATACAGTGAGATCAGCGCTAACAAAGGGAAAATTTTAAGCATATTGGATTCCACTGGAAGTAATAGTTTATATAACGGTTACCAACAAATTACGCCAAAATTAATCGCGATAAACTCAGGATCGATTCCTCTGTCAGATTATTCGAAGCAAGTCTTAACGACAGCTGCTACCGGAAATGCCAGACAGGCAATTTCATTGCTTCAATCAACGCTATCTAACAAGGCTGAATTTAAGCAAATGTTGTTGAGCGGAGCATACACATCCTCGGCTGTTCCTGATAGTTCAACAATTAATACTCTGCAAAATCTGCTTAACATACTTAACGCTTTCAGCCTGAATGAATTCACGAAAACTGACAGAAGTAAAGTTTTTACTTTTGATGATATTAATGCGATCAATAACATTTCATCGTCGATAAACTCAATATTGAATTACCAAACGCAACTAGCCAGAGCAAATCTAAATTTATTATCATTGAAAGCTGCGTTAGCCGACGTAGTTATTCACGCTTATAGAGAAGAAAGTTATATCCTGTCTAGTGCAGCTGAAGTGACGGTTATACCTAAAGCTAATCCCTACGTTTCTTTTGATTTAGGTGCAGGTATAAATTATAATCCTTACAAAAACTCAGAAGGGAGAATAGGAAACAACACTTATTTTTCGATCAATGAGGGGGTGAATATTTATTTTAGCCCTGTCAATAAGAAAGTTCCTCTTAGTACGTTTAAATGGCCATATAATTTCTATAAATCATTTAACATTCATGTTGGTCTTGCCCAATTTTTAGGAGGATATAGCACTTATCGTTTTAGTAATTCGCTTGGGTGGATTGGCAACCTGGTAGCGGGCGTCGGTTTGCGATTCAATAACACTGCCAGAGTTGGTTTGAACGTAACATTTGTCAATCTAAAGAATATAAATCCGACTGTTAGCCAATCAGTCATAAAGCCAATGTTTGGGTTAGGCTTTTCATTTGATATAAATGCACCCAGTCTTTTTAATAAAAAAAATCGTGAATTAAAATAATTAAAGTCTTGGCACTGGTTATTTCATAATGAAAAACCGACTATTTGAAAAGTTCATGTAGTCTAAATTATTACAAAATATCGTATGTCGGTACCGACTAATAGATAGAGAGTATTTAAGTACGTCAATTTTACCATTATTATGCGGACTATTTTTAACTTATTGGTTGTAATTTCTGGCTTACTATTTCTACACTCTTGCAAAAGTTTAGAAGAAACTCCGCAACCTATTATACGCTTAAGTAGTAATGTTCCTGCTGGCGCTACTGCAGATGGCCGATCATCTTATAGATTTACAGCTAATGTAAGTGCATCAGTAAGTGATGAATACAACGTAATTACTTTCAGATCTTCAGGTGGCACTTTCGTAAGTTCTGATAGCTCATACATTCAGATGGTCAGAGTAAATGAAAAGGGAGAAGCTACGAGTGACTGGGTTGTACCGAATAAAGGAGGGGATTATTTTATATCCGCTTCGGTTGGAAGCGGAAGCAATCGATTCGAAGAGCGAATAAAAGTTGTTTTAAAAGACACTATTCCCGACACAATTCCTGTAATCCCCACCATACGAGACACCATTTTGATTTCCATTGCGGGTGCTGATAGTGTTAGGGCTGATAATGTATCGCTGCTGCGAATCAACCTCGCTTTAAAAAATCCACATATAACGCAATTGGTGGTATCAAATAACGTAGGATCATTAAGCGATGGAACGGCAACTGCAACTAGTGTTAAATCCTTAACTGTTCAGGTTGATCAAGCAGGTCAGGGTGAAGCTTTTTTGAAAATGTCGAACCAGGTAGAGCCCTATTTTATTCGAGCTAACCTGGTCAGCGACCCTACCGTATTTAAGTTGTATTCATTTACACCCCGCCGGGCATATGCCGATAAGATTTTTCTTGAAGCTGATAGTGTAATGGTTCAACCTAATTCTAAAACACCGGTTAACGCTTTCTTAGTAAGAAACGTGGGGTTGGTGAGCTTAGGCACTCCTATAGATTTTGAAGCCTATCAAGATTCCAGTGGTGTAAAAAAGCCCCTTTCTGTCCTTAATAATATTGCAAATAATCTGACTAATGCACAAGGTACAGCCTCGATAGTTTTTGTAGCTGATACCTTAATGATTGATAGGTCGAAGCCTGTTTTTATTAAAGCTTCGTCTTTAAACGACAGGGGACAGACAATATCAAAAGAAATATCGCTCCGGGTTAAAAATAGGTAATGACTACGTAGTATTTCGCTTATACATTTATTCGCGAACTGATATGGAAAATCTATACAGTGAAAAAATAGGCCATAGAAATAATTTTGATTTCTTAAGATTTGCTTTGGCTGTATCGGTAATCTTTACGCATGGCTATGTAATTTATTATGGCCAAATTGATCCTGAACCACTTTGGAAGCTTTCCAGGCATCAGCTAGGAGTTGGTACCCTTGCATTAAACTTCTTCTTTGTTATTAGCGGTTTTCTGGTGTTGCAAAGCTGGACCTATAGTAAAGGAGGGCTTGATTTTTTAAAGAAGAGAATTCTAAGAATTTACCCCGGCTTTGCCGTGGTGTGCTTATTAGGCGCTCTGGTATTCGCGCCTATGGGCAATGGTACGTGGGGTAACTTTTTCCCTAACCTCAAAGAGTACTGGATTGCTGTAGATTTTCATCAACTTGCCTATTCCGTGGCAAAGTTGATGCCCCCTGAACTTCCCGAAACCTTAAAAAAGGTCCCTTGTCCTAATGATATTAATACATCAATCTGGACCATTTGGTACGAGTTCATGTGCTATCTGGTCATACTAGGTGCTGGATTGCTGGGACTTTACAGAAGAAAATTTTTCCCGCTTGTTTTGTTTCTATTAGTTTATAGTTTAAATGTTTTCCATCACCAAGCTTACCAACACTATAACCAGGAAGGTATTTTCGATTGGCAGATAAGCTTTCTTGATGAGACAGAAACAGAACAACTTCTTAATTTCGAGCATTTTCTTAACTTCTTTCTGGCAGGTGCCTGCTTCTATTATTACCGGGAATATATACCAAGAACGCGATCGCTTATTGTACTCTCACTGGTTATTCTGGCCATCACACTACGATGGGTCAGAGTGTTTGAGCTTGCGCAGGTAATTTTTGGTTCATATCTGTTCTTTTGCCTGGCGTTCAGTAAAAAAATAAAGCTGTATAATTTCGCTAAGTATGGTGATTTTTCATATGGTATTTATTTATACGGATGGCCCATTCAGCAACTTGTCTTTTTGTATTTCGGCAGTCGATTAAATGTTGCTGGTACGTTCTTTGTCTCCCTAGCATTTGTTTTTCCGTTTGCTGTTTTTAGCTGGCATATAATTGAAAAACAATTTTTACGGTTAAAAAACTTTAAGGTCAACTTTGACTTTGAAAAATATAAGCAACGTATACAGCCATTATACGACGAAAAAGCTGGCCATAAAAACAACTTTTATTTTTTAAGATGTTTGATGATAACTGCGGTGATTTTTACCCACAGCTACGTAATTTATTATCTTACATCTACTAATCCAGATGAAAGTGAGCCACTTGCAGCTCTATCGCTCGGTCAGTTAACAGTAGGATCGCCTGCACTTAATTTTTTCTTTGTCATCAGTGGTCTCTTAATTTCTCAAAGTTGGGTATACAGCAAAACCTGGATCGACTTTGTAGTCAGACGTATTTTGAGAGTTTTTCCAGCCTACATTGTAGTCTCGTTATTCTGTGTTTATGTTGTGGGGCCCCTAGGGCTGAAAGTACTCCCGTCGTTTCAGGAAATAACTGAATTCTGGTCTAAAACAAATATAGCTTCCGTCCTTTCTTCAGCATTAACCTTAGCATACCCACCAGTACCAGAGACGTTTATAACTCTTCCTGCTACAAATATTGTGAATGCTTCTCTCTGGTCAGTATTATATGAAGTATTCTATTATATGGTTATTATTATTCTTGGGCTTACAGGAGTATTAAAGAAGAAACCTATAATATTTTTCCTTTTCTTAGCTGTGTTCTTCATTAATATTCTCCATAAAAATATTTTTGAAGCGTACAATATGGGGAGAATTATGATTACGCTTGGATTCCTTATTTTCCCGAAGCCTATTTTGAAGATCTGCTTCAGTTTGAGCATTATTTTCACTACTTTATGGCAGGTGTGCTTTTCTTTACATTTAGAGAATACGTACCCCGCTCAAGAAAATTGATGATACTATCTATTGTAGTATTATTAATATCAATTCGTTGGTTTAGAGTATTCGAGCTTGTACAGCCAATTTTTGGTACTTATTTGCTATTGTATTTCGCTTACAGTAAAAAGATAAAACTTTCTGGGCTCGCGCGTTACGGTGATTATACATACGGTATGTATTTGTATAGTTGGCCGATTCAGCAGCTTGTATTACTATATTTTGGAAACTATTTAAGTAATCTAGGCACCTTTTTCGTCTCAATGGCAATCATAATTCCTATTGCGGCTCTAAGCTGGAATTTTATAGAAAAGCCATTCATGAAACTAAAAGACGCCCCGCCCAAACTCAAACCTGTTGTAGTTAAAACGTAAAGTGTTGAATTGTTATCAGGAGTAATTAACGATCAATCTATTTAAGCTTTGGTATAATCTGTATGAACCAACGTCTATTTCTCATCGGATTCCTAGCTTTAGTTCTGCTCTCTCTTTTTTATCTTCATAAAAAAAGATATACGCTAGCAGACATGCCATATAGTATTGATTCTACAACAGGTGGTATAGTATGTCAAAATACCGCAAAAGTACAAGGCGTAGACCAAGAACAATTATATAATCGTGCGAAGCACTTTTTAATCAGGAATTTTGTAAAAGGCAATGCCGCTATACAAATTGACGATAAAAATAATGGTGTATTGGTTGGCAAAGGAATTATAAGAGGACTGATGAGTGTAAAAACAGCCGGCATGGATTATGAAGCGCCCATCGAAATCCGCGTAAAAGGCGACAGTTACCAATACAAAATCTCAGATATGGCTGTCGTTAATACGGATAACGGCGGACGGTATGATATAAATCAAGATATACACGAGGCACGAGAAAATGCGATTCGACAAGGTAAAAAAGCTCCTACAAACATCGAGATGAGTCAGAGGCAATATGAGGAGCATATGATGAAATTGAAGCCGTTTACTGATCTAGCAGCTCAACTTAGAGATGCTATGCAAAAGCCAAATGAGAAAGAGTCTCTTTGAGCGTTACCCTTCTGTCAATATGTCTTCTATAGATAGAACACGTTAAAGCACTTGATTCTACTAACAAAAGACATATTAGTTTATTTTTACTTGAATTAATAAGCATATTTACAAGTAAAAAACCATAAATTTGATGTTGATTCTCGATCCATTTTATTTATCAAGAAGATAATCGAAGGAGAATTAAACCTCATGTTAATTAGCCTTTTGGGATTTACTGACGTGTACTTAAAATATGAACGTTGCCAATTCAATTGATTTTGAACAACCATTTAGTTTTTTTAAGACATGGGTTATTAAGTGCAAGAATGTTATATTTATACTTAGTAATAAATACTCATCGTTCCTAACCTTATATTTGTTTCATCAATATCCTGATCTACCTTCAACCAAGTGTTGTTTTATATTCACTAAATAGAAAACAATATACTTATGCCTAATGAATAAAATTCCCAAAAGTAACATTTATGTCTTTTTGGCAATTGTGTATATACAAGTTCATTTTCTATTTTAGTTTTAAGCTATTTGTCTGTACTACATCAAATAATACTTAAATGATATAAAAGGTATTTTTTGCAAATGATAAGTAGAGTTTGTTGTACGCATCGCACCATCGATGCTAAAGATGATGTTTGGAAAAATTGCTTATAATAATTTAACTCATACGTATACATAAGCAAATTATTAGAATGCGTTATATTTTAAGTTTTTAATTGCCGCTCAAGCATTTAAATACCATTTAGTAATCATTACTTGATCTGTATAGTATTTATGATCTGAATTAATCTTATTTTTATTTTTTAGCACAATTTATCTTTAAATGTAACTATAAGTCATTATCTGTAACTTTTATTCTTTTTTTAAGAAATATGACGCTTGGAAATACCATTAGTTCTTCTTTGCAGGTAAGTATGAAACCGGATGGACAATCAATGGAGCGTATTCCAATGTCAGCGCCAATTATTTCTCCTCTGCCTGAATCAATAAATCGACCTATCTGGTCAGTTATGATTCCCGTATATAACTGTTCTGAATTTCTTAAGGAAACCTTGAGATCAGTCCTCGTCCAGGATATGGGCATGGAGGAGATGCAGATTGAGGTAGTAGATGATGCCAGCACCGATGCCGACGTAGAAGCAATTGTAAATACATTAGGCATGGGTCGAGTCAGATATTTTCGCCAGCCATATAATGTTGGCAGTCTACGTAATTTCGAAACCTGTATTAATCGGGCTGAAGGGCAGTTTGTGCATTTGTTACATGGTGATGACCGGGTTAGGCCTGGTTTTTACACAAAGATCAACCAACTTTTTCAGCGTTTTCCCGAAGCAGGCGCTGCTTTTTGTCGGTGTGCCAATATTAATGAACGTAGTAAATTAACAGGAAGTCGACCGCCTGAAATGCGACGGGATGGTATTTTAACCGATTGGCTGTTACGTATTGCGGAAGTTCAGCGAATTCAATATGCCTGTATAGTTGTCAAACGTTCAGTATATGAGCATTTGGGAGCTTTTTATGGTGTAACGTATGGCGAAGACTGGGAAATGTGGGTACGTATAGCGAAGGATTATCCAACTGCTTATACGCCCCATATATTGGCTGAATACCGAGGACATGGTGATTCAATATCCAGCCAAAAACAACCGAGTGGACAGGCTTTGCAAGATTTGGGAATTGTAATAGACACTATTCATAATTATTTACCCGAAGACAAAAAAGATGAAATTACGTTCAAATCAAAAAAATATTATGCGCTGAATGGAATTATTGCCGCGTTCAAACGCTGGCAAAATACAGGAAACTTTATAAACTTATCCACGTCCATATTTTACGCTTCTAAATTATATTCTGGTCTTGATTTTTACGCCATTATTGTTAAGCTCTTTTTTAAAACCAGCCTAACTTATTTTTGGCCTCATTTAGCGGATAATAAAATGAAAGTTGCTTCTGCACATACAAATTGGGATTGGGAAATAACCCACCAGACTAAATGGAAAATTGTTGACCTTAAAGAACTATGGGCCTATCGCAATTTACTTGGAAGGCTTATTCGACGCGATTATTTGGTTAGCTATCAGCAAACCTTATTGGGCCCGCTTTGGACATTAGTACAGCCCATGCTAACTGTGGCAATGTACGTATTGGTTTTTGGTAAATTAATAGGGATTTCTACTGGCTCTACGCCACCAGCCTTGTTTTATCTAACGGGAACGATTTTATGGAGTCTGTTTAATGATATTTTCACAAGTGTTTCGGCTACGTTCACGGATAATGCTGACCTATTCAGTAAGGTCTATTTCCCTCGGTTAATTATGCCTATTACTGTGGTAGCAACCCAGTTGATTCGTTTACTTTTTCAGCTCTTTTTATTAGTATTAGCCCTATTTTACTTTTCTATTTTCAAAAATTTTAGCTTTCCTATTTCTTCTGATCTTATACTTTTTCCAATTGCACTATTAGGAATTATAAGTATTGCTTCAGGGTTGGGGTTAATTGTTGCTGTGGCTACTGCCAAGTACCGGGATTTGTCAAACTTAATTGTTCTGATAATGCGGATGCTGCTGTTTGTTACGCCCGTTTTTTATCCACTCGAAATTGTTTCAAAACGACTACAATGGGTGGTGGCACTTAATCCGCTGACTACATTATTTGAGCTATTTCGCTATTCTTTATTTGGTCAGGGAAGTTTCACCAATTTGCAGTTCCTGTATAGTTTCGGATGCGCGTTCAGCATATTATTATTTGGCGTACTTCTTTTTAATAAAAAGAAAGAAACCGTAATGGATACTATTTAATAAATTATGATATGAGTGAGGTAGTAATTCAGGTAGAAAATATTTCTAAATTATATCATTTAGGGGCAATAGGAACTGGTTCATTCAAAAAAGATCTTCAGCGGTGGTGGAATATATCCATCATGAAGAAAGATGATCCTTTTTTCAGGATGCAGATGATTCAGAAGATTTTACGGATACAGCATACACCCAAACAGAAGAAGAACCTGCTGAAGAAAAGACTAGCCGAACCCACATTTGGGCATTAAACCAGGTCAGTTTCGAAGTTAAACGGGGCGAAGTCTGGGGGATAGTTGGCGACAACGGTTCAGGAAAATCAACCTTACTTAAAATAATCTCGCGGATCATTCTCCCGACTCAGGGCGTTGTTCGGGGGAAAGGGAGAATCAGTAGTCTGCTGGAAGTAGGAGCCGGCTTTCATGATGAGCTTACTGGCCGGGAAAACATTTATCTGAGCGGGTATGTGCTAGGCATGAAACGGCATGAGATTCAAAAACGGTTTCATGAGATCGTTGAGTTTTCGGGGATTGAACCATTTATTGATACGCCTGTCAAACGCTATTCATCGGGTATGTATGTCCGGCTAGCGTTCGCCGTTGCGGCTCATCTGGATTCTGATATTCTACTTCTCGATGAGGTGCTTTCTGTAGGGGATGCTACCTTTCAAAAAAAGTGTTTAAGTAAAATACAGGAATTTGCCCAGCAGGAAGATCGTACGATCCTTTTTGTTAGTCACAATGCGCAAGCTGTAGCACACTTGTGTCAGCAGGCTGTATGGCTGAAACATGGACGGGTGAAAGCCATTGGTCCGGTCCAGAGTATCATCAATCAGTACCAGCCTGTGAATCAAACACAGTCTGTTAATCTGCGCCAGGTATGGGATAAACCCAAAGATGCACCTGGCAGCGATGCCGTACGTATTAAATCTGTTGAGCTGGTACCGCATTTAAAAGACTGGAAAGATCCTATTGATGTACGGACACCACTGACGATCAAGTTTCAGTTGTGGATCATGAAAGAAGGACTTCGGCTGCTGACTGGCCTTCATTTATTCTCAGCAAGTGGCGATGTCGTGCTGGATGTTATGTCTCCTTTTGCGGATTACGAAAAGGGGCTTATTGAAGGTGAATGTTCGATTCCAGGAAATTTTTTGAATGACGGCTCCTATTACATTTCGCTGATTATATACAGCGACAAATGGGAAGAGCTGTATTATCATCGCTCCGCTCTTACGTTTGAAGTCGACGATTATCGGGATAAAGAAATGGATTTTGAAGGCAAATGGATGGGAGCTATCCGCCCTGTGTCCTTACTACCCGTGCGTTTGATTCAACTTGAAGAAAAGGAGTTAATTACGCAACCTAAACCCCTCGTATAAACATATATAGTCTGTATTTATACACTCAGCATTCGAGAAAGTATACGCTATTGAAATTTATTCATCAGCATGGCTGAAGTAGAAGCGAATTCAATTTTAGTATCAGTTATCATAACTTGCTACAATCACGGGCGGTTTTTAAAAGAAGCTATTAATAGCGTTCTTCAGCAAACGTGGTCAGCCATCGAGATAGTTGTCGTTGACGATGGCTCTACGGATGATACCCGTGCCGTATCTGAAAGCTATCCGGATGTCGTTTATGTTTATCAGGTAAATCAGGGGCTTTCTGCTGCCCGCAACACAGGCGCAGCTCATAGTACAGGAAAATATCTGGTATTTTTAGATGCAGACGATTGGCTCTATCCTGATGGTATCGAGTTCAATGTCAACGAATTAGAAGAAAATCCAGAAGCTGTTTTTGTTTCGGGTGCCTACAGAATGGTTGATGTCAATAATACCATCCTGTACGGTGTGACGAGGGAAATTGATGAAGACCATTACTGCCGAATGCTTGAAAGCAATTATATCGGTATGCATGGTACCGTTATGTATCGGCGCTGGTTGTTTGATACGTACCAGTTTGATACGTCTCTAAGATCCTGTGAAGATTATGACCTTTATTTAAAAATAACCAGATCGTTTCCAGTTGTGCACCATACGCACCAGATAGCCGCGTACCGGATGCACACAACGAATATGTCGGGAAACATCCCGTTTATGCTCGACATGGCCTTACTGGCTCTGTCGAGACAGGAGCAGAATTTACGTACTAATGCTGAGAAACGGTCGTATCGAAAGGGCCAGCAATTCTGGCGCGCTTATTATGGCTGGGAGCTGCAGAAGCGTCTTCGATTCGATATGGATAGCCCTAAGATGGTCCCACGCGAATTGGCCAAACAATCACTAAGAAAACACCAACCTTACATCTATTATTATTCTTCCGGTATGCGTCAAGTTATAAATATTATAAAAAAAGTTGTTCCAACATTTGGGCAGCGCTGGCTCCATCAGGCAAAATTTTTCCCGAGTTTTATTCCTGAACCGGGCAAAGTACAAACTGGCGATTTCAGGCGTGTCAGACCTTTCAGCACTGAATTTGGGTATGATCGCGGTGGACCAGTGGACCGCTACTATATCGAAAACTTTTTGAAAAAAAATGAAGACCTCATCAAAGGCCGGGTTCTCGAAATAGGCGACAATGCCTATACAATGCAGTTTGGCGGAAGTCGGGTAGTACAAAGCGACGTATTGCACGTACACAGCGACAACCCCATGGCTACGTTTGTTGGCGATTTGAGTGATGCCCCACAAATTCCCAGCGATAGCTTCGACTGCATCGTGCTGACTCAAACCCTGCATTTGATTTATAACATGAAAGGGGCCATTGAAACCTGTTATCGTATCCTTAAACCCGGTGGTGTCTTGCTGCTGACCGTACCTGGTATCAGTCATATCGACCATGATGAGTGGAATGAAAACTGGTTGTGGGCGTTCACGGCCGGGTCGTTACGTCGGGTCTTATCCGAAGCGTTTCCGGTCAGCTACGTAGATATCAATACGTTTGGTAATGTATTTATTGCAACGGCTTTCCTATACGGAATGGGGCTATCGGAAGTAACCAAATATGAGTTAGACTGGATGGACCCACACTATCAGGTAATCATTACGGCAAAGGCCGTTAAACCGCAGGCATCTTGATCAAAAAGTGGCTAAATAAGGCTCGTCTGTTTTTCGAACCAAAAGCTGCGGTTCTGATGTACCATCGCGTTGATGACGTACTGTATGACCCCTGGCAATTGGCAGTAAGCCCAGTCCATTTTGAAGAACAGTTGCGAGTGCTAAAGCAGAACTATAACCCTGTTTCACTTACAGAACTGGGGCATTATCTGGCAACCCGCTCTATTCCTGATCGAAGCGTAGTGCTCACATTCGACGATGGCTATATCGACAATTTCAACCTGGCTAAACCACTGTTAGAGAAATATGAGATACCTGCTACGTTCTTTATAGCCACTCAAAACTGCGAAAAACAGCAACTTTTCTGGTGGGACGAATTACAGGACATCCTGTTTGAGACGGATGAATTACCATTGCAGTTAACGTTACCGATTGGATCTGATACTCTACATTTTGAATTAGCCGATGAGGCAATTTTAACCGATCAGATACGGGAAAATCAACGGGCGTGGATTGCCTTCGAAAGTGAACCTACAGTACGTTGTAACATTTATCTGGAACTCTGGAGCCGAATCAGGCCCCTACCCGACCCGGAGCAGCAGCAAATTCTAGCAACACTACGAAACTGGGCTAATAACACAAAAGACCCAATGACCCAACTGGTTTGCATGCGCCCGGAGCACATCAGCCAGTTGATAAGCAACCCCTTATTCAGCGTAGGTGCACATACTGTAACTCATCCCGCCTTGGCTGATCATCCGGCAGCGGTACAGGCTAATGAAATCAGTACGAGTAAGCTATATCTGGAAAAACTTACAGGCAATCATATTTCGCTATTTGCTTATCCTTACGGGCATTTTTCCAACGAAACCGTTGCCATTGCCGAAGATCAGAAATTTGCTGCCGCCGTTACTACGCAGGAAGGTTTAATTACAAAATATAGTCAACCCCTCCGCTTAAGCAGGTATCAGGTAAACAATTGGGGAGGTAATGAATTCAATACGCGACTTGCTGAATGGTTCGGCAATTAATTAGAACTTATGAAACCTGAACAAGCTCCTCTGGTATCCGTAATCGTTTGTTTTCTGAATGAAGAAACCTTTCTGGCAGAAACGGTAGAGAGCGTATTACGTCAGGAATTTACTGATTGGGAACTGCTACTGGTCGATGACGGCTCTACCGACAAGAGTAGTACGCTGGCCAGAGCGTATGTTGAGCAGCATCCGGATAAAATTTACTACGTTGAGCACCCCGACCATGCTAACAAAGGGCTTAGTGCCAGCCGTAATGCCGGTATACGTCAGGCGCGCGGTGAACTGCTGGCCCTATTGGACGCTGACGACGTATGGTTCCCCAACAAACTTACACAGCAGGTAGCCATCATGGAGCAGCATCCGGATGTAACCCTACTGATGGAGGCTTCAGAGTATTGGTACAACTGGAATAATCCTGAGAAATCCAATGTTTTCGAACTGATTGGTACCGAACAGGATCGAGTCTTTAATCCTCCCCAACTAATGCTTGACTTATACCCACTTGGGCAGGGAGCGGCACCCGTACCGAGCGGATTGATGATTCGAAAATCACTCTTAAACAACCAGTACTTCGAAGAGTCTTTCCGGGGTATTTATGCCATGTATGAAGATCAGGCTTTCCTGGCTAAAATGTATCTGAACGAAAAGGTTTATGTCTCCTCAGCCTGTACAAATCTTTATCGCCAGCGAATCGGTTCTTTAGTGCAGTCGGTGGAAGAAAGCGGTCAGTATCGGGAGGTTCGAAGCTATTTTTTAACCTGGCTGGAAAATTACCTGAGCACACAGCCCATTGTTGATAAACGGGTAAAAGACAGCTTACAGAAAGCTCAGGCTGCTTACCGGGCTAATCTGTTTCAACGAATCATGAAGAAATTATCATTCGAGTAAAAATCCAAAATCCCGTTAACTTATTTTTTTCAGTAAGCCGAAAAAGCTTTTGTATTTTTAACCGTTTATAAATCCTGATAGCCAATACATTAGATTTTACGTATTGATCAACTTTGCCTGACTTAATTGTTGATCGGTATCAATGCATAGTGAAAAAAAATACGGGTAATTAGTAGCCTAAATAATAGATAGTCTGTACACCTGACAGCCAGGAAACGTAATAAACTCTTTGGTAGCTGAGCTATAATTTCAATTTTTGTTTATCTACCTATCATAAAAAGTATGCTTATCAATACCCATCTCCCTCATATATGCAAAAGACTCAATCACGTCTATTATCCGGTATACCAAGCGTATACCTGGATACGCTTCGAATTGCCGCAGCACTCACAGTAGTGCTTGTACACGGACAGATCCTCCTGTATCACAATGCTGATCCCCTGCATGTTGGTTACGATATCAGCCATGCCGCTGTTATTGTCTTTTTTGCACTTAGTGGCTTTGTAATTGCCCACACAACCAGCACCAATAACCGAGGTCAAAAACAATACGCGCAGGCAAGGCTCAGTCGCTTGTATTCTGTAGTGCTTCCAGCACTGGTTTTAACTGCCCTTATTCAGGGATTCGTCCACGCCGTTAATCCTGAACTCTCGAGTGAATTTTCCCGTGGGGCTTCATGGCCTCGCTATATACTATCCGCTACGTTCACAAACGAGCTTTGGTGGATTTCGGCGGGCCCTATGATCAATGGCGTTGTCTGGTCACTCAGTTACGAGTTCTGGTATTACGTAATATTTGGCCTGTGGATTTATCGAAGCGGAAAATGGGGAATCTTATTTCCCTTACTGGCCTGTATAGTTGCAGGACCCAAAATTCTACTGTTGATGCCTATTTGGGTTGCCGGTTGCCTGGCTTATCGCTTACCCCGACCTTCCATACCCAACTGGCTTGCCTGGGCACTCATGGCCGTTTCGTTAGGCTTAGGCTTTCTGTGTTTACACCTACCGGTTTACCCAGTCAAATCAGGAACTCCTCCACTTTTCTACTCCAGCCAATTTATCAGTGACTGGTTAATTGGTTTCTTCATTGCGCTGACCCTCTGGCTACTGCCCCAAGGTGATCAACAGGCGAAACAATCGACGTTTGTTAACGGCGTACGTACAATTGGCGACGTAACCTTCCCGCTATATATGCTTCACGTTCCCCTTATTGTACTGATGATTGCCCTGTTCGGCAGATCAATTAATTACGTGCTTCTAATAACAACAGTTATAACTACAGCTGCCTTGCTGGGCCTGTTCCTGGACA
The DNA here is from genome assembly GCF_045160025.1 of Spirosoma sp. KNUC1025. Classification (GTDB taxonomy): domain Bacteria; phylum Bacteroidota; class Bacteroidia; order Cytophagales; family Spirosomataceae; genus Spirosoma. The sequence continues at coordinate 5,158,171 of NZ_CP087139.1, forward strand.
ATCAGCGAAAGCACTGGGTTTCATTTTTCAAGTGGGTAATTAATGAATTAGCAACGGGTCTGAATACTACTAAGCTTCGGATTTTGTCTAAAATCTGACGATTTCCTGCATTAGTAACAGAGTACGTTCCCCACTCTGTAAAGAGCTAAAGTAATCTGGGAAAGCAAAAAGCCGACTAGGATAGCCAAATCCATATTGGGCTACATCCTAGTCGGCTTTTCTGTGATTCATCCGACTAACGACGTACCATAAACGCCAATGCATTGCGTCCTGCTTATATATACGGGAATAATACGTTCTGAGTATGAATTGGCTCTATTCTTACCGCTTTATAAAGCGAGCTGAAGACCGCTTACCAGACCCTTCGAATTCAATAACGTAGATGGCAACAGGAAGGGAGTTAACATCTAGTATGGTCTTGCTGCTTTTATCCGCCAAGGCAAAGTTCATTAATTTTCTGCCGTCCACAGAGAATACAGATAAGGCGCCATTACCTTGTATGGTCGGGTGCTCAATCGTCAAAAAAGACTGAGTCGGGTTTGGGTAAATGTTGAGTTTAGCTTCTGTACCATTGGCAGGATCTCCTGAGGACACAAATCTCATACTTTCGATGTCAATAATACGATTGAAGCTACTGGTTCCTCCTCCAAAGAAATACAGCCGCATTGTTTTTGGCGAATGCCAGTCGCTGGCTGGATCAAAAACAGTAGTTTTTATGGTCGGGTATTGAGCATAGGTAAAAGAGATTCCTGTCGAATCTGCGGTTATATTGATTGGCTGTGCCTGGTCAATGACAGGCCACATTTCCGTCATAGGGGCACTGGCGATTTGCGCGGCATTACCGAATACACTCAAGGGTCTTTGGCCGGTATAACTAATGTTTGTGTACGTACGGGCAATGATCCTGTTATTTTTATCCAGCACTTCCAGAAAAACACCACCGGTAGATATATTGCCTTCGTTATCTTCATAATTGATACGGCCTATCAAACTCCATGATGTGCTTGTAGGCACTACGCCTAAATCCCGCGTAACAGTATATGATCCAGACGGTTGCCTAAATTTAACCCATAAATCAGGGCTATCTATCCGGTAGCTTTTTCGTCCATTAAAAACCTGCCACCAGTCTCGGCTGGCATCGGCGTAGTCTTCAGCAACCGGATCACGTTTCCAACCGTACAGGTTATTCTGAAGGGCACTGTTATAGGTCAGCCCGTAAAGCAGATCCCCTTTTATAAACTGTTCATCATCGACAGAAGGATACAATGATTGCGAAGGAATCAGAGTTTTGGGCTGATGAGGGCTCGACCAGGAAAATGCCAGAACGCTTCCACCTTTGGCCTCAATACGTATGGCATAGCGTTTACCAGTTTCCAGAGGTAAAGCACTACTAAATTCTGTAGCAGCTTCGTTCGTCCATTTATCAACGTACAACTTATTATCAACCCAAAGCCGGACTCCCTTATCTGCTTTTAGATAAAGGGTATGTTCTTCGGATAAGGATGTTTCCACGAACCCTTTCCACCGAACCGAGTATGTATCTGCGCGTGTAATAGATGTACCACCGGGGATCTCCTTCCCCCAGGAAAAATTCAGTTGAGGGTCGATTCGGGTATTTTTTAATGTGAGATTGTTTAAATCGTCCGCATCAAAATAAAATCCTGTCAGTCCCCCTTTTTCAGCAGAAAAGTCGACACCAATTACCTGCTCCTGAATGGAATTTAAACCGGATATCTTCCAGCGGTGGACTCCACTGTGATAGTTTTCATCATTGTGATAGTAGTAGAGATCTTCCCCCACTTTCACGAGCGTACCCGAAAAGGCATTTCCGGCCATTCCGGCCTGTGGTACTGCTAATCCTAAATTATCTACTTCGATCCTGGTCACCCCGAATGTTGTCAGGAACAGCCCATTATCATAAACAAGGGTATATTTATTTGTTTGGGAGGCTTTCCAAAATTCCCCATGATATCCCCATAAAATAATACGTCCCTCTACTTGTTGAGCGATACCGGTTGTATTAACACCATTGCCTATGTCGTATGCACCATCCGCCGGGAATGGGCCGTTGTAATTGGAATTGGTGTTAACAGCCGTTCGCCATAGCCATTTATTATCGCCAGGCCGCATTCCGCCAAGGTGATACTTTGTGCTGGCTTTACTCCCATCAAAAGCAACCACTATATTACTTGAAGTAATTTCGCCAGAACGCAGCTTTATCTGGTTACCGTAATAAATTGGGTCATCTGAAGTAGTGATAGGGGTTGAAGCAATAATTTGTTCACTATCCCAAATTGGATTGTTGGCAGCATCAAAGCTGACCAATGTACGTTTACTGAATTTTTCAGCCTGCCCGACACTAACCTTGTACGTTTTTCGCATAGAACCATCCGGGTATAATTGCCATAACCCATCAGTGCCAAGGGTAATGCCTGTCAACCGAAGTGTTCCATTTGGAACCAGTTCAACCAGTTCAGTTCTACCCGTAGTGGTACTTCTTACTGTGGCATACGTTCGTTTATTATTTAACGTAGCGACTTGTTTTAGATTATTATTCTGTTCTCTGTAATCTGCAGAAATGGTGGCTCCCCAATTTTTGATCAACTTCCAGGAACCATTAGCGCCATTATCGAGTGTTTTGGAATAATCTATTTCAAACTCCAGAAAATCACTAAACACCCTCGTGGGATTATTCTTATCGACATTACAGGAGTAGGATTTACGCAAAAACATTATTTGTTCTATATAATCCCGATTTGCCAAGAAATGCATCGAACGACTGTTTCCGGTATCACCTACCCAAAATGAGCCATCTTCCTGAAAACAGATGAAGGTGCTCGTAGCAAACTTAGAATTGTCAGTGAATAAAAATTTATCGTTGGCTACAGTGGCGTCTTTCACGTAGCCTCCCTCCTGCCCGTACACCCATTGCAGACTTCCATCGGGCAGATAATTACGCAGTTGCTGTTTATCCGCTCCATCAGCCACCAGGATAGCTCCCGTTAGAGGAGATACGTCAACGGCCAGGGGTTTAGTCAATCCGCTTAAGGTCAGGGCAGGATCACCCAGGGTGCCGTTTTGATTAACAGGATATTTCGATAACGTTGATTTATCCCCTGAAATCATCCACAAATTATCCTCTCCATCAACACACATTTTCATAGGCGCTGTGACTTTAATAGTCTGGACAAGACTTCCCGTAGTTTTATTCAGTACTTGTAGCTGATTTAATCCGCCGTGCGCAACAAATAAATAATCTCCTTTTTTTTGAACTGCAAGTCCTGAAATTTTCGCATTCGTTCCTAAGGTGATATCAATGGCATTGTCATACGTATAGCCGCCCTGGCTGAGCTTGGTTGTTGTTCCACTGCTAAAAACGACTTCCCTGTCGTCGCTTACCTTTGTGGCCACTACAAATTCTTTCCCTGTACTTAGAAAACCATCTGAGCCACCCCAGTAGACGTTTATACCATCGCTCACTACGTGCAATGCGTTTTGCGAAGTTTTTGCATCTGGCAGAATAACCGTTCTACGCTGCACATCGCCCTGGCTAAACTTGATATGACTTGGCGAGCCTTCACTATGTGCTTTACTATAATAACAGGTTTTCCCGACGCAGACCATGGATTTAATATCATCCCAGCCTCTATGTACAGTTTCTCCAGTAAACTCATTGGATGTATTACCAACGACCCCTTCCCAAGTAGACGTAACGTTGTTCGACAGTACCTTAATATCGTATTTACCATCAGCGGAAAGATGCCCATCATCATCCCTGCCATCCCAATTCATGGTATAACTACCCGTCTTATAGCTGACTCCACTCCAGAGGGTCCGGATCATTGTCCCATCTTTAGTGTAAACACCGGCGCTGGTTTTAGAATCAGCCGACAAATTGAAATGAAAAGAAACTCCCGGCCACTGAGCTAAAACAGTATTGCTGAAAAGAAATATAAAGAAGAAAAAAATACCTGTTGATAATTTTTTTGTAGCTCTAAAATGCCGAAGTATAAAATATAATTTCTCACTGTTTATATAGTTCATTATATCACTATTTATATAAACAAAAAAATATTAATTATTAATTTTATGCATAAAAAAAATTCACAATCGCTAACAATCAAAATCATTAATTCGCAGGTATCAATTACGTAAAAATATAGCTGGTTTGCAATTTTTTCCTATTCTCTGGTATACAATTATTACTACCCAAAAACAATTAACATATGTTTCAAATAAAAATAAATACGTTTTATTATTCCGGTAACTGCCCAATATTCTAAAACAATTACATAAAATGCCAATACGCAGGATACGATGAAGCAGCCCTGCGTATTGGCACAGAATGAAAAAAGTCAGTTGGATTCTATTGTTTGATGAATCGGGCCACCTGCCGACCAGCCCAACCCGACACCTCCACCACATACACCCCCGGCACCAGCCCCCGCACGTCCACCGGGGTCTGACCGCCCTCAGCCGACAAGCCCTGCTCATGCACCATCGACCCCGCGCTGTTAATTAGCCGCAACTGACCCGACCCCCTCAACCAGCCGTGCGACACATACAACACGTCCTGACTCGGATTCGGGTACAGTCTCAACAACTGACCAGCCTCCTCGCTCACCCCCTGACGAGCGCTGCCCGACTCAACGGCCCGGAACTGCATGCAGTCGATATCGATGATGCGGTTGCTGTTGGGACTGCCCGTGCTGTAAAAATACAACCGCATGCTCCTGGGCGAGTGCCAGTCACTGCCCCCATCCAGCACCGGGGTGGTCACCGGGCCGTAGCCCGCATACCGGAAGCTGATGCCCGAGGAGCTGGCCACAATGCTCAGGGGCTGAATCTGATCCACCACCCCGTTCATCACCGCCGAGGAGCCCGTGGCCAGTTGGGCCGTGTTGCCAAAGAGGCTGATAGGCCGCTCCCCGGCGTAGCTGATGGTCATGTAGGTGCGGGCAATGACCTTGCCGTTCTTGTCGAGCACCTCCAGATAACAGCCACCACCGGGGTTGTTGCCTTCGTTGCCTTCGTAGCTGATGCGGCCCGTCAGACTCCACGAGCTGGCGTTGCTCACCACGCCCAGGTCCCGGGTAATGGCGTAGCTGCCCGATGCCTGCCGAAACTTCACCCACAGGTCAGCACTCTGTTTGCGGTAGCTCTTGCGCCCGCTGACCACCTGCCACCAGTCTTTGTTGGCATCGGTGTAGTCCTCCACAGCCGGCTCCCGCTTCCAGCCGTAGAGCCCGTCACCCAGCACCTTGTTGAAACTCAGTCCGCTCAGCAGGTCTTTAGCCGTTGTCTCTTCCGGATCGGTGTTGGGAAACAAAGCCGAGGCCGGCACCACCCCCTTGGGCTGGTGGGCACTCGACCAGTTGAACACCAGTCGGCTGCCCCCCTGCGACTCCAGGCGCAGGGCCACGTACTGACCCGCCTTCAGATTCACCACACCGCTGGCCTCCCCCAGACTGCGGTTGGCCCACTGGTCGATCACCAGCGAGTCATCCACCCACAGCCGAACCCCCCTGTCGGTCTGCACGCTGAGCGTGTAGGCCTCCGAGTAGCTGGCCTGCAGGAACCCCTTCCAGCGCACCGAGTAGCTGGCCGCATCGCTCAGCCCGCTGCCCGCTGGCACGGCCGAGCCCCAGCTGAAGTTGAGCTGGGCGTCCACCCGGCTGCTTTTCAGCAGCAGGTTGTTCACGTCACTGCCGTTAAAGTAGTACCCCGTCAACCCGCCTTTAGGAGCCGTAAAACCAATAGGAAGAACCTGCTCCTGGATGGTGTTGAGCCCGGCGATCTTCCAGCGGTGGATGCCCGAGTGGTAGTTCTCATCATTGTGGTAGTAGTACAGATCATCCCCCACCTTCACCAGACTCCCCGAGAAGGCATTCCCCGCCATGCCCGCCGGGGGAACCGGTGAACTCTCGATGCCCGTGTCATAACCCGTTGTGCCAAACTGACCCAGAAACAAGCCATTGTCATACACCAGCTGGTACTTGTTGGTCTGGGAAGCCTTCCAGAACTCCCCGTGATACCCCACAGAATCACCCGACCGTTGACCTGCTGGGCAATGCCCGTCGTGTTCACCCCATTGCCCACATCATACGAGCCATCAGCCGGATAAGCCCCCGTGTAGGCCCAGTGGGTGTTGACAGCCGTGCGCCACAACCACTTGTTGTCCGACAGGCGGATGCCCCCCAGGTGGTACTTGGTGCTGGCCTTGCTGCCATCGAAGGCCACCACCACCCCACTGGCCGTCACCTCCCCGGCCCGCAGCTTGAGCTGGCTGCCGTAGTAGAGAGGATCATCCGAGCTGGTCAGGGGGGTGGTGGCCAGAGTGGTCTCGCTGCCCCAGAGGGGGTTGTTGGCCCCATCGAAGCCCGTCAGGGGTTTGCGGGTGAACTTCTGAGCCTGACCCACGGCCACCCGGTAGGTGCGTCGCAGCGAGCCATCGGGGTAGAGCTGGGTGGTGGCTCCTTCAGCTTTGGGGGAGACCACCACCCCGGTGAGTCGGAGCAAGCCATTGTTGACCAGTTCGACCAGTTCGACGGCGGAGGTGGTGGCGTTGTTGAGGGTAGCGTAGGTGCGGCCGTTGCTCAGGGTGGCCACTCCTTTGAGAATGCTAAACTGGTTGAGGTAGTTGCTCGGCACGTTGATGCTCCAGTTTTTGACCAGTTTCCAGGAGCTGTTATTGGCCCCCAGGGGTTTGCTGTAGTCGACGGCAAACTCCAGAAAACCGGCGAACACCCGGCTGGGATTGGTGCCATCCACCGAGGAGCTGTAACAGGTGGGGACATACATCACACAGTCCAGCAGGCTGCGGCTGGCCGAGAAGTGCAGGGCCCGGAAGTTGCCCGAGTCACCCACCCAGAACGACCCGTCGGCCTGGTAGGTGAGGTAGGCGTTGCGGCCGCTGTCCTCCACCTGAAAATAAAACTTGTCATTGGTGACCGTCGCATCGGTGGCATAGCCGCCTTTCTTGCCATAGGTCCAGCTGGGGGCCGCCGTGGTGGTGCTGAAGGCTTTGAGCTGCTGGCTGTCGGCGGCATCGGCCACCAGCAGGGTGGTCCCATCGGGGGAGACGGCCAGGGCTTGTGGGCTGCTGAGCCCAGTGATGCTGAGGGTGGTAGCCAGCAGCGAGCCATCGGCTTTGGCGGTATATTTCTGGACTTTGTTGCTGCCCAGAACCACCCACAGGTTATCATCTTTATCAACGCATAGTTTACCTGGCGAATTGGTTAGTGAGATTGTTTTGACGTATTCACCGGTGGTTTTGTTGAAGGCCAGGATAGCATTAACGTACTTATACGCAATAAATAAGTAGTTGCCGCTCTTCTGAACGGCCAGTCCGCTGACGGCCACATCCTCCACAGCCGCAATGGCACTTTTGTACTTGTAGCCTCGGGTCACCTGGTAGGGTGCCCCTTTAGGGAAGACATACTCGGCATCATCCGAGACATTGGTGGCAAACACAAACCAGGAGTCAGCCACGGCCGCAAAGGCATCATAGCCTGCCCAGTAGACGCGTTGGCCATCACTGGCCGAAAACAGCGTGGCCTGCCCCGTACCTGAGCTGGGTAAGAGGCTGGTTTTGGCCTGGGGGGTAGCCGTATTAACCTTGGTCTGGGAGGGGCTACCTTCACTGTAACCTTTGGCGTAGTAGAGCGTGTTGCCACTGGCCGTCATGGTGCGGATGGTTTCCCAGCCCCGGTGGACAGAGGTGCCAGTGAATTGAGTAGACGAGTTACCGATAACCCCCTCCCAGGCAGTGGTGACATTATTGGTCAGCAGGCGGATGTCGTAGTTGCCATCGGCGTAGAGGTGTCCGTCGTCATCTTTGCCATCCCATCTCATGGCGTAGGTGCCGGCTTTGTAGCTAACCCCGCTCCACAGGGTGCGAATCAGTACGCCATCTTTGGTGTAGACCCCGGCACTGGTTTTAGCGTCGGCTGATAAGGTGAAGGTGAATGGCACACCAGACTCTGCAGCATAAGGAGCGCTGGCCCGTAAACTAGTCGGATATACTATTACTAAACAGACTAGTAGTGAAGCAAATAATAGTAAACTAAAACCGTATGAAAACGAGGTTAAGCTATCAAATTTGGGAGCAAGACGGCCTAAGATCGTATCAATTACCGTCCCAATGGGCTGACTAGAAAACTGAACTGAATGAAGAACAAATCTGTGCTTTTTCAGTGGCGTGTTGTGTGACATGAATATTAAAGGTTAAAGTACAAGTGAATTCATTAAAAATTTACGTAGTCAAATTTGTATACACTGCTAGAATATTATATTAATAGTTAGTCATTTAACTGACGTTTTCTGACGTCATAGAGCATAGTAAAACCGTTTCGTGTCTACTAGGCACGGTTCAGGGTTAGTATTTCTTAAACTTGTTAGATTGACTAAGACATAGTGATGCTAAAAGAAATAGCCATTTGGCTTAACTAATTATTCAATTAGCAGGTGATTAACGAGGAAGATTTATGTATAGCAATAACTATTTATTTTACTATTATCTATACTTGCTGTATCAGCAGAATAGACCTAGACTGAGAAAATTACACATAACGGTATAGTATAAACGTTATAAATTTTTGAAAAACTAATTGATAACATAGCAATAAGATAGTACGCCTATATAGGCTATTACCCTGACTTATTTTAAGATAAGCAGAACGTTGTAATAGACTCTTGGTATACATTGGGTACAGCGATCGCTGCAAGCGGCTGGCAGCCACCTCGGAGTGAGTAGTTAAGCTTGCTGTTGGGCTAAGACTTGCATCAGCTTATGAACTCTAATTGTATGGTCTGAACCACCACACAGATATAAGCTAAAGAAGGTTTCGAGGAAGATAATAGCAGTGTTAATTGCAACTGTATTGATAATAACATATGCTATGTTAACAATACGATACAAAAATAAACATAAATATATGTGATGCAAATAAAATTTTGAAAAATTTTTGTTTTATATACATAAATAGATTATATAATCTACTAACAAAGTAATATTATTTTCTTTTAAACAAATTAAGCTTATCGAATTCTCCAGAAATTGGCAGAATCGATAAGCTTAATTAATAAGTTATAAGTTAGTTTAGCTCATATACTGAGTGTTTAAAAGTAGGTTTATTGTTTGATGAATCGGGCCACCTGCCGACCAGCCCAACCCGACACCTCCACCACATACACCCCCGGCACCAGCCCCCGCACGTCCACCGGGGTCTGACCGCCCTCAGCCGACAAGCCCTGCTCATGCACCATCGACCCCGCGCTGTTAATTAGCCGCAACTGACCCGACCCCCTCAACCAGCCGTGCGACACATACAACACGTCCTGACTCGGATTCGGGTACAGTCTCAACAACTGACCAGCCTCCTCGCTCACCCCCTGACGAGCGCTGCCCGACTCAACGGCCCGGAACTGCATGCAGTCGATATCGATGATGCGGTTGCTGTTGGGACTGCCCGTGCTGTAAAAATACAACCGCATGCTCCTGGGCGAGTGCCAGTCACTGCCCCCATCCAGCACCGGGGTGGTCACCGGGCCGTAGCCCGCATACCGGAAGCTGATGCCCAAGGAGCTGGCCACAATGCTCAGGGGCTGAATCTGATCCACCACCCCGTTCATCACCGCCGAGGAGCCCGTGGCCAGTTGGGCCGTGTTGCCAAAGAGGCTGATGGGCTTATCTCCCGCGTAGCTGATGCTCATGTAGGTGCGGGCGATGACCTTGCCGTTCTTGTCGAGCACCTCCAGATAACAGCCGCCACCCGAATGGTTGCCTTCGTTACCCTCGTAGCTGATGCGGCCCGTCAGACTCCACGAGCTGGCGTTGCTCACCACGCCCAGGTCCCGGGTGATGGCGTAGCTGCCCGACACCTGCCGAAACTTCACCCACAGGTCAGCACTCTGTTTGCGGTAGCTCTTGCGCCCGCTGACCACCTGCCACCAGTCTTTGTTGGCATCGGTGTAGTCCTCCACAGCCGGCTCCCGCTTCCAGCCGTAGAGCCCGTCACCCAGCACCTTGTTGAAACTTAGCCCGCTCAGCAGGTCCCGGCTCAGGGCCTCCTCCGAATCGGTGTTGGGAAACAAAGCCGAGGCCGGCACCACCCCCTTGGGCTGGTGGGCACTCGACCAGTTGAACACCAGTCGGCTGCCCCCCTGCGACTCCAGGCGCAGGGCCACGTACTGACCCGCCTTCAGATTCACCACACCGCTGGCCTCCCCCAGACTGCGGTTGGCCCACTGGTCGATCACCAGCGAGTCATCCACCCACAGCCGAACCCCCCTGTCGGTCTGCACGCTGAGCGTGTAGGCCTCCGAGTAGCTGGCCTGCAGGAACCCCTTCCAGCGCACCGAGTAGCTGGCCGCATCGCTCAGCCCGCTGCCCGCTGGCACGGCCGAGCCCCAGCTGAAGTTGAGCTGGGCGTCCACCCGGCTGCTTTTCAGCAGCAGGTTGTTCACGTCACTGCCGTTAAAGTAGTACCCCGTCAACCCACCCTGTGGCTGACTCGCCAGGCTGGCCTGGGCATTGCCCAGCAGCCCGCTGACCCCAATAACCTGTTCCTGGATGGTGTTGAGCCCGGCGATCTTCCAGCGGTGGATGCCACTATGGTAGTTCTCATCATTGTGGTAGTAGTACAGATCGTCCCCCACCTTCACCAGACTCCCCGAGAAAGCGTTCCCCGCCATGCCCGCCGGGGGGACCTCCTGACCCCCCGCATCGGTCTCGCTGCGGGTGGTGCCAAACTGACCCAGAAACAACCCATTGTCATACACCAGCTGGTACTTGTTGGTCTGGGAAGCCTTCCAGAACTCCCCGTGATACCCCCACAGAATCACCCGACCGTTGACCTGCTGGGCAATACCCGTCGTGTTCACCCCGTTGCCCACATCATACGAGCCATCGGCCGGGTAAGCCCCCGTGTAGGCCCAGTGGGTGTTGACAGCCGTGCGCCACAACCACTTGTTGTCCGACAGGCGGATGCCCCCAGGTGGTACTTGGTGCTGGCCTTGCTGCCATCGAAGGCCACCACCACGTTGCTGGCCGTCACCTCCCCGGCCCGCAGCTTGATCTGGTTGCCGTAGTAGAGGGGATCATCCGAGGTGGTCAGGGGGGTGGTGGCCAGAGTGGTCTCACTGCCCCAGAGGGGGTTGTTGGCCCCGTCGAAGCCCGTCAGGGGTTTGCGGGTGAACTTCTGGGCCTGGCCCACGGCGGTGCGGTAGGTGCGTCGCAGCGAGCCATCGGGGTAGAGCTGGGTGGTGGCTCCTTCAGCTTTGGGGGAGACGACCACCCCCGTGAGTCGGAGCAGGCCATTGTTGACCAGTTCGACCAGTTCGATGGCGGAGGTGGTGGCGTTGTTGAGGGTGGCGTAGGTGCGGCCGTTGCTCAGGGTGGCCACTCCTTTGAGAATGCTAAACTGGTTGAGGTAGTTTGCCGGCACGGTGGCTCCCCAGTTGCGCACCAGTTTCCAGGAGCCGTTGGTGCCCCCCAGGGGTTTGCTGTAGTCGACCTCAAATTCCAGAAATTTAGAGAAAACCCGGCTTGGATTATTTGGATCGACAACCGTACTGTAGCTTACAGGAACGTACATCACACAGTCCATGTAAGCTAAAGAGGACGAGTAATGCATCGCTCTGGAGTTACCCGTATCGCCCACCCAGAACGACCCATCAGCTTGAAAACAAATGAATGTGCTGGTATATATGCCGACCTCATCGGTAAAATAAAACTTATCGTTGGCAACAGTAGCATTGGTTGTGTATCCCCCTGCCTGCCCATATGTCCATATGGACGCGCCAGTAGTTGAATTAAAAGCTTTCAATTGTTGGCTCTGACCACCATCCGCTACGATTACCATTCCATTAACGGGTGACACAGCTACAGCCAGTGCATTGGTTAACCCAGCTATGGTTAATGTGCTGGCAGATAAAGACCCATCGGCTTTAACTGTATAGCGTTGAACTTTATTTTTACCTGAAATAACCCATAAGTTATCATCTTTATCTACGCAAATATTCCCTGGCGACAGTATTGATATTCGCCGTATGGCTTCACCCGTCGTTTTGTTGAACACACGGATTATGGACTTGTCTTGTTGAGCAACAAACAAATAATTACCTGTTTTCTGTACAGCGAGTCCACTAACTGATGCATTCGGCGTTTGAATTGCACTTTTATAGGTATATCCTTTTGTGACTTTTAATGAAACGCCTTTTGCAAACATATATTCACTATCCGTCGCCACCGTGGTTGCAAATATAAACCAGCTTCCATCGTAGTCGTCAGCAAAGGCATCGTATCCAGACCAGTACACATTTTTACCATCGGTGGTTGAAAATAATGAACATTGGCTTGTGCCTACTGATGGCAAGATCCCTATTTTAGACTGCTGAGCTGTTACCAGAAATTTGCCTTGCGATGAAGAACCCTCGCCAGCGCCCTTTCCATAATAGACGAAATTACCATTCGCTGTCATGGTACGTATGGGTTCCCAGCCACGATGAACCGTAGGCCCGACAAACAGATTTGAGGTGTTACCCACGACACCCTCCCAGCTAGCAGTGACATTGTTGGAGAGCACCTTGATATCATAGGGCCCACCCGTGGCCAGATGGCCATCGTCATCTTTACCATCCCAGTTCATGGCGTAGCTGCCGGCTTTGTAGCTGACCCCGCTCCATAGGGTGCGAATCAGCACACCATCTTTAGTGTAGACCCCGGCACTGGTTTTGGCGTCAACCGACAGGTTAAAACTAAACGGCACTCCCGGTCCAGTGCCGGTTGGAGCAGCAGCCAGCCCCCCTCTAAGGAAAAGTAAAGTAATTATCAGCAATGTTATTACGCTGGAAATACCCGTTGTTTCGAGATTAGAATTAAGTCTTGGCAAAACGTCTCTAAAACGTTGATTAAATAAACCAGCTGTGGGTTCTGGAGATAGAACACCTCGCTTCTTGAGCAATAAGTTTGGTGACATGAGATTCATCATTTAAAACGTACAAGTAAACCATTAAAAAAATTCGGTATATTAATTAGCATTCAAATAATTCATATTAGAGTCTTTATTAAAGTTATCTTGGCTAATTCAGACACAGTTAGAGCAAGCAGATGCCATCAAGCAGCTGATAGTATGTTGCCAGAGCTTACGAATAAGCGGAATAGCTTCTAGCCAGACATTAGGTCGAAATGAATCGATTAAGGAAGTTATAGAGAACGAAAAATTGCTGCAGTCACTCAGCCCTTGGTTAATGATACACGCCTGAAAGGAGCAGCTAGAATTGGTGTTGTGACAAGGATATCCAATTCATGGATTTAGACTACTACCCTGAACAGTTGCAATCATACCAGGCGGGTGAGCGATCTATCTGGGGTATTCCAGCCTAAACAATGGGAATACATTATAATACAAACTTCTAGTAATCGGTATCCTATTTATAAGAATTTGACTTAAGGCATTAACTAAATAGATAAGAATTAAACCTCGTTGCTTTTCAAGTAAAAGGTTGTGTATCATGAATATTAATAGTTAAAACGTACAAGTAATTCATTTAAATATTATGTAAATTTTCCAGAAAGTTAAAAGGAATTTCCAGCACTACTTTATGTACTAAAAATCTGACGAAAAGTACAATTATGTATATCACTTCTCAATCGATATCAGTAAATAGAAATGAAATAGAGCTTGAGTTCTGCTGGTCACGCAAAGGCCAAAGAACGCAGATAGTACAGCCTCAAAGGCTATTAAATGAATTCTATTGGCAGGACGGTTATGAGGAAGAGGCTAAGTAGCCTACGGCTACCCTTTGTACAGCAAACATGTACTTTGTTTACTATACTACACAAAGGTAAACAAAATATTAAATAAAAATATATTATCTAAAATAAATATGTACTTATATAACCGCATAGTAAATGTAATTTACTATGCGGTTATATTTATGGTTTCAATCATACGAATACGACACACAAGCCCATAACGATGTTAACTAATTCACGCATCGGTAATTACTTCCAATGCGTGAATTAGCCATTTATACCTCCTGCGCTTATTTTATTGATATTTTTAGCAGAACCGGCTTCGCTTCCATGTGTCAAAAAATTACCTACCCGTTTATTTATCCGCTTACTGTACCCAGAAAACCTATATATAAAGTATGCCTGCAAATGATGATGGCCTACTACTTATAGCCGCTAAAAACTTATAATACCCATAAACAGATTTGGTCAGTGAGCTTCTCAACACCGACAAGTTGCTGGTATTAATGAGCCCACTGACCAAATCTGTTTTCAAAATATACAAATGTTACTGTTTAATAAACCGGGTCGGTCGTTTGGTTGAACTATCTATGTATTCCAATACGTATACTCCTTTAGGCAACATACTTACGTCCAATGTAGTTTGACTGCTTCCCAAGAGTAGTTCATGTCTTTGCAAACGCCTGCCGTCTATAGAATAAATTATCAGACTACCCTCATTAGTAATAGTTGCGTGCTCAACGGTCAGAATATCCTGGCTAGGGTTGGGGTAGAGACGTAACTTAGGTTCTGGTACGTCAATGGAAGAGATAGCCATTCTTGCTTTGCTAACTACACCAAACTGCATACTCTCGATATCAATAATGCGGTTATACGTATTGCCTCCAGTACCATTATCAGAAAAATAAAGCCGGAGGGTCTTTGGAGCGCGCCAGTCACTGCTGGCATCAAAAACTTTAGTACTTACCGATTTATAATTGGCATAGTTGAAAGTTATACCTGTTGAACTGGCTATAATGCTCAGGGGCTGCACTTGATCCGTTATTCGACGCATATCGTACTGAGCCCCCGTAGCGATTTGCATCGTGTTTCCGAAGATGGCAATAGGTCTTGTGCCTGAGTAACTGGTTGTTATGTAAGTGCGGGCGATGACCTTGCCTGCCTTGTCGAGCACCTCCAGATAACAGCCACCAACGCTATTATTACCTTCATTACCTTCGTAGCTGATGCGGCCCGTCAGACTCCACGAGCTGGCGTTGCTCACCACGCCCAGGTCCCGGGTAATGGCGTAGCTGCCCGACACCTGCCGAAACTTCACCCACAGGTCAGCACTCTGTTTGCGGTAGCTCTTGCGCCCGCTGACCACCTGCCACCAGTCTTTGTTGGCATCGGTGTAGTCCTCCACAGCTGGCTCCCGCTTCCAGCCGTAGAGCCCGTTATTTAACACTTTATCAACTTGTAGTCCATATAATAAATCCTTGCCAATGGCCTCTTCCGAATCGGTGTTGGGAAACAAAGCCGAGGCCGGCACCACCCCCTTGGGCTGGTGGGCACTCGACCAGTTGAACACCAGTCGGCTGCCCCCCTGCGACTCCAGGCGCAGGGCCACGTACTGACCCGCCTTCAGATTCACCACACCGCTGGCCTCCCCCAGACTGCGGTTGGCCCACTGGTCGATCACCAGCGAGTCATCCACCCACAGCCGAACCCCCCTGTCGGTCTGCACGCTGAGCGTGTAGGCCTCCGAGTAGCTGGCCTGCAGGAACCCCTTCCAGCGCACCGAGTAGCTGGCCGCATCGCTCAGCCCGCTGCCCGCTGGCACGGCCGAGCCCCAGCTGAAGTTGAGCGGGCCATCCACCCGGCTGCTTTTCAGCAGCAGGTTGTTCACGTCACTGCCGTTAAAGTAGTACCCCGTCAACCCACCCTGTGGCTGACTCGCCAGGCTGGCCTGGGCATTGCCCAGCAGCCCGCTGACCCCAATAACCTGTTCCTGGATGGTGTTGAGCCCGGCGATCTTCCAGCGGTGGATGCCACTATGGTAGTTCTCATCATTGTGGTAGTAGTACAGATCGTCCCCCACCTTCACCAGACTCCCCGAGAAAGCGTTCCCCGCCATGCCCGCCGGGGGGACCTCCTGACCCCCCGCATCGGTCTCGCTGCGGGTGGTGCCAAACTGACCCAGAAACAACCCATTGTCATACACCAGCTGGTACTTGTTGGTCTGGGAAGCCTTCCAGAACTCCCCGTGATACCCCCACAGAATCACCCGACCGTTGACCTGCTGGGCAATACCCGTCGTGTTCACCCCGTTGCCCACATCATACGAGCCATCGGCCGGGTAAGCCCCCGTGTAGGCCCAGTGGGTGTTGACAGCCGTGCGCCACAACCACTTGTTGTCCGACAGGCGGATGCCCCCCAGGTGGTACTTGGTGCTGGCCTTGCTGCCATCGAAGGCCACCACCACGTTGCTGGCCGTCACCTCCCCGGCCCGCAGCTTGATCTGGTTGCCGTAGTAGAGGGGATCATCCGAGGTGGTCAGGGGGGTGGTGGCCAGGGTGGTCTCACTGCCCCAGAGGGGGTTGTTGGCCCCGTCGAAGCCCGTCAGGGGTTTGCGGGTGAACTTCTGGGCCTGGCCCACGGCGGTGCGGTAGGTGCGTCGCAGCGAGCCATCGGGGTAGAGCTGGGTGGTGGCTCCTTCAGCTTTGGGGGAGACGACCACCCCGTGAGTCGGAGCAGGCCATTGTTGACCAGTTCGACCAGTTCGATGGCGGAGGTGGTGGCGTTGTTGAGGGTGGCGTAGGTGCGGCCGTTGCTCAGGGTGGCCACTCCTTTGAGAATGCTAAACTGGTTGAGGTAGTTTGCCGGCACGGTGGCTCCCCAGTTGCGCACCAGTTTCCAGGAGCTGTTGGTGCCCCCAGGGGTTTGCTGTAGTCGACCTCAAATTCCAGAAAGTTGGCAAATACACGCTTGGGATTATTGACATCAACATTGCAGGAATACGTTTTAGGAAGAAACATTATTTGATCGACGTATTTGTTATCCGCCGTAAAATGCATCACTCTGGAGTTACCCGTATCACCCACCCAATACGAACCATCCGTCTGAAAACAAACAAAAGTAGTTGTATACGTATTGCACCAGTCATTAAAGTAAAACTTGTCGTTACTAACAGTTGTATTAGTTTGGTAGCCTCCTTCCTGGCCATAGACACTGATAAGCGCACCAGAAGCGGAGTAGTTTCGAAGTTGCTGTTTGTTTCCTCCGTCAGCGACTAAAATATTGCCTGTAACCGGTGAAATATCCACCGCCAATGGCGCTGTTAAGCCGGTTATCGATAAGGCTGGCGCACTTAATGTACCGTCCGTTTTTACGCTGTATTTATTTAGCGAATTGGTTTCCGAAATGAGCCAGAGGTTATCATTGGCATCCAAAGCCATCTTCCCTGGATTGTTAATGGCCAAAGTGCGTACTAATGAACCAGTAGTTTTATTAAAAACCAGCAGTTGATTGCGTAATCCGTGAGCCACAAACAAGAAGCTACCCTTTTTTGAACGGCAAGGCCGGAAATATCTGAATCCGTACCGGATGAAATGTCAAGAACACTTTTATATGAGTAGCCTAATGTCGATAGACTCGTTCCTTTTGTAAAGCTTACTTCCGTATCGTCCGAACGTTTTGTTGCGAAAACAAACCATACACTTGTGTAAGCATTTACCCCAGCCCAGTAAATGTTTGCGCCATCACCAGCAACCTGCCAAACCGTTTGTCCACTACCTGCAGTGGGCAACACCATTGTACGACTTTGAATATCGGAAAGATTGAATTTAATGTGGCTCGGCGACCCTTCGCTGTAGGCTTTCCCGTAGTAAGCCGTACTCCCCGCTATAGTCATACACCGGAAGCTGTCCCAACCTCTGTGCACAGTTACACCCGTAAATTGCTTAGAGGTGTTACCCACGACGCCCTCCCAGCTAGCAGTGACATTGTTGGAGAGCACCTTGATATCGTAACTCCCATCAGTAGCCAGATGGCCATCGTCATCTTTACCATCCCAGTTCATGGCGTAGCTGCCGGCTTTGTAGCTGACCCCGCTCCACAAGGTGCGAATCAGCACACCATCTTTGGTGTAGACCCCGGCACTGGTTTTGGCGTCAACCGACAGGTTAAAATTAAACGGCACCCCCGGTCCAGTGCCGGTTGGAGCAGCAGCCAGCCCCCCTTCAAGGAAAAGTAAACTGATACTGAATGCTATTAGTAACTTAAATACAGATAAACGGATAATTAAAAAAAACATTAACCCCTTCGAACAGGAAGGATTCGTGTTATAAAATGTATTGCCCTGAAGCAAATTAATTTGACTATAGAACGGGGCTGGAATTAACCGCTCTCTTTTACTAATTGATGTTAGACGTAACATAAGACAGTTAGACGGTGAAGTACAAGTAGATTTATTGAAAAAACTGGCCTGATTTCTTATGTGCACTGCCCCCATGTAAAGGCCTAACTCCACAAAAAGGCACAGTAGTAGCGGGCAGGCATCTGACAGATACCTGATGTTGTGTAGTAAAGTCCACGGACAAGAACTACAGAATCAAAGATTTTAGGGGGGATATTTAGCCAGGCTGTAAAGGAGTTACAACTGCAACTCCGCCCGTAGTATAGCACATCTTATTAGCGCTGAAGACTTTAGTTTATGCCGGACGGAGATTCCAGCAGATAATTTACCGCCAGGTTTGTACGATGAAATAAACGAGTTATTATCCCTGCGTAACGTCAAGACATAACGACTTACAAGTAGAGTGAACACATACGTACTGAACTGGCTAAATAAATCATGTATATAGGCAGTTAATATAACCTCATACTTTTTTGGTAGAAAATGCGGTGGCATAGAATTACAGATTACAGTACAAGTTGGTTTACAGAAATGTGGTCTATTCACTATGAGTAATCAAAGAACCCTCATACGGGGTTAAATACAGATCGGATGAACTGAAAGCCCCAAATCGCTTTAAGTTATTGTTAGTGGGAAGCTAAAGTTTATCGGCCAGGTTAAATCCAGATGTAGCCAAACAGTAGTTCGTATAATGTTGATACGGACGCTATTGGCCTAGAAGCTATGAGGAAGGGATTTCGCAGAATTAACTGCACTTACTTGCATTATCAATATATTATTTATTAACAATACAGCACAAATATAAACATGATTGCGTATAGAATTAAAACATATTAATATATAAACCTTATAATAAATTAATCTTTCTATATTTTTACTATACGGCAATCTTTATACTAAAAGTGCGCGTATTTATGACCAATAAAATTGTTGTGGTACACAGAAAACAGTCACTTGTACAGTCAGTATATGACAGGAGGACGTTTTATTATTTTGGTAAAACGGAAGACCGAATGACGGCATGAAGACAGTACGTTCCCTGGCTACTTTAGGGAGGGCAATAGGTAATTATAACCCACCAAGTAGGAGGCAATCACACTTATTGAAAAAAATTGGTAGCCGATGGATTTGACTAAAACTCTGTGAATAGCCAATACCCAGGATTGCCGGAAATTGGGTTAATAAACAAACCCATCCACGCGGGAGAAGTATTTAGCGTCTGATGGAATTTTTTGAACAGCTTTAGCCGGGACACCACCGTAAAGCATCCATTGATCAACATGCTGTTTATTCAGCAATGATTTGGCTCCCAGAACAGAATGCGAAGGAAGAGTAGAATTTCCTAATACTACTACGTTCGTACCAACAAACGTATACTCACCGATATGAATTGGGGCGCTATCCTGGCGATTTTCCATCACATCGATTGAATGGGTCAGAAATTGCGAGTGATAGCCAGCAATAGTTGCGTAACGCCCCACCTCGATCAGGTTTGTACAGTCTAAATGGTGATATTTTGTTATGGCAGCATACTCGCCCAGCCGCAACTCGGCCCGGCGTCCCGTCTGATGCTTAAAATGAGAAGATCCGCTTTCTACCGGAAAGCCTGTGATCCAGTTGCCACGTCCAATTTTAGACTGTGTACTCATATCAATCCGGTCGAGGTGAATGGCTACGGTAAAATGTTCAATTCTAGCTCCAGCAGCCATAATGAGTTTGCCAGGAAATACCCAGGATAGGCCAATTCGAGCACTGGGATGAATTTCGTAACCAAACCATTTCACTAAAGCTCGTCGCCGTAGCGACCAGGGAAGAAGAAACGTAACTAATTTCAAAAACATAAGAACTAGGCAGACAGTGAATATTTTAAGCCATATAGCTTAAGATAGGAATTGATCATTCTGGAGGGTTCAAAACGGCGGCAATTTTCGAGTCCGTCTTGAACAATTTTCTGGCGTATGGCCTGATCCTGTAAAGCAAGCAGGGCTTCAGCAAATTGTGAAGGCTCTGCTGGATCAGCATGGAAAGCCGCTCCTCCACTGACTTCAGGAAGCGGTTTAACATCACTGGCTATTACGGGTGCTCCGCAAGCTTGTGCCTCAATAACTGGCCAGCCGAATCCCTCCGAAAAAGATGGAAATACAAATGCTTCACACGCGTTATAAAGAGCGACCAGGGCTAGATGATTCGGTTTTTCAACCGATACTACTCGCTTTTCCAATCCTAACGACTGAGCATGAGAACGTAATTCGTCGTCAATTGGCTGGCCTGCAAAACAGATTCTTCCGCCCCATCTGTTTCCTAATGCATGCACCATATCGAGAAGCATTTTCCGGTTTTTACGGGGTAATCGTGATCCTACATGAAGCAGAAAAGGGCTGTCCTCACTCACACCAAGCTTATTCAGTAAAGCATCGGTCTCATTCCTGTCCAGCATGTCAAAATCAGCATTAAACGCATTATGAACCACTCGCCAATCGGCCTGCTCAGGTCGTCGGCCTGCGGTTAATTCATCCAGTTGATCGAGCGTAAGTTGAGAAACACAGGCAATCCGTTTCGCCCGGCTTAAGTTAGACAATATCCACTTTTGCAGAATTTTGCCAAAGCCAGAAGCCGGACAGTACGCATCGGCATATCCCAAAGCGCCCCGAATGGCCAGCACATCATGACAGGTTATGCTGGTTTTGTCAGCTGGTAAGTGAGCTAAGTAAGGAGAATTGGAGTGATCACATACATGAAAGCGAACGTCTGCCCTGTTAAATCGACTGTCTAGCAGACGCCAACGTAAAAGAATCGGAAACAATATCCATTTGTCCAAGTAACCAAACCATTTGCCGATTCCTGACGTAGTAGTTTTGAATTGAGCTCCCAACAGAACCTGGGGGCGCCAGATTTCAGATTCTATACTGGCCGTTTGAAAGCCGGTATGTAACATCTGCGCAAAGCGCTCCATACTTTCCTGCCGGTCCTGCGGGTAATTACCGATTAAAATTATTTTCATAACACGCTGATTTCTATTACTAAAATCTTACGAGCGACCTCTTGGTTTTGGTGGAGACCTAAATGATGCAAGCATAACTCCACCAGTTATAATACTAAAGCCAAGCGATGTAGGTTGAGCCCATCCACCTTGGGGAACAATTAACAGACCAAAACTTAATAGCATCCACGGTAATAGATCACCTGCTTTTAATCGTCTAATGCTGGCCATGACTATACTTGCACTTAGTTTCAACCGCATAAACACTATTATAAGCCCTAGAAGTGGTCCTAGCTCGCCAATCAAACGGCCCCATTCACCTTCACCAAGAGACAGCCCCTCTTTTCCAGCCAGAAAAACACTCCCCACATTCGTGCCTGTTCCAATACCATATCCGAAAAATGGCTGCTGGGCAGATGACTTAAGGCTACCGACCAAGCCGCCTAAATAACGATCGATCAGAACCCCCTCTACTCCACCTTCATTTTTATTGGCCACATCAAATCGGGTGAAAAAAGCTTTGGTGGCTGTCTGGAAAAAGCTGGTATAACTTAATAGGGTAAAGGCAATCAAGATAATAATACTCGATACCAGAATCTGGCCTAAATATTTTGGATCATTAAAGACAGTAGCCACTGCAAAGACCAGCGCTAATGCCACCTGAAAAAATAAGCCCCGGCTAATAGAAAGTGGGATAGCTGCCAGTAGGCCAGCCGTAGCGCCAATTAAAATTATACGATTGAGCCCTTTCGGATACAACCAAAAATAAACGACGAAACTGGAGGCAAACCCGTAGAACAAGGTCGTTCCATTGGTAAATGAAAATGTACCAGGTGGGCGATAATAGCCTAACGCTCCCGAAAATCCTGCCCCTTCCATATCTCCACCCACTCCGCGATTTACCCAGGCCGACTGAGGACTGTAAAACTGAAGTGCAATGAGCACAGTCATTGGTATAGCGATCCAGAGGGTTATTCGCCCTAACTGTATTACGTCATCCCTATTGAAAACGCGGCCAATCAGAAACATCAACGGGAAGTGAAATAAGAGTATTCGCGCTCCATATAAAGCTACAAACAGGTTGCCATGACCGAGCGCAAGGGCTGTAAATATTCCAAATAAGCCAATGCCTACCGATATGGCGATATACGATGTTGATGGAAGCAAATCTGCTCGCCAGGCAGTAAAAAGCAGCCATATGGCTACCGGATCACGAATCACCAGCAAGGGGGTTGATAAGCCGGGCAGGAACCACTTACGTAACGCCCCTTCAAAAATTAACAAGATAAAATAGAGCCAGACTCCTTTTTTTAATGTTCGAATGGTATCGCTTTCAACAACGCGTGTGGGTACACGCTGCTGACTATAAGACATTTGGTTTACTGGCCTGTGCATTCTACACGGAATCTACTTTTGTTAACTGATCGATTTGATTTCTGAAAATAAGGCGAACCGAACGACTCACATTACGTAGCAGTTGAGGTTGGCATTATTAAGAAAAAGGTTAGGCTAACTAATAAGTGTATAGGAAATTATCAGGCTTTCGGAGTCATATGGTATACAGATAGACTGTTTAATTATGCTATTCAGAATACATTTTTATTAATTTAACTATACGGTTTAGCTCAATTTCATTTACTTAATAACTTGATATACCTATATACTACCTGCAAGATAAGCGATAAAACTATACATTCAGAACAGGCTATTTGAAATTGTCGAATTACTTAGCGTAGCAACGTTCTGCAGAACTTGATTTTGAACATCCTCAAGCTGTCAGCAAAACAAATTCCCGAAACTATTTCCGATACGTAAATTTCAGAATATACCCCTTTTTTTATCCCCCTCGCTGGCTATATAAAGATCGCCATTTGGGGTGAAACACATGCCTTCAGGCTGTCGGTATAATTTCGGATCGAGCGGCTCAGAGTAACGTATCTTCGCGCTTCGACTGGTGATGAGCAAGCGTTTTCCTGCCGATGTTAATACGTACCACTCGCCCGTTATAGGATGCACAGCAATGGCTGATGGCTCATAGGTTTTGGGGTCAATACCGGCCCCTTCGAGCTGTTCATCGTTTAAACTCATGTCCTTAAAAACAGCTTTGTTTAATAGGTCGAATGAATACACAGCTTTGTCGCTTGAACCTTTCCCTTTTTTAACGGCAATAAGCAACCGCTTTGTTTTTGGATCATAACCCAGCCCCTCAACCTCTGTTTTCTTGGGCAAATCCGTTTTAGTACGGCCAATCTCAGTAGAGCCAAGTTTGAACCGAAAGAGATTGCCATTGCTTTCCAGGGCATAAATTTCTCCGTTTACGTATTCAATACCTTCAAAATCACCATATCCTCCGAACCCAAAATTCTCCGTAACTTCCTTTTTTTTGTATCGAATACATAGGCTACGGCCTCTTCATCCTGAACACATAAGAGTTGGTTTTCTTTGTAGTAACTCAAGCCAGATACTTCTTCCAGCTCTTTGGGTAGTTTATACGTTTCGTCAGGCGCATTCAGATCATAAGGCAACTTGAAAGGAGCTTCGATTTTGCCTGCTTCCGGCTGGTCAGATTTTGTTGACGACGTACCGCAGCTTGCCAACAGTAATATGCCTACGACTACCACAAGAAAATAATGCATATACAAACAGGTTTAGGGCAAAAGTAGGCGTTTAGCCTGGGCATTACGTAATCTATTGAGTATTTTAAACGGAAACGGAATTCGGGGCCGAACAATGGTTAAATTGCGTTTAGGAACCTAATTGACCAACCCGAAATAATGGATAACCATACGAGCAGACGAGAATTTGTGACGACCATAACCAAAGCTGCTGGTCTATCAGTGGCATTACCGAGTCTGGTCTATAGCGAACAAATACCAGATCAACGCCAATCGTTCACGGTACAGCAAGTCATCGATCTGATTCTTAAAACAATACCAGGCGCGC
The DNA here is from genome assembly GCF_045160025.1 of Spirosoma sp. KNUC1025. Lineage (GTDB taxonomy): Bacteria > Bacteroidota > Bacteroidia > Cytophagales > Spirosomataceae > Spirosoma. Next base: position 5,182,249 of record NZ_CP087139.1, read on the forward strand.
CATTTCCGAAAACTGTTGATACGTTAAAATCGGGCAGCTCTTCTCAGAACGTAACAGGCATTGTTTCGACAATGTTTGCCACTACGGATGTGATCGAGAAAGCCGCTGCCAGTGGGGCTAACTTCATCATTGTGCACGAGCCTACGTTCTACAACCATGCCGATGAAACCGACTGGCTAAAAAATGACCCGGTCTTCCAGCATAAGTATGAATTGCTTGCCAAACATGGCATTGCCGTCTGGCGATTTCACGATTACTGGCACTCGCACCGCCCCGATGGCATCTACACGGGCGTACTGAACACGTTGGGCTGGTCAAAGAATACCGATTCCGACAATCCGGCAATCGTTACGTTACCAGCTACCCCTTTGAGCCAGCTAATCAGTCATGCAAAAGATAAGCTGGGCATCAAGCTGGTACGCGTTGTTGGCGATGCTACCCAATCCTGCAAACGGGTTCTGCTGCTACCCGGTGCTGCGGGCGGCCGGAATCAGATTGCTGCCATTGAGCGTGTAAAGCCGGATGTTGTTTTCTGCGGAGAATCCAGCGAATGGGAAACACCGGAATATATTCGGGATGCCCGTCAGCAGGGTCAGAAAATATCCCTGGTTATTTTGGGACATATTATGAGCGAAGCTTCGGGTATGGAGTGGCTGGTATCGTGGCTACAGCCCAAAGTACCGGGAGTGAAAGTTTCTTACATTCCGTCTGGCAATCCATTTATATACGTTTAACAACTATCGTTCCGCCACCTAAATGAGTAAAGCCGCCGGTCAGTAATGTGCAGAATAGCCACTCGTTGCCCCAGGTATTTCGTTACGTATCTACCCAGGCTACTCCTGTTTGTCAGCGTTTCTTTTGCCGTTGCTGAAGCGTCGTTATATTTTCCGAATAGAGTTTTTTCAGGACTGCATCGCTGAGGGAAAAGCCATGCAGGGGCCAGTGGTACCCAAACAGGTCAATCTCATAGAAATGCTCATCCGCCGACTCCAGAATCCGAAACGTTGTCTGGTACATATGGTCGTTAGCGCCCATGTCGGTGCCATACAGCAGCCGGTCCTGATAGCGCTCGTAGAAGGTTTTCATGTATCGCGGGATGGGAGCCGTTTCGCCATAGCGGGCGGCAATATCGGCGTATAGGTTCGGGTACGTATCGAACAACCGTCCCAAAATTGACAGATCGTAGTCGCAGTTGGCGAAATGACAGGCAATAAACGTAGTACCCGGATTCTGTCGAACGGCATTTTCGAGGGTCTTGATGAGCTGTTCTTGATTCAGAATATCGGGCTGGTTCAGAAATACGTGCCATTTGGCCGCATTCATGAGTCCGTCGTTTGTGGAGTCGGGTTTCTGATACATCCAGTATGATTCTGCTACGTGGATGTTCACAGGCATGCCCAATTCACCACACCGCTTGAGCAATGGCTTCATCCGGGCGTCGTCGATATGCATTCCGTAGGCTCGGGTCGGATAATCGTAATACAGGCCTAAGCCTTTATCGCCCAATTCACCAATTCCTTTGGCTCCCTTGCGCTGGCAGCGTTCCAGTTCCTGAATGGCATGAACCGTCCAGTTCGGGTCATTGGCGTAACCCGTATAATCGAACCCACACCAGAGTTCGAACCGATCAGGGTAAGGCGCGTATTTCGTCACCAGCGAGTCGAAGCGGGCGCCGGTGGCTTTTGTCAACAGAATGGTCTTGCGGATGCCGTACTGATCCACCAGTTTGACCCACTGATCCAGCTCAGCACGCGAGTGAACGTAGTCGTGTGAGTGTACGTCTACTACCGGGAATTTAGCCTTACGAATCGTCGTTTTCGGAATCCGGTAAATCGATTGCGGCCGATAATTCATCAAACGAATATCCTCCACGCCCTGCCCCACTACGTTGACCGCAAGCAATAATAACCCAGGAAACAAAGACCAGATAAACGGTTTCATCGATAGCAAACGGATTAGATAGCCTGAAAGCGCTAAATACTTAATGGTTAGGCATTTACCAGACAAGGGATTCATGACCGTGAAGTCAGGTTCTCAAACCTGACTAGCGAGGTTTCTCAAAACCGAGTGCAGCTAATTGAAGCTTTACGTCAGCGGAGTACGTTGGGTGGTGTCGGGTTTGAGAACCCGACACCACCCAACGTACCTACCGCCGTATTCAGCCTTAGGCTTGCAGGGCAAACACTGGCTTGCGGGTTTTCCATTTGCCCCGCGTGAAATCCGGAATTTCGATGGAGGTCGATTTCTTGGCAACCGACTGTTCCGACAGCGGACTAATCGCCGACCAGGCTGCCGCATCATATACATCGATCGGTGGCGCCGTACGGTTCTGAACCGAGCGGATAAAGTCGCGGATCACAAAATAATCCATCCCCCCGTGGCCAGCCCCTTCCGCATCTTTGCCCGATTGCTGCCAGAATGGGTGGTCGTATTTTTTCATGTACTCCTCATCCTGCTCCCACTGGTGCGGTTTCGGGCTTTGCTTTTCAATATAAATCTGATTACCGTCGTCCATCCAGAGACCGTTTGCGCCCTGCACGCGGAAACCCAGCGAGTAAGGGCGGGGTGAGTTGGTATCGTGCGTAATCAGAATCGTTTCGCCATTGGCGCACTTAATCATGGTCTGGACAATATCGCCGAGCTTAAAATTCACCTTCGCGTTGGGGTGATTCGATCCGCCATTATCAACAATGTATTTGTGCAGGCCAATGCCTTTTGAAGCCATCGACGTCAGGTACAGAAACTGGTTGCCCCGGTTGATATTGATCATTTCGGCAACGGGACCGAGGCCGTGAGTCGGGTAAATATCCCCATTTCGATTGATGGAGTGCTGGGTGCGCCACCGTGCTTCGCTGTAAGCCTTCTCACCAAATTCAACCCCTACGCCACTGCCGGTACCATTATTGAACTTAATGTTGCGCAGATCATGCTGATAGCCGCATTCGAGGTGCGTCAGTTCACCGAACAGATTCTGCCGGACCATGTTCAGAACCGCCATTACATCGCGCCGGTAGCATACATTTTCCAGAATCATGCAGTGCGAACCCGTCTGTTCGAACGTATTGACCAGATCCCACGACTCCTGCAACGTAACGGTAGCCGATACCTCAACACCCGCATACTTACCTGCTTTCATGCTCGCCAGCGCCATCGGTACGTGCCACTCCCAGGGCGTTGCAATCACTACGCCATCGATGTCGTCGCGTTTGACCATGTTCTCGAAGTCGCGCTCGTTTTTACCATATACCGCAGCTTCTTTCCGGCCTGCTTTGGCAATGAGGGCCTGAGTGGTGGTAATGGCCTTCGGATCAATATCGCAGATCGCAACGATTTCGGCTTCCGGAAAAACCAGCGTGTTTTTTACGTGTTCGCGGCCACGTAGCCCAACGCCGATAAACGCCAATCGGGCTTTTTTGGTCTGTTGACCAAAACTATATTCAGGCAAAATGGCCGACGCAGTTAAAGCGACAGCGCTGTTTTTGAGGAAATTCCGTCGGTCCAGGAGCGAGTTCATAAGGGCGATTGATTTTTTCAGTAAGTTCGGTTAGTAAACGGCTAATTATCAACCGATTTTTCATCTTTTCAAGAAAATTCCGTTTAAAGCCTGATTTATCGGTGCCCTGGTGTGGGCGGGTTCTCAGTTATCGGGTGTTGTCAGTGGTGTTAGGTTCTCAAACCTGACACCACTGACAACACCCGCTCCGTGAAGCTAGCTCGGTTCAACTTCTTCCAGATTCATTACGTGTGTTCCTTCAGCCATGGAAATCAGGTAGGCTTTCGCTCCTTGTCGCTCAATGGCTTCCACCACGACTTCCGGATTGGTTGGTGCATAAGCAAATATACAACCGCCCCCACCCGATCCGTTTATTTTTCCGCCTAATGCGCCTGCAGCCATTGCCGCGTCGAGCATACGGTCAATTTTTGGGGTCGAAATTCGCTTGGCATCCCGCAGGTTATTCTGATGGCGGTTCAGCAAATCGCCCAGCAATGCATCATTACGTAGGGTTGAGGTCAGCAGGGTTTTGGCCTCGCGCAGAATATCGCGGTCGGAAAGGTTGCTTTTGAGTAGGCTGAGTTCATCGGGCGACAGTTGTGTGCGATACGTATCTGCTTCTTCCAGCGGAGTTGTATGCAGATCAAAGGCCGGGTCGAACTGGCGCACCTTGTCCAGTGCATCCAGCATACCATATTTCACCCGTTTCAGAATACCCAGCGTATCTTTTGGCTGACCCGAATCGCCCAGAACAAACGAGCCAAGGTTTGGTGTCAGCGGCTCCAGTCGGATAGCCGGTTCCGATTCCAGATAAATCACATGGCCTACCGCCGTGGCGTAATGATCCATCATGCCGCCCGGTTCGCCAAACTCCAGCACCTCCGCCCGGTGCGCCAGCCGCGCTATCTCTTCCTGACTTCGGCTCTGTGGTATATCGGCCATCTGAAGCAGAAAGTTAATCCATGTAATAACCAGCGCCGACGAACTCGACGCCCCCGCATTAATAGGAATGTTTCCGTGGATAGTCCCTTCAAAGCCATAGCTAAAGCGAATGTTCTCATCGCGACGTAGTACGGTTATAGCGCTTTTGAAATAATCCCGTTTGCGGTCGTAGGTCAGTTCGGGCAGCAGCTTGAACGACTCCGTTTTGCCAATGTCGGGCATATGGATCAATACCCGGTTATCGGTCCGGCGATGGCCGGTAATCTGGATTCGCTTTGAGATGGCAGCCGCAATAACGGGCAGGCCCAGATAATCCTGGTGTTCGCCAAACAAACAGATACGGCCGGGTGTAGAAACAAGCAGTTGATCAGACATGTTGCGAAAGCAGCTACGTATTGTTTCGAAAAACTGCCGCCAGAACAAATATTACCGATATTGGAGCTTATTCAAAATACCACAGACTTGGGCTTACTCTAAAAAGCATGCGCAACCGTTTGAACACAGCTGCTCAATCGGTTGCGCATGTTTAAGTTTTCGCAACGTACGATGACCAAAACGTTAACGGGTAATTACTTCACAACTCGGAAGCCGTTTTTTTATTTTATCAATCTCTTCTCCAGAAATTTTAGTACCGCTCAAATCCAGCCGTTGCAGACCTTTCATCTCCCCGAGTTGAGCCGGTAGACTTGTCAGTTTAGTGTTGCCCAAATACAGGCTCTGCAGACTCTTCAGCTCCCCAATCTGGACAGGCAAACTCGTCAGGGACGTACCGCCCAAATACAGTATTTGTAGATTCTTTAATTTACCGATTTGTGACGGCAAACTAGTTAGCAACGTACCACTCAAATCCAGTATTTGCAGATTATTTAAATCCCCAATTCGAGCTGGTAAATTGGTCAGTTCAAGTCCACTAAGATTAAGGGTTTGCAGGTTTGTCAATGTTCCAATTTGGGGCGGTAAGCTTCTCACCAGTTTGTTATAACTTAGATTCAATATTTTCAGACTTCTCAACTGCTCAATTTGTGGTGATATACCGCTTAAAGAGGTGCCGCTCACTTCCAATTCCAGTAGTCTTTTTAATGTCCATATTTGGGCTGGTAAACCTTTTAAAGAAGCGCCACTCAGAGACAATGTATTCAAATTTTTTAAGTCTCCGATTTGGGGCGGAAGGTCTGATATGGCTGTATATCTTAAGGAGAGGGTTTGCAGGTTTTCTAAAGCGCCAAGCTTACTAGGAAGACTCTTTATTTTATAATTATTATTTAGATTCAACGACTTCAAATGTTTTAAATCACCAATCTGGTCTGGTATACTCATGAGTCCTGCACCAGTTAAATTCAGGGTTTGTAGGTGTTTTAATGCCCCGATTTGTGGCGGCAAACTCTTCAATTGTTCATTATAACTTAAATCCAGTATTTTCAGACTTTTCAACTCCCCAATTCGATCTGGCAAGTATGTTAAATGTCGGTTATAGCCCAAATCTAGCATTTCAAGATTAATCAGATTGCTAATCTCATCTGGTAAACTTGTTAGAGCAGCCCCCGTCAAATCCAGCGTTTGCAGATTGCTTAAGGTACCAATTTGGGGCGGCAACCGCTTCAAATGGCCGTTATTACTCAACGATAGCGATTTCAGACTGGCTAAATTTCCAATCTCATCTGGTAAAGTCGTTAGAGCAGTTCCTGTCAAATTCAGCGTTTCCAAGCTTGTCAATCTCCCAATCTGGGGCGGTAGTCTTGTCAGTTTTTTGTTAAAGGACAAGTTTAACCTTTTCAAGTTTGTCAACTGCCCAATCTGATCAGGTAAGCTAATTAACTGTTCAGCATACGTTAAATCCAGCGTTTCCAGATTTTTCAGGACCCCAATCTGACTGGGTAAATTTATTAACTGTTCATTAAAACTCAGGTCTATTGTTTTTAGAGCCGTCAACATTTCTATCCGCGAAGGTATCTGCTTTAAATTGTTGCTATACAGTAATAATATCTCAACAGTAGGGTAGTTAAACATTGTCAATGGAATAGAATCCAGGAGCTTATTATGTAAATCTAGCGCAATCGTTCGGTCATTTAATTCCGTTACATTTTGGGCTAATAAATATTCGTGCTTCAAAGTATCCAGCAAATATTTTTCTCTGTCTCGTTTTACCCGAGCATACCCATCATGTTCATCAAAAGGAATAGCCTCATCATAGATATAATCGATTACAGGTTCTCCGTTTTTATTAATAAATCCGTATCTTTTTTTAGAATCACTTCCACTTTTTCTCAATGCCAGTGCAAATCGGCCGTTGTAAAAATAGAAAGCGTCAATGATACGCTGGTTTTTTTCCAGTGCGCTATCAGCTTCAGCCTGTGCACGTTTAGCAATAATCAAACTTTTTATTGTCTCCTCTTTTGCCTTCACGGCTTTAGTCTGCGCAAGTCTGGCTATTGATAAATTGGTTTCTGCTTTTTTATTGGCATCCAGCGCAGCCCTGGCATTACGGTCTGCCTGGTTTTTCAGTAGCAAGATTGAGGCAAACACTTTGTTTATTTCCAGATCGACCTTGTCGCTTTGAGATGGATCGCAACGTCGGGCTGAGTTAAATTTCTGTAAGGCCAGTTCATGCGCGTTTTTGGTAGTTGAAGCAAGAATTTTCCGGCCTTCATCAATAAATTTCCGGTAGCAATCATACCGCGCTTTGCTCTGGCTGAAGACCGGAGTAAACAAACAAAAACAAAGCAACGTCATAAAGACTGTTCTCATTTCTTTTTCAACTTATTTTCCAGTCTGTCAATTTTAGCCCGCAGTTTTCCAGCTTCGGGCGTTTTTGAGAAGAATCTAAGCACAACCCGTTTTGCCGAATCCAAAGCAACGCGTACCTGAGTGGTATCACCAGATGTAGCGAACGTAGCCGCATCGAGCAGGTAATCATCAAATTCAGACTTCTGAAACTGACGCAAATTGGTTTCAGCTACTTGCTGAGCTGTTATGGCTTCGTTTTGAGCTTCTTCGGCCACCTGCCGTTTTTGAAAAGCGTAGATTATTCCAGCCAACGCCATGATTAGGCCAGTGACAGCAACGAATAGCCAGTTTCTGGCTTTCTGAGCACTACGGCTTGCTTTTACTGCATTTTCTTCAGCGATTCGCGCTTGTCCATCGGCTTCTTTTTTCGCAGCTTCCGTCGCTTTTAGCGCATTTTCAAGTTCTGCGATTCGCGCTCTCTCTTTTTCAAGTTCCGCTTTCTCTTCATCCTCCCGAACACGTTTACTATCCTCAAAAAAATCATGCTCTCTTACATCCAGTTCCGCCACTACTTCATCAAACTTGGCCAGCTGTTTTTTCGTCAGGTATTCGCCTGTCTGGGCGAACATATCGGCGGCAAGCCTGATCTGTCGCTTCATGTTGTTCCGCCCGCGTTGTTCATCCGTACGTTTGCTATCAATGATCTGGGCAAGGCTGTCGTGCGCAATTTCCAGCGTATCGGATTCAGCCCGAAGCAGTTTAGTCCGCTCCAGTTCATCCAGACAGATCGTTAGAATCGACGGAGCAAGTTTGGGAAAGAAATCCAGCTGGGCAGGGTCAATCGCTATCATTCCGCCAGTACGTGTGTAGCGCACGGGCCGTTTTGTCCCCTCATCGGTTACAAAAGCGTCCAGCACCCGTTTCACTACATTCGGTGAGGTGGCCGAGTCAAGCGCCAAAAGTTTTTCCTGAATTACCTGTATCTGTTCGTCCAGAAACCGATCCAGCACTTTATCAATGGTGCCGAACTCCTCGATTTCGTCTTTTGTAAATTCAATTCGAGGCAAGGATTGCCCTTCAACTATTGTCTGGCCTGGATAGGTGCGCTCAAAATCCTCACGGTACAGCTGATCCAGATACACCTGCAAATAAGGCAACTCAATTCTTGAACGCTCCTGACTTACATTCTGGATAATCTCATTCAGGCGTTCCTTTTTCTGAGCCTCCGTATCGCCCTCTACCGATATATTGAATTTCTGAAATGATTTTTCCAGAACCGCTTCTACATTGGTATTGTCCATCGGTTCAACGCGTAGCCGAAAGTCAAACAAATTCGGAATAACCTTTTCGAACAGATACAGTCGGCCCAAATATTCCTCACGGATCACAATAAGTACCGTACAGGGGAGTTCAGCATCCAGTAGTTTCCTCAATGTCAGCACAAATGTTTTTTGCTCCTCCTTATTCCCCAGAATGAATAATTCTTCAAACTGGTCAAAAATGAGGTAAACAGGACGCAAAAAATGCTGATACAACTGACGAATCTGGTCGGTTATTTCACCTTCAGCCTCAGGCAGCATACGCTTAATGGCTACCTGAAGCGATTCATTTATATCCGTCTGATGGCGAATCCAGAGCGGTAACCAGTCAGGCCCGTTAAACTCACGAGCCAGTCCGCACTGTATGAGGCTGGTTTTGCCTGTTCCCGACAATCCATACAGGAGCAACAGGCGCGTACGTAACACCTGCCGATACAGTTGCCGAATTTCTTTGTCACGTCCGAAAAAAACCTCTTTATCGGTCAGTGTGAATGGGTCCAGAAACTTGAACGGGCTTCTCATAACTCATTCAGGGACTTGTTCAGAACGGACTGTGAGAAAGAAGCGCACAGATCTTTCAGCAGAGAGTGATAGTTGGAAAATTCAGTGTCAATTTCGCTGTCATCCGAGCCAAAAAAAATATCTTCGTCGCTCACCAGTTTTTTCTCCGGGCGTATCGGCCATACGTCACTGTTCGACGTTACCCTACGATAACAGAAAAAATCCTGTTTGGGCGAAAAGGATAACAGGTAATGCAAATCGGCCTTGGGCGCTTTAATCAGGGCATTTTTATCAATCAAAAACGGTGACAAATTCAATCCTTCGGCCCAATTTCCCTGCCGCTGCAGAATAATGGACGAAGTATCCAGCGGCTGACTGGCGGAATACTGATCGTCCGTAATTTTTGCCGGAATAATATAGCCGATTTGTAATCGGACAATCCGGTGTAAGTACGAAGTCTGCAGGTGGCGAAACTTAAATAATTCAATGTCTTTGACCGACGTAAGGCTATAATTGACCCAGAAGCCGAATGTATATAACACGAAGGAAAAACTTTTCTCAGCTTCCAGACACAAACGGAGTACATCTGCCGGCGAACTTATACTGCGTTTAAGGCGATCCTGATCAGCGATTTTCGATTCCAGATCGTCCAGCGCCTTTTTAAGAATATCTTTCTCTAATTCGCCGATAAGCCAGGAGATTTCAGAAAGAAAACTTGGCTCTTTCGCATTGCGCCATAACCTCCCCAGCGCCGTCATCAACTCCAGGTGCGACAGAGAACTGTCATTCGTGGATTCGCTAAAGAGCGCAGCTTCGATCAGACCAAGGGTATTTTCGGAAAGCTGGTTCTGCAATTCTTTTTCCCAAATTTCAGCCAGCAACGTATAAGTCGTCAAATTAACAACGGCCCGATACGCATATAAAATCATCTGGTACCGATTCCAGGAAGGGGTATCATAAAATTTGTCAGGCTCCTGCGTTTCAGCTTTTATAGCAAATAAATTACGGATTGGTTCATTGATGGTAAATGGTAATCTTTCCAAGACTGCGTTAGGCGTTGCCGAAATCGAATACTTTTTGGCAATGCCTACCAGTGCTTTTTTTATATCCTGATTAAGTTCATCAGCACCTGAGAGTTGTTCTCTAACTGGCAAGCGCCACGTATCCAAAAGCCCGTCAGCGTTCTGATTATAATACAGTCCCCAGAGGGGTTCATCGTTTGTTTTTGAGGAAGGCAATCCTACTCCACGCGACTCTACGCTGACGTGCTGAATTTTCCCATATAGTTTAGCCCGTTCGATGCCACGTTCATAAGCCTCCCGAATCGATAACCCTTTTGCTAATTCTGTGAAAAACTGGATAGAAAACCGGGTAGCTTTTTCGTCATCCACGGCTGAGCTGGTCGCTACGACAATCGGAACATTTTTCTCAAGTAACAACCCTACCTGTCCCTGAGTAGAACAACCATTCAGTATCACCAGCTTTAGAGAAGGGCAGCGGCCCAACAGCGCAGCTATACCCTCAACATCACCCGCCCCATCTTCTAAAAAGAGTTGATCACGGCCTGCATGACCACTGAAAAGAAACAGGCAGATATCCGATTCATTAGCCCGGATATCCTTTGCCATCTTGTCACGGTTTAGGGTAGGATCAGCAATAACCGTAAAATCTTTATTAGCCTGCCTATTTCTCAACGCATCCGAGACCTCCTGATATTCGCGTGTCAGTGTAGGCAAGCGATTGGTTTCACTGTTTGCATACGTAAGCAGCAGGGTAGCCATCGTGGGTCATGATGTTTAAGGCTAAAAGCGGAGGACTTTCCCAAATTTAACCTTCTTAAACGGTCTGCTTACTGCGTTTTATTTTACGGTAATTCGTTGGCACACGTTGGCACTAATAGCCCTGTTTATCAATGAGCTAAACGGAAACGACATATCAAAGTGAAGTTTCAATACTTCCAGACCATTTCACCGGAAACTAGCCACTTTGTTGCGGTAAAATGGAGGATGAAAACGTAGTCGGGGTGGGTCTATCAATAAAGCGGCTTTGTTACTTTTTGCAACACCTTTAGTTCCAGCATCGACGTCCACTGCTCGGAGTCGAGCCAGCGCCGGATGGTCATGTCGATGAGTCCGTTGTCAATAGCGTAGTCGAGACCTTCCATCACCTGCCGGTGCTTGTGGTCGGAATGGCCAATGCGAACGTAGTAATCCCTCAAAAACTGTTGCTTGTCTGTATTCAACAACGAATAGTTTTCGCCCGTTTCGGAGTTGCGCAGCAAAATCGGATAGGCGTTCCAGAACTCCAGAGCCGCCTTTTCGCGATCCTGATCAAATAAGTCACGCCCTACTTCGTCTGTCAGCACAAAGAAATCCATGAAGTAACTACCCGACTGGTTAAGATCGAGAATCAACCCGCGGCTGCTGAGATCATTGATTTCTTTAGCTGAAAAACCCGGACCCTCTTGGCAGAATTTGTACATGGCCGCGTATTGCCGACCGTGGGTTAAAAACAGAAAAACGTATTGATTAGGCGTAATGCTGTAACGCGTTAGTGCATCGAGATCAATTTCGACTTTATTCATATTTACTGACAATTACGGCGGTTAATAGTCAATTTATATGCACAATATAACGCCTATGGCAATATTTACAACATATAATTTTGTTTTATTTTTATAATGTAATAAGATCTCCGCGTTTGAACGTACCATACCTATTTATTGCAGGCAGCACTGCCGGTACAGGCTAAGCTGACGAACAGTTCGGAGCGTATTTTCCAGCCTGCTCCGGTTTTGTGCCACATGGACAGATAACTACCCGTTATCGTTTGAATACCGTCGGTACGTTGGAAGCGTCCAATCCAATGGCCATGTTCTGCTGCCAGAGGCCCGGTTGTGCTTAGTTCAATACGGTCTGTGGTGCGGACATACCCCAGAAATGCGGAATCGCTGAACTGCACAGCTACTGAAGCCAGTACCGAATCGCGACCCGATACGTGCGAACCGCTACCCCGTGTCACCTCAATATCCGGCAGCATGGTTTGTCCAAACGCAGCCAGGTCACGGTTCTGGATGGCCTGATTGGATTGTACCCGTAAAGCACGAATTGTGGCTGCATCCGCCGATTCGGTAGACTTCCCCGTTACGTTTCCCTGCGCCAGCAAGCCCGGCGAAAGCAACGTCAGACCAATCAGCAACAAACGGTTCAAGAATGCCATACAGACTTAGTTTATCCGGTAAACCGGGTAGCGGTTATGCGTCTTCTCGTAGTAAGGGGTCTGCCGATAAATAAAATCCAGTTGGGCATCGGCACTTTCAGCGAAAGCCTTGTCCGTCGCGCGTTTATCGTCCAATTGCTTACGTAAAGCCGGGTTTTTCATTAGCAACTCGGCTGCTGTGTCTTCAAAAATGTAGTTGGCAAAATACTCTTTCTGGTCGAGAATACTATCGAAGAAATTCCAGGCGAAAAACGAGTCAACAGCTTCCGGTTCAAGCGTTTCGACAATATATCGATTGCTCGCCTGATTCGTCTGCACCAGGTAATCACCTTTGTAAAATTGGAGTCGCTGCGATTCAGTTCGCACCTTCACGCCTGTATGAAGGTAGTGGCCTTCGTAGGGGCGCTGCGGACTTTTATAATCAGTGATATAATAAGCCGATACGGTCATCAGCGTGTCCTTGGGCAGCACTTGCAGCAGTACGCCATTGCGCATCAGTTCCCGAATTATTTCCGGCCAGGCTTGTGGAATCACGTAGATAGTCGGCTTATCTACCTGATTTTCAACCACAAAATTATTCAGATACGGGACGCGTTTCATAAACGGCTTTGTTCGATCATAAACGAGTCGCTTCAGGCCCGATACCTCGCTGGGCTTATACGTTGCCGCGTACCCCAGAAACGTAACGGAATCAATTTTACTACGGTCGAGCTTATAACTCAGGGCAAACGTTTTCTGCTGACGAACAGCCGCATTGGCCCGCTTTTGGTTGACCAGAATCGTATTAGCCTCGCGCTCGCACAACCGTAACACCGCTTCATCGAACACGTACGATGCCTTGACCCGTGGAGGGTAGGGTTTCCACATATGCGTTTCCAGCGTAAAACCGAAGCAGTTGAACAGAGCCGCGTATCCGGTTGAATAGCGGGGCGAGTCGTTGTAACCGATCAGTCCGTTTTCGGGCGTATCGCCTGGGTGATTCACATAAGGCGCGGGCGGGAAGCCTTTTGCGGTCAGCATTTTATCCAGCTCCGGCTGAAATGTCTGAGTCATATAGCCCGATACAGCCGCATGTAGCTTATCCTTCTGCGTGGCAAAATACGTCAGTACGTGTTGATAATCAGCTCCATCGCTGGTATGGTTATCGATAAACACCTGCGGTTTCAACGCCTGGTACATAGCTTGAAACGCCCGTGTGTTTTCCGCTTCGGCTTTGATAAAATCGCGGTTAAGATTCAGGTTTCGGGCGTTGCCGCGAAATCCGTACGATTCCGGACCATTCTGGTTTACCCGCGAAACGCCCCGGTTCAGGCTTCCATCCACACTGTAAACGGGTACAATCGCCAGCAGTACGTTTTTGGGCAGTTTATTCGCTTTCAACAGGTCCCGTGCGAGCATCATACAGGCATCAATACCTTCGGGCTCGCCCGGATGAATGCCATTGTTAATCAGCAACGTAACGCGGTCCGGGCGAGACGTAAACTGTTTGTCGGCCGCGAGCAGAAACAGATGCAGCGGTTTACCGATATCGGTTTTGCCGACCTCAATGAGTTTGGCCTGCTCATACTGCTGATCCAGTTGCTGATACCAGCGAATAATCTGCGGGTACGTAGCCGACTGGTTTGTATCGCGTTCATAGGGCGTTACGTCTGCCAGCTTCGTCTGGGCAAAACCCGGCAACGCTGCTAACAGGCCAACCCACCAACTCAGAATAACACGCTTAAACGAGGAACTGGCTACGTGCTTCATAACAGATTCAGGCTTTCGTATAAAACAGGCATTATAAAAACGGGTAGATGTGAGTCATTAATCCGATCAGATACGTATCGCTGATCGCTCATTTATGGATTCGTTACCAATGCTTGACAGGGCGCTCACTGATTTCAACTGCGAAGAAAAGTAATTCCGCTGGTGTATCCTCTTTTGTTTTCACTCCGTTGAATCGTATATCAGAATCGGTCATTCTTCTCATAAATTATTACAAAAAACAATGAACCTCAATCGCAGAGACTTCCTCCGACAGTTGGGCTTTGGCGCAGCCGGTCTGACCGTTGCCGCTACCTTACCGACTACTGGCTGGACATTACCCGCCAAAACCAGTAAGCTTCCCCGTAGCCTACCCGAAGCGCAGGGAGTTGCGCCCCGTGGGCTCCTCGACTTCGTAAATACCATCGAAGCGCAGAAGCTCAACGTGCATAGTATGATGGTGGTGCGGCATGGCCAGGTCGTTGCAGAAGGCTGGTGGGCACCCTACGCTCCTCAATACAAACACACGCTGTATTCGCTCAGCAAAAGCTTTACGTCGACGGCTGTAGGCATGGCTGTTGCCGAGAAGAAATTGACCGTTGATGATAAAGTCGTTTCGTTCTTCACCAAAGATGTGCCAGCTACGGTCAGCGAGAATCTGGCGGCTATGAGCGTCAAGGATTTATTGACCATGTCGACCGGGCACGATAAAGATACCACGCCCGCGTTACGTGGTGCCGGGACAGACAGCAACTGGGTCAAATCATTTCTGGCGCAGCCCGTCGAGCACAAACCCGGCACATTTTTCGTCTATAATAGTGGCGCTACGTATATGCTCTCTGCCATTGTTCAGCACCTGACCGGACAGACCGTACTCGAATACCTGAAACCGCGTTTGTTCGGTCCGCTGGGCATTGAGGGCGAAGACTGGGAAGTGTCTCCGCAGGGTATCAATACCGGCGGTTGGGGGCTTCGTTTACGTACTGAAGATATTGCCAAGTTCGGGCAGCTCTACTTACAGAAAGGCATCTGGAATCGCAAACGACTTGTTGCTGAAAGCTGGATCAATGATGCCACCCGCGCCGAAGTGCAGTCGAAAGGCGGCAAAGGCGATGCCAGTGTCAACGACTGGATTCAGGGATATGGTTATCAGTTCTGGCGGTGCCGCAACGATGCGTACCGGGGCGAT
Source organism: Spirosoma sp. KNUC1025 (assembly GCF_045160025.1). Taxonomy (GTDB): domain Bacteria; phylum Bacteroidota; class Bacteroidia; order Cytophagales; family Spirosomataceae; genus Spirosoma. Next base: position 5,197,382 of record NZ_CP087139.1, read on the forward strand.
GGCGCTTTCGGACAGTACTGCATTGTATTGCCGAAAGAAGATGCCGTGGTTGCCATTACGTCAGAAACGGCCAATATGCAGGCAGTTCTGGACGCTGTCTGGAAACACATTCTGCCTGCACTTCAACGAGTGGGTTTGCCCGCTGAGCGAGTTGAGCAGGCAGCGCTGACCAAAAAGCTGTCGACCCTGACCCTGCTTCCCGAAAGTACACAGCCCGCATCTACAGTAGCCAGTCAGATAAGTGGTAAAACCTATACCATCGCCGACAATCCCATGCACGTGAAAGATGTATCGCTGACCTTTGGCAAGGATGGCTGTATCTTCAAACTTCAGGACGACCAGGGGCCGCATCAGGTACTGTGCGGAGTTAACCGATGGGCTGAAAGCACAACTACGTTTGCAGTGGCACCGCTGATGCTCACACCAACGCCCGTTCCCGGCGATCAGGCCCGTAAAGTAGCTGGCAGCGGTAGTTGGCAGGACCCGAATACGTTTGTTATGGTCTGGCGATTTATCGAGACGGCTCACTACGATATGGTAACCTGCCGGTTTGGCTCAGAAGGCGTTCAGGTTGAGTTTCAGAGCAGCCTGAGTCTCGTTAACAAAACCAAAGACAAACGCCCTGTGCTGGAAGGGAAGATGATGGCTTAGCAGGTCGTTGTGATATTGGTTCGCTGTTCCGTGGAGTCGGGTTTGAGAACCTGACTTCACAGCGAAGAACCCATCCAGCCACGAACCTGATTACACGTCATTTAAAATCTGCTGGCTATAACCGTTAAATAACCCAGTCCCTACCCTTCCCTGCTAATTTATCTATCTTGTGCTCAGGCAATTTTCCATTCAGGCACATGATCGATCTACAGGAAGTGGGGGCTTTCTCACATCAGGATGCAGGAGGCAATTGGCAGATCAGCTTTGGTATTTATCTGCCGGGTATCACCTTCAACAAAGGGTACCGTTTGAAAGTACGTATCATTCACGATTTCGACCAGTTTGTACGGGGGATTGAACCCAAAGACTTCTGGATGAGCTGGGACAATGGTTCCGCACTCGACCGCTGGGACGTTACGGTTCCGCTTACGCCCGATCCGGAAAGTCGTTTTGGGCAGCCCGGCCGGTACTTATACCGCTATGAGCTTTTACGGGGCGATCAGGATGTTACGTTCTGGTTTACCGACCCGTTTGGCCGCGAATCGGGTATCGGTACGTTGTCGTCCGTTACCGTCAATGCCGGATTACCTGCCTTTACCTGGACCGACGCTGATTTCAGTGTGCCGGAAGTCGACCGCATGGTTGTCTACGAGCTGAACGTCCGGGAGTTCAACCGCGATTTCGACGGGGTGATTGACCAGCTGAACTATCTGGGCGATCTGGGGGTGAACGTACTGGAGCTGATGCCGATCTCGAATGTGAAAGAAGATGTCGAATGGGGATACACGCCCCTGGGTTATTTCTCACCCGACGAACGACTTGGCGGAGCCGATGGTCTGAAAAAGCTCGTCGATGCCTGCCACGCTCGGGGTATGGCGGTTATTCTGGATTCGGTTTATTCGCACGCGCACCCCGAATTTCCGTATAATCTGGTGTATGATACCAGCGGAGAGCCAAACCCGATGATGGGTGTTTTTGCGGGCGAATTCTTCGATAAACCCGGCACCGATTACACAAAGGAATTTACCCGCGACTATTTTTTTGCCCTGAATCAATATTACCTGGACGAGTATCATATCGACGGATTCCGTTACGATTATGTGCCGGGCATGTACGATGGGTTTATGGGTGAGGGCTACGCCAATCTGGTCTTCCGAACGTACGAGTTTTCAAAAACTATCCCCCGGTTTAAAGCAGGCGATCGCAGTAAAATCATTCAGTGTGCCGAACACTTACCGGGCCCGCAGGAAATCCTGTCGCGAACGTATTCAAACTGCTGCTGGCAGAACGGCCTGCTGGACCGTGGACGCGATATGGCGAAGTGGAATTATGTGAGCGCCGATATAGCGCACCAGTTAGACCCTGAATTTCTGGGCTACCCAACGGAGTACCACAACCCGACCTCAGGCGATACGTTTCCTGTAGCTCCTTTTCAGTACGTCGAATCGCACGACCACGCCCGGTTTATTAATTCATTTGGGCAAACAGCGCTTCGGGATTTGCTCAATGAACCCTACGGCAATCGGGCGCTTTTTTATAAAATGCAGCCCTACATTATTGCCCTGTATACAGGAAAAGGCATTCCGATGCTCTGGCAAGGGCAGGAATTTGGCGAAAACTGGGGCGTACCCGGCAGTGGTATCGGGCGTAATCTGTTTGAGCGGCCGGTTCACTGGGAGTATTTTTATGATACGGCTGGTAAGGCCCTAGTCAGTCTGCACCGCATTTTGGGCGGATTACGTCGTACGAATCAGGCGCTTAGCAGCCGGGGTTATTTCTTTTATTATTTCGATCAGGACCATTTGGCCAAACACGTAATTGCTTACCGCCGGAACAGCATTACGGGGCAACCGGAAGAAAGTGCGCTGGTTGCCATTAATTTTTCAAATCAGGATCAGCAAATCATGTTGCCCTTTCCGGTAACGGGTCAGTGGAAAGAGCAAATGCATGGTACGCACCCGGTTGTTACGGTAACGCAGAATGACCAGCAGCAACTCATAACTATACCGTCGAACTACGGCGTTATATTCGGCAGGCAATAATAAACGCTGTAAATAATAAGCCCGTAGGCGATCACCTACGGGCCATTTTCAGGTTGTATCTAAAACGTTACGTACCAGTAGGACCAAATCGCTCGGTATAAATATCGGCCGGAGGAAGGCCCATTTCGGCCAGTTCATTGGCTACAAACTCCACCAGCTGCGTTGGGCCGCAAATAAAACAAACGGGCGGTTCTTTGAACTGACGCAGTTGGTCGGTTAGCATCTGCCGATCAATTCGTCGGTGGTATCCCTGCCAATCGGCGGGAACCTGCCGGGTGTAGGTTATCGACAACTGAAACGTAGTATCCTGCTGCGCCATGCGATCCAACTCCGTCCGATAAATCGTTTCTTCGGGAATACGAACACTGAACAGCAGTTGCGTCGGGTTTTTCGCGCCAATCAGAAACCGATGACGGACAATAGCCATCAACGGCACTACGCCCGAACCTCCGCCCACCAAAAATAGCGGACGATTCGCCATCGAATCCCGCCAGACAAAATAACCACCAATCGGTCCGCGTACCTCCAATGAATCGCCCACACCAATGCCTTCGTGCAGGTAGCCAGATACCTCGCCATCCTCCATGAATTCAACCGTCAGGTCAATTTCACCTGTTTGTTCAGGAGCTGAGGCAATGGAATAACTACGCTCCGCCTGATAGCCGTCTTCAGCCGTCAATCGCAAATCATAATGCTGACCGGGTAAGTGCGGAGTCCAGTCAGGAAGCTGGATTCGGTACGTTTTGACCAGTGGAGTTTCCTGAATAATCGCGGTAACTTTCCCTAATTGCCATTGAATACGAGCCATTTAGTCGTCGCTTCGGTACCGTTGTTCTTTCCAGGGATCGCCATACATACTATACCCGCCCCGCTCCCAGAAACCAGCCTGGTCATGTTCCATAAACCGTAACCCTTTGATCCACTTGGCGCTTTTCCAGAAATAGAGATGCGGAATGACGAGCCGGGCCGGGCCGCCATGTTCAGCCGCCAGCGGCTTATCGTCAAAGTTAATACCGACAAACGCCTTCCCATGCCGAAGGTCTTCCAACGGAATATTCGTCGTATAATCACCATACGAATAAGCCATTACGTACTGCGCTTCGGGTTTGAGCGTAACGTGCTCCAGCAGCGTCTCGATGCTCACCCCTTTCCAGTGCGTATCGAGCTTCGACCACTTCGTTACGCAGTGAATATCCTTGGTAAACGATTGCTGGGGCAAGGCATTGAATTCCTCCCACGACCACTTCAAAGGCGACTCAACCAGGCCATCTAATGAAAATGTCCAGGTTGTAAGTGGAATACGAGGGGTTGGCCCAGCTGTCAGTACCGGAAAATCATGTGTTTCGTACTGGCCGGGTGGGATTCGGTCGGCATTGGCAGTAGGGTGTTTGCGGCCAAACCCTTTGTTGAAGAATGATGCCATACTGAGTCTGTTTTGGTTATGAAGAACTATCGGGTATAACTTGAGGAGAGCCCCAGATCATTTTTTGTCGATCATTATTTGAGATGCGCACGTAGCATCCATCCAATTTTTTCGTGTTTCTCCAAAAGTCCCGTAACAAAATCGCTGGTTCCGGCGTCTTTGTGGGCATCCTGAAATTCGTTGATATTCCCCCGAATGAACTCAATAATGCTTTCATGATCGCTCAACAGTTTCCGAATCAGGCTTTTACTGTCGTTGCCGTCTTCATCCTGCTCGGTCAGGTGGGTCAGTTGCAGGAAGTTCTTCAGGGTAGCCGGTGCATAATGCCCTAACTGGCGGATACGCTCGGCTACGTCGTCGACGATCTCAGCCGATTGGTTGTACAGTTCTTCGAAATACAGATGCACCGAATGGAAATCTATTCCTTCCAGATTCCAGTGGGCATTGAGCGTTTTGGTATAGAGTACAAATTCATCGGCCAGCAATTTCGATAACTGATGGGCTACAACCTCCCGGTTTTCGGCAGAAATGCCAATATTCGTTTTCATACTTGATTTTTGTAAATGGTGAAACAACAGGTTAGAGAACGGAAATATACGTGCAAAAAACCTGCCAGAAAGCATCTGGCGCAGTTTAGTGACCCTCCCACTATACGTTATTAGAATTACCAGAGATTACGTGTCCCTAATCGGAACCGATTCACCGTATCGAATGCGATTTTTTATCGATCCGATCTTGCGGATCGAACGGATCGTCTATCAACCATTTAAAGTTAAAAAAGCCAGCCAACAAATCAGATAAGCGATTTTCGTAGCTGGGTAATAACAAAGTAGGGTTGCCGAATAGCTACATAGGCTATTCGGCAACCCTACCCAAATCAATCGTTAACAAGCTTGCCTAGCGTGGCCCCCGCGACTGGCGTTCGCCACCACCCGGATTCGGAAACTGCCCCTGGCTACGCTGTTGAGCTGGTGCGCCCTGGTTATTTGGCACACGCTGAAAATCAGCACCACTTCGTCCACTTGGCGCGGCCTGCGGATTCATTCCACCCTGCCGTTCGAACGAACGATTGGGCTGAGGACTGACATTATCCGGCTGGGGATTACGCGGCTGAAAGCCTCCCGGCTGCGGAGTTGGTGTATAGCTGCCCCGGTTACGTTCAAAACGATTATTTTGTGGAGTAGCGGGTGTTGAGTTATAATCGTTTCCCGGATTGGCAGGCGAATTTCCCTTGTAATCACCTCGTCCCGGAGCGTTATTTCCTCGGTCGTAAGTCCGGTTCGGCGTAGAATTTCCGTTGAAATCCCGACCAGCCTCGCCGTTGTAATTTCTATTGGGTGTCGTATTCCCGCCATAATTAGGCCGTGGCGAATTATCGAAACGATCATTACGGTCATAACGGTCGCTGCGGCTGTAATCCCTTCGATAGTCATTCGAAGCGCCGGGGCGGTAAAAACCAACCGATCCATTGCCTACTACTGAACGGCCAGGGCGGTCCATGTGGTCGATACGATATACCGGAACGCTACGTCGGGTGACCCGTTCAATATCCCCTCTGGGCGGTCCATACACATAAGCCCGGTTATTAGTCCGGTAATAATTGTTGATGATCGTTGTATTCTGGTAGATATTGACCACCCGTGGCCGCGGCACACAATAACTGTAAAGGTTCGGACTGGTGATGTAAACCTGCGGAACGAACGTCCAGTAAGGAGCCGGAATGTTTATATTGACGTTGACGTCCCAGCCTGGGCCCAGCGGTGCCCATCCGTAATAGCCACCTCCTGACCGCCACGATACCCAGGCTGGCCCCCAGTCGGTACCCGGAATCCAGAGCCAACCACCGTAGGCAGGATCATAAATCCAGCGACCGTAATGGAAAGGTGCCCATCCCCAGGCATAGTCTGAGACCCAGGTATTTCCGTATTCCGTAACCACCCAGTGGCCGCCCGACGCATACGGCTGAAAATCAGGCCCCGCACTTGGTAACCAAACATTGCCATAGCCGGGATGCTGCACCCACTGACCATATGGAGCTAATTCATTATAAAACGATTCTATCGGAACACTAACCCCCGGTTGAGCAGCAACGGTAGTGGGGAACGAAAACCCGGCTAAGACCACCATAATCAGGGCGATTAGCTTCATTGTTTTCTGGATAGCCATATTTCAATTTGTTTATTCGGAGTAACCCTACTCTGTAGTTAGACTAAGCAGTCGCCCAATCGTTTAATGCGGCATGGAATAATCTTTACGTAGTAACCACAAAAAAGCCCATCTGATTATCAGACGGGCTATGCATAGCTAATTACGCTGGGAAAGTTGGCTGGTCGTTACTCTTCATTCGTAATAAACATCTTCGGTTTTGGCGCTTCAATACCATCTTTGGCAAACTGACGGGCAATGTTTTCGAGCATGTAATAATACGTAGCCCAGTAATTATCACTATTGGTCCATACCCGAACATCGTACTCGCGGGAATTGGGATTCAGTTTTGTGATCAGCACATCGTGTTGCCGGTCTTTCAGCGCAAACGGGCAGGCATCGACAACGGCCTGAATGGAGGCTTTTGTTTTTTCCAGATCGTTCTGGCTACCCACCCCGTATACCTGATCGACACGTATCACGCCTTTTGTGCTGATGTTCATGATAGCCGAGGTTGATAAAGCTCCGTTGGGCAGAATAATTGTTTTATTATCTGGCGTCACCAGCGTAGTATCGAAAATACGAATGGCCTCAACGTTCCCCGTAAAGCCCTGTGCTGAAATCAGATCACCAACGCGAAACGGCTTAAAAATCAAGATCAGCACCCCACCAGCAAAATTGGACAAACTACCCTGAAGCGCTAATCCGACCGCCAAACCGGCAGCTCCGATAATGGCAACAAACGAGGTGGTTTGTATCCCCAGCGTACTGGCAATACTCAGTAACAGCAACACCCGGAGCAGGCCACTAACCAATGACAACAGAAACGGTTGCACATCCCGATCAACGTGCCGTTTGGTCATGGCAGCAGATAATAACCTTACGACCCAGCCGATGGCCCACAGGCCGACAAAAAGAGTTATAATAGCCAGCAATACACGGCCGCCATAAATTGTAACAAAAGTTACAAGCTGGGCATAAAAAAGCTCAAGTTTGGTTTGCGCCTGTTCCATAAATCTGAGATGGGATTTTTGTTTGAAAATCAGACGCTAATAAACAGAAAAGTAACTGCCTGGCAAGTGGACATCGCTACAATTTTTTACGTTACTCCCTGATTTACAGCCAGTTTTTACGCCGGAATATCCAGAGCGTCAAAGCCGAGGATAGAACCATCATGGTTAAGGCAAAAATGTACCCATATTTCCAGTGAATTTCGGGCATCTGGTCGAAGTTCATCCCCCAGATACTGGCCAATAAGGTAGGCGGCAGGAATACAAGCGACACAACCGTAAAGATTTTGACAACCCGGTTCTGTTCCAGATCAATCAGACCGAGGTATGTGTTCTGCAGAAATTCCAGCCGTTCAAAAATAAAGTTAGTATGGTCGATCAGCGAATTTATGTCTTTGATTAACGTGCGCAGCCGCTGCTGTTCCAGCTCGTTGAACCACCCATCTGAACGAATCATGGCCGAAATAACCCGCTGTTTATCAACGACATTTTCGCGAATGAGCATGGTTAATTCCTGATAATCGTTGATGTTCAGCAGCATCTCCTTGTCGAGTGTAGCATCGAGGTCAAGCATCCGGTTGATCGCCTTGATTTCACCTGACACCAACTCAATCAAATCGGCATCGTAATCAATCCGTGATTCAAAAATTGAAATTAGAATCTGCGCACCATCACTGAATAACCCCCGGCGTGATTTGATGCGCTTTACGGTGTCGGCAAACGATTTAAGGTCGGCGTTGCGGTAGGTAAACAACGTATCGTCTTTCAGCAGAAAGCTAACCGGTACGTTGGTATAGCGTTGCTCGGCGTCGGGAATGAGAAAGTTGGAATTAGCAATCAGAAAATCATCCTCTTCAATGTAGCGCGAACTGCTTTCAATTTCCAACTGCTCCTGCTGGCTTAGAAAATCGACATCGAATTTCTCCTCAACACTTTTGATTTCGGAGGGCGTCGGATTTTGTAAATCTACCCACAGAGTCCGCTCGGTATTGGAAAACGAATCGATATCGCGGATTTTGCGGACGGCAGTTTCATCCTGCTGAAAGATGCGAATCATACAGTCGAGAGCTGATTGTTGAGCGGCAAAGTTCGCGGAAAACAATCGGACTGTAGTTATCCAATCTTAACTCGGCTCTACTTTTCCTTCAGGGTTACGGCACATGCAGCTGTTCAAGAAAATGCTGTATTTCTTCGGGTCGTTGCGTACCGATTGTGATGTGATGGCCATTGAGATAATTGATATGTAACCCTTTTCTACCCGCAACATTATAAACCCAGCCTTCAAGTCCCCACCGAATGCCATAACCCACAAAGCCATATACACGTACCGAAGCCAACTGAATTGCACTCCAGGGAATTGTTCGCCAGGGAAGAATGGGGAAAACGCGATAATGGATACCTTCGGCATCTAAGCGGGTGTCCAGTCGCCAAACGTAGAGAAGCACCACGATAAAAACGAATGGTATTACCACATGCCAGGTTACAGGATCGCTTAACAGAGCACCAAGGGTTATCAGTGCGCTGAAAGCGACAAACAGCCACACCCACCCCTGGCGGAAACGTTGGGATTCTGTGAAGGTATTCATACGTAACGAAGTAATTCACGTCGCCAAATTAAAAAAAATGGAGACTAAAACTACTAGGTCTTCTGTTTCTTCTTCTTCGCTGCGGGGAACAGGATATTATTCAGAATCAGGCGATAACCTGCCGAATTTGGATGCAGATTCAGGTCCGTAGGCTCCTCGCCTATTTCGTGCCGGTAATCTTCCGGATCATGACCGCCGTAGAACGTAAAGAACCCGCGACCATAGGGCGAGTGGATGTAGCGAGCTTCGCCCGCAGCCCGATTTTCGGCCATAATGACCACTTCGGGCTTAATCAGATTTTTCTTGAACGCCGTTGTTTGCCCCATGAACCCCTTGATTACGTTCTGGTGATTCTGGGTAAGCATTGTCGGAATGGGATCGTATTTGGCCGAAAATTGAAACAGGGTGAAATAATCGTTGTGTTCGCTCAGGCCGCGCTCCTCAGGCTGGTTATCGATATTGGAAAATTCAATTAAATACGGGTTTGTATACACCTGAAAATTCCGGAAAGCGAATGTCTGGCTGTAATCCAGTTTATTGTTGGCATTTGGGTCCGCTGGGTCGCCATCATAAAACGTATCAACAATATCCGTGTTACGTGCCGCCAGAGCGATATCGTACGTATCGGTGGCATTACACATGGCGAATAGATACCCACCTCCCAATACAAAATCACGAATTTTCTGTGTGACAGCCAGTTTCAGCTGCGGCACTTTTGTGAAGCCGAACTTATGCGTAATGGTTTCAGCTTCCCGCTTCTGGGCGATGTACCAGGGCTGGTCTTTAAAGTGGAAAAATTTCCCGTACTGACCCGTAAAATCCTCATGGTGCAAATGCAGCCAGTCGTATTCGGGCAGTTTGCCGTTCATCACCTCTTCATCAAACACAACATCGTAGGGAATCTCAGCGTATGTCATCACCATGGTTACAGCATCATCCCAGGGCTGCTTGGTTTTAGGAGAATAAACCGCAACTTTAGGGGGTTTCTGTAATTTCACCGCATCCATATTGGCATCGGCGGCATTTACTTCGCTAAGTATCTGGGCGGCCTGCGCATCGGAAATAACTTCGTAACTAACCCCACGAATAACCATTTCGTTGATGAACGTCTGACTTTGGGGCATCATAAACGAGCCACCCCGGTAGTTGAGCAACCAGTCAATTTCGGTATCGTGCGTTTTCAGGACCCAATAGGCTATACCGTATGCTTTTAAATGATTCTTCTGGGAATCGTCCATGGGAATCAGAATCTTAGACGCCCAGGCATGACCCATAAGTGTCAGAATTAGGACAAGCGGTAACAGCAGCCGTTTCATTGGTTTCCTTATTAAGAATGCACTCGGTAGTTTTGTAATAACGAAAGATACACAAATTTTGTGCGAAAAAAGCGGGGAGCGAGGTGTATGGAACAGGGATAGCATAAATTGCCCGTGCACCTCGCTCCCCGCCCTCTGCTCATGAACCTACTCGAAAACATACGCGAAGGGTTACGTTCCATAGCTGGCAATCGCCTGCGGACAATACTGACTTCGCTGATTATTGCTATTGGCATTACGTCGCTGGTAGGAATCCTGACAGCTATCGACGGCATTCAAAGTTCGGTAAACAGCAGTTTTGCCGGATTGGGAGCCAACACATTCAGCATTGTAGCCCGCCAGGATGCGTTTCGGCGTGGTGGGCGCGTTCAGAAACAGGATAAACCTATCAATTATTTCGATGCTACTCGGTTCAAACGGCAGTTTCCGTATGACGCCACCATCACTGTTTCAGCCGTTGTTAGCGGATCGGCTCAGGCCAAATTCGGATCTAAAAAAACAAACCCAAACGTTCAGCTTACCGGGGGCGATGATGCTTACCTGACCGTCAAGGGCTTTACGCTGCAAAGTGGCCATAACCTGACGCAGAATGATTTGAAATATGGATTGAACGTAGCCATTATTGGCGATGAAGTGGCCAATACCCTGTTCGAGAAAAAGCTGAATCCGCTCAATCAGGTCATCCGCGTATCGGGCACTCAATACAAAATTATAGGTGTTCTGGCCAAAAAAGGCGGGTTTTCGGGGGGAGCGACGACCGGAGCATTCTGATTCCACTCGATAATGCCCGCGCACTTGCCGGTAGCCAGCAACTCACCTTCGACATTACCGCTTCCGTACCAACCGTATCGGATCAGGATGAGGCTGTTGGCGAAGCACGAGGTACCATGCGGCTCGTCCGGCGTGACCAACTGGGTCAGCCCGATTCGTTCGAGATTCAGCGGGCTGACGATCTGGCAAAAGAAACCGAAAACATTACGGGTTATCTGCGCATCGGCGGTTTTGGGATCGGATTTATTACGTTGCTCGGTGCTTCCATTGCTCTGCTGAACATCATGCTCGTATCCGTTACAGAGCGAACACGCGAAATTGGCATCCGAAAATCGCTGGGTGCCACTCCCAAGCGTATTCGTGAGCAATTTCTAATTGAAGCCATTGTTATCTGCCTGCTGGGTGGCGTTGGTGGAATCATTCTGGGATTAGGCGTTGGGAATTTAATTGCCGGAATTATTAGTCGAGGTATGGGCGGGTTTGTTGTCCCCTGGGCCTGGATGGGTCTGGGAATTGTGGTGTGTATAACGGTGGGCTTATTTGCGGGTATTTACCCAGCCGTACGAGCCTCTAAACTTGACCCCATCGAAGCATTACGGTATGAGTAGTATGTAGTGACTAACGACCCTGACTAATCGCTAATGTCCAATGCAATCTGATCGTCACGGAGTTAGGCTACTGGATCAAAAAAATCCACACGAATTACTCATTATTCATTGCACATTATTCATTAAACCCTACTTTTGCACCCACGTTTGACAAACGCATCTCTGGGATCAGAGACGATTCTGTCGCCGGGATGGCGGAATCGGTAGACGCGGTGGTCTCAAACACCATTGTCTGCAAGGACATGCCGGTTCGAGTCCGGCTCCCGGTACCTCCTAAAAGCGCTGGGTAACTAATAATTTAGTTACCCAGCGCTTTTGATTTTCCAGTTGATGATTTATAGACTTTAGGTATCTAGCTTTCACTAAAGCTCGTTAGGCGGAGCCGAACCACAGTTGCAACTGGTATTCACTCAGCTCGCATACTGAATGCATGATGAACTAAGAAGTAATCGTTATGATCTGCCTTTTACAGCTAATTGATAGCTAATTACCTCTTTTTAACGATCCATTGAACCAGCGCTGGTTCAATGGCCAAAGCATGACCACAGCCGAACGTAACGATAACGCGGCCATATCGATCTAATACCAATACGCGTCAAAACCAGTCCGGTTGTTGGCAGTGGAGATGGCAACCCTAAAGTAAGTGGTCTCAGCGCTTTTTTTGCGCAAATAACCACTCAAATAAAGTGGATTCGGTATAGACGGTGTCGACAATGTTGTGCCCGAGCCCGGGGTATTCGGTGTATTTTGGCTGCCCGCCCCGCTTACGTAGTGCCGCAACCATCAAGCGGGAGTATATAACTGGGTTGACGTTATCGGCCGAGCCATGAAATGCCCAGATCGGTATCGAAGCAATCCGTGACGCCCTGGAGGTGTCTCCAACTGAGCAAATCGGTATGCCCGCAGCAAACAAGTCCGGCTTTCTGGTTAATAAATCGAAGGTGCCCTCCCCTCCGCTGGAATAACCGGTTACGTACAATCGATTTCGGTCGATGGGTAAACGACTCATCAACTGGTCAACCAGCGCCAGCGTCAATTGTGCAGGACTGGTAAGCTGAGCCGAGGTTTGAAGGCTATTGGGAAAGTTCGGGAAGGAAACCCAGACCTGATTTTTTGGACATTGGGGTACGACCACGAAGCAGGAATACGTTTGACGACCTGATGGGCTTGTTAAGCTGGCAGGGACTCGAAGCAGGGTCCTGTTATTATCATTTCCCCGTTCGCCGTTGCCGTGAAGAAACAAAACGAGTGGATATTTCTTACGGGCATCATAATTTACGGGGTACAACAAACGATAGGGCAACGTATCGCCACCGGTTACATAAACAGTACGTGTGAATGCTTCGTTTTTATCGTCCAGAGTAGTTAGCTGGGCCAAAGTGATCAAACTTTTCGCGCCAAGCAGGATCATTAAAAAATACCTCATATTGAAAACAACGGGTTTACGTGTTTCTGTCATCCCGACGGCAGGAGGGATCTTCGGTAAGATAGAAAACTCAATCCCGAGCGAAGATCCCTCCTGCCGTCGGGATGACAGAAAGCGCCCTAATTAACTAATTAGTTATGGCTTTTTATTTTTTAGAATAGCCATTATTCACGAGAAATATCCAATCACCCGCTCGTGTGCATTGACCTCGACGCCTATAACGTAGTGAAACAAATCATCAGGAACAGAATCGTTGAGCCCATATGAAGCATGAATAGACTTAGTAAAACAAGACTATGTGGTTGATCTACTTTTCAGAATACGTTCAGAATTTCGTCAAAAGTGATAGAATACCGATCCTCGATTGCTCTTCGGTCCTTCACCTGATGAGGCTAAAAATAGGTGCGTAACAGCTCACCGTCTTTTCTGAGCTTTTTATATCCAGCCCCCGCTTCTAGCCCTAAAAACTACTTAGCTAGAGATTGGTGAGAATAACTTGACTATCGGGATACACTTGAATTCCGCTTCAGTTTGGGCATTTTCAGACAACAAGATGTTTATAAGTCGGGTTGTTAATAGAGAACACAGGAACTGAACCAATAGCCACCTGTACTATCACTCTTGCTAATATTTTATGACCGGTGATCAACAGTCTTCCGACGCCACGAATAAACGGAACACCCCACTTGACGTACATTTTGCTCTTCAGGCGGCCGGACTTGGGGTTTGGGAGTTCGATCCGGTTACCAATCAAATTATCTGGGACGATCGCTGCCGGGAATTATTCGGTCTGGCAACGCCTAGCGATCTGACTTATGAGCAGGCAATTCAATACATCCATGCCGATGATGTTGAACGGGTCACTAAGGCCATGCAGTGGGCAATGAATCCGCAGTCGGATGGTGTATATGACGAAACCTTCCGGACACTTGGCGTTGATGATGGTAAGCTGCGGTGGGTACGCTTCTACGGGCGAAGTTCCTTTTCATCAGTTGGTGAGGTCTATCGCTTTGCGGGCGTAGCACAGGATGTCACACAGCAGGAGCTTGCCCGGCAACAAGAAACGGCTGCCCTTCACCAGGCCCAGCGGCAGCAACGGATGTACGAAGCCATCACGGCCAGTACGCCCGACCTGGTGTATGGTGTTTGATCGAAGCTATCGGTTCGCTTATGCCAATCAGGCACTGCTGGATATGTGGGGCAGCACCTGGGAAAAATCCATTGGAAAGGGCTTGTTGGAAAATGGTTATGAACCCTGGCACGCCCAGATGCACGAACGGGAAATCGACCAGGTGATGGCTACCAGACAAACCGTTCGGGGCGAGGTGTCCTTTCCCCATGCTACACTGGGTAAACGAATTTACGACTACGTTTTTGCGCCTGTTCTGAATGAGTTGGGCGAAGTGGAGGCCATAGCCGGCACGACTCGGGATATCACAGACATTAGGCAAGCTCAGGAACAAATTCAGGAAAGTGAGGCCCGATTTCGTTCGCTGCTCGAAGAAGCGCCCGTGGCAACGATGCTCATGGTCGGGCCTGAGCATATTATCGAACTGGCCAACGAAGCCATGATTCGCATGTTAGGGAAAGCGGCTTCCATTGTCGGTCAACCAGCCACTGTCGCCGTACCCGAACTGGCTTCTCAGTCCTATTTACAGTTGTTAAATCAGGTATACACATCCGGGACAACCTATGAAGCTAAAGCCATGCCAGGAGAACTGGTGATTAACGGCGAAACCCAGCTTCATTATTTTGATTTCACCTACAAGCCTCTGCGTAACGCGGCTGGCCAAGTGTATGGAATCATTAGTATGGCTACAGACGTAACCGAGCAGGTACTAATTCAGCTGCAGGCAACCAAGAACCAACGCGAACTGCTGGCCTTGTTTGAGCAATCGCCGATTGGGCTGGCTACCATCAGCACCGATGAAGCACTGGTGTTTCAATGGGTTAACCCCTTTTATGGGCAGTTGGTAGCGCGTAAACCGGAGGAACTGGTAGGCAAGCCGTTGTTGGTGGCTCTCCCTGAAATCAAAGGGCAGGGTTTTGATGCCATTCTCCATAACGTCATTGCCACAGGGACCCCATTTATTGCTCCTGAGATAGCGGTGGATATCCTGCGCGATGGTGAGTTGACAACAATCTACGTCGATCTAACCTACCAGCCCCGAAAGGGTACTCATGGGGATGTAGAGGGTATTCTGGTCGTGGCTACCGACGTGACCCAGCAGGTGATGAGCCGCAAAAAGGTTGAGGAAAGCGAAAGCAAGCTACGGGCCATTCTGGCTACAGCTCCGGCGGGTATAGGACTGTTTGTGGGGCGAGATTTGGTGATTGATAACCCCAATCAAACCTTCATCGATATTGTGGGCAAAGGTCCTCATATAGCAGGGCTCCCGCTTCGGGAGGCTATGCCCGAGCTAATCAGTGAAGGTCAGCCCTTTCTCCAGATTCTGGATGATGTCTTTACCACGGGAGACCCCTTCATCTCGCCGGGCTCGCTGGTTAAGATTATACAGAACGGGGTGCTTACGGACAACTACTATAATATCTCTTACTCGCCGGTACGTAATGCATCGGGTGAGATATATGCCATCCTCGACATTGCTATTGACGTCACCCAGGAAGTCAAAGCACGCCAGCAGCTACAGGAAGCGGAAGCTACGCTGCGTGGCGCCATTGAAGTGGCTGATATGGGAACCTGGGAGCTGGATATGCAATCCGGTATAACAACCTACTCCCCACGACTTAAAGATCTCTTTGAGTTTACCCACGACTTTATCGAGTGGGATCGGCTGTATAGCCCTATTCATGAAGCGGACCAGGCGCGGCTTGAAGCAGCCGTAAAGCGAGCTGCTTCGCCTGATTCGGATGGCCTGCTGGATGAGGAGTACACCATCGTTACCCAGCGCACTGGTCGGCATCGCATCGTTCGGGCTCAGGCAAAAATGTTTTCTGATCAGCAGGGAAATCCGAAAAAGCTAGTCGGCAGCATGCGGGATGTTACCGAGCAGCGGCAAACGCAGTGGGCTTTGGAGCAGCAGGTGCAGCAACGTACCGAAGAACTGGCAGCTGCAAATGAAGAATTGGCAGCTACTAACGAAGAACTGGCGGCCACCAATGAAGAGCTGGAAGCCAGCAATGAAGAGTATGCAGCCCTGAATGAGGAACTGGAAGAGGCCAATAGCCTGCTGATACGTTCTAACGATAACCTGCAAACCTTTGCCTATGTGGCTTCTCATGACCTGCAGGAGCCTTTGCGGAAGATTCAGCAGTTCGGAGATCTGTTGAAGACCCGCTACGCAACCTCAATCGGCGAAGAACTGGTTTACCTGGAACGGATGCAGTCGGCCGCCAGTCGAATGTCGAGCCTGATTAAAGACCTGCTGAATTATTCGCGTATATCCACTCAGCGGGATATGAGTACATTAGTCCCTCTGGGGTCGGTGGTGGAGCGGGTATTGACCGACCTGGAGGTGGTCATCCTGGAAACCGGTGCCCAGATAACGGTTGAGCCCCTGCCGAGTCTTTCGGGTGATGCTACTCAACTGGGTCAACTCTTTCAGAATCTGCTGAGCAACGCACTTAAGTTTCGTCGGAACGGTATTGTTCCTCAGATTTCGATTCGCTCAGCGCGTGTTGCCAGCGCAGCCTTACCCCCGTCGGTGAAGCCCGCCCGAGTAGCTCCGGTCTACCACCGGATTGATGTCATAGACAATGGAATAGGTTTCGATGAAAAATACCTGGATCGCATTTTTCAGGTGTTTCAACGGCTACATGGCAAGCGTGAATTTGCCGGAACAGGCATTGGGCTGGCCATCTGTGAAAAGGTGGTTGCTAATCATGGCGGAGCCATCACAGCCAGCAGTCAACTAAATAAAGGGGCAACTTTTAGCGTATACCTACCAGCTTAAACAAATCATTAGATAACCTACGGCGGTATAGCTATAAACGTTGGAGTCTTTTTGCATCGGCAAAACGGGTCCGTTAACCATCAGGCACGGTCAGGTTAGCTATTTTATTTCCATGCTGACTATTCACCGGATTGCCATTTTCACCGGGGTAGAACACAGGACTACTTCCCATAGGTAAGCCATTTGGCTGGGGGAGCAGCTTCGGCCTGTTCACGCGCCAGTCCTGGAACATCCGGCGGGGGTGTTCTAAACAGAATAGGCCCAAAACGAGTCACGAATTTCCCGTAATCCAGGCTATCGGTATTCATCACAATACGTTGTCGGCTGACGGCTGAAGCCCCAAAATAACCCAGCGCGAGCTTGCTTGTATCGGCTTCCGCCCGCACGTTGCCCTCAATACTGGCTGGCTGAGGGTCGAAGATGGTGCCCGTACGGGAGAGTTGTTGCTCATAAAGAACCCAGTACTGGTACGCTTCGCGGGAAAGCGAATATTGTCGTACTTCGACAAACTGGGGGCCCAGAGCCACCAGGGGTGGCGCAAGTACCAACTGGCCCTGGATGAAGTTACCGTTGATGAGCTGGTCGCTTAATACGTTGGTCAACGTACCGTAGAAAGGGGCGTAACTCCCGTCGCCTGCCCCCCGCGAACGGTCATAGTAACCCTGCGGATCGTTGACTCCTAGCCAGACGGGCATATAACTCAGGGCCTGCCAGCGGTAGAAGTTACCTGGTGAAGGCGGATCATGGGTATCAATACGTACCAGAAATCGATTGAACAGCACCGTGTTGGGATCGGATGGCTGGTATTCACCGTACAGCCGCTCGATGGGCGCCACAGTGGCCAGAACCTCCGGCCTGGAGACGTAACGGCTGCCATCTGGCAACGTAACGCGAAGCGTATAAGCCCGACCGGGAACGCCCCGCAGCCGATTGTCGCGCATCCAGTAGTAAGCTGGTGTCAGAGGGTCCTGCATCAACTGGGCCCGATTTCCGAAGTTATCCTCTATGGTGGCCACCGCCCCGTTGATGGCCAGTTCATCTGGAATGAGCAACGACCGACTCAGATTGCCCGAGTACGTCAGCTTGATGACATAGGGTGGCTCTTCGTCGGTAATGAGCCCATCTACGACCAGTCGTCGCTCCGTTTGCCGGATCGGTAAATCCACGGGTTCGATACAACTCCATGTTGAGGAAAGCAGCAGGCATACGGCAACGATACGTAGCCACAAGCCAGTTAGAAGTCGCAAGTCAACATCCATAAGGGTAAAAAATTACGTTCATCGTTATTAGAAACCTCATATTGTGCTGTGTCAGGGGGTTAGCTCCCACCAGTCGGTGCAGCCCACGATCCGGTTGACACCCGTACTGATAGCCTGGGCTTCATAGCCCCAACCCAGGTAGGCGCGTTCGGGTTTGGCTCCTTCCGGAGCGCTAAATACGGCCATTAACTGATTGCCCTGTCCGGGATAATTCGTTACGTACTGCCAGCGGTCAGTCAGCGGATCATATTGCCACAGATCGCGCAGGCCCTTCCCGTCAGGCATAAGGCCAAGTCCAAAATAGCCCCGCTGAGCCAGTGAGAAGCCTACTCCCCGACTGCGAGCTGCGCCGGGGAAATCGGCTTTTTGCGTCCATCGATCCACAGTCGGGTCATAAGCCCAGAGCCGGGTGGGCTGACCCGGATACTGGTTTACTACGTACCCAATGTTGCGGATGGAAAAGGTGGCGAGTGTTCCGGGCGACTCGGGTAAAGGCGCACGTACCGTCTGGGTAAAATCAGCGTGGATGCTTCGCATAGCCGGAGAACCATTCTGGGTCAGAAAATACGCTTCGTCGGTTGTCGTAAAAAAAGCCAGTTCGCCTTCCTCTCCACCATACAGAGGGAAGACCGGACTACCCCCAACGGGAAAAATGGCTGACATGCTCCGGTAATAATAATACTTGCTGGGTGCCCTCTCTTCGGTCAGATAGCCCAGGCCACTGAACTGATAACGATCTACACCATTAAAAAATAAATTATACTGTACCATTCTGTGGCGAGGTTCCCGTATATCGCTACCGGCATAGAAAGGCCAGCTATCGCTCGCCCGGTCGTAGCGTTTGATTTCCATATGAGCGCCCAATGTACCCGGATAACGAAGCAACTGAACTATATTTCCTACGTAAGCGCCAGTGCCCGGATTACCGCAACCATTGAATGGATTGGGACCACATATACCATCCACAGCTACAGGGTAGGCTGTGTAGTCGCCCCCGCTAAACGAAGCATGAGCCAGCCGCGTCCAGCGGGGGGACGTATCGAGTCGGTGCGTATACAAACGAATGGCTGTTAGTGTGTCCTGTTCTGCGAAGCGAAAGCTCAGCCGGAACTGGTAGGTTTTCCCGACGGCCAGCCCGCTCAATTGCAGGGTTGTCAATTTGAAGTCGGATAACGGTTTGGTTTCACCTGACGTAAGGACCGGATTGTTTCCATCAGCGGAGGTAGCCAGAAGTTGCCAGTCTGACGGTTCGAGCCGAATACTTTTTACAATGACTTCCGCCGAGGTATTGCCAGTCGGCTGAACACTCACCAGGGATGCCTGCGAAGCCGTAACCGGGTCTGTCAGTTGGATAGGAATCAGACTATCCGGCGTTTGGCAGGCCGCCATAAACACCAGCGTCGCCAGAAAATAAAGCGCCGTTTGCGGGCGGGGAAACGTAGCGTTAAGACGATTAAAAAAATCAAAACAGCTCATTATCTGCAAGTCAACCTAAAAACGCCATTCACTTATCAGCGGAAGATCCAGTACGAATCGCTGCCGGGTTAAAATGTAAAATTCCAGCTCAGCGACGGAATGACTGTGCCAAAGACCGAGAGCTGATAGCTCCTGGTCGTTGTGTTTACCCGCTGAAAATAAATCGAGTACGGATTTTTGTGGGCATATACATTATAGAGCGAAATAGACCAGTTGCTATAGTGCCGCTGACCCGGTGTTCGGCGGCCATCTTTGGTAAAAGACACATCCAGACGGTGATAATCTGGTATCCGATCCGCATTTCGCTGGGAATAATCCAGCACTTTAGTCCCATTCAGCCGATAGCTACCATCGGGGTAAGTTGTTGGTCGCCCACTGGTATAGACGAAGTTCGTTCCAAACGTCCAGCCCCGGCTCCATTTCCATTGGGTGGCAATCGTTAGGTTGTGGGGCCGGTCGAATGTCGACGCATACCAGTTGCCCCCATTGATTTGCACGTTGGGATACGGACTGGGCACCCTGGCTAACGTACGGGAGTAGGTGTAAGCAATCAATCCTGTCAGCAGCCCTTTTGTTTTTTGCACGCTAAGCTCAACGCCATAAGCCTCTCCCTGCGCGCGTAACAAATCGGCATCCAAAGTCGGGTTCAACAACAAGGTCGCCCCGTTGCGGTATTCGACCAGGTTCTCTAACGTTTTGTGATAAACTTCGATAGAGGTTTCGTACTGATTTTCGTTGAAGTTCTGAAAATACCCAAGAGCAAACTGGTCCGCGACCTGGGGCAATACGAGTCCATCGCTAACTTTCCAGAAATCGACGGGCGAAATGGCCGTTGTGTTGGAAATCAGATGCAGGTACTGACGCGTACGGTTATAGCTGACTTTCACCGAGCTACGGGCAGTTAGCGTCGCCCGCACCGTCAGCCGGGGTTCCCAGCCACTATATTGCGCAATAGCCTGCCCAGGTCCATACTGAAGTGTGTCCATAATACTTTCGCGGGTACGGGCCTGCCCTTCTGCATACTGGTAAGCCACGCCGGGTCCTACGTTGGTAAACTGTGCGTAGCGAATCCCAGCCTGTACCGAAAGGGCTCGGAATGGCGTCCACTCCTCCGAAAAATAACCAGCCCATTCACGTGCCTGCTCGGTGGGCAACCGCAGCGGGTTAACATTGGACTGGTTGCCGGTTGGAGCGATGAAGCCGGGCAGTAGGCTATAGCCCGTTAGCGAACCGCCAAACTCAAGTCGGTGACTGATTTTTTGGCCAACGGCGGGCGTCGTATAGACCCCATCCAGCCGGGCATCCCGCTGGCGGATGGTGGATTGATAACGATACGTATTACCAGCCGTTAAGCCATCCAGATAAAAGCGGTAATCACTTTGGGTGGCTGTTACGTTGAACGATAAACGCGGGCTCAGCCGCTGACTCCAGCGGGCCGTGAGTAGCGCCGATTGGGTAGTATAGAGCGTATCCTGAGGAAATTTGAACGTATCAAAGCTGCGATAAACCGTAGCGGACAGTTGGGCGTTTTCGTTGATTCGGTACGTCAGCCGCCCATTCAGATCGTAGAAAAAAGCGCGGTCTTTGTTGGTTGGAGCCGGAAACAGGCCCAACAGAAAAGACGGGTAGGCAATCCGGCCACTGGCCAGCATGGTTAGTTTCTTATTACGGGTGACCGGCCCATTCGCCATCAGCCGACTGGTTAACAGGCCTACCCCCCCACTTATGTGGAGCCGGTCAGTTTCACCGGATTTTGTATTCATCATCAACAGCGACGACAGCCGGCCACCATACGCAGCGGGAATACCGCCTTTGTAGAGAGTTACGTCCTGAATGGCATCCGCATTCAGATTACTGAACAACCCCAGTAAGTGGCTGGTACTAAACAAAGGAGCGCCGTCTAACAGCACCAAATTCTGGTCAGTACGTCCCCCGCGCACATTAAAGCCGCCCGCTCCTTCACCAACCGTGCTTACACCCGGCTGCAGGGTAAGGGCTTTTAGTATATCGACCTCTCCGAATACAACCGGCATGTTACGCAGGTTTTTCATGTCCAGCCGCACGACGCTCATCTGCGTGGCCGACACATTGGCATCTGGCGTTCGCCCCGTTACGTTCACCTCATCTAACTGCCGGGTATCGGGATTCAGTGCCACCTGCAGGCGTACAGCAGTGCGGCCAATCTCCAGAAACCGGCTGCGTGTGTTGTACCCGACAGCAGAAAAAGTCAGGTTATACGGGCCGGGCAGCAGCTGCATACTAAAATTTCCCAGACTATCGGTGACTGTCCCAGCACCCTGTTTTTTGTCATAGACAGACCCATTCGGGAGTGGTTTTCCCGTAGCCCCGTCAATGATCTGACCATATACGCGAAACCGAATCTGCGCTTTCACCTCTGACATGCAGATCAGGAGTGAACCACCGAGGAGCAGGCAAATCAGCAAACGGGAAGGCATGCCAGTAAAACTTTTTTTGTGGATAATCAAACCGCTGATTCTGGCTTGATTAGGTAAGAAGAACAACAGATTAAATGACTACTCCTTCATCCGTAACCGATACGTTTCGCTCTACAGCTCATAACCCTTCCATGCAAACTCCTGCTTGACGACCAGTCGCCGAAACGGAAATCTATAGGACCAGAGTCACCGCTGATGGAATGCAGCCATTATGTCTTTGGTGAGCCTTCTCCGGTTAGTACGTACCGCATGTTCATACTGGGGAATTTGCGCGCCAGCTCGCCCAACGACTCACTGCTCAAGTACGTCCGGTTGTTGATGTGCCGGTAAAACTTCTCCCGACTGTAGCCCAATTCCTTGGCTAGGCGATACACCGATATTCCTTGCTGGGCTAAAGCTTCCTTCAGCCATTTCCCTTCAACATCCCGTTTTTTTTCCTTTCGTCCTGCCATGTTCAAAGCTAAAAAAATAATTAAAAATATACATCTTTTTTGTTGTATATACGTATTGTTTGTAGTATATTTAGTACATGAAAAACGCCACCAAAATCGCAAAAAGCCACCTCGACTTAAGCCATATTCTGGCTCAGGCAACACCAAGCCCAAATCAGGATTGTATCTATTACCTGATCAATCAGAGCGACCAGGTCATCTTCGTAGGGCAGACCAGTAATCTCTATGCACAACTTCTGAACCACAAAACGGTGGGTCAATCCTTCACCCGGTTCTGCTATATGCCCTGTCAGAAAGATCAGCTCGACCGGCTCCAGCAGGAGGCCATTGCCCAGTTCAAGCCCATTCATAATCTGCCCCCTGTTTCCCATGTCTCCTACTCCACTTCTCACCTTTTGAGCAAGCAACTGATCTGCCTCAAGTATAATATGACGCCCCCGGCTTTCGAGTACCTGCGCAAAGCGTTTGGATTGGAGTCGGTTCACGCCTGCGGCAACATGAAATATTACGACCCGGAAGAGGTAGAACGTTGGCTGAAGCGCTTCAAAGGATTGGTGATTCGGGGGCGGCATGTTTTGCAGGCCAGCCCTACTTATCTGGCCGTCGGTGTGAGTCCACGGACCAACCAAATTCAACTTTTCAAAAACAGATGAAACAGGTGGGATCGGCCTGGTCGCCGAAGTGTCCAGTGAATTGGATACGTCAAACACGTAGCCCCTCGTACAGGTTTTCAACGTACACGACCGAAATGGAAACGGCCATTCGGCGTTTACTTCTGTACAACCACCAATTCACGGATTGATTATGAGCTATAATTTTTTTGGCCTGCTGCTTTTGCTGGGTGCTATTATGCACATCCAGCCGAACGTAATACGACAGGTAAGCCCCGCGGCCACTCCTCTTGCCCCGACTTCCAGTCTCAATACCACAGCTCTTTCTACCGCCGACTATACGGCAACATTTACGTTAGCTTCAGCGGCAACCGTCAGCGCAGGCGTGTATTCTGCCGATAGCACGTTGATACGTACCCTTTTTTCGGGTGTGCGCTACCCGGCAGGTGCTCACAAAGTTCAGTGGGATGGTAAAGACGATTATAAAAAACCGGTTTTGGACCGTAGCACCAACTACGTTGTCCGGGTCGTCAGCAACAATATTGCGGCTAATTGGGAGGGCGTGCTAGGTAATACGTCGGCTCAGTTCACAGGGCCAAGTGTCCATCGCGGCTGGGATGTAATCAAGACCATGACGATCATCGGTACAACGGCCTATTATGGGAAAGGATACTCAGAAGGAGCGCCAAGTCATATTAAGTTTAATCTGGCTGATATTCAGGACCGCATAGTTATTCTACCCAATATAAAAACTGGCCAGAATGTGCTTCACACTACCAGCGATGGAACAACTATCTACTGGGGTGGTCTCGATTCGTTTGGAGGCAAATGGTTTGTTTTTGCGACTCGAAAATCTGACGACACGGAAATTGCATTTACAGAAGGCAAGCCCATTAAGGTCCATGCAGGCTATACTTATAAACATGCTATTGAAATAAAAGCCGGAAATAAATCCAGTATATCTGGTCTCGCCGTCCAGAATGCTGGAGATTTTCTTTTTGTTGCTCATTCGGCTCTTAATACGATATCCGTTCTGGACAAGAAAACAGGTAATCCTGTTCAGTCAGTTTCCGTTACGGCCCCCGGCAAAATAGCTGTGGACGCTCAGGATAATCTTTGGGTAATTTCAGGCAATAACACGGTTAGTCACTACAAGGTCAACACTAATGGTACGTTCGGGTCGCCTGATCTTTCCTTAAAGGGTTGCACCGAGCCTATGGCAATAGCCGTTTCACCGATTACGGGCGACGTACTGGTAGCCGACGGCGGCTCAAAGCAACAGATTCGCAGCTACTCGACTTCCGGCGGCTTACGTGGAGTTTTTGGCCAGGAAGGTGGCTATACCGTCAATTCAACCGTTACTAACGACCGGTTTTATTTTAGCGACCCCAGCCGATCTATAAACAGTACGTTCATTGCTTTTCAGCCGAACGGTTCATTCTGGGTAGGTGATACGGGGAATGCCAGAGCGATGCATTTTACGGCCGATAACAAATACATCGAAGAAATAATGTTTCTGCCCAAGACGTATTCCTGCAATGTGGATGTCAATAATCCTAGCCGGGTATTTGCTCACTTTCTGGAATTTGAGGTAGACTACAGCAAACCGCTGGGTGGTACCAATGGTTCCTGGAAACTGGTGCGCAACTGGGGAGCCACTGTACCTACTAGCTATCGGAATCAGTTTAATTTACTAAAAGGAGTGACTACCCTGAGAAATGGCCACACCTACGCCACCCTGAGCAATTCCGCCAACGGAGCCGTTGAACTGGTCGAGCTGGTCAGTAAAGGGCCGCTCCGGCTGACGGGCGTGATCGTCTCGCCCAATGCTGAAGGTGGCACCACTCAGCTCTACCCCGATGGCTCACTGCGCAGAACTGTACGGGCGGGAGTTGGCAAGAGCCAGGCTTTTACTGTGAGGAGCTTATCGGGTTTCGATAGCCGTCATAACCCGCAATGGGCAAAAGCAGTTACCGTAGCTGCTACCCCCGTAGCCAGTGCCGATGATCCCATTTATTATGGAAACACCATCAAGCTCAGGTCTGGCGAGATCACGTCCACTAATCTGATTATCGCTTTCGATGGCAACAAAGCCAGCAAGAAATACCATCTGGGGGCGATTCGGCTTGGCGATAAAACATGGAAATGGCGAACGGCAGTCAGTACCAATCCCAGCTATAGCGGGCCTTACCCCACAGATGGCGCTTACGACATTGGCAATGGGGTCAATACAACGGGGATTGCGCAACAGGTTAATGGCCGGATCATTCTTTGGGGTTATCATGGAGAATTCTGGAAAGCGGGGCAAACCAATATGTATAGCTTGGTTTATGACAATGGCTTACTGTTGAAAACGTTTGGCGCTACGTCTTTCGACAACGCCCGGAAGAAACTGCCCATTCCACCCGCCGGAATGGCGGGCAATGCCTTTTCGGGTTCATTAGTTAAGATTGACGATAATCTTTACTATTATCACAATGATGAGAATTACCACAGTGGCGTTCATCGCTGGAAGATCAGCGGTCTGAATACGGTTCATGAGCAAGTTATTCCTATCAGTCTGTCAACCAGTTCTGCCTCAGTCACGGCGGCAAGGGCGGCTTTACCCGAATCGAACGGAAAAGATCTGCTGGATGGACTGCCCAACAATACAAAGCTACTGGCCGAAACAGCAGGCTGGGTGCGCGACCCGGGCATTGAGATCAAAGCCACGAGAGATAAATGGCTGGTAAATACCAATAAGAAAACGTACGCAGAAGCGAGCCCTGACGTTCAGGCTGTGTTTCGTTCAAATGTTGCGGGCACCGTCCGTACGCTGGAACGTACTTTAGGCAGCGATGCGCCTACAAAAGGCTGGGAGCTTGTAGGAACGATAAATTATGAGGGAATCCTTTTCGGGAACAATGAACAGGGAGGCCAGTATCTGGACGTACTCGACAGGAACGACAAGGTGATATCCCGCTTTTATTTTATCACAAAGGACCTTTCCAAGGGAAATACATCCATTATGGCTGGTAATAAATCGATGGCCAGTGGTCCCACCAAAACCATAATCTCGCTGGTCAGCCAGCCTCAGCCAATCCGTATTGTCGCCAATGCCGACGGTACAATCACCACAACGTACGCTGACTATGCACCGGTTAAAAGTAGCCTGGTCGATAAAGCCGCAAATTACCGGACTCCGGCGAAGCTAAGACTGTATTTCTTTACTACGCTGGATGGCAATAGCTACGACCGTGTGATCGACATAAGCGCCCTTCGGTTCGATACGCGCTGAAGAAAATATTTTGCTTTAACAAGCCCTCGACAGCCAGGCTTTTATAGCACCGACTAAACAATAAACCCCGCCTATCAGAATAGGCGGGGTTTATTGTTTAGTCGGCTTCAAAACCTTCGGGTATGTTGACCTGAATTTTACATTGTTCAAAATGGGCTTTTGCGCGTTTCAGGCTCAGAAACAATTCGCCTTCCAGTTTGCTAAGACCACTAAAAAGGGTGTAAATATGCTTTACCTTCCCTTTCTCTTTCCTGGCAGCAATTGATATTATGGTATCCTTCGCTAACGTCTGATCGGCTGTTGTGTAGTAGACTACATCTCCGACAAAAAGCTCAAACATTTGGGGTAGAAAGCCAGGTGAGGCATTTGTCTGGCTACTCAAAAGGAAAACAATACCTTAGGGCTATTAATTCGCTTTTTCCGGCAATAAGGCAATTATATTGCCCCAATAATTGCACTATCCCAATAAACCAACTTTCTCCAAAAGCACAAAGGCAGGCCAGCGAAAAACACAAATGGGTGGCCGGCACGAAAGTCTACAACCCGCGCATTAGCCGAAAGCGGAATTATGCCAACCCGTATTCCGTATACTTATCCCTCATTCCAATTTATCATAGCCGGGCACGGTAGGGATGCCCCTACATTTGCAGCATCACATCACTGGGTCGTCGGGTCAGCTTAGCAGCCACCCGACGACCTGCCAGGAACATGATAACAACAGATATTTGCATTATTGGCGCGGGCCCAGTGGGTCTGTTCGCCGTTTTTGAAGCGGGTTTACTGAAAATGCGCTGCCATCTGATCGATGCGTTGCCGCAGGTTGGCGGTCAACTTTCGGAGATATATCCACAAAAACCGATCTATGACATTCCCGGTTATCCAGCCATCAATGCGCAAACGCTGGTGGATAATCTGATGGAGCAGATTGCTCCCTTCAATCCGGGATTTACGCTGGGCGAGCGCGTTGAACAGCTTGACAGACAGCCTGATGGCTCTTACATCATTACAACCAGTGACGGTACGTCCGTCCATTGCCAGGTAGTGGTTATTGCCGGTGGCTTAGGCTGCTTTGAACCACGCAAGCCCGACATTATCAACCTGGAGCGGTTTGAAGGGAAAGGGGTTTCCTACATGGTAAAAAATCCAGAGCAGTTGCGCGACCGGCGCGTTGTACTAGCTGGTGGGGGCGATTCGGCGCTCGACTGGACAATTTTCCTGGCCGACGTAGCGCAGGAGGTCACGCTGGTCCATCGGAGTGATACGTTCCGCGGTGCGCCCGATTCCGCCGAAAAAGTGTTCCATCTGGCTAATCAGGGGCGGGTCAATCTGGTTCTGCAATCAACCATCACCAGCATCAATGGCAACGGCCATTTGCAGGAGGTCAGCATTACGGCAAAAGACAAAAGCATAACGGTCCTGCCAACCGATCACCTGATTCCGCTCTTTGGGCTAACCCCCAAATTAGGGCCTATCGCCGACTGGGGACTAACCATCGACAAATCGGCAATTAGCGTGAACACGGCGGATTACTCGACTAATGTCGAACGGATTTATGCCATTGGCGATATCAATACGTATCCGGGCAAGCTGAAACTGATTTTATGCGGCTTTCACGAAGCTGCTCTTATGTGTCAGAGTGCTTTCCGCTACGTTCATCCCGACCAGAAGCTTAGTTTCAAATACACCACCGTCAACGGCGTACCAACATTTTAAAAGGAGGAAAGGGAGATGGGACAAGAGGGACGAAACGGATAATAGACTACAACTCTTTTTCTCTCCTCCCCTTCCGCCATCTTCCCATTTCTCCCCCATCCCTATGATCCAGTTCACCATTGAAGACCGAAACGGCGACCGACAGCCGATTGAGATTCCGGAAGGTATTAACCTGAGCCTGATGGAAGTTCTGAAAGCATCGGAATACAACATTCTGGCAACCTGTGGAGGCATGGCACTCTGCGCAACCTGCCACGTGCAGGTGCTGGATGGCATCGAGGCCTTACCCGATGCGCAGGACGCCGAACTGGATATGCTCGATACGTTGCCCGATGCTGAATCCGACAGCCGACTGGCCTGCCAGATTCGGGTAGATGAACGACTTGAAGGTGCAATTTTTAGAATAAAAGGAGCAGAAAATTAAATTATTTCACGGACTACTCCGGCGATTAGTGAACGGGAATTTGTTTACCTTGCTTCCCTTAGCTCGACCGCCTATGATCTCTCAGCTTCCTGCGGCCTTCCGGCCCCCTTACTCAATTGATGAGCGTTACAAAAAATCAGTCGTTTATTTTTCCATGGAGATTGCCGCCGACCAGGCCCTGAAAACGTATTCGGGTGGCTTGGGTTTTCTGGCCGGTTCGCACATGAAAAGTGCGTTTGAACTGAATCAAAACCTGTTTGGTATTAGTCTTCTCTGGAAATACGGCTACTACGATCAGGTTCGCAAGACCGACAATGCTATGGACGTACAGTTTCGCGAGAAGCTGTATTTCTTTTTACAAGACACGGGTATTGAGTTCATGATCGACATCGCCGGTCGGCCAGTACGGGTACGGGCTTATTATCTGGACCCCAAACATTTCCAGACTGTTCCGCTGTTTTTTCTGACGACCGATATTGACGGGAATGACGGTGCCGCCCGCTCGATTTCATACCGGCTTTACGATAATGACGTACGGATGAAAATTGCTCAGTGTATGCTACTGGGCATTGGTGGCGCAAAACTGATTGACGCCCTCGGAGCCACACCAGACGTTTATCACCTCAACGAAGCCCATGCCTTATCAGCAGCTTTCTACCTCTACCAGAAGCTGGGTTCGAGCGACGCACTACGTCGGCGAATGGTATTCACAACCCATACCCCGGAAGAGGCTGGCAACGAAAAACACGACATCTATCTGCTCAACGAAATGGGCTTTTTTGGCGGTTTGCCCCTGGATCGTATTCGGGAAATTACGGGTATTCAGGACCACGTATTCAATCATTCGCTGGTTGCCCTGCGGTTGAGCAGGCTGGCCAATGGCGTTTCCAAACTACATGGCGAGGTGGCCCGGCAGATGTGGGATCGCTACGAAGGCATTTGTCCCATCACACACGTAACGAATGCCCAAAATCAGCGTTACTGGACTGATCCAACCATTGAAGCCGCCCGGCTGGCAAATGATGAGAAGGCTGTTGCCGCCCGGAAAATTGATCTTAAACGTCCTCTTTTCCGGCTGGTGGCCGATCAGGTTGGGAAACTCTTCGATCCGAACGTACTGACCCTGGTATGGGCGCGTCGGTTTGCTACGTACAAACGTCCCGATTTGCTGACTCAGGATATGGATCGGTTCACGAATCTGCTGACTCAAACCAAATACCCCGTACAGATTATCTGGGCAGGCAAGCCCTACCCGATGGATGGTGGCGCTACCGACGTGTTTAATCACTTGTATTACTTAAGCCACCTGTTTCCGAACATGGCCGTACTGACGGGTTACGAACTGGGGCTTTCAAAACTGCTCAAAGATGGTGCCGATGGCTGGCTTAATACCCCGATTGTGAACCGGGAGGCATCGGGAACCAGCGGGATGACGGCGGCTATGAACGGCGCCGTAAACATTTCGACCAATGACGGCTGGGTTCGGGAGTTTACCAAACCGGGCGAAAACAGTTTTCTGGTCCCAACAGCCGATCCACTACTGCCTGACCACGCGCGCGATGAGCAGGATCGCGACAACCTCTTCGACTTAATCGAAAACGAAATCATGCCCATGTACTACGAGCGCCCATCCGATTGGCAGGCATTGGTGTTACGTAGCATGAATGACGTTAACAGCTATTTCGGAGCCAATCGCATGGCTGCCGAGTATTATGAGAAGATTTATGATCCACAGCCTGACTAGTCGGGGGCGCATCCGTAAAAGGTCAAATTGTATTCAGTCGGGAAGTAAATAAGTAGATACGCTGCTGAAACCTGTTTGCCGAATAGATTTGCTTTATGTGGTTATGCCCCTAACGATTACGCTGCTTGGCATTCTGGCGCTGATTGCGCTTATTTCCATTGTTCGATTACATACGTTTCTGGCGTTTCTGGCAGTTTCTATCGGGGTTGGCTTAGCCCTTGGTCTGACACCGCTGGTTATTCTGGATGCAGTTCAAAAAGGGATTGGCAGCACACTCGGTTCCATTACGTCGATCATTGCCTTAGGCGCTATGCTTGGTAAGCTGGTTGCTCAGAGCGGAGCCGCACAGCGTATTGCTATCAACATGATGGAGCTGGTCGGTACCCGCCACGCGCGCTGGGCGTTTATGGTAACGGGTTTTATTGTTGGCCTTCCTCTGTTTTACTCGGTTGGCTTTATGCTGCTGGCCCCGCTGGTCATTACGGTTGCTTATCGATACAAGCTGCCGGCGTTATATATCGGCCTGCCGATGCTGGCCTCTTTGTCTGTAACGCAGGGCTACCTGCCGCCCCACCCTGCTCCGCTGGCTATTCTGAAACAATTCAACGCCGATATGGGGCTGACGCTATTTTATGGTGTCCTTGTATCAATTCCGGCCATTCTTGTGTCAGGCGCTTTGTTCGGCTCAACCCTCAAACGATACACGACATTACCCAATCCGGCATTTATTGCCCCCGATTTACAGGAAGATCAGATGCCTTCGGCCACAGTCAGTTTTTTGACCGTTCTACTGCCGATTCTGCTGATTGGCTTGAGTACGCTCTTTGTCCCGTTCTTGCCTGAAGGAACGTTCATTCGGCAAACGCTACTTTTTCTGGGCGAACCAATCGTTAGCATGTTTTGCGCGGTGTTGGTCGCTACGTTTACACTTGGCCTGCAACGGGGCAAATCCATGCCCGAAGTTACCAGCTTACTGGCCGAAGCCGTAAAGGACGTAGCGCTACTTTTCCTGATTTTCGGGGGAGCTGGTGCCCTGAAACAGGTTCTGACAGAAGGGGGTGTAAACCAGTCAATTGCCGACATGATGCACGACTCCTCGCTCCATCCTTACGTATTGGCCTGGGGTATGGCCGCTCTCATTCGGGTTTGTGTCGGCTCATCGACCGTATCGGGCATCACCACCGCAGGCTTCGTAACGCCTTTACTCACAGCTACGGGTGTCGAACCAAATCTGATGGTGTTGAGTATAGGAGCCGGGAGCATGATGTTTTCGCATGTCAACGACACGGGCTTCTGGCTGTTTCGGGAATATTTTCAACTCTCGATGGCAGATACACTCAAAACCTGGTCGATTATGGAAACGCTGGTATCGGTATCGGGTCTGGCGGGGGTAATGATTGTAAATGCGGTGATAACGTAGCAGCTCGTCGGCAAACTTCGGGAACAGAAAGTCCTATGAACGTTCATAAAATCAGTTGCTTAACAGGTATCTTCTGGCTGACAGCCATTGTTTTATTTGGCCAGACAATTGGTAAAGGCGACCGTATCACGGGCCCTAACTTTGCTACGCGCAGCCCGATTTTGGGCCGTCATGGGATGGTAGCCACCAGTCATCCGCTGGCTACGCAAATTGCCCTCGATATTCTAAAACAGGGTGGTACGGCCGTCGATGCGGCCATTGCTGCCAATGCAGCTCTCGGCTTCATTGAACCAAATAATGGCGGTATTGGTGGCGATTTATTTGCTATTGTCTGGTCGGCCAAAGATCGTAAGCTTTACGGATTGAACGCCAGCGGGCGGTCGCCCAAAGGCTTGACGTATGATTCGTTGCGGACAATTCTGGGGAAACGCACGCTACTCCCACTTTACGGTCCGCTGTCGATTTCTGTGCCCGGCGCGGTTGATGGCTGGTTTCAGTTGCACCAGCGGTTTGGAAAACTTCCAATGCGTAACCTGCTGGCGCCATCCATCCGGTACGCCCGCGAAGGAGTACCCGTTCCACAAGTGATTGCGTATTCGTGGCAAATCGCATATAAGCGACTGGCAACCAGCGGAAACGATATTACTGAGTTTGACAATTTCCGTAAAACATTCCTGATCGATGGGAAAGCCCCTACCGAAGGGCAAATCTTCCGAAATCCGGACCTGGCCGCTACGTACGAAAAAATCGTGGCTGGTGGGCGTGATGCCTTTTATAAAGGAAGCCTTGCGGATGCCATTGACCGATACGCACGCCGTACGGGCATGTTCCTGCGTAAGGAGGACTTAGCCACTCACCAAAGTAACTGGATCGAACCCGTATCAACCAGCTACCGGGGCTACGACGTGCATGAGTTACCACCCAATGGCCAGGGAATTGCCGTGCTGCAGATGCTGAATATTCTGGAAGGGTTCGATCTGAAAAAGTTAGGGCACAACAGCGCCGATTATCTGCATTTGCTGGTGGAAACCAAAAAATTAGCTTTTGAAGACCGGGCGCGCTATTATGCCGACCCCAGCTTTGCGAGAGATTCGATAAACTGGCTATTGACGAAAGAATATGCCGCCAGACGCCGGAAATTGATCGATCCGAAAAAAGCGTCGGAACATCTTGATGCGGGCGAACCAGCCCTTCGGGCAGGCGATACTGTGTACCTAACTGCTGCTGATGATCAGGGCAATATTGTATCCCTCATTCAAAGTAATATGCTTGAATTTGGCAGCGGTATGGTCCCCGACGGACTTGGCTTCGTCTTTCATAACCGGGGCACGAGTTTTACTATGCAGCCCAATCATGCCAACGTGTACGCCCCCGGCAAGCGTCCCTTTACCACCATCATTCCTGGCTTTGTCACAAAAAACGGGCAACCCTTTTTAAGTTTTGGGGTAATGGGTGGAGCCATGCAGCCTCAGGGACATCTTCAGGTGCTGTGCAACATTATTGATTTTGGCATGAACGTACAGGAAGCCGGCGACGCAGCCCGTTTCAGTCATTCGGGAAGTAGCGAGCCAACAGGTACCGTTATGCGAGATGGAGGTAAACTAGCTTTGGAAAGCGGTATTCCCAGCGATGTGCGGACAGAATTAGAGAAGCGGGGACATCATCTTGCCCCAACCGATTTTTTTGGCGGGTATCAGGCGATTCAGTGGGATGCCCTAAACCGAACTTATTGGGGCGCCAGTGAAATGCGAAAAGACGGTCAGGCTGCCGGTTATTAAGTTCCTGTCAAAAATTAACAGGAGCAATGAAGCGACTTTAATGATACGGGTTGTTCTGCCATATCAAGCACGCTTCACTGCTCCTGTTAATAACCAATGCGCAAATTGGATTGATTACCGCGTTCCTCGACGCTGAATACGCCGGGTCGATAAATCGGGTCGGGACGTAGCCTCGAAATCGGTTGTTACGAACTCACTCGATTTAGGCCGATTACCCGTTGCTGATGATTTCGCTTCGAAGGCCAGCTCCTGACGCAGGTAATCAGTTGACTGCTTCAGACGTGCCGTTTCTTCAACCAGCAGTATCGTCATGTTTCTTGTGTATTCTTCGTCGCCAGAGGCTTCGAGGAGTTCCTGAAACTGCCGGTTAAAATCGCTGTATGCGTAAGGGTCAGTACCTTTTTCTACCGAGAGCTGAACTTGCCGATAGGACTGCGATACAAAATAAAGGATTGAATTGGTATTGCTCATGATCTTGCTGAAGTGTATTTTAACAAACTATATTTGTGGTTTTGTTGGTTTTGTCTTTAAACAAACGAATAAAATTGAATATTGTCTCAAAAAATTCTAACTGTTTTTATAGTTTTTCTCTTTAAGCTTATGCTAGTCAACACTTGGCCCCCCGAATATCTATGTATTGCAAGAGATCGAGGGACAAAGCCGACTATCTACCACGAGCCCTGTGGAGAAAAGTAAACACGTAATATGTAGCATAACTATAAGTTTCTGCTAATCAACAGTTGGCATAGATTTGGAGTTATATTCGCAATGAGGACAGCTCATTTTAAATAACCTGAATATCATGGCATCATTAGCGGATAGAATAACCAGCTTTTTCAACGGTAGCGACTCTACGGCAGACGAGGGGTTGAGAGATTTGTTTATCAGCGAATTAAAAAGCGTTTACTACGCTGAAAAACGAATCGTTAATGCATTAGGCGAGCAGGCTGAGGCCAGTACTACCAATGAAGTACGTAGTGCTTTTCTGCAGCATCAGGATCAAAGTCGGGAACAGGTGGAGCGATTAGAGGAGATTTTCAGGATCATTGGCATGAAAACAGAGGAACGTAGCTCCCATGCCATTGATGGATTGGTCAGTGATGCACGAATAGTGATTAGCGATACGGATGAAGGCTCCCTCACGCGTGACGCAGGGCTGATCATTGCTGCGCAAAAGATTGAGCATTATGAGATTGCCATCTACGGCTCATTGCTAACACTAGCCCACGTTCTTGACTTTACGCAGTCGGCAGAGTTGTTGGAAAAGACACTTGAAGAGGAGAAAGAAACCGACCGTAAACTGACGGTCCTAGCCGAGTCGTTTGTGAATAAACAGGCCAAAGAGGAAGAAGAACAGCATCCAGGCAGTCACCATAGTAGCCGTCATCCTGCCCATACAACAGACGTAACGCTAGGCGGTCCTTTAGGCGTTTAGTACGTATTTGTCACGTAAGAATAGTCCTGCTTTTACCCATAGAGCAGGGCTATTTTTATGGTAGTTAGTCGAAACTAATACGAAAAAGACAGGTACTCAAAACATCCTCTGTCTACCCTCCCCAGAAAAATGCGGTAATTTCCACCTAAATCAAAAAGATCTACTTCGTTGTACGTACTGGCCGCAGGATCACCGCTGTTGATGGCCGGACTGTTGGGCTTCAACTGGTAATTGAGGTTGGCAACGAACATCGGATTTGCATCGGTAACCGTGCTGCCATCATAAATTGAACTGCCTGCGCCATCCTGAACGATCGAGTAACTAATTCTGGATGGATCGGAAAAACCTGCAAAAACCAGTGGCCTGGAGCCACTGCCGTTGGCCCAGACAATGGTATTCGTTATCAATAAGTTACCGCCAAAAATGGCTTTTCCATCCTGCAGACAGCTGTTATTAACCAGATCACAGTTTGTAACAATCAGCGTTATCGAACTGACATCTGTACCGCTCGCCCTCACATGGCTATTGGCTACTGCTCCACCATATTCACCATAGTTCAGATTGAACAGACAATTTCGCAGACTGACAAGACCTGTACCGCTGTTGTACATACCGCCCCCGTAAAATGCGCCCCGATTATCGGTAACGTGGCAGTTTTGAATCGTTGGCGAACTGCTCTGCCCTGCTGTACTTTCGTTATAAATTCCTCCGCCTGTATAACCTCCGGGCGGGACTGGTGATTCGGTATTGGTCGTAGTTCCTCCATCGCTAATGACAAATCCATCCAATACGGTGCCCAGAGCTGCATTCTGAAACGTCACCACATGATAGGTATTATCGACAGGATCTGTGGTGCCAATACCTCCGGAAAGGGTCGTACTCAGTG
Organism: Spirosoma sp. KNUC1025; assembly: GCF_045160025.1. Taxonomy (GTDB): domain Bacteria; phylum Bacteroidota; class Bacteroidia; order Cytophagales; family Spirosomataceae; genus Spirosoma. The sequence continues at coordinate 5,233,205 of NZ_CP087139.1, forward strand.
GGAATGTCAGGTTGCGGTTGCGCTGATCCAGCGTCGACTCGGTTCCCGAAAACCCGCCATATACTTTTACCCCCGACGGAACAGCAAAACTCAACGTACGGTTGGTGCCGGTGGTGGGTTTATAAATTCCCTGCGCTACCCACACTTCTTCGCCAGTCTGAGCCGCCATAAGGGTTGCTCGCAAATCTCCCGATGCGTTTGCCCAGGAAGAGCCATCGGCAGCACCGGCAGGCACTTGCCTGACGTAACGAATGCGAACCCCTGAACCGTAAACGTGTCTCCGAGCCAGCGGTTAGTCGGCCACTAGCCGAATACAGAATCGTTCGGGCACTGGCGGTATAAGCTGCCGGAATGCTAACGGTAGTACGTATCCGCACCACATCATTTACTGTTGGCACACACCCGCAAGCCCAGGTTGCCGGGTCGTTCCATGCACCATCGGCAATCGAGAAAATAGCGTCGGTCATCTGCTGTTCGGCACACCCTATATCGATACGGCTTCCAATAAGGCGAGGCAACCCATGCAGGTCAACCTGAAAGGGCGTAATAAAATCAGCAAACGGGTCGCCTGCGTTGGTAAGTGGGCTATTTACCGTAAGCCGATATGGGTGAGCTACGTCGCTGTCAAACTGCGGGTCTACGCTTATATTCCCTGTTTCGCCCGCACATCCAGCAATGGCTGAGCAGCCCTGCACATCAGAATACGTAATGGTTGGGGCCACAATGGCATGGATGACCGGAATCCCGCTGCTGGTGCTATTGTCCCAGAAAATACAACTGGTCAGGCTAAAATCTCCGCTGGGGCTACCGGGTACAGTGTGCGTAATGGCGGCACCATCCGGCGCCTGATTATGAACAAACGTGCAGTTAATCGCAGTCAGTTTGCTTATGCCTCCCAAAGCAACACAACTGATGGCCCCCCCGCATAGAGGGCCGTATTGCCATCGAACAGGCAGCTTCTCAGAACAACATCGGACCCTTTGTTAAACATGGCTCCGCCAGTGATGTAAATATCTGTCCGTGAGCTTTGGGTTGAATTACCGAGAAACTTACAGGTTTTGAAGAGTGGCATGCAGCCGATATTACTCACGGCTCCTCCCTCGGTTGAGGTCGTATTGGAATAGAACGTACAATCAGAAAAAGTAGGCTGGCTGAACGGCTGATTCCTGACGGCTCCTTCGGTGTTAAAGCTGAATGAACAACCCGTTATGGTCGGCAAATTGTAGGAGCCAACATATAGACCACCGTTCTGATTAAACGCAAGTTCGCACTGGTTGATTACCGGACTGGTGGCTGGTGAATAAGTGGACGTTTCGTCGTTAAAATAAATGCCTCCCCCGCTCGGACTGCTCGATTGGTTGTCATACCCGTTACGGATCGAAAAATTATCCAGTAAATTAGCGTCGCTCTGATTGGCAAACGACACTACCCGATACGCATTGTCATTTGCATTACTCAGCGTCCCTAAATTACCGGACAGGATTGTTGTCCAGATGTTGACCCGATCAGCAGTAGAGGTTTCGGTACCGGCAAAGCTTCCGTACACTTTCACCCCCGACCGAATCAGAAACGTCCTGGTACGTGGGTCAGCTGGTGACGCATTTCCACTACCGTCGCACGTGGGAAAATACGTACCTGCCATGACCCAAACCTCATCGCCATTTACCGACAGGTTAATCATTCCCTGAAGATCAGCCGATGCATCGGCCCATGATAAACCAGTGCCGGTCCCGGTTGCCGTAGGTTTTACGTAGCGAAATGTAGCCAACGTATCGAACGGTATAGCCAGCCAGATCAATATCGTCAGTAGGTATATCGTTCGTTTATAAACATGCTTTTCCATAATTCCATCGATCAAAACGCGCTGTTTATCAATGGAATATATAAAATATTCCTACAAGCTTACTAGGTTATTTGAGGGAACGGTTGGCCGATTTAGCAACCGTTTTAGGAGATTTACGTCAGGAATTTCAGGCGTTGGCCAATAGAAAAAGGCTGTGGTTCAATAGGTAATTGCTTACCTACAAACCACAGCCTTTTCGTGAATCGTTTGCGCTAAAACGCCCTGCTACTCTTTCAGACTTTTCAGATACGCAATGCTCTTGGGCATCTGTTCGTATTCATGATTGCTCTCATCCTCAATGTAATAGTGCTTCACACCCGCTTTTTTAGCTAATCGCAAAATCTCCGGTATATTGACCTGTCCCTCTCCCAGCACTACGTCGTTTTCGGGAGGTGTGCCGCCGGTCAAATCACCTTTTACGCCTTTTTTCAGGTCTTTCAGGTGCATCAGTTTAAATCGGCTACCGTATTTTCTCAGCAAGTCAACCGGATCGGCGCCACCATGCTGCGCCCACAAGATATCCATCTCAAAAGAGACGTTAGCGGGATCGGTATTCTTAACAAGGTAATCAAACAAGGTACCGTTTTCGTACGGCTGGAATTCATATCCGTGATTGTGGTAACAGAACGTAATACCGTTGTCTTTCAGAACCTTACCAACCCGATTGAAATCCTCGACCGCTTTTTTTGCATTCTCGAGCGAGAAATTGCCTTTTTGATGAGGAATCCAGGCTACCATGACATAGGAAGCCCCCAACGCTTTCGCATTGTTGACCGCGCTCATCGGGTCTTTCACGATTTGCTCATAACCCATGCCGGTTGCCGAAATTTTGATACCACGCTCATCACACATTTTTTTAAATTCTTCGGCAGTCAATCCCTTTGGCGCGCCCCCTTCCATGTCGGTAATACCAAGCGCTTTGATGGTATCCAACGTAGCCGGAACGCTCTTTGGGAAGCTGTTGCGGTAGGTATAGGACTCAACACCAATCGGAAATGTATAGAGCGGTTTTCCTTTTTGGGCAAAGCCTTGCGTTACGCTCAACAGCGCTGTTGCTGCGAACCCCAACGCGAAAAATGTTTTTCTCATGGTTATCGGATTCTTTTTGAAGTCAATAAGACCTGACAACCCCTGTTTTTACTTACTTCGTTTTGATCAGGCCAGATAATTGGCAAGCTCAAGGTTGTCCTTTACGTAGAGCGTCGGCCGTTTTCCTGTGAATTGCGTAAACTCCCGAATGAAGTGCGACTGATCGTAATAACCACATCGGTAAATCAGGTCATGCCAATCGGCCACCTGCCAGCGCTGACCGGCAAGTTGCGCACACAAATAACCAATGCGACGAATACGCGCGTAGTATTTTGGGCTAACGCCTACTTTCTGTAAAAACTGACGCTCGAACTGACGACGGCATACATACAGTTCATCCATTAATTCGCCTACGTTTATAACCCCCTTTCGGTCAACAATCAGATTAGCGGTATAGTCGGTCCGGTCGTATGTACTGCTTCGTTTAAGAAACTGGCGGTTCAAAAACTGTTCAAGCAGCTGGACTCGTTGTATAGGGTCGCCAGCATCTGCAATTTGCTCGTGTAACAATTGCACGGATGTGCTCAACACATCGGTCAGATCAACTCGTTCATCGGTAAATTCGTACATGGGTAACCCAAACAGAGAAGCGATCCCGGCGGGTTTAAATACAATACCAACCATACCGATACGGCCCGACAGTTCCAGCTTATAGCTCTCGGTAGCCTGTCCAGTCAGAAATGCAGGTGGGGCCAGCAGCGATTCGTGTTTATTATTGCCAACCCGGTACGTATCGCCATAATTAAATACCATCGATGTGAAGCTGGTCGGTGGCGATTCGATCTGCATGGGCTGCGTCAGTACTTCCTGTTTCTCCCAGGCAAAATAGCATTCCACAAAAGGCGCCAGATGCACGGCAGGCGCAAATTTCCGGTAATACATGGTCAGCAGATGATACGTTTCGCCCCAAATTTGCCGCTTTTATTTCACTGAATGGCAAGATGTTACGTTCATTTTATCCAGCGGTACACTGAATAAGCCTTTGATCCAAAAACTGGTTATCTTTACTACAATAGACGTATCTTCGTCATTAACTTTATCGCACTTATTCATCTACGTTTACCCTTTTAATTGACCAGGCTATGAAGCCTTTATCTACTTCGAAATCCATCCTTGCCGCTGGCCTGATGGTGTATGCAGTGAGCAGCTGTGCCCCAACCGTTACTACGTATCGGCTCGAGCCAGCCTCTGGTGACATTGCCACCATTGACGGTCGGCCCGTTACGAAAGCGGAGCAGAATGGTGTAGGCGTAGTGGCATCCTTTGAGCGTGAGGATCTCGAATTTGTTACGCTGGATGTAGAAATAAAAAATCACACCGATCATTCCATTGAAGTTAATCCTGCCGATTTTCATTTTACTGCCCTGGGCGCTTCGCAGGATACACTGACAGACCCCCGTAACGCCAACTTGGCGCTGGTCGGATCGGCGGCAGACCCAGCCTACGAGGCTGGTCGGATGAACATTAAGCGAAAGGAAGAGGAAAAACGGCTGAAACGAGCCAAAGTGTTCAATACTATCCTGATGGTAGCAGCCATTGCCTCCGACGTATCAACGTCGAGTAATAACCGTACGTACCGTGAATATGTCAATAATCGGGTCGCTCATGGCGTCGCTTATCAGGGCATAGCCATAAAACGGGCTGTTGATTACAGCACCTTTGCCAACCGGATGCAACGGTACGATTATGAGGAATATCGCTGGCGCGAACTGGCTCTGAAGGCCAATACGCTTGCTCCCGGCGAATCGATACGTGGCTTTGTCTATCTGCCGAAAGTAGCCAATGCCAACTATTTATCCATTGCGTATTCGCTGCCTGAGCAGGCAACTGTTCCCCTGCTCTTTAAACAGGAGCTGGTTCAGCAAAAGAAAACCCACCAGCGTAAGTAGAGTTACCATTCATCTTCATCCTCTTCAAAGGCTTGTTGAGCACGCTGCAGTTCCAGGAGCGTTTTCGAATTGTTTTGAGTTCGTGCCAGCGCAATTCCTTTTTCATATAACTCAGCGGCCGCGTCCCGATCATCGAGATCAGCGTAAAGAGCAGCGGCATGGTAATACGTAGGCAGATAATCGGGATGATTGGCTAGTAACTGATCAAAATAGATGCGAGCCTGCTCAGGCTGATCATTGATAAATTCCATAGCCAGCGCATAAACATTGAATGGCTCATTGGGTTCTTCCTGTACAAATCGAATTAATTGTTGGATACGTTCGTTATTCATTCGTGCAAGAAAAATAGTATGCATGCATACTTTTATTTAAGACTGTTTGTACTTTTGAGCTGTAAAAATAGTAGATATGTATCAGTCTAGCGCCAACATTTGCGGGTGACGCCTTGCGCTGACTGTTGCGTTAATGAATCACTATCAGAACCACAAAACCCAACTAAGCATGAAAATTTTAGTGTGTGTGACGAGTGTGCCCGACACCACCACCAAAATTGCCTTTACGGACAATAACACCAAATTGAACAAAGCGGGGGTAACTTTCATCACCGGCCCTTACGACGACTATGCACTGGCCCGTGCCGTTGAATTAAAAGAAAAAACGAGTGCTACAATCACCGTTCTAAACGTAGGAGGAGCCGATTCTGAGCCTGTCATTCGCAAATGCCTGGCCATTGGCGCCGACGATGCCATCCGCGTAAATGCAGAGCCAACAGACGCTTATTTTGTTGCGGAGCAGATTTCCGCCATTGCCCAGAAAAACACCTACGATCTGATTCTGATGGGCCGCGAATCCATCGATTTCAATGGTGGTCAGGTTCACGGGATTGTGGGTGAAATGCTCGGAATACCGTCTATTTCGCCGGTCATGCAGCTTGATCTTGACGGCGATACGGCTAAAATTACCCGGGAAATTGAAGGCGGAAAAGAGAGTCTAGAAGCCAAATTGCCGCTGGTGTTAGGTTGTCAGGAGCCTATTGCTGAATGGAAAATTCCAAACATGCGTGGTATCATGACTGCCCGTACAAAACCGCTTGTAGTTGTTGAACCAACGGGTACCGATGTTCTCACAACGGTGGCCAGCTACGAGCTTCCTGCCCCACGTAGCGCCGTGAAAATGATTCCGGCTGACCAGGCCGAAACCCTCATCCAGCTTCTCCATACAGAAGCAAAAGTGATTTAAAACCAAGTCAACAAGTCATTGAGTTGCAGCTCTGCTCTTGCGGCACTGACTCTGACAACTTTATGCTTGCATAGCCCTATAACTAGTAGAAAACATGTCAGTCCTGATATTTGCGGAATTAGACGAAGGTAAGATTAAAAAATCCTCCCAGGAGGCTATTTATTACGGAGCAAAAGTTGCTGAAATGACGGGTACTTCTGCTACGGTTATCAGTATCGGGCAGACTACCGATGACGAACTGTCTTCGGCAGGCCGATTCGGCGCTGCGAAAGTGCTCCATGCCTCCGACAGTAGATTGAATGAACCCAATGGTATGGCGTATGCAACCGTTGTGGCCGGCATAGCCCAGCAGGAAGGCAGTAAGATTATTGTACTGGCCAAATCGTCGCTAGCTGATGCCATGACGGCCCGGCTGGCGGGTAAGCTAAAAGCCGGATTGGCCGCCAACGTAATCGAATTACCAGATTTATCAAACGGCTTTCGGGTAAAAAGCAGTATTTATACCGGAAAGGCCTTTGCCTACAATGATCTTAAGGCCGACGTAAAGATTCTGGCTATTAAGAAAAACACGGTTACACCCGAGGAAAAGGACGTAACAGCGCCTGTTGAAACAGTTACGCCTACCCTATCTGATAGCGATTTTGTTATTTCGGTTAAAAACACTGAAAAATCCTCTGGCGATATTTTACTACCTGAAGCTGACTTAGTCGTGTCGGCAGGGCGCGGTTTAAAAGGGCCGGAGAACTGGGGTATTGTTGAAGACCTGGCTAAGGCACTTCATGCGGCTACAGCCTGTTCGAAACCCGTATCTGATTTAGATTGGCGTCCCCACTCCGAACACGTTGGACAAACAGGCCTGAAAATCAGCCCCAATTTGTACATTGCCTGCGGTATATCCGGAGCTATTCAACATTTAGCCGGTGTAAACTCCTCGAAGGTAATTGTTGTTATCAACAAAGACCCAGAGGCACCATTTTTCAAATCAGCGGACTACGGTATTGTCGGAGACGTTTTCGACGTACTACCTCGCCTGACGAAAGCGGTAAAAGCTCTGTAGGAGACATAAGGCATAGCGTTGTAAGTTACTAATCTTTAATTTTTAGTTGTACTTTATGTCTCTATGCCTTACGACTTTTTGTTATTTTTACACCGTGGATAAAATTAAGCTTGAAATACTAGGACTATCGCCCAGTCAGTCGCAATCGGGATCATTTGCACTGGTGTTGGGAGAAGAATATGGCAATCGGCGGTTGCCCATTATCATTGGCATGTTTGAAGCACAGGCAATCGCCATTGAAATCGAAAAGATTGTGCCGAATCGGCCAATGACGCATGACCTGTTTAAGCAATTTGCCGAGCAGTTTAAATTTACGGTTCGCGAAATTATGATTTCCGACCTGCGCGAGGGTATATTCTTCGCCAAAATTGTGTGTTTCGACGGCGTCCGCGAGTCAGTCATTGACGCTCGCCCATCCGATGCAATTGCTATCGGAATTCGATTCGACGTACCGATTTATACCAACGAATCGATTCTGTCAGAAGCTGGCATTACGGCTAGTGGAAACGATGAAGACGAAGAGCAGGAAGAGTTGGTTCGTTCATCAAGTCGTTCGTCGAGCCGGTCTTTTGGCGATCAACTCAAAAATGCGTCTTCTGAAGAGTTGCAACGAATGCTCGAAGAAGCCCTTAACAACGAAGAGTATGAGCGAGCCGCCAAAATTCGCGATGAAATGAGCAAACGGAATTAATATACGCTACAAAGGGATATATACTTTATAAATGCCAAAGCCACTCAGGGGAGTGGCTTTGGCATTTATTTTCGTTTCCTCTTCAAGATAACCAGTTCCCGATAACCGAACGTCGGATCAATTTCGCGGGTATACGTTATGTCAGGCATTATGCCAACAACGATTTCGGCTGTCGTGTATATTTTGCACCCCTCCAATAAATGACCGCCTAACGTGCGGCCTGTTGAATCAGCTACTGACAAATGTAGATGGCTTCCATTTACGGAAAGTGTTCCAACAAGCGAAACAATTTCAAAATGCCCATGCCACTTACTAGAGCCATCCTGATTCGCTAATCGTAATGTTACGTCAGTGAGGCTTCCAACGCAGGAAAGTATAGCCCCGGCTCCAATACGTTTTTGCTGTACTAGAATATCCAGCTCCTGCTTTAAATCCTGGCCAGGTCTTAGCCGAAAGGAGTATGTAGACATTGTAGCCTCCACGGCGGTGGAAGCTGCACTATTGGGTTGCGCATTCATCATAGCCATCGAAAAATAAAAAAGAGTCAACAGGAAATAACGCTGCATACCATAATGTTTAGTAAAACGAAAAGCAGATAGTTTCAAAACTATTACACTGGAAACAAAAAAACCGAGAGCGTTTGCCCTCGGTTTTTTTGTTAGTCGGCTTTCTTATTCGATTCCGAACATCGCGTTGTCACGACGGCCACTGTTACCACCCCGACGGCGGGTTGCCTTTTTCGGTGGTGCAGGAGGAGCAAGCAGCTTAGCTTTTTGCTCATCTGTCAATGGCTTCAGATCAGTGATCGAGAAGGTGTTGTCGCTAATTGTCGTGTTGAAGCTACCCACAACCTGTTCTGGTTGACCATTGCATGGCAGTTTCGTAACGGTGAACACGGCGCGGAAGTAAGACACTTGTGGTCTTCTGCTTCTGCCTTTGAAGCGTAAAGCTCTGCCGCTTTCAATTTTAGCTTTTTCAGCCTGAAGTTGTTCAGCCAAACCACCTGGCAGATCACGAATATTCAGGATAACAGTGTTCGTGTCGAACGAAATTTCACCCGTTGCCAAGCGACGGTTCAGACCACGATACCGTAGGCGGGTAACTGTATCGCCAACAGAAGTGATGGTGCCGTTACAGTAGCAGACATTCGCCACTTCACGTGTATAAGGCGTACGATAGAACACTTCCAGACGCTCCAGTTTATGATTGTATTTGCAATCCTCTACGATTTTCTTCGAAGGAAGGCTTGCAAAACTAGAGGTCGTTACTTCACTCATACAAGTACCGCATTTAGCAGTTTGTTTGTTGTGAAGCGTTACGTAGTAGAACCCAGGGCTCATCTGACCGTTCGAGTAATAGGCCGGTGGGAAAGCAAGAGTCGTGTCAGTTGTGTTCTCCAACTGAGCGATCACCTGGTCGGTTGCGCCAGCAACTACTGAGTCCGGACGATAATACAAACGAGCCGTGAATGTTTCGTTTCTTGGATTTGGCGTTGTACTGCGCCAGCTAATGACAGGGGCAGCGGCCGTCTTGTTCACTGCGGCAAACTTCTGCTCGTCCGTGCTGTCAACATAGGCCAGCGATGCCCCTTTCAGTGAAGCTCCATTGAATCGGATGTTCAGCTCGGGAATCTGTTCGCAGGTTGGGCAGGTAACAGGTGCTTTGGGAATAAGTTTCTTCTGTACAAACCCTTTCCGAACAGCCAGACCTACGCTGAAGCCACCGTGTTTACGCTTGAACTCATACAGTTGATTGTCGATACCATTAACGATCATGTAATTCAACTTGGTGATAAAGCCCTGTCCCTGAAGGCCAATATTCCAGTTGTTACGTAACGGGAAGAAAATCCCTAACGAGCCAATCGCTCCCAAATGATACAAATTGGGGCTTGGGTTAACTGAGCGAAGAAGTCGACCACCGTCTACCAGAGAAGGAACAGCACCCGGAGGCAACGTACCCTGCGAAGGAATGTAAGCAGCGATAGTGGCTGCTTCCGTACGGAATAATCCACCGCGAGCAGCTGCTTCAATAAACGTTGTTGCATCAGGGTTCCGGCGGCTACGGGCAAGTGTAAACGTCAGAGCAGGTCCAATCGTCAGGAACATATCTTCCGAAGCACGTTGACGAATAGTCACCTGATCGCGGCCAACTGGCGGAGTCAGTGAAGCCGCCAGGTTGTACAGATAATCTCGGTAAATACTGCGCGTTATGTAATTCTGATAGCCGAAAGCCGTCCCTACTGCAAAGCGTAGCCGACGGGTGGCTGGTGTCAGGAAGTAATCAATATTGGCAGTGATGTTAAAACCCGCCCCATTATATAGGGTCTGATCACGTTTGTTCGGTCCGAACGTATTTTCCCACGTACCGCAATAGGCAAAGTTAGGTCCTGCATACAGACCCACTCGCCAAGGCGATAAGCGTCGTACCAGGATAAAGGTTTGGAATGTCGTGTCACAGTCGTCCAGTTCGGCAACATCACTGGCCTGCGCTTTGAAGTCGTTTCTACGTAACGTGTCGGTGTAAATTCCTTTACCTAACCGATAGATTTTCTCACGTTCATAACTTCTACCTGAAGTTGTTGTAGATGGACTTACTGTAGTGGGTTGAACCCGGACTGTGTCAGTCTGTTGAGCAAGGGTAACAGAAGGTATTGCAAAACTTAGCAACACGAGTCCAGCCAGCATCCTCAGGGGGTGTTGTTGGATAAATGTTCGCATATTTATTGAGTTAATTTGACGCAATGTTCCTATTCAAACGTTCAATTTCGGGTGCGGCTGTGGATAGTTCGAAACGGTCAGTTCACTACATCAGCTACGTTTGTCTTGTACCGATTAGTCAACTTTAACCAATTTATACAGGCGGCAACCATCCCGTAATATGTGTTATGACTAATTTTCCAGTCAAATGTTTCCGCAGACTTCAAATAATTCTAAAATTACATCTGTCTGAGAATGATCTTTTCCGTAAAGTAATGGTCAACTTACTGTGACCGGCCACACAGACCATTCGATTGATGGCCCATCAATCCACGTTTTTTCTGCAATGTTAAGACTGATTTGCAAAAGTCAATCTATTATTTCAATATTTTTTCAACGTCTATTAGTAAAATAACAGGTGGCAGATAAGTTTATACTCTGTTTTGGTTACTAAACCATAGATGTTCTCATTAACATTATACAGCTAAACGTCATTTTCGTTCTGTATATAAATGACGTCCAATAATAGCAATAATAAGGTGATAAGAAAACAATTACAGAGCTTATCCTCCAATAATCGTTATTTTTCTTATTTGTTTTCCCATTTCATCAACTTTATGGTTCTTGGGGAGCGCTTCTTAGCTCCTTCAACAGTCATCAGAGCTGATTTTACAAATTCAGTTTCAAGGATGTCTGAATTAGATTCGTTGCACATTTGGCAATAATTTTTCCGTCAAGTGCATTGATACGTCCTTCACAATGAATAATATTCCTGCCAGCCCGTACAACTTCTGCTGTTGCTGTCACGGTTTCATTAATGCCAGCTGCGTGCAAAAAATCAATTGTCAAATTGACCGACGTATAGGCATATTCCCGGCCAAGTGCGAACACCATTGTCCCAATCAAATCATCCAATATTGCGGCTGCGGCTCCACCATGTAATACCCTTGCCGGATTCGTCATCTCCTCCCGAACTACGTAATCAGCAGCTAAACGACCGTACTCAGCTACTTTTAGGGTGCCATTAAGCCAACGCCCTAGTGGGGAAGGACTGCTGTGCATGGATAAGCCGATTCGGGCGCGTAGAAAATCCAGGCGTGGATTTGTTGTATTGTCCATATCCGACAAAAATAGCATTTAACTAAGTTATAAGCCCATAGGATGCGATTATTTATGGACTATCTTGGGAGGTTTCCAAGACTTATACTACTTTTGAGCGATTTTTAATTCGTACCCCTTATTACGTCGAATGAATTACACACTAACGCAGATACCCTATCGCACCGCAAAGCCTCGCCAAAGCGGCTTAACCATGGTGATGGATAAAGGGTTAAGCCTGCGTGAGGTAGAAGATTTTTTATCTACCTCAGCCGACTACGCAGATATCATTAAACTAGGTTGGGCAACATCGTTTGTCACACCTAACCTGAAAGAAAAATTAGCTATTTACCGCGAGGCAAATATTCCCGTTTATTTCGGAGGAACCTTATTTGAAGCCTTTGTTGTGCGTAATCAGTTTGAAGATTATCGCCGATTGCTGGACAAATACGATATGAAATATGCCGAAGTATCGGATGGATCAATCGATATGCCTCAGGACGAAAAATGCGATTACATTCGTAAACTGGCGACACAGGTAACCGTACTGTCGGAAGTAGGTTCCAAGGATGAAGCTAAAATAATTCCTCCCTACAAGTGGATTCAGTTAATGAAAGCGGAATTGGAGGCCGGTGCCTGGAAGGTTATCGGTGAAGCTCGTGAAGGTGGTACTGTTGGCCTATTTCGGTCGAGTGGTGAAGTACGTCAGGGATTGGTTGAGGAGATTCTGACGCAGGTACCGTTTGAAAGTATTCTATGGGAAGCCCCACAAAAAGAACAACAGGTTTGGTTTGTCAAGTTACTTGGCGCTAATGTCAATCTCGGCAACATTGCCCCTCACGAAGTTATTCCGCTTGAAACGATTCGCCTGGGTCTTCGAGGAGACACCTTCACCCATTTTCTGGATAAATAGGTACTAGCTGGTAGTCTACTGTTGTCAGTCAATAATAGATCAACTACGTTTTACTGACCAGATGTCTGGTACACTGAATTACTTTATCTGACGACTATCGACTTACAACTATCGACTCTTTTGTATGGATCTTATTAAATCGCTACTTGATTTTCTATTACACCTTGATCGTTATCTTGACCTATGGGCTAATGAATACGGTGTGCTGCTCTACGCCATTCTCTTCCTGATCATTTTCACCGAAACAGGTTTGATTGTTATGCCTTTGTTGCCCGGCGATTCATTACTCTTTGCAGCTGGTGCACTGGCAGCCCGACCAACTAATGAATTAAGCGTTTGGGTTATCATTCCATTGCTCATCGTAGCAGCGCTGCTGGGCGATAACGTAAATTATTTCGTTGGGAAGTTTCTGGGCACGCAAATTAAATCGCGGGAACGCATTCTCTTTTTTAAGCGAGAGTATATTGATGAGACCGAAAAGTTTTACACTAAATACGGTGGCCGTACAGTAATTATCGCTCGTTTTATTCCCATCGTGCGGACCATCGCACCCTTCGTAGCGGGGGCCGGTAGCATGAATTATGGTACGTATATCAAATTCTGTATTATGGGTGCCGTGCTTTGGGTGACTTCTATTTCGTTGCTCGGTTATTTCTTCGGTAACTTCCCGATTGTTCAGAAAAACTTTGAATTAGTGGTTTTCGGAATTGTGGGCTTATCGATACTCCCTATTATTATTGAATACATCAGGAAGCGTTCAAATAAACCAGCACTCTGATTACTCAGATTTTTAGGTATAGTTTTTATTATATTACGGGAAGCAGAGACAGATCGAGCTTCCCGTTTTCATTCAGTTCTAAACCAGATATGACTCGTTACGGCCTGATTGGTTATCCACTAACTCACTCGTTTTCGCAGCGTTACTTTACCGAAAAATTCATACGGGAAAATATTGCCGATTGTCGCTACGATCTATTTGAACTACCCGACATTCATGAATTACCAAACTTATTTAACCTGCCTGGACTACGAGGTTTGAACGTTACCATTCCCCATAAACAAGCTGTTCTGCCTTACTTAACCCGTCTGGATACGTCAGCCGAAAAAATTGGTGCAGTCAATGTTATAAAGTTTGAAGCCGACGGTTCCCGAACAGGTTATAATTCTGATTATTACGGATTTCGTCAATCGCTAGCCGACTGGCTTGTCGCGCTTGGTCGAACAGCAGAAGGTTTACAGGCACTGGTACTGGGTACAGGAGGAGCTTCGAAAGCCGTTACGGTAGCCCTCACAGATACGGGCATTACGTACAAATATGTATCACGAACAAAAACTGAATCTACATTCGCCTACGAGGATTTACAAGATGTGATTATTGATTATCAGTTGATCATTAACTGTTCGCCAATTGGTACGTATCCACATACCGATGCTGCTCCAGCTATTCCGTACCCTTTGCTAACAGACAAGCATTTGCTCTACGATCTGGTTTATAATCCTGCTGAAACTAAATTCATGCAACTAGGTCACGAACGCGGGGCGTCTACGCAGAATGGGTTACGTATGCTGGAATTACAGGCCGATAAAGCTTGGGACATCTGGCAGCAGTAAATTTCTTTTCGTCCTACGTGAGGCTACAGGCAGATGTCGTGAAGTCTATCTTCGCTCATCACAAAAACGTTAAAGTCGACCTGGCCGCGGATACCCTGCACCCAACCCGCCTGATTGTGTTGCCATAAATATAATTTATCCGGGTTATAACGACGCAGGTGTTTCGTGGAGTAATCAGCAATCCAGAGCGGATAGTCATCCAGGTTACCTTTAATGTACTGCCGGTAGAGATTTCCGTTTGTGTAAATAATTGGCTGAATCTGATAGTGCTCCTCAACCGTTTTCAGCCATAACTTTAGCCCATTAACGATCGTCTCATCTGACTGGCCATTTGTCACTTCAAAATCAACAACTGGGGCAAAATCTCCTGGGTTTAATTGAACGTGCCGGATAAAATTAGTAGCCTGTTTAATGGGATCGCGGGTAGGGTGATAAAAATGGTAAGCACCCCGGCGTAGATTCGATTTTTTGGCTTCCCGCCAATTTTTATCAAAATGTTTGTCAGCAAGCGTAGCACCTTCAGTTGCTTTAATAAATACAAACTGTAACCGAACGCCTTCGGCTTCCATACGGCGGACTTTATCCCAGTTAATACGGTCGTTATGCCGGGATACGTCGATGCCATGAATAGTATAGTGCATAGGTAACCGAATACCAAATGCCTGCACAAAGCGCCAGTTCAGCTCATCAGGGCGACGTGACCGAAAAATCCAGAAACCGATGATCAGGACTAACAATGCCACAATCCATATACCGTATCGCCGGAAAATGAATTTTGACAGAACGCGAAATTTCATGCAGGAAAAAATTACCGGCCGAAATTACAGCTTTAGATTTGAATTTGATGAGCGTTAAAAAGCCCTTCGCATTGGCGAAGGGCTTTTTAACGCCAAAAATAGTAGCTATCATCAATCGTGGCCTTCTAATTTAACCAGTTTATTATACAGGCCCAGAAGCAGAAATGGAGCGGCCCATTGACCTACAAAAAGACTTCTGTTTCGATCACCCGTTGACTGCAGATACAACGAAACTGCCATAGATCCTAAGGATGCCCAGAGGAATATATCGGACGGCAATTTTGCTGTTTGTTCTTCAATAGCCGTAGCAACTGGCCCTTCAGTATGCTCAGGATTAGTGTCTTTGTTCTTTGCCAT
Source organism: Spirosoma sp. KNUC1025 (assembly GCF_045160025.1). GTDB lineage: Bacteria > Bacteroidota > Bacteroidia > Cytophagales > Spirosomataceae > Spirosoma. The sequence continues at coordinate 5,248,485 of NZ_CP087139.1, forward strand.
AACGCTCAATTTGTTTAAATTATAACGAAGCGTTAACTCAGTGAGTAACTGTAAAGTTTTAAAGAAGGTAACAGACTCATTTGTATTCCCTTATCAACTTTCTTACCTCACCATCCTTACTGCTGGCTCAAACGCAACCAACGCCCTTTATTTGTTTGGTTGCGGAGTTGTACGCAGGTAAGGTTTTACAAAGGTTACACCTTTCGGATATTTCGCTTCCAACTGATCATTCGTAACAGCAGGAGTTACAATTACATCCTGTCCTTCTTCCCAATCAGCGGGAGTGGCTACCTGGTAATTTGCGGTTAGTTGCAGCGAATCAATTACCCGCAACAGTTCATTAAAATTACGTCCTGTCGAAGCAGGGTATGTAAGTGTCAGCTTAATTTTTTTATCAGGCCCAATCACAAACACCGACCGTACTGTTGTTTTTTCACTCGCATTCGGGTGAATCATGTCATACAATTCAGCGATTTTGCGATCAGGATCAGCAATTAACGGGAAGTTCACTTCTGCTCCCGTTACGTCCTTAATATCGGGCGTCCATCGGTTGTGCGAGTCCAGGTCATCCACAGACACCGCAATAACTTTTACGTCACGTTTAGCAAATTCATCCTTCAAAAGGGCAGTTTTGCCCAACTCCGTAGTGCAGACAGGGGTGAAGTCGGCAGGGTGAGAGAATAACATTCCCCATGAGTTACCAAGCCATTCATGAAAATGGATATGGCCCTGGGTTGTGTCGGCTTCAAAATCGGGAGCAATATCTCCTAAGCGTAGTGACATGGTCAAGTTGTTTTAGTTTATAAAATCTATCTAATAAATATAGTTTTACCGGAACCGGTTTCACTATCTTTCAGATGCAAACCTAAAAAACAGCCCCTGAGTTCGCAACTTTCAATGCAAGTTTAGCAGCGATAGGCACCGACAACTAGGTAAATAGACTAACTCTCTATGCCAACGTATACACAGTCATTGTAGCGATCAGTTCGCTCATCAAAAAGTTCTTCGAATACTTATCCAGTATTCTATCCCTAATTATATTCCTAAAAAAGGTATCCTACAATTCCTTGGAACAAACTTTTTAGACATTATAATCACAGTGGTTGATAACTAAAAATGCATTAAAAAGTGGTTACGGCTTTTTATATATTAAAAACATAACATATTATTGCGTTCCGAGGTGTTGCCAACATGTAAAGATTGGACACATCGCATCTCATTAAAACTTAAGGTTAATTATTTCGCTTTAAATCTATTTGACATTACCAAATCCAACTTTATGAAACATTTTCTTTTCCTGAGGGGACACTTCAATAAGTTCCCAAGTGCAAGTATGGCGTATAACCGGTCATCTCGTCTGCTAATTAGCCTCGCTTTACTCGTATTTATTACGCACCAAGCTAATGCGCAATTTGAAACTTATATATCAGGTTTTAGTCAAGTGCAGGTAGTTAATGGACTCAGTAATCCAACTAGTATAGCATTTGCACCAGATGGACGGATTTTTGTGACAGAACAGAGTGGAAAACTACGCGTTATTAAAAATGGAAGTTTATTACTTACGCCTTTTGTACAATTAAACAATGTGTATTCTTCGGGGGAAGCAGGTCTCACGGGAGTAGCATTAGATCCTAATTTTGCTGTTAATGGATATGTGTATTTATACTATACAGTTCCAAGTTCACCGTATAATAATCGAATTAGTAGGTTTACTGCTAATGGTGACGTCTCAATAGCTGGAAGCGAGACGCTTGTTTTAAATTTAGACCCTTTAAGCTTCGCAGAACAGCATAATAGTGGAGCTATGAATTTTGGCTCAGATGGTAAGCTTTATATTGCCGTCGGCGACAGTCATAATTCTGTAAATTCACAAAACCTCGACTCATACTTAGGGAAAATTTTGCGTGTGAACTCAGATGGCAGCGTTCCAGTAGGAAACCCATTTACAACAGGTTCAGAACAACGGAAACGTATTTGGGCATATGGGCTACGAAACCCATTTACATTTGATATTCAACCGGGTACTGGTCGTATCTTCGTTAATGATGTTGGGGAAGTGACCTGGGAGGAGATAAATGATGCTACTGCTAGTGGACAAAATTTTGGCTGGCCCTTAGCCGAAGGAGTCAGTACGAACGTGGCTTATACAAATCCGGTGTTAGCTTACCCACACAATACTAATTTTCCAGATTGGGGATGCGCTATCACAGGGGGAGCATTTTTCAATCCGGCTACAACAACCTATCCTGCCAGTTTCAATGGCAAGTATTTCTACCAAGATTACTGTACCAGTGCCATCAATGTTTTAGATTTTTCTACCAGTACACCTACCCACTCAGCTTTTGGCTGGTTTCTGCCAGGACAACCAGTTGGTCTGAAAGTCGGCATCGATGGAAACGTATATTTTTTGAGCCGAAGCAACAGTGCGCTCTATAAAATAATCTACACCACCAACACAGCTCCTCAAATTGTCACCCATCCAGCGAATGTAACGGTAGCACAGGGGCAGCCCGCTGGGTTTTCAGTAACGGCCACAGGAACAGCTCCCCTTTCGTATCAGTGGCAAAAAAATGGAAGTAACATTACTGGAGCTACCTCTGCCAGCTATACAATTGCCAGCACGGCTGCTGCCGATGCAGGCCAGTATCGGGTAACTGTTAGTAATTCAGTAAGTAGTGTAACCAGCAATATCGCTTCGCTTTCGGTTATAGCACCGAATCAGTCGCCAACCCCCACCATTCTTAGCCCGGCTAACCACACTCTTTACAAGGCAGGTGATGTGATCAGTTTTTCCGGATCAGCTACCGACCCCGAAGACGGTACGTTGCCCGCTAGTGCTTTTGCCTGGACCGTTGAGTTTCACCATAATACGCATTATCACCCCGGCCCATCCATTCCCGCTGGCGTCACCAGCGGCCAGTTCACGATTGCCAATCAGGGGGAAGTGTCGGCCAATGTCTTTTACCGACTTATACTGACCGTAACCGATTCGAAAGGGGCTACGGGTACAACCTATATTGATATTGACCCACGAGTGGTTACGATTAATCTAGCGACCAATCCGACCGGACTGACGCTCAATTTAGATGGACAACCTGTTACCACACCTCACGCTCAACAATTTGTCTCTGGACTGATGGTTGGGCTAACCGCTCCAACTTCTCAAACAGTGTCGAATAAAACTTATCTTTTTGACAGTTGGGATCAAGGAATTGGCGCAGGAGGCACCATTACCATTCCAGACGTAAATACTACATATACAGCAACTTACAATTTACCCGTTGATCTGACGCCTATTGTCCATGCCCAGCCCTCTATTCTCTATGGCACGGGCAATTTTAGCGTTGTAGTCGATGTTTTCGAGCTAAAATCAGTAGCAACCAATCACTTAATTACCGTCAAAGTTGCCAAATCTGTGCAAGCACCGCTCAGCTTTCCGGCAACCGCTACGTCGGTAGGTGGCCGACCGGTGCAGAACAGTAACTGGATTTTTGACAATAGCTCCGATGAGGATTATTACATACTGACAAAGCAATCAATGTCTGCCGGCAGCGTAGCATCGTTTGGGTTGAATGGAACACTTATTCCAGGTCCTACCTCAGGCACCCTTGTTGTTACAGCTGTTGTCAACGCAAGTTCTAACAGCGAGGTAGTGATATTCAATAATACGGATGCTGATAAGATAGAATACTTCCAGCAATAATCCCTTGTGTGCTTTAGCTGAACCCTCATACATTTCGTCGACGAAATGTATGAGGGTTCAGCTTTTTTCTTAATCATTCGCGGAGGTGACCGTAATGACAATTGATTTTGATGTAGGCGTGTGACTCTTTTCAGCAACTGAATCAATTGGTACTAATACGTTTGTTTCTGGAAAGTAAGCAGCTGCGCAACCAGCAGGAATGTTGTAGGGGACAATTATAAATCTATGGGCTGTCCGTTGCTGACCGTCGTAATGGCTATGTAAATCAACCACCTGCTTTGCCGCTAAACCAAGATTTGAAATATCATTGGCATTCATGAAAAGCACGCGCCGTTCATTGTAAATACCCCGGTAACGGTCGTCTTGGCCATAGATAGTTGTATTGAACTGATCATGACTTCGGATAGTCATTAAAAGCAGTTCGCCGGGCTCTAAATTGTGCTGTGTAGGTGTATTAATGGTAAAATGCGCTTTACCGTCGGTCGTTTTAAACTCACGAACACGAGGGCCATTCGGTATATAGAAACCACCTGCCTTCCGTACTTTTTCGTTGTAATGTTCGAAGCCCGGCACAACCTGTTCAATCAGATCGCGAATACGGTCATAATTAGCCACCAGCGAATCCCAGTTAACGTAAGGGCGGCCGTATTGATCGACTTTAGTAGCCTCACTGTTGTCAGCTGTTTTTGAGGAGAGGACGCGTTTCGCCAATTCGCAAATAATGGCAACCTCACTCTTGAGCGTTGATACGACCGGGTTTACTACGCCATGCGACTGGGCCACTACCCCTGTCGTGCTTTCGCAACTGACAAATTGTTCGCCACTTGCCTGTATGTCCCGATCAGTACGTCCTAAGCAAGGCAAAATCAGGGCGGTTTTACCATGAATTAAATGGCTACGGTTCAGTTTGGTTGATACGTGTACTGTCAGGTTGCACTTTCTCAACGCTTCGGCCGTGTAATTTGTATCCGATACAGCCATTGCGAAATTGCCCCCCAAGCCGAAAAATACGCTTGCCTTACCTTCATGCATTGCTTTCACGGACGCTACCGTATCGTACCCGGACTTTCGGGGCGGTTCAAAATTGAACACCTGCTTGAGGGCATCTAAAAACTCGGGCTTGGGTTTTTCCCAGATGCCCATTGTACGATCACCCTGCACATTACTGTGCCCACGAATGGGACTAGCCCCTCCCCCTTCAATTCCGATACTTCCCTTTAGTAACAGCAGGTTTATGACTTCATTTATGGTGTGAATGGCATTCTGGTGCTGAGTCAGGCCCATAGCCCAGCAGATAATCAACTTGGGCGTATATTTAAACAGGTCAACGGCTTTCCGAATCTGCTTTACCGTCAGTCCGCATTGAGCGGCTAAATCATTCAGTTCAAACTGGTTCAGGCTTTTGGCAAACGCTTCATAGCCCGATGTATATTGCTCAATAAAATTCTTATCCAGCACCTTACCGGGCTGCCCCTCCGCAGCGGCTTTCGCTTCTTCCTCCAGCAGAATTTTGCACATGGCTTTTATCAGTGCCAGATCGGAGTTGATACGTACCTGTAGAAATACGTCGGTCATTTTTTCAGCGCCAAGTAACATATCACGCGGGCTTTGCGGGTCTCGGAAAGCGAGGAGACCGGCCTCCTGAAGCGGATTGACGGCGACAATTTTGGCCCCGTTACGTTTGGCCGTTTCGAGCGGGGTCAACATACGGGGCGCATTTGTGCCCGGATTTTGACCCATAATCATGATCACATCGGCTTTCTCATAATCTTCATACCTTACCGATGCTTTGCCTAAGCCAATCGAATCGGCCAGGGCTACACTTGTCGATTCGTGACACATGTTCGAACAATCAGGCATATTATTCGTACCGAACATCCGCACAAACAATTGATACACGAATGCTGCTTCGTTGCTGGTTCGCCCGGATGTGTAAAAGATCGCTTCGTCGGGAGAGTCGAGTGACCGAAGCTGATCGGCAATAAGTTGTAAGGCGTCAGACCAGTCAATGGGTTCGTAGTGAGTGGCACCCGGACGTAACACCATAGGCTGCGTTAGTCGCCCTTGCTGACCAAGCCACAAATCCGATTTTTGCAGTAGTTCATCGACTGAGTAACGCTGAAACAGCACAGGCGATGCTGTATGTTTGGTCATCACTTCATCGGCCACCGCCTTCGCTCCGCTTTCGCAGTATTCAGCTATGCGTGAGCGATTTCCATCGGGGTCGGGCCACGCACAGGACGGACAATCGAATCCGTCTTTCTGGTTCATGTTGATGAGCGCCTTCCAGCCCCGCCCTACCCCCGTTCCATTCAATACATGCTTGAAGGATTGGATAACGGCTGGCAAACCAGCGGCTTCTTCATACGGTTTTTCAACATCTAGTTCACCGGTAAGCTCTTCGGGGGCGTGTTTATTTTCATTAGTAGTTGTGTCAATTTGTTGACTGATGCCCGGAAGCCGTTAAGCCAATTTCTATCGAATGTTGCCGGGCATCGGCACTATGCGCAAAATAGCAACAGGGTACACCAACTGCTTCAATCCGTTTTAAAATATCACGAGTTTTGGGCTGATTCTTCCCATGAACCTGACGAATGTATACGCAACGAATCTGACGCGGAAAATGCTCGACAAGCGACGCGTAAATCGTTGGGTCTTCCTGCGTATCATCACCAAGGAGGACAAACGGCTGATTCGGGTAAGTTTCCAGTATACGTACTGCCCGCATAAATTTTGTCATGTGTTTACCCTGACCTGTTTTGAGCACTTCGTTCAGTTGCTTCAGGGGGCTCAACAGATAAACTCCCTCCGGCAAGTCGTTCTTTTTTGAAAACTCCAGAATGTAGTCATACAGGTTCCACTCACTGCTCGATACGTAGAAAAACGGATTTAACGTACTCGGATCATGAGTGGCCTGAGCCAATAACTGATAATGGGCCACAACGCCTTCAAATGGTTTCCGGGTATGCGCGTTTTTCGTCAGCAGCACCTTCAACCGTTTTGTTAACGTAGCCGAATGAGAGATCAGAAACGTATCGTCAATGTCGGAAATACAGGCAAATGGCGTTGGATGCGGCACCAGAACCCGCCCTTCTCCGTGAATCACTACCCTTTCCTTGAGCGACAATTCGGCCCTTACGGTATGCCATCCAGCGTCAAGAGGTTTCTCGGTTGGCACCTCCACCCGAAAGTAGCCAGCGGCATCTGTTTTTGTTTCAGCAGATTGCCCGTTCACGAAAATCCGAACAGTTGCCTGTGGATATGGTTTAACTAAAAATAAACGTAGCAGACCAAATAAATTTAGCCAAATCGTACTGCGGTATTTTTGCCTGGGCATAGCGCTCCGGCAAAAAACACTTCCATGTATAATAAGGTGATTTTCGTTTCCAAAACTCCGGTACACTTTCACTGTAGGCTGCTCAGTTAACCGGAGCCATGTTAAGAAACGATGTTTCACCTTACCTGTTAGGCTAGTATTTTGTTTATGAATAAACGGGGCCTCTAAAGTTTCCATAACGTTCTGTCAGCGCACATCTTTTATAACTTATAATTTACACAGAAGTTGGTTTTTTTATTCGCAATTAATCCCGTTTCGGGTGGTCAGGACAAAACTATCTGGGAAGATGGTATTCAGTCTTACTTCGAAAATTCACCACATACCATTCATCAATTTTATCTCAACGGTAAAACGGATGGCGAAATCATAAAAGAACAGCTTCAGTTGCATAAGCCCGACCGTGTAGTAGCTGTCGGGGGCGATGGCACCCTTAAACTCGTTGCCGAACATCTGGTAGACAAACCCATTGCGCTCGGATTGTTGCCTGTTGGTTCAGCCAATGGTATGGCCCGCGAGCTTGGTATCCCAACTGGTATTCAGGAAAGTCTGGACGTACTGGTGAATGGCGCCCAGAAAGCGGTGGACGTAATCTCGGTTGATGATGGCGATATTTGTTTACACCTAAGCGATATTGGGTTGAATGCTCAGGTAGTAAAATATTACGAAACCAACAATCTTCGCGGTAAGTTTGGCTACCTGCGAAGTGTCGTCAACGTACTCCGAAAACGTCGATTGCTTCGGCTGTCAATAACAGTTGGTGACGAATGCATAAACCGAGTCGCTTTTATGGTGGTGCTGGCAAACGCCCGAATGTACGGCACCGGTGCCATCATAAATCCTGACGGCGATTTATCGGATGGGCAATTTGAGGTTGTTGTTTTTCGGAGACTGTCGTTTTTGGAAATCATTAAGCTTTTCTGGCGATTCCGCCCTTTCGATCCGAAAAACATTGAGATCTATCCCGCTACGTCGGTAGCAATAGAAACCCACCGACGAGCTTATTTCCAGGTGGATGGTGAATACAAAGGCAGAATCACTACGCTCAAGGCTCAAATTCGACCCGGCGCACTCACTATGCTTGTACCCGCTACGTAACAGAATTTGGCCGAACGATAGACGAGTAAACGTAATTTGGCAAGGAAGCTACCCTTGTCCTTTTATTCGCTCAGGAGCACTATACACGTTGAACCGTTCATTACGGACAAAACCGGCTATCGTCATCTGAGCTTCCTGAGCCATCTGTACTGCCAGGCTTGAAGGTGCACCCACAGCCGCGATCAAGGGGATGCCCGCCCGCCAGCTTTTTTGTACCAGTTCAACACCAATACGTCCGCTCAAAAAAACGCCATACTGATACAGGGGCAACCAGTTTTGCCAGAAAGCCGCACCAATAAGCTTATCCAGCGCGTTATGTCGGCCAATGTCTTCCCGAATGATCAGTAATTTACCCGCACTATCAAACAAGGCCGCAGCGTGCAGGCCGCCCGTATAGGCAAAGATTCGCTGCGTTTCGCGGACACGCTCGGGTAGGGCATGTAATATCGGCGGTTCAACCGAAAGGGTAGACTGAATTGGCCCATTGGTGGTAGTCATTACCGCGTCGATAGTCGTTTTACCACAGAGTCCACAACTCGACGATGTGAACGTATTACGTTCCAGACGCGACCAATCGACAACTACATCGGGATGAAGCTCAACCCGGATGACATTACCTTCTTTTTGCGAATCCTGTACACAATGACGACACGAAAGCACATCAGTCCGCTGCTGAATAATGCCTTCCGTAAAGAGAAAGCCTATTGCAAGTTCTTCGTCATGACCGGGTGTTCGCATCGCAACAGATACCCCCCGCTGCTGGCGATCGTGGGTAGGTCCAAACCCTAACCGAATTTCCAATGGCTCTTCAACGGCCAGCAAATCGGGGGCTTCGGTCTGACTTTCACCAGAAATTTTCTGAATTGTAACAGGCGCGACGAGTGGCATAAAGACTACAGTTTAGTCATCAACACGTAGCCAAAGCAGAAAGTTATGCTACACGTCAAATGCCTTAAAGTCGGCATCTCGACTAGTCAGTCCATAATGGTTTATTAGAAACTAATTGATGCAGACGCTTTCAACGCAAACGATTTAATCGGGATACCGTTCGGTCCGTCGTTGAGGTAATTTAGTCGATGAATCGCCTGAATCCGGATCAGTTTGAAAATATTGTCGATTCCATACCCCAGTTCCATATACGGAACCTTAGGGTCCAGCGTACCAAAATGAATAGTCCTCATGCCGTTTGGCATAGGTTTCTGAGAATCGAGGGCCTGATTTTCTTTCGACTGAGTTCCCCAAAGGGCATCGACATTGGCAATTAATCGCCAGTTTAGCTTGCGGATGCCAGGGATACGATTGAACAAAAGCCCTTCAAACCGGTGCTGTACGTGTATGGCCATGAATTTGTCGCTCACAAACTCATAAAACTGCATTCGGTTAAATGTATTCGTCGTAAGCAGAGGTGTAGGGTTGCCAATATGCGGAAAGAGCAATGGGGCTGGTAAGGTTGACGGAGTATATCCGGCCGAAAGCAGATACGTAGTACGTCCTAAGGGACCAAGCCTGAACGTTTGTTGCGCCCGCACCGTAATACGCTGGTAATTATAATCACCACCTAGTGATTTCGAACCACGTGTGTACTTGATGGTCAGGATAGGAGCGCGTTTCGTGCCAAGCGTAATTCGTTCGTTACCATCCATAATGTATTTTTCCTTCCGGGCCAGCCGGGCTTCCACCGACCAGTAGGCATCATAAATATCGGAGCGCAATGGCGATTGATCGCCTAATTCAGGTTCTGCCCGGTAATGAAAGGGAAATAGTGGGTCGAATGTTCGACTGCCAAGCATGGCTGTGATCAGTACCCCTTTAAACGGCTCTGTCTTAAAAAAAGCTTCTTTCTGATGGCTCTGATAAGCGCCCCGGTAACGACCGAAACGGCTTAGTGCGTAAAACATCCGATTACCACCTATCAATTCGGGGGTCAACCCCAGCCGCTCCAGGTCGTTAGCCATTCGAACCCCCGCTACGGTCCAATGCTGACGTGAGAACAGATAATCGATTTCGGCCCCATACTTGAATTTACTATCCAACGTCCCGTAAGCCACATAGCCACGCAACACCCAGTTCCGACTGAACTGTTCATTCGTCCGGAAACCGATACGGGTCCGTAAGCCTTCGATGCTGTTCACCGCAAACAAATATGGATACGGTCCCAGATCGACACCTCCGATTTTGTAAAAGCCGGTCACAGCCACCTGCCCCACAGCTTCGGCCATTTTTACGGCAGGTACCGCTCGTAACTTATCGATGATCTGACGCGTCTTCTGATCATCTTTACTTAAGGAGTCGGCCCCAGCCAGATTCCGCTGAACCGACTGCCAGTACGCATCATTGGTCGTAGCTACCGTATCGCTTGGCTCGATAGGCTGTTCATAAAAGGCAGTTGAACGCGGCCGGTTCACGATGATGTTGCTGTTACGTAACGTCACCTGAGCCCGCATCCCGAGCGATTGTTTGCCAACCCCTGTCAGGTTTGCAACGAGCTTGATGCTAACGGGTAACCACCCGGCTGTAGAAGATGAACCCGACGCTGAATCTACCGTAGTTTCCAGTTCCTGTTCAATGGTAAGTCCACGAACGTAGTTCAGGTTGGCACCGTCGCCAATGCGGGTTTCAATCTGGCAAAGCGCAAACGTAGTGGTGTCAATCCAGGCTTTTCCTATGAAGGCCAGATCTTCTTTACGTTTGGGATCAAAATGGATTTCATAACAGACATGATCGCCAAGCTGTGTGGTGTCGGCCAGGAAAAATTCGTACCAGTTCCGCCAGTTGTCGCCTACGGGCGAGGCAAAATCTTTTCCCAGAATCGGGATGTAGTTATCGTAAAAATTCTGGCTGACCAGATTGGTTCCGCCCAGGAGTTGCGAACTTAATCCGGCATCATCCACAGCTACCCCCTTGATCCTTGTTTTCCGAATATCCTCCCGTTTCCGCTCAGGGCTGGTTCTGAAATAAAAACGCGATACCGACTCCGAAGCCAGCAGTGGCAGCAATCGATGCCCTTCATCGTCCGTAATCGAGTCATGTTTACTCATGGCCTCGTTGATCTTTCTAATAAGCGGATTTTTGCGCATCCGATCCGTTACGTGACTAAGCGCAATTTCGGTTTTTACATAGCTATCGTATTCATAAGCCAGCAGGCGCCTGCGGTCGTTGATCGATCTGTTTTTTCGAAGCTGACGTAACACGCGCCAGGCCGGGTTTTCGCCGGCTCTGACCGTAACCTCCTGTAAGGCCGTTCCTGCTGACTCCAACTTGAAATCGACTGACTGAGTAAGGCGTTCCGGATTAATAGCCCGACGAAGCGTTTTGTAGCCAAGTGAACTAACGGCTACTGAATCCGATAATATTTTGGCGATCAGTGAGTAGCGACCCTGCTCATCAGTAACCACACCAACCCGACGGCCAACCAGCGCAACACTCGCAAATGGAATAGGCTCTCCTGTGTTCGCATCCGTTACCAGGCCTGTAACTTTATAAACGGTCTGAGCCTGAGCAGTCGATGTAACTCCGACAAGCAACAACCATAAAATCGTTAAAAAAGAATGTGGATGTAACTGAGTCTTCAACTGTTGTGTAGTCTTGTTGTTCTTTTTGTTACGGCGAATTTACTCTAACTACAACTGCTTATAAATGCATCTACTGGCTCAAACGCCACATTAAGGCCATCAACTGTTAAAACTTCAGCACAAACCGTTAGCTTGTCGTTTATCAGGAACAAGCTTCAAAATTAATTATTTATTGAGTATTTTCCATTAAGAAAATATATAGCTATTTCTACTTATTCTTGGAATTAACCAACAATCCATATTCGGTCGGCATCGGCTCCCTGTTCAGTCCACTCAACCAGTACCTGCTGCGATTCAAGCGTATTTACGCGCATACCTGTATAATCAGATTTTATGGGTAGATCCCGGTTGTAACGTCGGTCAATAAGAACCAGTAATTCAACTTTGCGTGGTCGTCCAAAAGCCGTCATAGCGTCGAGGGCGGCACGTACCATGCGGCCCGTTGCCAGTACATCGTCAATCAGAATAACACGCTTATTTTCAATGATAAACGGTACGTTGGTTGTATTGGGACGTAGTGGTGTATCGCGCCGACGAAAATCGTCCCTATAGAATGTAGCATCCAGATAGCCCAGCGGTACGTTGTAGCCCAGCGTTTGGTTTAGCTGGCGTCCGACGCGCTCAGCAAAATAAATTCCCCTCGGCTGCATACCCAGAATAACAGTATCCGTGAAATCCTGGTAATTTTCGATTAATTGCTGCGTCAATCGGCTAATGACAATTTCGAGCAATGGGCTGGACAGGATTAGGCGTTGTTGGTTCATACAATAAAAATAGTCTATGGTGTAAAGGTAAAAACAAGTGTGCAAAGGCGTAAGCCTAATAAGCCTGGGAAAACAAACAAATTGGTACGTTGTAGTTCATTTTTTCGGGGCGGCTTATGAGTTTTCGCCGTATAAACGATCAGCTCGCTATATTACATGATTGAATGAACGCAGTTTGTAAAACGCTTTCGGTATGCTGCTGAGATCGCTATTAGGACTTCTATTCGTGTTTTGGCTCGGTGTTATGGCTGGCCAGGCTCAGGACATAAGCGGGTTCTGGCTGGGAGTAACATACCCGGCTAATCCGAATCAGGCGGTCTATAACTATACGATGACGCTCACACAGACTGGCACTACGCTGGGCGGTACGACCCAAACGTCGAACCCGAATGTACCGTTTGGTGGGATGGCTTACGTAGCGGGGCAGGTTTCTTCAGCACAGGTTACGTTTAGCGAAATGGATCAGAACGGTAGCACCGCCGTTAAGGACATCTGTTTCTGGCGGGGCACCATGACGTACAATGCTACCAACGAGAGTCTGATCGGTACCTATGAGAATATTACAAACGGCAGTACGTGTACCAAAGAGGGAAATGGCAAAGTCGAACTCTACCGAATCGTTCTTAAATCCGGGACCAAATTTTGCAAAGATAGCCCGGTCAACCTAGTGGTTACGGGTAAAAATATTCGGTGGTATTCGTCAGCCTCCCGCACGAATGTGCTTGCAGCGGGCAATACGTATAGCCCTAAAATTAGCCAGACAACCACGTTTTATATTACGCAAACGCTCTACCAGACCGAAAGCCCGGCGGTTCCGGTTACGGTCGAAATTACGGAGCCCGTTTTTAACGCAATTCCTCTGAATACAACCTGTAGTCAGACGGACGGGGCTATCCAAGTTACCGCAGTCGATACAGTTGGGTGGCGGTATAGCATAAACGGTGGCGCTTTTCAGACAAACCCCCTGTTTACCAGCCTAAAACCTGCTTCTTATACCGTAGTGGCTCAGGATGCGGCTGGCTGCCAGGCTGCGAAGGTAGTTACGCTCACTGCCGACTCAAGTCCCACCATCAGTCAATTAACCAGTACGCCCCCTAAATGCGAACCAGCGAATGGCAGTGTCAACGTAGTAGCAGCGGGTGGAAAAGCGCCCCTCACCTATTCAATCGATTATGGACAAACATTTCAGTCCAGCCCGATTTTTAATCAGTTATCGGGCGGAACCTATACCTTTCGGGTACGCGATGCCAACGGCTGTGAGGTGAACAAAGCACTGAGCTTACCGGCTTATAAACCGATTATTATTCAAAGCACAACGGGCCTTCCTACCACCTGCGGTCAGGCGGATGGTCAGGTAGCCATGACAATCTCAGGCGGTATTGCACCAGTTCAGTATAGCCTGGACAAGCAAACCTTCCAGTCGGACAATACGTTTGCCAACCTGAAATCCGGCGAGTATATACTGACAGCAAAAGATAATGAAGGCTGTATGGTTAGTCAGTCCATCGAAGTGGCTGCCAGCACAGGCCCTCAACTGGCAGATGTACATACCATTATGGAGGGGTGTAACCTGAAGAACGGGGCTATTCTGATAACCGCTAAAAATTCATCAGACTTACTGACTTATTCGCTCGACGATCAGACATATCAACAGGCCGCCACCTTTTCGGCGTTAAAAGGAGGGAATTATACCCTTACGACCAAAGACGCGAATGGCTGCAAGCTTAGCCTGAACGTACTGGTTCCGGTCGACTGTGCCAATCAGATTCAATTGCCGTCTGCTTTCTCGCCTAATGCCGACCAGATAAACGATGCGCTTACGGTTCATTTCGCCTTGTCCTCGCTAACTATTTTGCGGTTCACAGTGTACGATCGATGGGGAGCAGTCCTGTATAATCGTGTTAATTTTGAACTCGCCAACGGCGAACCGATCTGGGATGGCCAGCTTAACGGACAAGCCGCACCAACGGGCATGTATATGTACCGCCTGGATTGCCAGTTTCCCGATGGCACGCAAACTACGTATCGTGAATCGGTGGCTTTATTAAATAAATAGACTACATGAAATTTTTGATTGTTGGGCTTGGCAACATTGGCCCAGAATATGCTTTGACTCGGCATAATGCCGGTTTTATGGTCCTCGACCGAATGGCGGCACAGCACGGCTTTACGTTTTCGATGACCCGCCTGGCTTATACCGCCAAGTGGCAGTACAAAGGCAAGCAGTTGTTTTTTGTAAAGCCTACTACCTATATGAACCTCAGCGGCAAGGCTGTGCAGTATTACATGAAGCAGGAAAATATTCCGCTTGAGAATGTTCTCATTGTGACCGACGATAAAGATTTACCGTTTGGCAAATTACGGTTGAAGCCAAAAGGATCGCCGGGCGGTCATAACGGATTACGAAATATTGATGAACTGTTGACTTCACAGGAATATGCCCGGTTGCGCGTTGGAATCGGCAATAATTTCTCGAAAGGCCGACAGATTGATTTTGTGCTGGGGCAGTTTCCGGAAGACGAAATGATCCAATTACCCGACTATTTGGACCGCGCAGGCGATGCAGTGCTGGCGTTTTGTACTATGGGCATACAAAATGCTATGAACAATTACAACCAATGATATAACTTTTTAAAGAAGTTTTCATTATCCAAGAACGATATTTTATTCATATTAGAAAGGTGCAATTTAGAATAATATTCTTCTTGGTAGATAAATAACAGTTATACACGCGCAAAATTCTGCAAAAACCATAAATTCTTCGGAATAATATTTTGAGCCGATACTAGGTACGCTTTGTATTTTAGAACTTTCTATAGACCTTTGTGCGTTACCAAGTTGAAACAAAAATAGAACAAAACAATGAAAACGCGCGTTATCTTTGCGTCGGTAATTCTTGGATTAGGATTAGCGACAACCCAGGCAACCGCGGCTACCACCACCAACACTGATGATAGCCCGGCAACTACCAAGCCGGCAAATGCTATGCTTGTTAATGGTTCACAAAAGCAGTTTGCTTCGTATGCTGAACAAAACATTATCAAGTTTACGCACACTACCAATTGGCAAAACTTTATGAGCGTTGTCTCGTTGTATAACCAAAGTCCTTCTGCTGTGCTGACAATCAGCCCTGCGGATCGTGCGAAATTCAACGAAGCTACCACACAAGTAATTAATACACTGGCTAAGCAAAAAAATGCAGAAGCCATTCGCTGGACCAACCAGGCCGGTTACACAGCTCGAATGATCAATTTCCTTTGGAATGCAGATCAATCACTCAGCCAAGCCGCTGGCGTTCAATAAATTCCGAATTCAACCGGAATTTGGAACAGAAAAGAGTAAAAGTTAGTTTTTCATGTAGAAAAGGTTAAGGGTTTAGGAATAGTCAGTATAGGGTTCTCTGCAACGTTCAGGGAACCTTATCTTTTTTATAGGGTATTTGGTTATTTTACAGTCCCATGACTATTCAGGAACTCCGGACCAATCACCTCATTTTATTTGAATGCATCAGCGGTAGTCGCGCTTACGGCACCGATTTGCCCACCTCCGATACGGACATTCGGGGCGTGTTTGTCCTCCCGCAGGCAGAGCTATACGGCCTGCATTACGTAGCGCAGGTTAACGACGACAAAAACGACGTGATTTTCTACGAACTAGGCCGGTTTGTCGAGTTTCTTTCTAAAAACAACCCTAATATTCTCGAGTTACTCTGCGCCCGCCGATTGCATTCTGTATAAACATCCGGTGCTCGACAGACTTCAGGCACGTAATTTTCTGTCGAAACTATGCCGGGATACGTTTGCAGGCTATGCCATCAGTCAGATCAAAAAAGCACGGGGGCTGAACAAGAAAATTCTGAATCCGCTTCCTAAGGAGCGCAAATCGTTGCTTAATTTCTGTTACGTACTTCCTGGCCTGGGCAGTGCTTTTACTGGTTCGCAGCCTTTATTAGAATTGGCTCAACGCACATAAATCGCAGCAGGATCAATGCGGGCTGGTGAGCATTGCCCATGCTCGGGATGTATACGCGCTCTTCTACGACGAAACAGGAACGCTTGGTTTTCAGGGTATACTTTCAGGAGAAGAATCCAATGAGGTGTCGCTCAGCAGCATTCCGAAACAACATCCACTACGTGCTTATCTGTACGTAAATCATGATGGCTACTCCAGCTGTTGCAAAGATTATCGTGAATACTGGGACTGGGTAGAGAAACGTAACAACGACCGCTTTCAGAACACACTTGACCACGGCAAAAACTACGATGCCAAGAATATGATGCATACATTTCGATTACTCGATATGGCCGTAGAAATTCTGGAGCAAGGTGAAGTACTGGTACGGCGCCCAAATCGAGCCGAATTACTTCAGATTCGGGCAGGCGCGTTTGAATACGACGAGCTGATAAAACAGGCTGAAGCAAAAGTGAATCAGGTTGACAAGGCAGCTGCTCAAAGTTCCTTGCCCGACCAACCCGATTTAGACCATATAAACCAGATTCTGGTTGAGTTACGAACAGCATTATATTAGCACAGTCAGAGCAATTCTGAAAGCATAATTCTACTTGCTCTTACAAGAGCAAGCGGCCAAGTACGTAATTGGCTCTGATTATATATCTTTGATAAAATCACAATAAATCCTGTAGGTCACAAACAATAAAAACAAGAGATTTCGTTATACTTTTCTAAATATGGTAACATTGAAGAATGCATATCTGCTAATCAAACTTCAATAAATAGTTATAAACATATCGTTAAATCTAATTATTCATTTATAGGCATAAAAATATCTACATGGGATATATTAAGCAATTTGACGCTGTCAGAGCCGTTGCAGTCATTTTTGTTATCATTAGCCATTGGTACAAGCATATTCCTTTTATTGATAATCTTAGTTTAGGAAGTATAGGCGTTAATACATTTTTTGTGTTAAGCGGCTTTCTAATAACGAGTATATTACTGAAACAAAAAATAAATTCTGAGAAAACAAATTGGTCGAACGTTAGTATTCTTAAAAACTTCTATATAAGGCGTTCGCTCAGAATCTTCCCAATTTACTACTTATTAATTTTTACATTATTCCTTATAGGCAATAAGCTGGGAGCTGATATTGGTGAAGCATTCTTTTATCTATTGACTTATACAACTAATATTTATTTTTATAATAAACAGGCTGCAGAAACTATAATTTATCATCTATGGTCTTTGGCCGTTGAAGAACAGTTTTATTTATTCTGGCCCTGGATACTTTTATTTATCAATAATAAATATTTACCAGCTGTAATTATTTGCTTGATATTAATAAGTATAATAAGCCTGCCTATTATGTCTACAGAAGCAGATAATTTCAGTGACACCCTCCTTTTCACCTGCTTTGATTGTTTTGGAGCGGGTGCTTTATTAGCTTACATTCGTATAATTAAACCCCAATACCTTCGTACATTTTACAAGTGGCTATTATGGGCTGCAATAAGTAGTTTTGTACTTTTAGCTTTATATATACTACAAATCGGCTCATTACTATCAGCCAGAACCTTGCATGCTATTATTGCGCTATGGGTGATTACGTATATATATATAAATGCCGATAAAGATGAAGTCAATTTTAAATTCATACTGCATAACGTTACGTTTCAGTTCCTGGGAAAAATTAGTTACGGATTATATCTCTATCACCTTGCTATTCCGTATATTACAAATGCGAAATTTATTCGGTCACATCTTTATTCTCACCTGCCTGATTCTATAAAAAACTACGAATATCTATTAATAGAATTCGAAAATATAGTCTTGCTTCTGACTGTATCCTATTTATCTTTTGTTTTTATTGAATCGCCTTTTTTACGCTTAAAAAAATACGCTGAATTCAAATCGTCTAAGGCATCAGACGCATATTTAATTAATATACAATAATGTAATTGAAAGCTGGATAATCTGTACACATTCAATTAAAAATGTACATATGCAACTTAATACATATAAAATTTATTAAACTATTCGCCGGAATATATACAATGTAATACCATCTATTATATTTTTTTTATTTATTTTTCTAACAGACACCACATTGAATCTCCTTAAAATATCACTAAATAATCCAATATGAATGCATAAGTTAATCTAATTTCATAACCTCTCTTTTGATAAGTTGATAAAGCTAATGTTTAAACTCTTCTGTTTAACAGCTATATCCATGTAACAATAATTCAATCTATACCGTAAAATTAATTTATAAGTGATAAATGCGAAGCTATAGTGACTTTCTCCTTAACCTTGAGTCAGTGGCAGTATAGTCTTTTTTCTAGATGGCTATTTGTTAAATGGATTTAGGTATTTAATTATTCACTGCTTACCTTGTAGTGTGTAAACGATTTGCGGTAACTCTTTGATAACAGATTGTTTATAGATTTTTTCTCAATTTGTTACTGTAATAAAAATATAGATAACTCAGCTTTTCATTTTATAATAATAAAGTAGAAATTTCATTATTCTTATAACCAGTACTTATAATCCACATGTTAC
This sequence comes from Spirosoma sp. KNUC1025, assembly GCF_045160025.1. Taxonomy (GTDB): domain Bacteria; phylum Bacteroidota; class Bacteroidia; order Cytophagales; family Spirosomataceae; genus Spirosoma. The sequence goes on from NZ_CP087139.1 coordinate 5,267,475, forward strand.
AGGAAACCGTACAAAGACTGAAACCCGTCGCAGGGGAAGATATTAGAAAAAAAAGTTTAGTAAACTGGGAATACCTGATACCAATCCTTATTTCAGCATCATTAATCATTTGCTGTATTCTGATTTCCCCCAAGAAGTACTTCTGGAATGATGAGCTTTATTCCTATTTCTTTCTCGCTGATGATTCATTTGCGAGCATGTGGAAATCATTCAATGATAAAATCAATAATACTCCACCTCTTTATTTCGTCCTTGGCTGGTGGTGGGCCCAACTGTTTACCGCTTCTGAGTTGTCGTTACGTTTGTTTTCCTCAATAGGACTGGCATTATCCAGCCTCATAATATGGCGAACGTTACGTCGGACTTATTCTTTTTGGGGAACTTCGCTCGCCGTAATCATCCCATTCTGCGGCTCTCCCTTGGTGTACTATCAGAATTCTGAGGCCCGGATGTACGGCCTGTATTTGATTGTGACCGCTCTGGGTCTGGTGCTGTATGACAACATCAATAAAAAAGAAAAGCCGGGGTATGATCTGCTGATTGCAAATGTCCTGGTTCATGCTGCGTTCATTCAGACTCACCTGCATGGTGTGTTTTTCAGTGGTGCGATTCTGGTGTCGTTTATGGCGAGAGACTGGTACTTCAAACAGTATCGGCCGATGGTATATCTGTCAATTGTTGTCGGATGGCTTTCCTTTTTACTGTATCTGCCTACGTTTCTTGTTCAGGCCGATGCCGGAAATCCACGTACCTGGATTTACCTGCCTACCCTGCGCGACCTGGTCGATACGCTTACGCTATTCGAATACAGCTCCAGACAGTGGTTAATACCTTTCCCATTTGCTTATAAAACCTGGGGGAAACTGGCGGCATTTGTAACTGCAACGGGTTTGTCCGTCTGGTTTTTCACGGCTACGTTGAAGAAAGTCACACGCTCGTCCTGGAAATCGCCGGCTAAATATTTAAAGGAGGAAAGTAGTGTTTCTCTGTTAATACTGGCCTACGCATTTCTGGCAGTTCCCGTATTTGTCTGGTGCATCTCTTACATCATAAAACCAGTATTTATGGATCGGTATCTGATGCCGGTTATCCTAAGCTGGACAATTATGCTGGCCCAATTGTTCTCTCAGTTTATTGAACTTAGCAAAAAATGGGAACATAGTAATGCCCAACGGCAGTGGCAAACCTGGCTACCAACCCTCCGTACTACTGGACTCATTGTATTGGCTGCTGGTTTTTTAGCAATTCCAGTTGTTAGAGGTAAATTCAGATGGCAGGAGGGCAGACCTGGGAGTAACGATAATAAGTTCGGATACGAATCGTTGCCGATAGTTATTAACTACTCCAATGAATTTCTGAAGCTCTTACAGTATTCTCCACAAAGAGATAGGTATCGGTTTGTTCAGCACTGGCCCAGTGCGGTTGATACAACAAGCGGTTTGTTCCCTCCCCAGGAATACAAACATCTGGAAGCACTGAAGCGTCGTTTGCCACATCACTTCAAAAACCAGATTATACAGAGTAACGAATTCCTGAAGACGACGAAACGCTTTCTGGTTTTTAATAAAACAGATTATGCCAAAACGGCTACGACAAAACCGACAATAGAAAATGCACAGCGCCCTCAGTGGTTTAACAAGGTTATAAAAAATAACCCGAATTATAAGGTCACTAAGTTAGGGTCACTGAATAGTTATTGGTATGTACACTTAGTTGAGGCCAAGTAAGTTCTTCTTCAAACCTGGAATTATTTTACACCGTATATGAACCTATCTTCTACCATCAGCGACCAGAACTTAGCCGACACAAAAGTACTCGGCCAACGAGAAAAATTCCGGGATCAATACTGGCAAAAACGAGATCCGATTCTAAAGGACCGGCTGTTATGGCGTGCTCAAACGTTACGGCATATGGTCCATCTTGTTCCAGGCCAGACAATACTCGAATTAGGATGTGGCAAAGGCCTCTTCACTAAACGCCTGCATCAGGTGTCGCGCGGAGAAAATCCGATCACAGCCGTTACGTTCAACGACGACCCAAGGCCAGCTGATTTGCCGGAAGGTGTCGAATATATAGTTAGTACATCCGTTCCCGGAGAACTCAGTGAAAAGAAGTTCGATTACATCGTAGCCATGGATCTGCTAGACAAGCGCAACTGTGCCTGGATGCTGCAAAATGTTCATCAGTTACTGAATCCCGGAGGGCAAATCTTATTTTTTGAAACCAACCCCTGGAACATAGTCCTTAAGTTTCGGCAGTTGCTTAAAAACCTGGCTGGTAAACGAGATCCCCGCGATCTGCTGAACCGTTCGGAGCTATACGAACTGATCTCGGAAATTGGGTTTATCAGAATCTTTGCCATCTGTACCGACTTTGTTTATGCCCCCCTAAGCCGCCGACTGGCCTGGCTGTTACGTAACCTGTCTATCCTGCTTGAAAACGCCTACGGATTCAGAACGCTGGCAGGCTCTATTTTGATTCATGCCCAGAAACCTCCGCGCGTCGTTGAGCTTCCAGCCATATCCCTGTGTGAGCATAAATCGCTGGAGCGAGCCATTTCTGTAGTGATTCCATGCTATAATGAGGAAATGAACATCATACCGCTGGTAAATGGCCTTAAGCAGTTTTTTGGCGACTACATTCATGAAATTATTCCGGTCGATGATAACAGCAAGGATCGTACGCGAGAGGTAATGCAGAAACTCGCCAGCGAGGACCCCCGCATCCGGCCGGTTTACCGGACGCCACCGGGTGGTGTAGGCCGGGCTATAACCGACGGGTATCGCGCAGCAACTGGCAAGTATATTTTGTCAATGGATTGCGATTTTCAGCATCTCCTGCCTGAAATCCGCGACATGTTTGACGCTGCTACGTTAGGTTTCGATGTGGTTGTGGGCAGTCGGTTTTCGCGCCATAGTGTTTTGCTCAATTATCCCTTTTTTAAGATTCTGGCCAATCGCGGGTTTCACTTCCTGGCGGTGCTTCTGTTAGGACGTCATTTCCGGGATTTGACCAACAACCTGAAGCTTATCAAGCGGGAGGTAGTGGAGCAGCTCGATCTTTCTCAGCCGGGCTTTGCTATCAATGCAGAGACGGGTCTTCTGCCCCTTATGATGGGTTGTTCCATCCGGGAAGTACCTGTTTCCTGGATTAACCGGACACCGGATATGGGCGGCTCCTCGTTCAAACTGGTCAAGGTTGGTGGAGGCTACTGGCAGGTTTTATGGAAGATCGTGAAAAAAAGATGGAGTAGTTCACCAAAAAAAAGCAGGTGATTAATACACCATCCAGACTTGCAACGGTTGGCTCGGGCGAGTAACAGGATTTTAGCGCAGGTGTTCGCTTCACCTGGTCGTAATTACCAACGTACAAAAAAGCCATGCTTCAAGATGAGCATGGCTTTCACGTTTTCTTAACCTAAACTAAACTTTTAATTATTTCCTCCTACCCGGCTTTGCTCTGCAGAGGTAGCCGAGTTACGTTGGCGAGCCCCTTTTACGTTCTGATTACCAAACCGGTACGTGAACGTCAGCATAATCCGGCGGCTTTCCCAACGCGATAGAACCCGGAAGTCGATATCCTGTACTGCCGCACGGCCCCGGAAGTAATTCAGCCAGAACGGGTCGCTTACGTTCAGTTTCACACTACCCTTGCCATCCATTACCTTCTTCTGCAATCCCAGGCTAAAGGCGCCCATCGGTTGTGAGCGGTAGAAACCATATTGCGATGCTGAGTTATACCAGGCCGACACTTCGCCGGACAGTGTTTTGCTGAATGTAATGTTATTCGATGTGTAGAGGTTATAGGCAACCAGCTTCACCTCGTAGGGCGTTCCGGAATAGAAAGTCTGGTACGTTTGGTAGTACGCATTTACGTTGTTCTGCATCCGCCACCATTTTGTGACAACCACCGGAAAACTGACGTTCAGGCTCAGGTTATCCAGATGTCCCTGATTCTCCGGCGTTACGTAAGTAATGTTCTCAGCGGCAATCTGACGGGGCGTTTCGCGGTTAATAAAATCCGTTGTGCGGCTGAAACCGAGGGTTGTTGTGAACAGGTTTTTATAAACGTGGGTCAGTTCAACTGAGTTGGTATATTGTGGCCGCAGGAATGGATTCCCTTTGCTATATGTGTATGGGTCCAGATAGAACACGAACGGATTCAGGTTCTGGTAATCGGGCCGGTCGATCCGGCGACTGAACGACAGATTCATTACGTTGTTTGTATCTAACTGACGCGACAGAAACAGGGTCGGAAACAGGTTCAGGTAATTCCGGTCGACCGTCTGATTGAGCGTAACCGATGTGCCGACAGAGTGCGTGTGTTCAACGCGTAACCCCGCCTGCACTTTCAGTTTGCCAATTTTTCCAGCGTAGTTGATATACGCAGCATTGATGTTTTCGTCGTATTTAAACTGGTTCGAACGGCTCGCATCCGGCAACCACTGGCGGTTTTCCTGTTGCAGCGTATCGTAAATCGTATTGTTGTCAGCATTTACAATACTGCTTTTCAGACCAGCTTCCAGTTTGCTTCCGTTTTTTAGCGGATGAACGTAATCCGTCTTGAAAGCCAGAATGTTAATGATCGACGGCATACTGTTCCGCACATCCTGGTTCGGACGAATCGGCTGGTTACTGCCGTTGTAATAGATCGTGCTTAGGTTATTGTTGTTCTGACCACCGTAATGAACGTAATCGGCGTCGACAGTCCATTCCCGGCCTTTCCCGTCGAAATCGTATTTGTAGTTTATGTTTCCTGTTACATTCGACAGAAAATTGCGGGCATCCGTCCGGGTAAAGGGCTTGCTGGTCAGCTGGTGATTTTCGTCGCTGATGAGCGTATTGTTTTGCCCATTCGACCGCCAGTCGTTTGAGAAACCATTGACCAATACCCCAATGGTGCTTTTCTGATTGATGAAGTAATCCATACCGGCTTTGTAGGAATGCCCAACAAACTGGTTCGGACGGAAGGAATACTGATCAAAGTACGTAACGCTGTTGTTAAACGGAATCCGCCGGTTAATCTCGTTGGTCTGCGAGCTTTGGCGGTTTGTATAGCTATAGTTGCCGAACAGATTGACTTTCCCTTCGCGGTGATTCAGATTCAGCGACGTATTGAATTTTGGTAGATCGTCACGTACACCGCTCAGGTTATTAACCCAGCCGTAGCCGCCACCAATGATGAAGTTTCCGTTAGTACCGAAGTTTTTATTTTTCTTCATTTTGATGTTGATGATCCCCGAATTACCGGCGGCATCGTATTTAGAGCCGGGGTTGGTGATGATTTCAATCGACGCAATGTTATCACTTGGGGTGTTTTTCAGCAGGTTCGATACTTCCTGCTGTGAGAGATAAGTCTGTTTCCCATCAATGTAAACAATGACACCCGACTTGCCTTTCAATTGAATCTGATCGTTTTGGCGGTCTATCGTTACGCCGGGTGCCTTTTCCAGCACCTCCAGCGCTGTATTCCCGCTGGAAACAATGCTATTTTCAACGTTTACTACGGTGCGGTCGACCTGCTGCTCGATGAAGGGTTTTTGCGCAACTACCTTAACTTCCGTTAAGTTTTTCGTTTCGTCGGTCATTGTCAGTCTGGGCAATTCCAGAGCCGGCTGCGTTTCATCAATGGCGAACGGAGCAGTATACGTTTTTTTATAACCGATCTGTTGAGCGGCCACCAGATAACGACCGGCCCCAACATTCTCGAAGGCATATTTGCCCTCAGCATCGCTAATAGCACCTTTCACTAACGTAGAGTCTTTTGCTTTCAGCAGCATAAGGGTCGAAAACTCCAGTGGTTTTCCGGCCGCTGTTCCTACCTGCCCATTGACGGTACCCCGCGTCAGCGCTTGCCCAAACGCCGTTGAGAGCGTTAGAAGAAGCAGACCATAAAAGGTCAACCAGAGCAGAATAGTATGAGATAGAGGCTTTTTCATGATACTTGTTTTTGAAGGTCGCTTTGTGTTTATCCAAAGTACATGGCAAAGGTAGGTAGTGGGTGTCACATAGTACCTGTTCTTACACAAGCGGTCTGAACGGCGGGATGAGTGGATTTAAGGGATTATTTTAGTATTTCTGAAGAGCCTCCGAACCAAAGACGTCCTTATTGGCGAAACGTTGCATGGTCGAAAGAAGATTTTTCTGTTTTTTCTGACTGACCCTAATTATACATAGCTCGAATGCATTATTAGAGTCAGTCAGAAAAGTGTGGGCTTAAAGTTTCAGACCCACAGCCCACACACTGGCGTCTGGCCCCTGACCTGCCCGAAAGGCGCTGTTTGGTTCGTAACGGAAGAAGAGTTTAGAGCTACCCCGGAAACCCAGTTCTGTTGTTAGCCCCCAACGAACGGAGTTGAGATTGTATGAGCCATGATCCCGAACAGCCGGTCCGCCCACAGGTTTTACTTTAGTGTAGCTGTCTAACCGCATTCCGGCATAGGCACCCAGGCTCAGCGACACACCTGATCGGAACGATACGTTCAGCATGAGCGGGATGTTCAGTTGAGCGGCAACCAGTTTGGATTTACGCAGGTCTTTATCAGCCTGTTCAATAGTAAGCTGGCCATTCTGCTCAACCAGTACGTTTCTACCTTCAAACATGAAGTTGTTCCAGGCAACCTCCGGACCCGTTATCAGCCGCAGTTTTGTTGAACCATTCACGGCCAGTGGAATGCGTGTCTGCCAGGCTATGGCAGCGAATCGGGAGCCAATGGGTCGAAGGTCATAGCCTGCTGGAAGCGATCCCCCAGACTATTGAAGCCTACGTAAAATTTGAGCCCTGAAGTAACCCGGTGAACAATTCGGGTAGAATGGGTTACGGTTGATGTTGTCGTAGTCGAATCAGCGGAAGTCGTTACGGTTACTGTCGATTGTGCGAATGTAGCGGCTGAGAAAGCAACAAAAGCCGTGGTCAGGAGGTGTTTGAACGTTTTCATAGTGTTTGTATTCAGGTTAATGGTTTTAGGAAAATTGAAGTTGTCGATTATCTTGTTTTCGTTTCTTGTGTTATTTGACCGGAAGATGTAAGAAGAGCGTAGTGAGGTTGCACGAGCCTAAAAATTTTTCTAATTTTTTTTACAGAAGTAGAAATACTAGACAAAAAATCTGACGTAAACGACTACTATTCAGCCATATACTAAAACCACATAAGTGGGTTAGCGAAAATACATTCGGTTATTTTTCAAAGTGTATCCCAACAAAGCCAAAGCCTGTACACGAACCAGATTTTGGTTTGTGTACAGGCTTTGGCTGCTGCTAAAACTACGTAGAAAGGTATCAGCCGTTACGTCACTGACTTCGGCTTATGTAAAGCAGATTGCTATTCCACTGGTAGATAGATTAGAAATGTAGCGCCCTGGCCCGGCTGGCTAACGGCTGTAATTACGCCCCCATGATTAGCCACTACTTTCTCACAGATGGCAAGACCAATACCAGTGCCTACATACTCGTTTCGGCCGTGTAAGCGCTGAAATACCTGAAAAATACGATCCAGGTATTTCTCATCGAATCCAATACCATTATCCGATACACTGATTCGATGATACGTTGCCGCCAATCTGGCAGGTTTGACGGGCAATAAACTGGCTGTCACATTCTCCGTCTGAATCTGAATAACAGGCACCCGGCCAGCTTTCTGAAACTTGAGGGCGTTGCTTAACAGGTTTTGAAACAGTTGTCGCAGTTGCGACGCATCGCCGAATATAGCCGGGAGTTTATCGACCTGAATCTGAGCGCCCGTTTGCTTGACAGCCACTTCAAGGTCGTCGAGTACGTCGGTAATAACCTGATTCAGTGAAACCACTGCCACATTTTCCTGCCGGGTCGAAATACGGGAAAAGGCCAGCAAATCCCGGATGAGCAACGACATACGACCCGCAGCGGTCTGCATCCGCTCTAAGTAGTCGAGGCCCTCTCCGATCTGACTGGAATACTGCGCTTTAAGAATATCGCCAAAGGACTGGATTTTCCGTAAAGGTTCCTGCAAATCGTGGCTGGCAATGTAGGCGAACTTCTCCAGGTTATCGTTAGAGCGTCGAAGGTCCTGGTTCGACGTTACCAGTTGTTCCGTCCGCGCCTGAACCTGCTGCTCCAGTTCGGCTTCGAGTTGCTTTTGTTCATGAATATCCGTGGCAGTACCTACCCAAAGCGAAATATCGCCCGATTCGTCACGGATTGGCAGTGCCCTATTTAAGTGCCAGCGATACATACCATCGCTGCCCCGCCGGTACCGATTTTCAACCACGAAGATAGTCCCGTTGGTAAGTGCTTTTTCAAACGCAGCTAACGTATGGGGTAAATCGTCGGGGTGAATAACCGCCTGCCAGCCCCACATTTTTGGTTCTGAGAAATTGAGCCCGGTATACTTGTACCACTGCTGATTGTAGAAATTGATTTGCCCTTCCGGGGTGTTGGTCCAGGTCATCTGCGAAATCGCTTCCATCAATGTACGGAAACGTAGTTCGCTTTCCTCAATAGCCCGACGCGCCACAACCTGTTCCGTTACGTCGATGGCCATATCCACAACAGCATAAATCTGCCCATCGGTGTCCCGCAGCGGTTTATACGTAAAGTTAAAATAATAGGTGCTAAGCTTTCCGTCGACGAATAACTCGGCCGGGGCTTCCTGTGCGCTGTATTCAATTCCCGTTCTGTAGACCTCTTCTAAAATATGGAGAAAGGGCTGACCTACCAGTTCGGGTACCGCTTCGCGCAGGGGTTTTCCGATAGCGGTTTCGTCTTTTCCCCAGAATCGGAGCATCTTTTCGTTGGGCAGTTCCACAATCATATCAGGCCCAACGAATAAACTAATCGCTACGGAAGCTTCTTCAATGAGGTCTCTAAAGCGTTGTTCACTGGCCTCCAAAGCCCGTTTGGCTTTTACCTGCGCTGTTACTTCGGTAGCAATGACCATTACCCCGCTAACGTTTTTGGCGTCGTTACGTACGGGAGCATAAACAAAATTAAAGTAAGCCTCATCCAACCGCCCCTGCCGATGAAGCCGGGCCAAGGTTTCAAAACCGTAATACGCAATGCCCGAATCAAAAACGCCTTCCAACAGTTCAATAAAACCCTGCCCTTCCAGCTCAGGCAATCCTTTAATGAGCGGCAATCCAATGACCGACGAATCTTTACCCCAGATTTCCAGCATGGAATCATTGGCGATGGTGATCGTCATATCACGGCTGTTCAGTATACTGATGGCGACAGGTGCCTGAATAACCATATTCCGGAATTGCTCTTCGCTTGCTTTGAGCTTGTCCTGAGCCTCTACCTGTTCGGTAATATCGTAGGCAATAATGACCATGCTCTGATCAGGTGCCTGCGTATCAATCAACCGGGTTACGTTCATCTGCACCCATCGAAACGAGCCTTCTTTGTGGATATACCGCTTAACCAGATTGAAGGAAGGCCGCTTACCCTGCACGACCTCATCGAACAGCTTTCGGTTATAATCCCGGTCATCGGGGTGAGTCAGTTCGAAGCTATTTAACGCACACAACTCCTCGGTAGTGTAGCCCAGCAATTTGGTATACGCTTCATTGACAATCGAAAAATTAGCCTGCTGATCGGTAAAAGCCATACCCACCGACGTATTGGCAAAGGCGATGGAAAACCGCTCTTCAGCTTCTCGAAGAGCTCTGGCTTTCTCTTTCTGCTCAGTGATGTCGAGCGCTATACCCGAAAATGTCACTGGCTTTCCCAGTGCGTCGAACAGATACTGTCCAATTAATTTTACCCAGTGAATTGAGCTATCGTTCCAGATAAACCGGGCTTCGTACGTTATGGCCCCTGTTGCCACGCCATCTTCGTAGGCTCGCTGCCGGTTCAATCGGTCTTCGGGGTGAACATGCTCAAGTAGCATCTCACGGGTGAGGCCCCTGGTCTCGTCGCCCGTCAGTATCCGGGCGCAGGAGGGCGAGTAAATAATCGCATTTGTAGCCAGATCAACCGAAAAAGCGCCAGCTCCCGAGCCTTCAATTGCCATTTTCGCCTGCTGCTCAGAGAGGATGGCTTTTTCTCTGGCCAGTGTTTCAGCGGTAATATCCTGGGCAACCCCCGAAAAGCGATAGGCATGACCTTCTTCATCGAAATACGTCCGCCCTATGGAATGAATCCAGCGCAGTCGACTATCGTCTTCGCCAATCATCCGGTATCTGACGTCGTAATAACCACCCGACTGCGGATTCAGCGCCCATTGGGTTGCTTCTTCAATACGTCGTCTGTCGTCGGGATGGATGTACTGCAGCGTCTGATAATAGTCGATGGTGGTGTAATTGGCTAAGCCAAAGATGCTCTTGCACCGATCATCCCACTTGACAGTACCTTCCGTAGGATTCAGCTCCCACGTACCAAGCTGGGCCGATTCCATGGCAAAACGTAATCGCTCCTCACTTTCCTGCTGCGCCTGTTGCAGGGCAATACGTTCCGAAATATCCTGCATGGAACCAACCATGCGAACGGCTTTACCATCCCGATGAAGTATATACCCCCGGTCAAATACGGTGGCATAGGTACCGTCGACCCGGCGAAACTGGTATTCATCTGACCAGTTCGTTCCCAGCCGATCAATTACCCGTTGTATGCCCGTTATGACCCGTTCTCTATCGGTAGGGTGAATACGGTTCGTCCACTCGTCCAGTCCTTTCCTTTGCTCATCAGAACTGGCATAGCCGAAAAGCACGAAATAGCCTTCATTCCACCAGATACTGTTGGTTTCCAAGTCCCAATCCCAAACAGCATCCCGCGTGGCTTTTGTGAGGAGTTCGAACAACTCACTAGTTGTTACTGTGTCTGTATTCAAGACGTATACGTGGCTACCTGACTAATCATTTACGAAACCAAAGTTAAGTAAGTATGCAAGTATTACGTCCGTCAGTTTGAATTAGTTAATCGAAAACTTACAGGTCACTACGAACCGCCGGAATCAAACTGCAGCAGTTCAAATCGATTGGCAAATGGGTCGTGAAAGAAAAACCGCTGCCGCCCATCGATTTCCGATGAGTATTCAATGGAAAGACCTTTTTTCATCAACTCCTGCCGGGTTTCTTCCAGATTGCTGACTTCAAAGGCCGGGTGGCGTTTGGAGTAATTCCCGCCTGCTTCTTCGCGGATGTGTAGCTGAATATCAGCGATTTTGAACCAGATAGCGCCCGATGGATGATTGCCGGGAATTTCTTCCAGTCCTAATACTTCCCGATAAAAAGCCCGCGCTTCGGTAGTGGTTCTCTCCGGAATGCAAATCAGTATGTGATCGAGTCGTTTAAATTGAATCATGGTCAATTAATCAATATCTTTTAGTACGCTAACCACCACGTATGTATCTAGCTTTATGCGTCTGTTTCACCGGAAGCTGACGGCTCCGCCAAAAAGTTATCCTGGATAATCTGCCGATAATACCAGACAGGCAATCTTTCAGCGTTCTCCTGGCGAATTTACTATGCAAAGATCGTGACGTAACAATATATACGACTGCGATCATGACCATTATACGTAGTATATTTCGCCAAACAAGGTATCATACAGCTTACAATGAATAAAATTTTTCTTACTGGCATTTCTTTGGCCCTAATCGTAACCGCTCAGGCTCAGCAGCGTACGGCGATAACGACAAAAGACTATGAACAGGCCCAGCGTTTTATTGGAACAAATGCTGAACAGCTTGTTGACTACGGCAGCGTTCGCCCAAACTGGCTGCCCGGCGACCGGTTCTGGTACCGGAATTTAACAGCTAAAGGCAGCGAATTTATTCTGGTCGATCCGGCAAAAGCCACTCGCTCAGTGGCTTTTGATCAGCAGAAATTAGCCACTGCACTGTCGGCAGCAACGGGCAAAACCTATGAAGCGGCCATGCTGCCTTTTCAAAGCATCAGCTTTTCGCCCGACAACCAGTTTGTTTCGTTTCGGGCTGATGGTAAAGCCTGGAAATACGACCTGAAAAACTTCCAGATCAGTGCCGACGCCACCCCTACCCCATTGGGCAATGAGGCCGATGCTCCGCCCTCACGCCGGGAAACGGGCAACGAAGTGCTCTCCCCCGATAAAAAAGGGCAGCCTTTATTAAGGATTATAACTTGTGGGTTCGGGATGTGCAGACCGGCCAGCAAACCCAACTGACAACCGATGGCGTCAAGGATTTCGGCTATGCCACCGACAACGCCGGCTGGCGGGCAAGCGACCGGGCAATTCTGGCCTGGTCGCCGGATTCCAGGAAGATCGCTACGTTCAAACAGGATCAGCGGAATGTCAGCGATATGTATCTGGTTACGACAAATGTAGGCAAACCGACGCTGAAGCAATGGAAGTATCCACTGCCCGGCGACAAAGAAGTAGCCACCATCCAGCGAGTCATTATTTATGTCGATTCGCCCAAAGTCATCCAGCTACAGATACCCGCCGACCCGCACCGGGCGACCCTGAGCGACGATATTTCGAGCAGCGGTACGTTAGACGATGTCCACTGGAGTGAGGATGCGTCGAAACTGGCCTTTGTGTCTACCTCCCGCGATCATAAGCAGGAAAAAGTACGGCTGGCAGATGCCACTACGGGGGCAGTACGCGAAATATTCGAAGAAACGGTGGCGACTCAGTATGAATCAGGATGGGGAGCGATCAACTGGCGGTATCTCGACAAAACGAACGAGTTTATCTGGTTTTCGGAGCGCGACAACTGGGGGCATCTGTACCTGTACGATGCCCTGACGGGGAAGCTGAAAAACCAGATTACGAAAGGCGACTGGCTGGTTACGCGACTCCTGAAAGTGGATGAGAAAAACCGAATCCTGTATTTTATGGCCAACGGTCGCCAGGCCGCAAACCCGTATTTCGGTCAGCTATGCAAAATTGGGTTTGATGGTAAAAACTTTGCCGTGTTAACCCCCGAAGAAGGTAATCACCAGGTAAGCATCTCCCCATCCGGCAACTATTTTATCGATACGTATTCAAAACCGGATGTTCCGCCGGTGATCGTGTTACGTAATGCCGCTGGCAAGCTGATTACCAATCTCGAAAAAACAGACATCTCACGACTGACGGCAACCGGCTGGCAGGCCCCGGCGCCCATTACGGTGAAAGCCCATGACGGCAAGACCGATATTTATGGGTTGATGTATAAGCCAACCAAACTTGATTCGTCAAAGAAATACCCCATCGTCGATTACATCTACCCTGGTCCGCAGGGAGGCAGTGTCGGTAACTGGTCGTTTTCGGCAGCCCGGCGCGACAACCAGGCACTGGCTGAGCTAGGGTTTATTGTAGTGGAAATTGAGGGCACAAGCAATCCGTTACGTTCCAAGAGCTTCCATGATATGAGCTATGGAAATATGGCCGAAAATACTCTCCCCGATCAGATTACGGGCATCCGGCAACTGGCTCAGAAATACACGTTCATGGATACGAGCCGCGTGGGTATCTGGGGACATTCGGGTGGTGGGTTTGCGACAGCAACGGCCATGTTCCGCTACCCGGATTTCTTTAAAGTGGGTATTTCGGAGTCGGGTAACCACGACAACCGTAACTACGAGGACGATTGGGGCGAACGCTACAATGGGTTAGCCTCAGCTGCGGATTACGAATCTCAGGCAAATCAGAACTACGCTAAGAACCTGAAAGGTAAACTGATGCTGGCGCATGGCATGATGGACAACAACGTACCGCCGTACAATACGTTACTGGTTGTGGAAGCGCTCGAAAAAGCGAATAAGGACTATGATCTGGTCATTTTCCCCAACAGCGCGCACGGTTTTGGCAGCTATACACCCTACATGACCCGGCGTCGTTGGGACTATTTTGTGAAGAACCTGCAAGGCGCCGAACCACCGCAGCAGTATCAACTGGAAATGAAGCCCGACCCACGCAATCGGGTTAATCCATAACTCGTGAGTCGTTAACGTCCCGAAAGCTTAAAGCTTTCGGGACGTTAACGACTCATGGAAAAGTAACCTAATAAAACTTTGGTATTGGGTTTAACGACAGATTCTGGCGCTGATGCCAGTACGGATAAATGGGCGGAACTTCGCTGGCAGAATCCAGTTTTTTGATCTGTTCGGTAGTCAGGTTCCAGCCGACAGCGTCAAGATTTTGCCGGAGCTGCTCCTCGTTTCGCGCGCCAATAATAATGCTCGATACGGTTGGTCGGTGCAGCAGCCAGTTGATCGAAACCTGCGCCACTGATTTCCCGGTTTCGGCAGCTATTTCATCCAGCGCATCGGTAATGGTATAGAATGTTTCTTCGGGTACGACAGCTTGCGGAACCGGGCTGCCTCCCTCTACCACACGCCCTTCGGTGGGTTTCGGTTTGTTACGCCCGTATTTACCGCCCAAACGACCACCCGCCAGCGGGCTCCAGACAAAAGCCCCCACGTTCTGATTAATGCCCAGCGGCATCAGCTCCCACTCATATTCCCGGTTGACCAGTGAGTAATAAACCTGGTGAGCTACGTAGCGATTCCAGCCGTATTTCTCCGACACAGCCAGCGATTTCATCAGATGCCAGCCCGAGAAATTAGAGCAGGCTATGTACCGCACCTTGCCACTCTGCACGAGATCATCCAGGGTTCGAAGGGTTTCTTCAACGGGCGTGTTGCCATCGAAGCCGTGCATGTGGTAAATGTCGATATAGTCTATTTTCAATCGTTTGAGGCTGCTTTCGCACTGTTTTAGCAGATGGAAACGCGACGATCCCTGATTGTTCGGCCCTTCGCCGAAGGTGAATGTTGCTTTTGTTGAAATGAGCACTTTATCACGTTTACCTTCAATGGCTTTGCCTAAAATCTCTTCCGAAAGCCCGTTCGAATACACGTCGGCTGTATCGAACAGATTGACACCTGCTTCCAGACAGAGATCAACCAGGCGCGTAGCCTCCGCTACCTGCGTACTACCCCAGGCTTTAAAAAAATCGGTAACGCCACCGAACGTAGCGGTGCCAAAACTCAGGACAGGAACAAACAGTCCTGAAGCCCCCAATTGTCTGTATTCCATAGTTATTTAGGTTGATTCATGCTGAATTCGTAACACGTTATTTCCAAAACTCCGTTACTCCGCCTTCTTTACCAAGTAATGGGTCAGTGGCTGGCAGCGGCACTGCGGCAATGTTCTTGTCGGCCTGCGGACGTTCGCCGGGTTCACCCCGCAGCAGGTCGTAGTTTCGGCCATCGGGATAAGCGCCCATAACCCCAAAATCGGCTGAAGATTCAAGCTTCTTATGCCCTACCCCTGCTGGAATTACAATTACATCCCCCGCCTGTACACGTACTTTCTGCCCTTTTTCACCACCCAACTGTAGCAAGGCCGAACCACTATAAACGCCCAAAACCTCATGCGTGATGCTGTGGTAATGATGGTACGGAAATACGCCGTCGCGCCAGAAATTTGTCCAGTTGTTGACCGCGAAACGCTCTTCCATGCCTAACGCCCCTACCGACCCGGTTGCCTGAAACACCTTCCGGTAGAGCAGCAGCGGGTATTTACTGTTAGGAATTTTACCATCGTCGGCGAACAGAAACGTTTCGGGTTCAATGTCGGGTTGGGTCATGGCTGTCAGTGCTAACAGAAAAGGAAAGCCTCCGAGCGAAAGAAAATCGGACCGGGTCATACGACAATAAGTCAAATCGGGTTAACACCACAAACATCAATGGCGAAATTGTCTTTTCCAACGTACCCGTATCCTATAAACTAGTATAACCCGTTTATAGCTCGAAATTTGGGTAATTTATGGCGTTTTTACTCCTGAAAACATAAACGGCAGCAGGGTCCGTTTACCCTGAAGCTGCTGTCGATTCGATGATTAACGCCTTAAATCTGCCTGCCGGAGTGATGAAGAGCAAGATTAAAACCTATAGCGTCGAAACGTTCCGGGAAAGTTATATCCAGCCGGAGCAACGTATCGATACGTTGTTGAAAGCCGACTTTGGTAAGTTTTTTATCGTCAAAGTAGAGGAACTCATCCGTCTGATCAAGCTGCCGGTCCCGCCCGTTCGAAGCACAAATCATACGCTGATTTACCTCACGGAAGGCGAAGCGATCATGACTATTGGCAGTGAGACGCATACGATTTTTAAAGATGAATGCCTGGTTGTACCGGCCGGACAGGTGTTTTCCTTTGCCAGCCTCGACCTCAATAAAGGGTATTTATGCAACTTCCACAACGACATGATTATCGGCAAATTTGGTAAGGCCGAACTTCTCAAAGACTTTGAATTTCTGCGGGTCTGGGGCAATCCGCGCATTACACTCGGCGACCAGATATCCAGCTACGTACTACCGCTTTTTAAACGCCTTCTCAACGAATATACGGAACATGGGCTGACAAATCTGGCTATTATACAGTCGTATTTTGTTGCGCTCCTCTGCGAAATAAACCAGGCTTACAAACCCATGTCCGCCAGTCTGCAAACGAATGCGGTGACGATTACAAACCGGTTTAAGGAACTGCTGTTTTCCAGTCTGAAAACCAATCATCGCGTAACCGACTATGCCTCGCTGCTGAACATTACGCCCAATCACCTCAATAAATCCGTCAGAGCCATTACGGGTAAGTCGCCAACCAAATGGATTGATGAGGCTATCGTGCTGGAAGCAAAGGTATTGCTCCACCAAAGCCCTTTGTCGATCAGTGAAGTAGCTGCCGAAGTAGGTATTTTCGATGCTTCCTATTTCAGTCGCCTTTTTAAAAAATATGAAGGCGTTACGCCCTTACAGTTTCGCCAAATGATTGAAAAATCCTAAAACCAGCTTCGTCTGTCCTAGTCCGGATTGTTTGTCCTGCTGACCTTTGCCGTGCGTAAACAACCAAACGCATGTATTCGTCACTTCTATTTTTTCATTCACTTGTTCGCTGGCTGGTATTGGGCAGTTTGCTGTACTCCATCGTTCGGGCCTACACCGGCTTAAACACCCATCGCGTATTTACAAAAACCGACAACGCCATTCGGCACTGGACCGCTACGATTGCTCATATTCAATTAGTTTTGGGTTTTACGCTTTACCTCAACAGCCCCATTATCAAGTATTTCTTCGCTAATTTTAAGCAGGAAATGCAACGTATCGATTTGGCCTTTTTTGGGATTATCCATAGTCTGCTTATGCTGGCGGCTATCGTTTTCATTACCATTGGCTCGGCGCTGGCCAAACGGAAACCGACCGACAGCGAGAAGTTCAGAACCATGCTGCTTTGGTTTTCTATGGCGCTGATCCTTATTTTCGTAGCCATTCCCTGGCCATTTTCACCACTTGCCAACAGACCCTATTTAAGATCGTACTAACTATGAAAACATACTTATTATCAAACGTCGGACGATTGCGCTTACTTGGCTTACTGGAAGGGGTTTCGCTCCTCCTGCTGATCGGCATTGCCGTTCCGGCCAAACACATTTTCGGCAATCCGGCTCTGGTTAAATCAATTGGCCCCGTTCATGGCATCCTGTTTTTGCTGTTCGTTTTCAATACGTTGAGTGTGGGAGTCGAACAGAACTGGAAGTTCAGAACCACAACCTGGAAAGTATTACTGGCCTGCGTGATCCCGTTCGGTACGTTCTACATCGACAAGAAAATTCTGAGCAAAATACACGTAGCGGACTAATCGGGCCTAAAGAAAACGAAACAGCCGTAGCAGATAGATGTCCTGCTACGGCTGTTTTTATTGATCAACTCAGAAGTAATTTCTTTAGGCAGCACTGGTTTCGGCTGCGGGCTGCTCCTGATTGATAGCACTGAGGTCCATAAACATGTACTCCCAATGGTGGCCATCCAGATCATCGAAACTACGTCCGTACATGCCTTCCATTTCGATCGTTTCGTTAGGCATAGTAGCACCGGCGGCTACCGCTTTGTCGAGCTTCTCGTCTACTTCGGCCCGGCTATCGGCCGACAGCGATATGATCGTTTCGGTGCTTTTGCCAGCATCAATGATGTCCTTCTTGGTGAAATTTTTGAAGAATGGTTCGGTCAGCAGCATAACGATAATATCTTCGCTGATCACCATGCTCTTGGCATTCTCGTCGCTAAACTGAGGATTGAAACTGTAGCCAAGTTTGCTAAAGAAGTCAACCGATCGGTTCAGGTCTTTGACGGGCAGGTTCACAAAAATTTTCGTTGCCATATGTAGTTGTTGTTTAATGTTTACCTAACAAAAATACCACTTGTCTCCCGAATGGGTGGGGGGTATGTACGGCAATATAAGGGGGTGTTTCCGACAACTTTTCCGAGCCAATTTTTATGTACAGAGTTGGCCGTTTTATAATTCATAAACCGAAGATTGAAGTCGTTAAATTTTGCTCACTCGCTGCTTTCAACGTTATCAACCTGATAAAAACAACATGCTTCGATCTCTTCACGTACTTGCGGCACTGACCCTTGCGACTCTCTTATCAGCCGGTTTTAAACCTGCCCCCAAAGCTAAACCGATTGTGCTGGCCTATGTAGGGGGTTTCCGTGGCTTGGTCGATACAGAGCTGATCGCGGCTGAAAAACTGACGCACATCAACTACGCGTTTGTCGATGTCAAAAATAACCGGGCGTGGCTTCACAACCTGGCCACCGATTCTACCAATTTCCGGAAGCTGAACGACCTCAAACTACGTAACCCCGACCTGAAAATCCTGATTTCCATCGGTGGCTGGGCCTGGAGCGAGAATTTTTCGGATGCCGTACTGAGCGATACGTCACGCGTGGCGTTTGCGGCTTCGGCCGTAGATATTGTGCGGGAATATCAGCTGGATGGCATCGACATTGACTGGGAATACCCCGGCATGAAAGGCGAAGACAACGTATTCCGGCCCGAAGACCGGGAAAATTTTACGCTGATGTTCAGAGCCCTGCGTGAACAGTTGGATGGTCTGAAAAAACAAACCGGCAAAGAGTATCTGGTAACGACGGCCTTACCCGGCTTCAACGAAATTTTTACGCATACCAACATGGCGCAGGCGCAGCAGTACCTGAGTTATATCAACGTCATGGCGTACGACCATTTTACGGGCGGACCACTGGCGGGGCATCATACGAACCTGTATGCATCGGGCAAGGTTGATAACGAACAATCGGGCGACCGGGCCGTGAAATTATACGAGAAGGCCGGTGTCCCCGCCGACAAACTCGTGCTGGGACTCGCCTTTTATGGGCGAGCGTGGCAATTGCAAAACGACGATCCGCAGGCGCACCCCCGCTCGATTGTGAAAGTAGAACGGGGCGGTGGCTATACGTTCATCAAAGACAGTCTCCTCACCAACCCGGCTTACAAACGCCAGTGGGACCGTAAAGCCAAAGCGCCGTATCTGTACAATGCCAGCCTGAAACGCTTTGTTTCCTACGATGACGAGCAATCCGTAAAAGAAAAGTGTCGTTACGTGAAAAAACACGGTCTGGCAGGTGTGATGTTCTGGGAATATTTCAGCGACCCCAAAACGTATTTGCTGAGTGAGATCGATCGGCAGTTCCAATAAGCGAACAAACCCAGCTGCGTCACTTCTTCACAAAATGGACGCTGATAATTTTGCTGTTTTCGAAGTGGTAAATGACCAGCGTATCGAAGCTGGGGCGGTGGGGTCTAGTTGAATTTTTTTGTGTACAATTACTGGTGATGCGAAAGTGTGACAGCACCTTATCGGGAAAGGTGTATACCGTAGCCGTATCTGAATCAGGCCAGCAACACACCGGCTGGAATACCTAATTCTTTGTGGAAGAATTTAGCCATTTCCAACGTCATAGGCTTGCGTCGGTTCAGGACCGCCGATACGTAGCTTTTGCTGCCCAGTTTACCGACAAAATCTTTGTTTCTAACTCCCTTTTCTTCCATTTTAAGCCGGATGGCTTCAATAGGGTCAGGCGTCGGTATGGCGTAATGCTCATCTTCATACGCTTTTATTAATAGCAAAGCTACCTGTAAAACCTCTCCATCTGGCGTATCTGGACGTACCTTACGGTCGAACTGCTCATCCACCCAAGTCATCATGTCATCGTATTCCTGTTCGGTTTTAATCGTCTTCAACTTCATGATTTCTGTTGGTATTGTACCGTTGTTACGTCAACTTTATCATACTCCGCGTGTGTGCCAAACCACTTGATCTGGATTGTTTTATAATCGAACACTATCCGTGCGACAAGTCTGTATTGATTGCCCATAATATTGAAAACGACACGATCATCGGCAACAATGCTAACACTACCATAGACGGCTTTCAGTTCATTAAAATTAGCAAACTCCTGCTGCTGTAATTCCGCGTACCATTGTTTCAACGCGTTAGCGGCCTTTGGATACAGGTTGCAATACTCCAGCAACGTTCGACGCGCTATAATGTTGAACATTTATAAAACAAGGGAAGTTTACTCATAGTGAACAAAGTTATCAATAACTCGAAAACTTTGTTTAGAAATTCGACAGGTTTACGTCAAATCCAGCAGTTGTATAAAAGTATGTTATGGCTTTCAGCCTGAAGTTTCCGTTCGCTACTTACCTTTCTGCTACTTTCTCACAAAATGGACGCTGATAATTTTGCTGTTTTCGAAGTGGTAAATGACCAGCGTATCGAAGTTGGGGCGGTTGACCCAACCGGAAATTCTTTCGTGTAGAATCACCGTGCTGCCCACCGTCATCTGATTCGCTACCTCACAATGCAGGTTGGGGTTCTCTTTAAAGACTTTAGTATAGTATTCCTCCAGTTCCTGATGGGTTTTGAAGCGGGCCAGCACCTTGTCGGGAAACGTATATAACGTAGTCGTATCCGAATAGGGTGCCGCAAACTGGATGGCATTGTGAGCGTTCCAGCCATCAATCTGCTGCTGCACCAGTTGCTGGTACGTATTGGATTGTCCCCTTACATACTGATTACCAATTATCAGCGAGGCCAGCAGAGCCAGCATCGTGTATTTTGACAACGATGTATTCATACGTTTAACTCTGTTTATTTCTGTTATACGTATCAAAATCACCTAATCAACAATACCCCGGCCTGACGAACACGAAGCCACAAATTAGTCACGTTCCCGTGTCCGCCAGGCTGGATTTTTCAGTTCTCAGAAGTCGGTATTGGCCTGTTTCAGATCGAGCGGTTGAATCCAGATGTTCCGATACAGTACGTCGTGTCCTTCGGCCTGAAGTTTAATTCCTCCGGGTGTATCCGTGATGCCTTTGCCCCCATCGTTACCACCGTCGATGCCTGAATTTGGGCCGCCCCAGACCTGGGTTATTTTCTGATTCGTATGGGCTTTTTTACCATTCAGGTAGATCGTTGCCATAGCGGGTTCAGTACGTTTGCCATCCTGAAAACGAGCGGCCCGAAACTCAATATCATAGGCATTCCACTTTCCGGGGCCGGTGTAAAGTTTGTAGGGCGAGGGCGATTCATTAATTACAGCCCCCAAACCGTGCGAAGTTGTGTCGCCATCGAAAATCTGAATCTCGTAGCGGTTTTGCAGGTAAACGCCACTGTTGCCGCCGGGCTTGCTGACGTAGAACTCAACATGCAGCCGAAAATCACGAAATTCCTCCTTGGTAACAATGTCGGCGGCTCCGTATTTACCCCCTGCAGCAGCCGGGTCATTGGTATTCATAACGGTGCCACTGCCAGCGGGATCTTTCTCAATAGCCCACTTGATCGGCATGGTTGCCGCCAGTCGTGGCCCTTGCCAGTACATCCATTTTTCGTCGAGCATTTTGCGTGAGCCGTCAAATAGCACTTCGGCGCCTTTGGGCGGTTTGGCCCCCACACCAATCTGGGCATTCGCGATGGTTACGGAACCCAGACTGATAGCCGCTAACAGCAGCGTTTGAACGACATACGTAGAGATAAGGGTAGATTGCTTCATTGGATTGTAAATGGGTCTAGTCGCTTAGTTTCTGCCAGTAATACTACCCTATGTCAATCGATTTTGCAAGCTAAACAAACCAGAACGCTTTTGGTACAGATGCAATACCCTCATCGGCTCCCGTAAAATGATACGTCCCTGATTACCAGAAGGTAGTCAGGGACGTCACGAACCCAGGAATGATATCAGGCTATTCTTCAGGCACCCAGTTGTTTACAGAAGCTGGCGTGATCCCAGTTGATAGACAGATCCGTAATACGGTCGGCCTCGTCGAAGCGAAATACAAAAACGTGATCGCTGTTGAATCGTAAGCCTTTACTGGTGATGCCCATAAAATCCTGTGCCTGCGTACCAAATATGGCAACGTGTGCGATCACCGTATCGCCCTCAGCCGTCAGGCTATCTACGGTATTATCGAGGTCAGGAAAGCAGTCCATCAGTAATTGCCAGACCGTCTTGCCAAATTCCCAGAATGAGCCTTTGCCATCCTCGCCCATAGGCTCAAAGTGAACCGTAGCGTCGGGTGTAGCCAGTTGAATCATCCGGGCCGTATCCATGTCCTGATAAGCTGAAAAAAAGGCCAGACAAGCGCCCTTACGCGTCTGTTCGGTAAGCGAAGTTTTGCTGATAGTTTCCATTGGTTATGGGTCAGTTTTTAAGTGAGATAGTACGTTCTATTTGACGGGTTCGCCCTACTTTTGAGCGGTTTCGTTTGGGTAATTAGGATGGGATTTGATTTTGCGAATCTGGCGCATATGCCGATCTACGTGTCCCCACTGATAAATATACACCTGATGCAGGTTACGCGGAGAGTTAGTTGCAGTCAATTCAAAACAGGCTCGCATATCAGCCTCTGTTTTTTCGGCAAAGGCAATATTTTGATCCCGCAACCGCTTAAAAAACGTCAGGTTGTCTTTCCCCTTGATAAAGCCCGTTGGCCGCGAAAAATCGGGCGAAATATGGGGCTTTTCTTCCATAATAAATGCTTGATAATAACTGTCGGGCTGGCTGGTTTTCACTAATTCCGGCTGGGGTTTATTCCGGCTTCCGATACCAATTTCGCGCGCCCAGATGATTTCCCAAAGCGCCAGGTGTTCAACCACTTCGGCAATCGACCAGCGGTCAGGCGATTCATGAAAATGCCATTGAGCATCCGTCAGGTTTTCCGTTTCCCGGATTAGTTCATCGCGGGTACGTTTGAGGTTATCGAGCGTATAGGTGCGGTCGGCATCCGTCCAGAGTTTTTGTGCATAGCCAGCCGAAGTTGTTAGTGAAAAGGCAATGAGAATATAAAAAAGAAATCGCATTGTAGTTGATTGTTTATGTGGATATATGATCGTTATTCTTTTGCCGGTGCGGGCGCTTTAACAAATACCTCCCGCAGTTTCCCTTCCCAGCCCTGCTGTACGTACTGACTGTTCTCCAGGGAGATTTTAAACGATTCAGCCGTGCCTTTGCGTTTACCGTCGGGCTGCCACGACCAGAATTCGTTGGTTTCGGTCAGCGTTTTTCCATCAAACTGATACATAGCTCCGCCCGCCCCATTAAATTGTTTGGTAGATGGGTTATAGTAAGCATAAACCACCATCGGATAGCTAAATATCTTGATCACCTGCATGTTTTTGTACTTGCCTTCGCCTAAACGGCCTGATCCACCCCAGTCGCCTTCTTTCATGAACCAGACCCCTTCCAGTCCGTTGTTCTTAAGCGGCTCGGTGGGCTTGATACGTTCACTCACCTCGTTAATGGGGTAATTGGGGTACTTTTCAGAGTTCATGACGCCGAATTGCTCATACTGTTTATCGCTGACCTTGTAATCGAACGAAAAGACACTACCAACAGCCGTCGAATCCCAGGAATAGAAGCCGACCTTTTCGACGTATTTCCCGTTTTCGAGTTCATACGTACCGCCACAGGCCCCATCGAAAGGCAGTTTGCTTTGCCGTTTGTCGTCGTAATAAGCGCCAAGCCAGTAACCATCCCGGAAAACTTTAATGACCGTAACAGAATCGCGGGTTTTCCATTGGGTCATGGCACCGTACTTGTTTTTTGTCTGGCGAAAAGCGCCATTGAGTTTGCTCACCGGTGCGTCTGACTCAAAGGCCAGCACAGGCAGCAACGTAGTGAGGAGAATTAGGAAATGCTTCATCATCGTATTGTTTATGTGGATTTGATGACAAAGCTACCGGTGTCTCAAAGCTAGAAATTGTAAAAATGCGACATTCTGAAAGGAGAGTTGATATAGTTTACTCGTCTGTTTGCCAATCCCCAGTTCAGGCCAACAGACGAGTAGATAGTCAATAAAGTTAACATAATGCACTTGCGCTAAGCTGTTTCTTTTACCTCCCCGTTAGTATTGGCCAGTTTGGTTTGAGGGCTATCTGGAAATAATTGCTGTAATTTTCTTTTAAAGAAGTCATGCCTAGTGGCTTCATATTGTTGCTCCAAATAGATTCGTGCTTTTTCCTCTATTTTTGCCATCTCTTCGGGAAACAGTTGATACAAATCACGTACGTTTGGGGCAAATGCCGCACTGCCTAAATCAAGTTTTAAACGATCGACTGTTTCGTACGCTAATCGACTGCGGTAACTAGAAATGACTTGATTTAGAATTGTCAGAATTTGATTTTTTATTTTTTTCTTTTCTTCTCCGCAAGTAATTTTATATTCTAGCATAAATACTTCAAGGCGTAGTGCAGAAGCGTGGCCATAGTCTGGAATCTTTTTTTCTAATGTTATGAGACTTTCAAGAAATTTATCTCGATTTTGTGGAAGTGTGGCATTAAAATAACTATTAAATTGAACAAGTACAGAATTGGTATAAGCGTCACCTGAAACTAAATCAGGGTTCTTCTTTTCATATTCGTCAATTAGCTGAATTAATTCATTATCTTTTCTTCCTAAATTATACAAGTACGTAGATAGAGTGTCAATGATTTTTCTAGCTATTTCGTGATATAGATTGGAATTAGCATCTCTTAGTAGTTCTTTTAAGTCTTTTTCCAGATTGTCATCTTGCCGAATTATTCCGTCTTTTCTTAATTCAGCCCCAAGCTCCATCAGCCGATCATAACGAACTTCCAGCATATACCTCTCTCTTCGAATAGAATCGGCCTTTTCACGCTCATCATATTCAGACACACGGAGCTTGTATTCTTCAAACTCATTGCGAAATTTGTTTATCTCCGTTTTATAATCAAGTCTTACTTCACTCTTAAATTCGTCATTGTAAGTCTTGAGTAATTTTTCAAGTTCAATTTTTGTTTTCTGGCCTTCACCTTTCGTCGTCCGGTCAATAAATGACTTTGCAGCAGCATATCCTGCCAAGCCTAATATGGTCCCTAACAGCCCTACAATAGACACAAATCGACTAAGTACTTTGTCATCTATTATCTGATCAAAATCTTTATTTGGAATCCGGGTATACTGACTTGTATCCAACTGATTTTTTAAGGTTCGAATGGTAGTCTCAGAGCTATCAATTCGTGCTCGGAGTTGATTAATTTCGGAGGTTTGAGCTTTTATTGTCTGCTCTATTAATAAAAAAAGCAGAACTATTAGTATTTTTTTCATGACTTTAAGAGAAAGTTGTTTAAAAATTCAATTTTCAAAGTCTCATTTCACCACAGCAAAGGCGGCCAGTTGCGGGCGTACGTCCATGCCCATCTGGGCCATGCCGGCAATCCAGGTTTCGTCGTCTACGCCAGCCGAAGCAATCCAGTCTTCGTCGGTGAGGGCAGCACGCCAACCCAGCAAAACAGGCCCATCAGCGCCGGTTGGATTTCGGAAGCCGCTACGTTCGCCCGTCAGGATATCCTGAATAACTTCGGCCACTACCGATGCCGGTACGTGCTGCCCCGCCGACGTTTTCAGATAAGCCAGCAGCCGGGCCTGATTTGGGTAGTTCGTTTGAGCGGGTACCTCTTCCAGCTTGTCGATAATGGGCGTGTCGATAACGCCCGGCTGGATGAGCGCCACCCGAATACCGAGCGGCCCAACTTCACCTGCCAAACTCTCACTTAGGGCTTCGACGGCCGCTTTTGAGGCACAGTAAGCTGAATGAAACGGACTATACAGCTTGCCCGCTACGGACGAAATCGTAATGATGCAGCCGCTTCGCCGTTTGCGCATACCCGGCAGCACGGCCTGAATGCAACGTAACGTACCGAAATAGTTGGTTTGCATAACCGCCTGAAACACATCCATCGAAACTTCCTCAACGGCCCCCGTTGGACCAATCCCCGCATTATTAACCAGTACATCGACCTGACCCGCCTGAGCAACAACCTCGGCCACAGCCGATTTTACGGACTCGTCGGAATCAACGTCCATTGGCAGAATGGTGATAGGTAAATTATTCTGTTTAGTTAGTTGAGCCAGTTCAGGGGATCGCTGTGGATTGCGCATCGTTGCGTAAACGGTGTGGCCGCTACGTGCCAGAAATTCAGCCGCAGCAAAACCAATACCGGTGCTACAGCCGGTGATGAGAATAGTCGACATTCGAATTAGGGTTAAAGGCTGTTGGCTACTGAGTTAGGAACAATGTTGTTATTCAGCCGAAGGAAGTTCTCCGGGTCGTATTTGGTTTTGAGGGCCACAAGTCGCTCATAATTTGGCCCGTAAGCCGCCCGGACACGTGTAGCTTCGTCTTCGCCACCCAGATGATTGACATAAACGCCTTTGGTAAACGGCTCCACCTGACTCCAGAAAGTGCGCGTCCAGTCGATATTGGTCTGAGCATCAGCCGGGTCCATCCATTGCGATACAATGTCGAAGTCCCACTGATCTTCGCGCAGACCAAAGGCCGTTTTAGATGAATCGACCCGCGCAGCTGCCCCTTTTATGTGAAAAAACAGAATGAAGGAAAACGGCGATGGCTGACGGGCAGCCTGAGTGGTGACGATCTCAATAAAATCGTCCTGAATTTCCGGCAGGTTACCCGATTTCCAGTAGCGGGGCATCCCATGTGGCGTAGCAGCATCAAAAATAGCCTGGTGTTGCAGATAAGGCACTTCAGCAATCAGGTCGGCAAGGGGCGTACCAAATTCACGTAACGGTTTCAACTGATGTTCGGCATCTGAGAGTGGCCCAAACCAACCTACCAGCAGCGCAATTACGGGCATACCGTCAGGTGTGTTCAGAAGGGCGGCAAACACCATCAGTTCATCGGGCGTGCTCCGGGCAAAATCGCGGTAGAACCGGAGTACGTCTTTGGCCTGATTCTGTGGGTAAAGAATCATCCCACCCACTACTGTCGGCCCGACCGGGTGAAGCTGATACTCAAATGAGGTAACGATACCGAAATTTCCACCTCCACCCCGAACCGCCCAGAACAGGTCTTCGTTGGTCGTTTCACTAGCTGTCAACACCTCCCCATTGGCCAGTACAATCTCTACTGAGAGCAAATTGTCGCAGGCTAGGCCATGTTTCCCCATCAGCCAGCCCAGTCCACCACCGAGTGTCAGTCCCGCGATGCCTGTATGCGAAACGGTGCCGCCCGTGGTGGCCAGCCCATGTTGCTGCGTGGCCTGATCCAGTTCACTCCAGAGTACACCCGCTTCGGCCCTTGCGGTTCGTTTTGTTACGTCGACCTGAATAGCTTTCATGGGCGACAGGTCGATCATTAGCCCATCGGCGCATACGGCATTGCCTGCTACGTTGTGGCCGCCACCACGTACCGACACCAGCAGGTCGTGCTTTTGAGCAAACCGGACGGCACTAACAACGTCGGCGCTACTCGTACAACGGGCAATCAACGCCGGGCATTTGTCGATCATACCATTCCAGACGGCACGGGCCTGATCGTATCCCTCTTCGCCACGACGAAGGAGTACGCCTTTGAACTTAGCCTTCAGCTCAGTAATAGCTTCAGGAGCCAGAAGATCAGAAGCAGGTGATTGTGTCATAATTTTTTCGGGTTTGGGTTTATTCAATTGCGACAGTTATCTATTGACTGAAACCGTCGATTTTGTCGACGTCACTGTTATTGGTAAATTTGGTTATGCCCCTGCTTCCGGCATCGAGGGTCGCGTCTATCGACAACGTACCCGATGTGCTTCCCGGCAAGGTGAGTGGTACCTGACCCGGTAAGGATAACTGTTTCATTGAGGATTGAGCAGAGAAAAAATGCCTAGGTTCATAACTGCAAAACCGGACGCTGATTTGAGAAATCCAGGAAACCATGATATCCATTTCCCCGACCAGTACCGCTGTTACCTACGCCACCGAACGGTAGAAACGGCGAGAAATAGTGCATAACAACGTGATTAACTACACTACCTCCAGCCGTAGTGCTACCAATAACCTGATCGACAGCAACCTGGTCTTTTCCGAATACATACAAGGCCAGTGGGCGTTCACCCGAGTTCACAAACTCAATGGCCTCATCAAGATTCTGGTAGGTTAGTACTGGCAACACTGGCCCAAAAATTTCTTCCTTCATCACTGCATGATCGGTCGTTACGTCGGCCAGGAGCGTCGGCGCGATGTAATTGTCGCTGTCATCTGTTTTCCCACCCGTTACTACGTTAGCACCTTTTTCAACCGTATCCTCAAGCAGGTTTTTGACCCGACGATAGTGTGCGCTATTAACCATACGTGCATAAGCAGGGCTATCCAGACCGGGGCCATCGGTTCCGTACATGGCTTCGATGGTAGCTTTCATGGTGGCTAAAAACTCATCCCTACGCGCTTCGGAGACCAGTACGTAATCGGGGGCGATGCAGGTTTGTCCACAGTTGAAATATTTACCCCAGGCTATTTTCCCGGCAGCATCGGCCAGGTCAGCGGAATCATCAAGGATAGCGGGCGATTTACCCCCAATTCCAGCGTAACGGAGGCTAGGTAATTAGCAGCCGCTTTCATCACGATTTTACCAACCCGCGAGCCACCCGTGTAGAAAATATGGTGGAAGGGCAGTTTGAGCAATTCACTGGCAACCTCACTGCCACCTTCTATAACCGCCACTTCGCCTTCGTCGAAAGCAGCCTCTACTACTTGCCGGATGATCGTTGCCGAGTGAGGGGTAAGCTCCGAAGGTTTAATGATGGCCGTGTTGCCAGCGGCTATGCAGGACACCAACGGTCGGAATGTCAGCAATACCGGATAATTCCAGGGCGTGATGAGCAGGCAAACACCTTTTGGCTCAAGAACAATTTTTGAGGTGACTGCGCTACCGCCCATTGCCTCAGGAGTGGGCACTACCTGCGACGGCATCCATTGCTCTAAATTGGCAACGGCGAAGTCGATCTCGCCTATAATAGGACTGATTTCCAGTTCAGCTTCAGCTACCGGCTTTTTGAAATCAGCGTATAGTGCTCCAAGAATGGCTTCCGAATGATCGAGCAACGTATTTTTAAGTTTCTTTAGTCGATCGATACGTTCGGCGACTGTGGATTTTTTGAGCTGACGGGCTTTCCGTTGTTGCCGGGTAAACAGTTCATCCAAACTGGCGGTCGAGGGGATGGTCAGGGTTTCCATAAGAGTGTATTGGTTAGAGGTTTATGCCATTCTGTTCTGCCTCCTGAACAGGTAGCCATTATTTATAGTCGATTTTGGTGTGATGAATGTTGGTAAGCATCCATTGCCCGTCGATCCAGCGAAGGGTATAGGTAAAGGCATCTTTATAGTAGCCGGTTTTCCCTTCTTTCGAAACAGCCGTCAGCGCACTGATGCCCGTTGCTACCGCCAAATCATTCACTTGCTGAATCTTAAGATCCGAGATGTCGACCGTATGGCTTTTCTGCCCCGTCAGCAAGTTCATTAGCCACTCTTTGTTATGCACTGACCCATCGTGCCCGGCTACGAAGACCATATCGGGGGTAGTGTGCGCCCGGAGGTACCCCAGGGCATCGGCATTACGGGCTTTTACCATCGCCGGAAATTCATCGGCCAGTTTGGTTTGAGCAGCGGCTACTACGCTGACAAATAGCAGAAGAAAGGTAAAGGATTGTGTTTTCATCTGGATTGGTTATAGGTGATATGGATAGCAGCTTACTTACCGGTAAGCTTTGAACGTTACTCAGTGAATCAAGCCCTGCCGAATGGCCTCTTTTACCAGGCCAACGACCGATCGGACACCCGCTTTACGTAACAGATGCCGTCGATGCGTTTCTACAGTCGGTATGCTTATGCCTAATCGGCTGGCGATTTGACCCGTAGTCAATTCAGCGGCAATCAACCAGAGCACTTCGGTTTCGCGATTCGTCAACGTCATGGCATCGTGTGTCAAAACGGTACGAAGCAAAGTTGCTCTGATTAGTGAAGTTTATTCATCATGGTTTTCAGGGATTTACCCTCATGGTTTTCCATGATTTTTTTCGAAAAACTGTTCTGATTATTGTCAATACGGTACGTAAAACCGCTTCTATGCGCTACGGATAAGCCCGCTGCTGGCAACTAGAGCGAATTGAAATTAATCTGAATTTAATTTCAATTCTAATTGCGTATATTTCCCCACGATCTACCTGCGCCAATGAACTCTATAAACTGCTTATTTATAGCGTGTTCTCTCTTTGTATCGGGTCAGGCTGTGGCAAAGCTACCCGCAGTAGTTTTACCTAACGTCGATACGTCCATTCAGGTGTGGGAATATGCAGAGTTGCTCGAAGATTCAACGCGTCGGTTAACATTTCAGGAAACACAGGCTTTGCCAGCACCGCTTGCCTTTCGCAGCACAGCCGGACGAAGCACGCAGTTAGGTTTTTCAGCCTCCGATTATTGGCTGCGGTTCCGGCTGCGAACAAGCGACAGCAGCGTAAAGCCACGGATGTGGGTTCTGCATCTTCCTTATTTCTTTGCGAATCGGCTAACGCTATTTCTTACCGACGAAACAACCGGCTCTGTAGTAGAACGTAATACTGGTGACGGTACACCTATGGCGCTATGGGATATGCCCTATCAGGAGGGAGCTTTTCGGCTCAATCTGCTACCTGGCCGGACCTACACAGTGCTTTTGCGGTTATCAGGCAATAATTCCAAGTCATTCATTCCGGTAGTCAGCGAGATATTACAATACAACCAGTTTGCTCAATGGAGTGCCTATCTTCTGGCGTTATACAATGGCATGTTGATCTTTGCCGTGATCCTCCAGCTCATTTTCTTTGGCTTTACCAATGAGCGTAACTTTATCTATTACGCAATTTATCTGCTTAGTTTTGAGTTTGTTCTTTTGCAAAATGGGAACGGATTACCGGGCGAAATCTATTTCTGGCCCGAGAATGAGTGGCTAAACAAAAACGGTATAACGCTCTCGTCGGCCCTCTGCTCTACGTGTATACTCCTCTTTTACAGCAATGGCCTGAAACTTAAGCAGCATTCGTCCTGGCTGGCGCCGATATTCCAGGGAGCCGCCCTAGTGATGATCCTCCTGACAATTGGCGTTTTAACCGGGCAGGTGGGTATCAACGCCACGCAATACGTAGTGAGCCTTGGCTTACTGTGCCTTTGCCTTGCCCTGGTGGCCTGTGTGGTGAGTTTGGTAAATGGTTTCAGGCCAGCACGCTATTATTTGCTGGCAACGGTCTCATTTCTGGCCGGTATGATCGTCCTGGCTCTGTGGCACAACGGGTTGGTACCCATCAATTACCTGACTACGTATAGCGTTCCAATCGGCAGTTTAAGTGAAATCGTATTCTTTACCCTTGCCCTTGCCGACGATTACCAACTCTCGCACCAACAGGAGCAGAAAGTCCAGCAGCAACTCATCGATACGCTCCAGACACAGAATGAACACATCTCCCGGGCGCTCCTTCAGGGACAGACACTCGAACGCAAGCGTGTGGCGGCCGATCTGCACGATAATCTGGGCAGTACACTATCGTCCTTGCGATGGAGTCTGGAAGCAATTGATACAACCAAACTCACACAGCCCGAGCAAAGTGTTTACGCTACGCTGAGCCAGCAACTGAATCAGGCGTATAACGACGTACGGCTGCTGTCGCACAACCTGCTGCCCGATGAACTAGCGCAGAAGGGGCTGGCTTTTGCCCTTACAATGCTGATCGACAAGCTGAACAGAAACACCCCCGTCCAATTCCAGTTATCCATCGCCCAGCCCTTTCAGCGACTTTCCATGCAAACGGAGTTTGAACTGTACAGTATCTGTCTGGAATTGCTGAATAATACACTCAAACATGCCAATGCAACGGAAGCTTATCTGATAATGAATCAATCGCCAGGTAAGCTTGGTCTTATTATCGGCGATAATGGTGTTGGATTGAATGGGCAACGGAAAAATGGGCAGGGGCTACAGAACGTAACGGCACGGGTTGCGGCTTTGGGTGGCAGCTGGACGGTTGGTTCTGAACAGGGAGAAGGTACACAAAATCAGATAACTGTGCCGCTAAATGCAATGCATTTTTGAGCTGCGCCTGATGCCGCCCACTACGGTATAACCGATCATACTATTTCTGAATTGCCTATTTTCCGAATCGGCTAACTTAGGGCACGGATTCAAAAAAACGATACCTACACGTGTTAAACCACTTCCCCAAAAGCCTGCTTACCCTTGGCTTACTTAGCATCTCGACGCTCCTTTCGGTCTCCGCGCAGGATTTATACATGCCGCGCAATGTCAAACAGGCGTATCAGAAAGGCACACGCTCCCTGGACGGAAAACCCGGAAAAAACTATTGGCAGAATACGGCACGATACACCATCAACCTGACCGCTACGCCACCTAACCGCACCATTCAAGGCACGGAGGAAATTACGTACATCAACAATAGTCCCGATACGTTGCGCTTTCTGGTCTTTAAATTATTCCTGAATAGCCACCAGCCCGGTGCGGCCCGCCAATACCCGGCCTCCCCCGACTACCTCACATCGGGTATGCACATCGACCGATATACCGAAAACAACGTGGCTCGCCTATGGCCTGCTATGAATGCTACGGTACACCGGATGCCGCTGAATAAAGCCCTCATGCCGCACGATTCCGTCAAACTTGCCTTCGACTGGCACTTCGACGTTTCGGTAGAAAGCGGCCGGGAGGGAAAGCTCGATTCCACTACGTTCTTTCTGGCTTATTTCTACCCGCGCGTGGCGGTTCGTGACGATTACTACGGCTGGGATCAAATGCCGTTTACAGAAGCGCAGGAATTTTACAGTGACTTTAACGACTACACGCTGAACGTGAAAGTTCCGGCCAATTTTGTTGTCTGGTCGACAGGCAATCTGCTGAATACCAATGAGATACTGCAACCTACGTATGCCAAACGTTTAGCCGAATCCATGCAAACAGATTCGGTCATTCACGTAGCAACAAGTCAGGATATAGCCGCCCGGAACGTAACGATACAACAGGCCAGCAACAGCTGGCGCTGGAAGGCCGATAACGTTCCTGATGTCGCTCTGTGCATCAGCGATCAGTACGTATGGG
Source organism: Spirosoma sp. KNUC1025 (assembly GCF_045160025.1). GTDB lineage: Bacteria > Bacteroidota > Bacteroidia > Cytophagales > Spirosomataceae > Spirosoma. The sequence goes on from NZ_CP087139.1 coordinate 5,300,652, forward strand.
ACGCATCCAGCGTGGTCGTCGATAAAAAAACCGGCCGACGGTCGAGCGTTCAGGCGGCTTTCAAAGACAATGCCGCCGATTTTCACCAGATGGTCAACTTTGGGCGGCACTCGCTCGACTGGTTTTCGAATAACTGGCCGGGCGTTGCGTATCCTTACCCAAAAACAACCATTGTGCAGGGGTTTGCCGATATGGAATACCCGATGATGGTGAATGATGGCACCACCCCCGATCTGAATTTCTCCCGCTTCGTGGCCGAGCACGAGATTGCGCACACCTGGTTTCCGTTCTACATGGGCATCAACGAAACACGCTACGGTTTTATGGATGAAGGCTGGGCTACCGCTCTTGAACACCTGATTGGACAGGCCGATCTGGGCAAAGAAACGGCCGTACGTTTGTTTCAGCAGTTTCGGGTAACCAACTGGATTAAAGACCCTTCCGCCGAGCAGGATCTGCCAATCATCATTCCGGCCAACATACTGAGCGGGGCTGCGCTGGGAAACAACGAATACGGGAAAGCAGCTCTGGGCTATCTGGCCCTCAAAGAGTTGTTGGGTGATGCCGTTTTCAAAAAGAGCCTGCACGAATTTATGGATCGGTGGCACGGAAAACATCCGACACCCTGGGATATGTTTTTCAGTTTCAACAGCGCATCCGGAAAAAACCTGAACTGGTTCTGGAACAACTGGTTTTTCAGCAATAATTACATCGATCTGGCTATACAAAGTGTCAGCTCGTCGGCTACTCAGTGTGTCGTTACGCTTCAGAACATTGGCGGCTACGTTGCCCCGGTCGATGTGGTTGTTACGTTTGTCGATGGCACGAAAGAAACGTTTCACCAGACTCCATCCGTCTGGCAAACCAATCAAAAACAGGCGGTTCTGAAACTACCCGTTAAAAAGAAAGTCCTGTCGGTTGCGCTTGAAGGCGGTATTTTTATGGACGCCGACGAGTCGAATAACAATTGGAAAAGTCATTAGTCATATCGCTGCGCTGTCATTGGTCATCTGGGATTGGCTATCTCAACGAATGACCAATGACGCGAAGCAAATGACAGCGCAGCGATATGACTAATGGCTATTTTCTAGTGGGTTCTGACGAAATATTTCCTCCAGCCGGGCGAAGAGTTCCGGATGTTTTTCGTGTAGCAGATCAGGGCGTTTGAAGAAGTATTCCGATACTACAGCAAAAAACTCCGCTTCGTTGGTGATGCCGTAGGGGTTGATGTCCGAATGGTTTGTTTTTATGTCGCGGATACTCTTGTGAATTAATTGCAGCCAGGGTTTGATGTGGTCTTTTTCCAGCAAATATTCCGGCAGGCCATCCGTAGCGCCGTCGACTTTATCGAGCAGATGAATAAACTCGTGAATACCCGTATTGCCTTTGCTGGTTTCGTTGGCAAACCCATCGTGCAGCGCCGGTTTGGATAGCACCATCGTGCTTTGCAACGCCCCTCCCTCACCGACCATGCCCAAAATGTTCCGGTCATCGCCGGTAGTCTGGTAATCGGCATTAAACCGATCTTCGTAGAGCAGTACGTTTGTGAGTGGGTAATACCAGTCGTCGAACCCAAAAATGGGAATAATCGCACTGCTTGCCACCAGCACTTTGTCCAGATCATCGACAGTAGTGCCCACGCCTTCAATACGGATGTGATTCAGAAAATGACGTACCCGGTCTTCAAAGGCCTTCTTTTTCTCGCCGTTCAGCTCCCGGTAATACGCTACGTTTTCCTGCAATAAGGCCGGGTACGTATCGGGAAGCGGCACCGCTTCCTCCTTTTTCTGTTGCCGACTTTGCCAGATAAACCAGCCTATCACCACCACAAGAAACCCAACCAGATAAATCATTTCTGAACGAACCGCTATAACTGTTTCACTTTTACTCCCACAATCGATTCTACCTTTATCAACGCCTGAATTCCGTCGGGACGGATGGCGATTTTCTGCGGCAAAAACCGAAATACCTTGATACCGAGGTCCGTTTTTTCACCCGGCCCTCCTTCTTCATAAGCCTTTTGAATAGCCTGAGGCAGCTTCGCAATATCGTCGCCGAGCCGAATTGTCAGCATACTTTCCAAGAGCTTGCGCAGACCATCATGCCACACGGCTCCGGTGCTTTTCGAGAGCAGGCCCCCGTTAGCCGTATCGAAGTCCAGGTTTTTGATGCTCAGCGTATTGGTCAACGTATCGAAGGCTGGTCGTCCGCGCAGGTAAACGGGGCCATCGATTAAGCCACTTACATCAGCTTTAACGATGATGGCGTGCTGTGCTCCATAAACCGATGCACTTTTTAGGGTGATGGCTCCCAAAGCCATTTTTTGGGCTGCTTCCCAATCGTTAATGCAATCATCCGATTGATATCAGCATACGGAATAAAACTCATCAGATGCAGATCTGACAGCTGCGATACAGTATCCCGTTTCTGCAGGCGAGGCAGCTGCGTCATCGAATGCACAGGTGTGTGTGGTTTCAACTCCGTTATCGTTTCAAAGGCGATTCGCACATGGGTGACGAGCTGACGCGCATTGCCACTGACCGGACCGGCGGCTACACTAATGGGTTTAGGTAGCAGCCAGAGGCCGTATTCTTTGTTGATCAGCAACGGTTTCTGCATATCCTGCCAGGTCGGTTCGACCATTTTATCGAGTCGCAGGTTCGTATATACGGCTGTATCGATGGCCTTCTCAATGTCCGACTTATGTTTCTCCAGAATATTCTGCGCCAGTTTGGTTAGTGAAATGTTCTTGCCTAACAGCCGGAGTTCGGGCTTAATGAGCCACTGATAATCCGCAAACGTAGTGCGGCTGGCCAGTCGCCAGTCGGATGTTACACTGAGGGGACTTTTGAAATCGACATGGAGCGAGCAAAACGGCTTTTTGGGAGCTGTGGTGTCTTTGCTGAAGGGTTTGGTCAGCCACATTTGCAGCGGAGCCGAAAGTTTGATCTGGTGATCGACGTATTGGACTTTCACCGAGCCCAGTCGCTTTACCCGAAACGAAATAATTCCTTCGGTTTTTCCTTTCTCGGTCTGCTTTCCGATCAGAACCGGGTCAAGCTCTTCGTTAATTTTTTTCTCGATTTCCTTCAGATCGAATACAATTGTGCCCCCTACATACGAGAGCATCGGCGGGATGGGCGGATCAAAACCTTCCGCTTTGGGTGCCTGGGGGCTTTTTTTCTGGCATTGCGCCAGCAACAGAACCATTGTCAGGCCAAACAGTACACGAAACATGATGAGTGAATAGTGCTCTACGCAAAAACGGCTGGTGTCCACCGGCTTCATGCAGAGTAATGAGTGAATGATCGTTCTCGAATAAACCGCATTCGTTACCGGATGTTTTGGTACGGGACCAACAGTTGGCTCAACCAAAAAAGGCCCGCCAGTAGCGAGCCTTTTTTGTGCCTAGAACAACTTTTCATTCGGGGGCTTGATACCTTTGGCCCGGATATAGATGGTTGCCTGTCCGCGGTGGTGCGTCTGGTGTTCAAACGCCTTCGCCAGCACCAGTTCTTTGGTCATTTCGCGCTGGCCCATTTTCACGGTTTCGGCCAGTTGCGCATCGGTCATTCCTTTGATGCCGTCGATCACAAAATCATAGCTGTCCATAACGGCTTTAGTCAGAGCGGCTTTCGTTTTCAGTTCGCTCATTTCTTCCAGCTTTTTCCCCTGAAACGGGTTGGTCTTGCCACTGGCCAGCGCACCGAAGTTGTAGTTAGCCGCAGTCAGATGAAGCATCTGTTCGGCAAAACTGCGAATTTCGGGAGTCGGCTTAAAGCCCATCCCATCTTCAGGCATGGTATCCAGGTATTCCTTGGTAAACTCTTTGGCCCGCTGCCAGTCGGCGGTGAGCTGAGCAATCGTCGTCAAAGGCTTAGCGGCCTGCACCGATGCGATAGCCATCAGCATTGCCAGTGCGGCAAAGGCGAATCGAAAACGTAGTCTAGTGATCATACATGTGTTGGTTGGGTTGTTCGTAATACATTACCTGTTCGGTGAATCGAAAGTAAGGGTTATTTCACCATGAAAAAAGTTTGGTGCAAGGCAAAGCTACTGATTGGCAAATGGTATGGTCAGAATCGCACGGAGTTGAACCTGATTACGCGGCTTGATCACTACACGGTTTTAGGTTATCTTTCTGCACCGTTGACCCTTACGTGTTCCCATGTTTTCACGCCGTTCATTTCTGCACAGCGCCAGCCTGGCTCCATTCGTTTCGCTGACCACCGGTCAAACCCCACCAACCCCGCCTTCTGTCATCAAACCTCCGCGCCTGCAAACGGGTGATACGGTTGGTCTGTTTTGCCCGGCCGCTCCGGCTTATAGCCAGGAAACGGTGAAAATTGCGCAGGAGTCGCTGCTGGCCCTGGGATTTCAGACAAAACTGGGACCGCATATTTACGACCGCTACGGGTATCTGGCCGGGCGCGATGCCGACCGGGTTTCTGATCTGCATACGTTCTTCGATGATCGCAGCGTAAAGGCCATCATGGCGATTCATGGCGGCTGGGGCTGCGCCCGGCTGTTGCCGCTGCTGGATTACGACCGGATTGAGCGTAACCCCAAATTATTGATCGGGTATAGTGACGTAACGGCACTGCTACTGGGTATCTACGCCAAAACCGGACTGGTTACGGTACATGGCCCGGTCGGATCGGCTACGTTCAATGGCTTTACAGTCGATTGGTTCAAACGACTGCTCATGGACGGTGAAGCCCTCACCATGCGCAACCCGACGGAAAAAGGCGATAACCTCACCCAAACGCAGGACCGCATCAACACCATCCGCCCCGGCCTGGCCCGTGGCCGACTGGTAGGCGGCAACCTTACGGTACTGAGCCATATGATCGGGTCGCCCTATCTGCCCGACTGGCGCAACACAATTCTGTTTCTGGAGGATACCCACGAAGATATTTACCGCATCGACCGGATGCTGACGCACCTCAAACTGGCGGGAATTCTGAATCAGGTAGCGGGCTTCGTTTTTGGCAAGTGTACTGACTGCGGACCCGGTGAAAACAGTTACGGCTCTCTCACCCTCGACGACGTACTGAACGAACACATCGTTCCGCTCGACAAACCTGCTTTTTCGGGAGCCATGATTGGGCACATTCGGGATAAATTTTCGGTTCCACTCGGCATAGACACCGAAATTGACGCTACCACCGGCACCATTCGCCTGCTCGAATCGGCCGTAGGGTAGCCTGTCACATTTTATAAACTAAAAAACCAACAAATGGCTGAGGAAATACCACAGGGAAATCCTGAATTATTGAAAGAACTGCTCACCTACCCGATGCCTTTTGGCAAGTACAAAGGACAGTTGATCAGGGCGTTGCCCGTTACGTACCTGGAGTGGTTTGCGCAGAAAGGCTTTCCGGCCGGTAAGCTGGGCATGTTGCTGCAAACGATGTATGAAATCCGGCTCAATGGGCTGGAGTACCTGCTGGACAGTTTACAACGAAATCGGCAGCGCTAGCCTTTCAACTTTCGCAGTTCCTCAACCATTCGCTGTCCGGCACGGGCTGAAGCACCGGGTTCGCCCATTTTTTTCTGCACGTCGGCATAATCGGCAAACAGGCGGTCGCGCTGGGGGCCGCCCGGTAAAATGGTTCGGAGTTCGTCAGCCACCTTCTCGGGAGTAAGGTCGTTTTGAATCAGTTCTTTCACCACCTCCCGGTCGGCAATCAGGTTGACCAGCGAGATAAACGGTACCGCAATGAGTCGGCTGGCGATGGCATACGTTACCCCTGTGGTTTTGTAGCAAACGATCTGCGGTACGTTCAGCAGCGCCGTTTCGAGCGTAGCCGTACCCGACGTAACGAGGGCGGCTGTGGCAATGTGCAGTACATCGTAGGCGGCATTACTGACCCGCACCACGTTCGGGTAGTCGGCCAGGAACGTATCATACAACGTATCGGGCAGGTTGCTTACGGTGCCTATCACAAACTGATAATCCGGAAACTGACGGGTAGCCGCCAGCATGGTTGGCAGAATGGACGTAATCTCCTGTCGGCGGCTGCCGGGCAGCAGCGCAATCACGGGCTTCTCGCCAATCCCCAGCTTTGCCCGAAAGGTTGGGTCAGGCCGAAAATCAGCCAGTGCGTCGAGCAGTGGGTTACCCACGTAATCCACTTTGTACCCGTATTTGGCAAAAAACTCCGTCTCGAACGGCAGGATGGTGAACAGTCGGTCGACGTTGGCTTTGATGGTCAACGCCCGGCGCTGGTTCCAGGCCCACACCTTTGGCGATATGTAATAAAACACCGGGATGCCGTGCTTTTTGGCAAAACGCGCCATCCGCAGATTGAAACCGGCGTAATCGATCAGAATCAGTACGTCGGGGCGATGCGCCAGCAGATCGGCCTGACATTCGCGCATGATCCGTCGGATGGTGCCCAGATTTTTCGCAACTTCCCAGAAACCCATGAACGCCATATCGCGATAATGGCGAACAATCGTCGCGCCAGCCGCTTCCATCTGCTCTCCTCCATAGGCCCGGCAACTGGCCTCATCATCGTACTGTCGAATGGCCCGAATCAGGTTAGCGCCGTGGAGGTCGCCGGAGCGTTCACCGGCAATCAAGTAATACGTCATTGGTTGTTGGGCATTGGTCAGTAGTGATTGGACAGTAGTCATTGGTCATTAGCACTGACAGCCAATGACCAATGACAGCGAAGCGAAATGACCAGTTAACCAATACCTATTCGCCAAAATAATCGACAAAGTTTTTCGGGGTTTCGTACAGCCGGAGTTGATGCAGGTGCGCTTCGGTGACGGGGGAAAGGGCGCGTTCGAGAATCTTCCAGATTTCTTTGATAAAGATTTCGCAGCTCGCCATTTTTCCCTGCATGAAATCGACATCCAGGTTCAGGTTTTTGTGATCGACTTTATCGATCACTTCCCGCCGGATGATGTCGCCCAGCACTTTCAGATCAATGACAAACCCCGTATCAGGATCGGGCTCCCCTTTGACCGTTACGATTAATTCAAAGTTATGCCCATGCCAGTTGGCATTGGCGCAGGGGCCAAAAACCGCCTGATTTCGCTCTTCAGTCCATGCCGGATTGTAGAGCCGGTGAGCGGCATTAAAGTGCTCGATTCGATTGATATATACCATTTTTCTGGTTTAGATGGGGCGGTTGCCAGAAACGCCGATTTGTGAACTATCCGGCAAAGGTACAAACTGTTCAAACCTTCTGAAAACGGAAGCCATAAACAGATAAGTGTTTGTATGACACCTATAACGGCTGAAATTAGAAATGTCCTATTTAATCCTCAAAAACGCTATTCTATTGTCCAGTATAAATACCGTATCTTTACAGCCAATTTCATTTCATTAACACTGATACTAACCGAATTATCGCTTCGTAGACCTTTACAATTACCACTTTATGATCATAGTTACGGGAGCCGCTGGTTTTATCGGAAGTTGCTTGATCAGCAAGCTGAATCAGGAAAATTTCAATTTCATCATTGCCGTTGATGACTTTTCTTATCCTGAAAAAGAAGCTAATCTGGCCGGAAAGCGGATTCAGGAACGGGTAGATCGGGAAGCCTTTTTCGACTGGCTCGACCAGAATTATCAGGAAGTGGAATTCATTTTTCACATTGGCGCCCGCACCGATACTACCGAATTCGACCGGCAGATTTTTGAACACCTGAACGTCGAATATTCCAAGCAGATCTGGAACCGATGTATTGATTACCAGATTCCACTCGTGTATGCTTCGTCGGCCGCTACCTATGGCCTGGGCGAACTGGGATACGATGACAATGAATCGCTCATCCCGCAGCTAAAACCCCTGAATCCCTACGGTGAATCGAAAAACGAGTTCGATATCTGGGCGCTGGAACAGGAGCGCAAACCGTTCTTCTGGGCGGGGCTGAAGTTTTTCAATGTATACGGGCCCAACGAATTCCACAAAGGCCGCATGGCATCCGTCATTTTCCACGCTTTCAACCAGATCAGGCAATCGGGTCAAATGAAACTGTTCCGGTCGCACAACCCCGACTTTGCCGACGGTGAACAAATGCGTGACTTTGTGTACGTAAAAGACGTAATCGATGTCTGTTCGTTTCTGATGCACCACCGGCGTAATTCGGGCATTTATAACCTCGGCAGTGGCAAGGCCCGCACCTTTCTCGATCTGGCCAAAAACACATTCTACGCCCTCGGTCTCGAACCCCAGATCGACTTTATCGATACTCCCGCCGATATCCGCGACAAGTACCAGTACTTCACCCAGGCCAACATGGCCAAACTTCGCTCGATTGGCTACGACCGGCCGTTCTGTTCGCTTGAAGAGGGCATTGAGGATTACGTTAAAAACTACCTCAGCAAAGACGATTATTTATAACCAACACTACGTATCTACTTTCGTTTCGGGAACGAGAAACCCCAGAACGGCTAATGCGCCAACTGCAATTCCGGCCAATACCAGAAACGCGGCATTGTAGCCCGATCGCTGCACGATACCTCCGGCAAACGCATTACTCAACGAAGCACCCAGGCCGGTAGCCGTAGCAATAGCCCCCTGCGTGGTGTTGAACAAACCACTGCCCTTTGTTAAATCGGATACAATCAGTATCGACAATACGCCGAAAGCTCCTGCCCCGATACCGTCCAGAACCTGAATGGCAACGAGCAGAGTCGGATCATTCGTGAGCGTATACAAAATGCCACGTATGGGCAGTACCGCAAAACCAATCAATAAAAGACGTTTGCGGCCTGTGGGGGCCAGTCGCCCGACCAGCGCGCTGACTGGCACCATCACCACTTGCGCCACGATAATACAGGCCGACATATACGCGGACGATATCCCGGCTTTTCCGCCTTCGGCCAGGCGCTGGCCCAAAAGGGGAAGCATAGCAGCATTGGCAAAATGAAACAACACACAGGCTAGCGCAAAAAATAGGATTGAACGATTCCCAAAAACCGCTTTCCAGCCTTTTGAATGCTCATTTGACTTATTTTCTTCAGATTGCTCGCCATCGCCTTTGGCCCGTTCATGATCAATGTCTTCTTCGCGAATCTGCCAGATGGTTACGCTACTGACCAGCGACATAACCGCCAGGAGAATGAAAATGCCTTTGTTGCTAACGTAGTAACCGATCAGCCCGGCCAGTAAAGCCGCAAATACATTTCCGGCGTGGTTGAAGGTTTCGTTACGTCCAATGCGGCTGTCAAGCGCCTTATGCCCAACCAGCCCGAGCGTAATAGCCGCAACCGCCGGTGTAAACCAGGCCGCAGCGACACCCATCATCACCTGCCCACCGATTACGGTACCATAGGTTGGGGCCAGAATGGTCAACAGCGCTGCCGTAGCAATCAGCATGGACGCCACAATAGACAGAAGCCGCTTTTTACGGGTCCGGTCCACCAGGGCACCCGCTGGTGTTTGGGCCACTACCGTTGCAATACCCATCACTGACATGGCCAGTCCAATATTCTGCGCATCCCAGTGCAGGGAGGTAAGCAGGTAAATGGCCAGATACGGACCAAGCCCATCGCGTACATCGGCCAGGAAAAATTGGCCCAATCCAGCGCCCGCAGACTTTGACGGGATGGCTGACGTGTACCCCTGGATTCGGCTACCATTTTTTGAAGATGAAAAACACGGCAATCACAATAAAGAAAAAGCCGACAATGTGATTCCAGCCCAGTTTATCGGTTTTGAACACAAACACCGTAATGAGCGTAAAAACTGTAAGGGAAACAGCTTCCTGAATGGTTTTGAGCTGGAATAGAGAGAAAGGCCCGCCCGTTTCGTCGGAGCCGATCCGGTTGGCGGGTACCTGAAAAATGTATTCAAAAAAAGCCAGGCCCCAGCTAAGCATGATGATGCCAAACAGCGACAGTTTGGCCAGCATAGGATACTGTTTTATCTGGAGATGACCATACCAGGCCAGCGTCATAAAAATGTTCGACAGCGTCAGCAGGAGTACGCAATAGAGTCCTTTCATTCGGTTGTTTATTAAGATTTGACAGATAATGAGATGGGTAATGTTAAGATACTGGTAAACGTAAAATTCGTCCATTGCAGGCGCAACGTACCACCGATCAGGGTTGCCAGGCGATGGCTGATCCAGAGGCCCAGTCCATACCCTTCCCGAAACGGGTCGGCCCGAAAGTACGGCTGGATCAAATCCAGGGTTGGGCCACTTTCGCGAAGTGTCTTGTTCTGAATCCAGATCGTACAGGTTTCTTTCTGATGATACTCAATCACTACGTTGCTCCCCGAAACGGCGTATTTAATGGCATTTTCGAGCAGATTGAGCAGAATGTGTTCCAGCTTTCCGGCATCGATGAACAGTACGCTGCTATTCTCTGTAGTTAGCTCTGTCTGTGTATGCACTTCATAATCAGCAGCAATAGCCGCTAATGAACCTAAACACTTGTGTATCAGCAGCGGAATGTCGGTTGGTATTGTCTTCACCAGCCTTACTCCTTCGTCGGGTCGGCTCAGGGTCAGAAATTCATCCAGCAGGCGCGTCAACCGGTTTACTTCGTCCAGTTGTTCAGTCAGGAACGTTGTCGTTGGTGCCGTCAACTTCCCATCGCCCAGTGTCACCTCCAGCCCCGTTTTCATAACGGCCAGTGGGGTTCGTAGTTCATGGGCAGCCGCTCCAAAGAAATGACGCTGCAACTCCGCATTTTCCCGAATCCGGCCCAGCATTTTATTTAATGTATCGGTTAGTTGATACAGCTCATCCCGGCTGGCAGGCAACGGAATCGGATCACTCATCGACGTATCGCTGATGGTGTTGGCCTGACTTATTATCGCCTGGATTGGTTTCAGCAGCCAGCCCGCCACCACATATCCGGCCCCAAACGCCAGCAACAAGCTTAGCAACCAGCCCAGGCCAGCAACCCACCTTAGCTTTTCGATGTCCTGCTGCAAACTGGCGTCGGACACCGATAGGGTCAGCGTTACGTGTCCACTGGATAACTGATCGCTGCTTGTCTGTACGGTTGCCGAACGATGCGACAACCAACGGCTGGGCTTTCCCGAGCCTGTATCTACCGAATCAGGAAAACCCGGACTGCGAAACAATTCCCGAGCCTGACCATAACTATGATACATCACCTGCATCCGTTCGGTATCGGTCGGCAATGGCAGAATAACCGGGTCAACACTGATGAGCGATAACAGCCACTCCGCGCGGGTATGCAGTGTTCGATCAAATGCCGTTTGCAGGCTGGATTCCGCGCCCGAAAGCATGAGCCAGCCCGCCAGCAGGCTGATGCTGGCGAACACCGTCGTAACGGCCAGTACAATCCGACTCCGCAGGCTCATCCTACTTTAAGCCGATAGCCCCGGCCGATAATTGTTTCTACTAAACCGGGTATTCCAACCGCATCCAGTTTTTTACGCAGCTGATAGATATGCACTTCGATTACGTTGCTACCCATATCGTAATCAGCCGCCCATACTTTTTCCGCGATTTCGTTTTTCGTTACCAATTGCCCCGCCCGGCGCATGAACAGCTCCAGCAGAGCAAACTCCCGATTCGTCAATTCAACGGTTCTGTTATTCTTTAAAACTGTGTGTGAAACGAGCCGCATTTCCAGGTCAGCTACACGTAGCACGACATCATCGCTCAACGTGGCTCGTCGCTGCAATACCCGTATACGAGCCAGTAACTCATTGAAATCGAATGGTTTTCGTAAGTAGTCGACAGCGCCCAGGTCAAGCCCCTGCACCACTTTTTCAGGGTCGCTCAGCGCCGATATGATCACAACGGGGACGTTCAGTCCAAAAGCCCGCAAGTTCTGCAACACGTCAAAACCGGTTTGGCCGGGTAACATCAGGTCGAGCAGGACAAGGTCGTACAAGCCCCCTGCTACGTAATCGAGCCCTTCAGAACCGGAGTGCGTCAGGTCCGCTACGTGCCCGTGCTGCTCCAGGCCCTGTTTGATAAATCGGGCCAGCTTTCGCTCGTCTTCAATAACCAGGATCTTCATAGCTTAAAGAGTGAAAGAGCGAAAGAGTGAATGACCGAAAGCCAGCGTACATTTTTTCTATATCCCAGACCACTCATTCACTCTTTCGCTCTTTCACTCATTGATTACCGCACCAAGTACTGCTGGCCGTTGATTGTCAACACCGATGCCCGAAGGATGTTTATTTTTTCCAGTTGCACCTGTCCATCGGCAAGGTCTTTGGGATAACCCTGTACGGTAATCACACTTCCTTTCTTAGCCAGATCGGTCAGTTGATACGCAACATGGGGAGGCATATTCACCATCGTCTTATTATCCAGTACGAAGCCATTGATACGTCCATCCCGATTAAATCGGTAGTCTACTATCTTGCCGGTCACGGTTGAAAGCGTCGGCACTTCCGGAGCTGTGCTTCTGGGCGTCGGGGGCGCATCAAGAACGGTGGTTTTGCCAGCAGTCAGGCTGTTCAGCCGGAAATGGGTTTCGCCCTGTGGCGTTACGTCCGAATACCCTGTAACGCTTACACTACTGCCCGACTTGATCGCTTTCTGGATTTGCTGGCCAAGGTGGGGGGAAACTTTACCGTAGTGGGTGTTCCTGAGCTGCCATTGAGTGTAAACCCATCAAGGATCGCATCGTCATTACCTAGCCACTGCCCGACTGTTCCCGAAATCGTTACCAGTGATGTGAGTCCCCGTGGCTCCCTTCGTCCGGGTCCCTGTTCTCCGTCCGGACGTGGAGAGCCGGGTTTTCCAGGGCGTCCGCCCGGCGGGGGTACGTCCGGCCCGTTGAGCGCGTTCAAAACGGTTGGTGCTCCAGGCTGAGCCGAATTGGTTGGATTCTGAGCCTGTATCTGATGCGTCGCGACGCTTGCAGCCAGCATGGCTATAGCCATGAATCGAGTTTTGGTTTCCATAGTCATTTGTTGTTTATTACGGAAGCAAAGCTCGCTCAGCTGGTTAAGGTCCATCTGAAACGGGAATTAATTTTTCTTCATACTAGCTACTTATTCCCAAACCACTTCAATCACTTCTTTCTTCAAATCGATGGTGGTTTGTTTCTCATCGCCCGACCGACGTAGCGTCAGCTTTCCATTCGTAACCTTAGCCGCTTCCTGCTGCAATACGTGGGTTGCGTCTTTTTTATGAAAAACCGATATCACCTGATCATTACCGTCTATGGGCAAGGTGAAGGTTTTACCCGTAGCTTTCACAGAGCGGGCTGTCGTCGGTAATTCCTGGTTACGGAGCAGCGCTAGTGCCCGCGATGCCTGCGGCACGCCATATCCGATGTAGTTATTCCCGTACGGATACAGATGCGACGATTTTTCAATGATTTCCATAAGCTGCTTGTTCGTCAGTTTTGGATTGGCCTGCATCAAACAGGCGGCAAAACCCGTAATAACCGGTGCCGACAGCGACGTACCATAGAGCGAGAAACACGATACGTTGGGTTTGAGATACGGCAGGTTTTCAGGGCCAATGCTGCTGTAGCCTATGCGATTCCAGAGTCGGGCGTTGGTGGCGCCAATAGCCAGTACGCCCTGTGCATCGGCTGGTGTACTGATAATACGCCATGAGCGATCCTCACCCTCGTTACCCGCCGATACGATGATGAGCATCCCTTTTTTGTCGGCGGCAATCTGAGCAGCGCGGCTAATCAGACTGGTGTGGCCGTCCATCTGACTTGGCTCGTAATTCTCTTTGGGGTTGCTCATCCCTTTTGCGTAGCCCAGCGACGTATTGATCAGCCGGACGCCAAGGCTATCCATCCACTCCATGGCCGCTACCCAGTTATCCTCCTCGCCCCGGTATTCGCGGTTTCCCTGATCGGTGCGGGCCAGGTAGAACGTAGCGTCGGTGGCCAGACCAAACTGCATATTTTCGGTCGGGTCGTTTCCGGCAATAGCCGCCAGCACTTCCGTACCGTGAAAATCCGACATGGTTTCGAGCGTACGAAACAGGTTGTTGTGCGTCTTTTTCTCATTGACGTAATCCCGCACCTGCTTGACGCCATCCCGTTCAAAGACATGTTTGAGGGCATTGGCCGAATCCGCGCCAAAAAAACCGGCATCAATAACGCCGACTGTTACAAAGCGTCCGGTCAGCCCCGCCTGCGCAAAATCAAACGCTTGTATCTGCGTCATCACGGGCGCTAGTTTGGGATTACTCCAGTCGGGTTTGGCGGGGGTGTTTAGTGACGTAATAACGATGGCAGGGTCGATGGCCTGAATATCTTTTACAAACGGCATAGCCCGAAGCTGGGCATGCTGTTCCGCTGTCAGCCGGGCAGATACGGCATTTAGCCAGCGCGACTGACAGACGGGTTGAATACCATTGTGTTTTAACTGCGCTACGTATGCTGTGGCAACGGGCTGGTCGGTTTCGTCCAGCGGCAGGTTCTGGAGTTGACGCTGACCAAGGGCTTTGGGCGACAGGGCCGGTGCTGATGCCTGCTCTTTATCGCGGAATAAAACCCAATACTTCGGTTGGGCCTGTACAGAAAAAGCCAGCAGGCAAAGAGCAATGGTCAGTCGACGTATCATAGTTTCGTTTAGGCAAGGGACCCAAAGTCTCGAAAGACTTGATAAAATGGTAAACTCGAATTCCGCAAAAACTATTACGGGTTTTGAGTTTCTTTGCAAAATTAATCAGAAACATAGCCTCAACAGCCGTTGTATGCGTTATTTACCAATCGACAATCAGCTTTTCATCCAAAACCGCCAGCGGCTCACTAGTCTGCTTAAACCCAGGTCCTTAGTCGTCGTCAACTCCAACGACATCATGCCCACGAATGCCGATGGCACGATGGGTTTTCGACAAAACAGCGACCTGTTTTACCTGACCGGCGTCGATCAGGAAGAAACCCGCCTGGTTTTGTTTCCGGAACACCCCGACCCTAAATTCCGCGAGTTGTTGTTCCTGCGGGAAACGAGTGAACTGATCGAAATCTGGGAAGGGCACAAGCTGACGAAAGCAGAAGCCGAGCAGACAACAGGTATTCCGCAGAAGCAGATTTACTGGACGCATCAGTTCGAGCAGGTATTCGTGCAGATGATTTTTGAGGCAGAGTACGTTTACCTGAATACCAATGAGCATACCCGGGCGGGTATCGAAGTCCAGACGCAGGACGCCCGTTACGTTGCTGAATTCCGTCAGAAGTATCCACTTCATCATCTGGAACGGCTTGCTCCCCTGATGCACTACCTGCGGGCGATCAAGCAACCGCTGGAAATTCCGCTTATTCAAACCGCCATCGACATCACCGACAAGATGTTTCGCCGGCTGTTGGGTTTCATCAAGCCGGGTGTATGGGAATATGAGATCGAAGCGGAAATGATGCACGAATTTCTCCGCAACCGTTCACGCGGAGCGGCTTATACGCCCATCATCGCATCGGGAGCCAATGCCTGTGTGTTGCACTACATCGAAAACAGCCAGCAATGTCAGGACGGCGACGTAATTCTGCTGGATATAGGCGCCGAGTATGCTAACTACAATGCTGATATGACCCGGTCGGTACCTGTCAATGGGCGATTTACTGAACGCCAGCGCGCTGTGTATGATGCTGTGTTGCGGGTAATGAACGAGGCTAAACAGATGCTACGTCCTGGTAATCTTTGGGACGATTACCATCGTGAAGTTGGCAAGGTAATGGAGTCGGAACTGATTGGACTAGGGTTACTCGACAAAGCGGCTGTTGAAAAACAGGACCCCGATACGCCGTTGTACAAGAAATATTTTATGCACGGTACGTCGCACTTTCTAGGACTCGACGTTCACGATGTGGGAAATAAATACCGGAAAATGGAACCCGGTATGGTGTTTACGGTAGAGCCGGGCATTTATATCCGCGAAGAGAAACTTGGGATTCGGCTTGAAAACAACGTACTGATTACCGAATCGGGGAATATTGATCTGATGGCGAATATTCCGCTTGCCGCCGACGAAATCGAGGAGTTGATGAATCAATAAAGCCGTCGGTCAGTCAATAAGCTGGTCAGTTAACAAGCCGATGCTACGCATCGTAAACTTATCTCATTGACTGGCTGATTGGCTGACCGACTTATGAACTGACAAGCGGCTTTTATGCCGCTTCTACCTTCTTTGACTGCTCACGTTCGAGGGCAATGTTCAGACTGGAATAAATTCGGCGGATGGCCGTTTCCAGCCGCTCCCAACCGGCATCTGAGCGAAGGTCGATATCGCCGATATGATCGCGCTGGGCGCTGGTCAATACAATATTGGTAACGGCTGCAACCATCAGGCTGGTAATCGCCATCGGGTCGAATTCAGAATATGGAGCCAGTTTGCCAACCAGACTTTTGTACGACTGATCGCGGAAATCGGCCAGCCGACGAGCGAGTTCGGTTTCACCGTGGGTCATTTCCCAGCGAATCAACTCCTGTGAGGGTTTCCGGGTGCGGAACTCCCGCATAAACTGAATGGTATACTCCGACCAAACTTTGCTTCTGTTCTCTGGGGGAAGATTATTGGGTACAGAATCCAGAAACTTCTCGTTGAACATCGACAGGAAGAAGCCGCGTTGTACATACGCTTCGAGCAGTCCATTCCAACCACCGAAATAGCGATAAATTAGTACTTTGTTTACGCCGGCACGTTCAGCTACGGCATTGATACCTGCTTTCTCCGTACCACGCTCAGCCATTACATCGCCCATGGCCCGCAAAATGCGTTCCATAGTCATCTGGCGGTTTCTACGCTTAACAACTTTCATACTGTTTGGTGTTTTTGTGTAAGAGGATACAGTAACTTTTTTTCCGGGTAGGCTATCCATACAAGTCGCCTATCCGATTAGTGTAGATACAAATATGGTAATTACAGCCGATGTTGTCAAACAATAATTTGAATAAAAAATACAAAAAAACGAAAAAACGACTACTTAAACACATTAAGTTACTGAGTACCAATATGCACCTACACCGTTTAGTAATATATGCTTATATACAACTACATTAGTTACACTTTTGACTACTATTTTTTTAATCTCAGCCCCAACTTTAGTATATAATTAAGCCTTTCGGGCTGGCCATGTCGTGTGTAAGAACATACGACATGGCCAGCCCGAAAGGCTTATTGACTTTATTTAGCAGTAAAATCTACCGTTCTGGGTAGGTGTCAATCTGACCCGACAACTCCTGTATTGCCTCCTGAAGTTGGTTTCGGTTCAACAGAATATCCATCTCCATCGGAAAGTCTGGATACGTATGCCAGGACGGTATTAGTTTGTGATCCAGCTGAATTTGCAACCGATATTTATCGTCCGGGAGGGCTTTTGCTTCGACGCTAAGGCCGGGCTCAGAAAAAGTTACTGTTACATAATTGGCAGCCTTGGTCCAGAGTGAGCGTAATCCGCTCAGCAACCGCTTTACCTCCCAGGTTTGTAGAGGAGCAAGCTGAGTATCTGACTTCTGCCGCCACATTGTCGAGAACCTGCATTGCAACTTATTCCGGTCACGCCAGGTCGTCGTCGTTTTGCCATACCCTAAAATTGCGAACTCAAACGAGTCAATGGAATCAGAAGAAGATATAAATTTCATAGCTGGCTTTATTATGAGGGAGTAGCATTCTCTACTTAACAAATATAGTAACCATTTGTTAAAAAATGATCTTAGTTAATTAATAATTTTTTCATTCTAACCAACACGCTCTTGGTGGCTTACTTACCTGTCTGCTTCCTGACTTTCCTTATCTTTGCGGCCGACAAAGAATTACACAACGATTAATTTTAGATAGATGGCGAATGTGCTCATTATAGGAGCTGGTGGTGTCGGTAGTGTTGTAGCGCACAAGTGCGCGATGAACAGCGATGTCTTTACGACGATTATGCTGGCAAGTCGTACGAAAGCGAAGTGCGACCGAATTGCCGCTGAGATTCAGGAAATGCATGGCGTAACCATTCAGACAGCCCAGGTCGATGCCGACGTAGTCGCTGACATGGTGGCGCTGATCCAGTCGTTTAAGCCCGTGCTGGTTATCAACGTAGCGCTCCCCTACCAAGACCTGCCCATTATGGATGCCTGCCTGGAAGCGGGGGTTCATTACATGGATACAGCCAACTACGAACCGAAAGATGTGGCCAAGTTTGAGTATAGCTGGCAGTGGGCGTATAAAGAACGCTTCGAGCAGGCCGGGCTGATGGCTTTGCTGGGTTGCGGCTTCGATCCGGGCGCTACGCAGGTATTTACAGCCTACGCCAACAAACACTATTTCGACCGCATGGATTACCTCGACATTGTTGACTGCAATGCGGGAAATCACGGAAAAGCCTTTGCTACCAACTTTAACCCTGAAATCAACATTCGGGAAATTACGCAGCCCGGCCGGTATTGGGAAAATGGCGAATGGGTGGAGATTCCGGCTATGAGCATTCACAAACCGATCGAGTACCCGGCCATTGGTCCTCGCGAATCGTATGTGCTGTATCATGAAGAGCTGGAATCGCTGGTTAAAAACTTTCCGACACTGAAGCGGGCCCGGTTCTGGATGACCTTCGGACAGGCGTACCTAACCCACCTGGAAGTGCTTCAGAATGTGGGCATGACCCGTATCGACCCCATCAAATTTCAGGGCATGGATATTGTGCCGCTGGAATTTCTGAAAGCCGTATTGCCCGCGCCCGATTCGCTGGGGGAAAATTATACGGGCCAGACCAGTATTGGCTGTCAGATTAAGGGAGTGAAAGACGGCGAAGAGCGTACGTATTTCATCTGGAACAACTGCGACCATGCCGAAACGTACCGCGAAGTGCGCGGGCAGGCCGTTAGTTACACGACGGGCGTTCCGGCCATGATCGGCGCCATGCTGATGCTTACGGGCGTCTGGATGAAACCGGGCGTCTGGAACTGTGAAGAACTGGACCCTGACCCGTTTATTGAGCAGATGAACAAACAGGGGCTTCCGGTTAATGAGCGCGTCAATATTCCACTGCCGCATGAGTACCCGGCCTGATTAAAATACAAATCCCGCTATGTTATCAAGCGGGATTTTTCGTTACTTGGCTGATTATCCAGCAAAACCATATTCATATGAAATCCTTTACGTTGACGGCCCTGTTTTCTGTATTGTTTTTAGGTGTTTTCGCTCAAAAGCCTGATACCACAAAAACCCGTTCCGATCAGCAATACAACCCAAACGCTCAACGTAACGGCTACGAAACGTATCAGTCAACCAGTCAGATTGTCGGGGCGGGCCCTTACACCATGGTAAATACCATTGACCATCGCTACGAGGGGTTACGGGGTAGCCCCTATTTTTTGCCCGAATGGAACAAAGGGCAGATTGAAATGATGGCCGGGCAGAATTATAAAGACGTACCCATCAAGTTCGATGCGTATCGCCAGCAATTGATTTTACTCCGGACGTGGGTTGGCAGCGATTCTA
Source organism: Spirosoma sp. KNUC1025 (assembly GCF_045160025.1). Classification (GTDB taxonomy): domain Bacteria; phylum Bacteroidota; class Bacteroidia; order Cytophagales; family Spirosomataceae; genus Spirosoma. Next base: position 5,320,005 of record NZ_CP087139.1, read on the forward strand.
TAATTGTGAATTCCAGCCAGGTAAAATCCTTTCAATTCAACAGTTCTGACGGACATTTTTACGTATTCCGGCGGTTTCCTGGCGCAAAAACGGATGATGAATCCTTAAAAGAAGGGTATTTTCTGGTACTCTATCAGTCAAAGTCGGCACTGCTAAAACGGGTTGTGAAAACGTTCAGAAAAGCTGACTATAAAAACCCGTATTCAAACGACATCCGGTACGACGAATTCAAACCCGTATCGTCCTATTACCTGCTCAAGCCCGACCAAACGCTGGTTAAAGTAAAGCTTTCCGATAAGGCTATTATTGAATCGCTCGGCGATCGTAAGGAGGAATTAAATGCGTTTGTAAAGGCAGAAAAGTTAAACGTGAAAACCGAAGCGGACGCCATCCAGCTCATAACCAAATACGACGGCCTGTAACCGGTTTTGTGGAATCTGGCCGGTGTCGCCATCCATGGGGTATACAACAAACTCCATGATGCCATGCGTCACATGTCAACCCCTGAGTCGATTACGTTAACGTTCGACGACATTATTTTTCAAGCCCGCCATCAGGCATATGGCGCTTTTGACCTTCGCCAAAACTATCGACCGGCCCTTACCCGCGCATTGGGGGTAGGGGTCGGTTTGTTTTTGCTTGGCCTGTCCGTCCCAACGATTTATGGTCATTTTTTCAAAACAAATCAGTTGGTTGACGATCAGATAATGATCAGCGCAAAATTAATCAAGCTGCCGGATACACCCCTCGAAAAGCCAATCAAGCTGCCCCCCGTTGAGAAAGCCCCAGCCGTCAACACGGTACGCAATTTGCCCCTCCTCGTTAAGCCCGAAGCCGACGTAGTGGACGAAGTGCTCCCTCCTACTACCGACCAGTTGAAAGACGCTACGTCCGGTTCTGTAACCGCCGAAGGAACGGGTGTTGAAGAGGTCATCATGGCGCCCGAAGCCAGTGCACCAACTGTTCAGGAAAAAGCCGTTGAATTAGAAGCCAAACCCGATCTGCCGTTTGTGGCGGTTGAACAGATGCCTGAGTTTCCGGGCGGTATAGAGGCTCTTCAAAAATTTCTGGGCAATACCCTCAAGTACCCGAGAGCAGCGGCCGCGGCTGGGGTGTCAGGTCGGGTTTATGTGAGTTTTGTTGTTAACGCCGACGGTACGCTGACCGATTTGCAGCTACTGAAAGGAATCGGGTTTGGCTGTGATGAAGAAGCCATCCGGGTCATGCAGAAAATGCCCCGCTGGCGACCCGGTAAGCAGTCGGGCCGAGCCGTCCGGGTGAAGTTCAACCTTCCAATTGCGTTTACGCTGGAGTAATCGACTCGTTGGCAGCTATGCCATATCTTCAAGATATGGCATAGCTCAACTACTAGTAACTCAGCTACGGCGCAGAACAACTTTATTCACTATGCACACTCATTTTACTACGTATCGCCCGACGTTTATTTACACGTTAGCACTGTGTATCGGCTTGGTTCAAAGTGCTACAAGCTGTCTGGCACAATCCAGCCATTCGCCGGATTCAGATGTGTATCTGGTCGTAGAAAAAAATCCTGAATTTCCGGGCGGCAGACAGGCCTTGTACGACTACCTGCAACGTAACACTCAATACCCACCTGCTGCGATAGCGGCCAAAATCAAGGGCAAGGTTGTTACCTCATTTATCGTCGAAAAAGATGGTAAAATCACCCATATCGAACGAAGACTTGGCCTGGGGTATGGTTGTGACGAAGAAGCAATACGTGTTATCAACGACATGCCCTTATGGATTCCGGGCAGTCAATCGGGAGTGCCGTTACGGGTTCGGTATTCACTCGTTGTGTTATTCGGTATGGATTATCCCAAACGCAAAGGAGATTAGTTTTATACCTTTGCGGCATGAATACGAATCTGCTGCAAAACCTGGAGACAATCCCGTCCCCCTGCTTCGTGCTGGAAGAAGCCAAACTCCGTCGAAACCTCGAACTGATTGATTCCGTACAACGGGCGGCTGGCGTGACCATCATTCTGGCGCTGAAAGGGTTTTCAATGTTTAGTGCGTTTCCGCTGGTACGTGAATACCTGAGTGGCGCCACCGCCAGTTCACTCAATGAAATCAAGCTCGTCAACGAGTACATGGGCGTACCAGCGCATACCTACATTCCGGCCTACCGTGACGATGAATTTGATGAAGTGGTAGAACGTAGCAGCCATCTGACGTTCAACTCCTGGAATCAGTGGGAACGGTTTAAGCATCGGGTTGCAAACAAACCGGTCTCCTGTGGTATTCGGGTCAATCCGCAGTATTCGGAAGTAGCCACGGACATGTATAACCCCTGCGTGCCGGGTTCCCGGCTGGGTGCCACGCGCGACCAATTGCCGGATCAGTTGCCCGATGGCCTGGAAGGTATTCATTTTCACACGCTTTGCGAGAACGATTCCTTCACGCTGGAACGTACGCTCAATGCGCTCGAAAGCCGTTTTGGTGATCTGCTCCATCAGGCCAAATGGGTCAACTTTGGCGGAGGCCATCTGATGACCCGCGAAGGATACGACACCAATCACCTGATTGGATTGCTGAAGAATTTTCGGGAGAAATACAACGTGGATATCCTTCTGGAACCCGGTTCAGCCATTGCCTGGCAAACGGGCGTACTGATATCGACCGTTCTGGATATCATTGATAGTCAGGGCATTCAGGTAGCTATTCTGGATACGTCCTTTGCAGCCCACATGCCCGATACGCTGGAAATGCCCTATAAACCCCGAATTATCCATTCCTATCACGAACCGGTTGCCGATAAACCTACGTACCGTTTGGGCGGAATGACCTGTCTGGCCGGTGATTTTATGGGCGATTATTCGTTCGATAAGACGCTTGCTGTCGGCGACAAGCTGGTGTTTGACGATATGATCCATTACACAATGGTGAAAACCACTACGTTCAATGGAGTCAATCTGCCCAGTATTGGCGTCTGGAAAGAAAATGAGTCGTTCCAGTTAATCAGAACTTACGGGTATGAAAGCTTCAAGGATCGATTGAGTTAACGCGGCAGAGACATACCTTCTGCTGTAAATAGCTGCCGCTGGCGCGACAACAAAAAAACCTGCATGCAACATGGCCCGCAGGTTTTTCTAAGACAGCTAAAGGTGTACTGCCAGTGGCAGTTACGGAGTAAAATTACATAGATTCCAACGGGAAAACCAACACCTGTTTCAACCTTTACAGAAACGCCCGTATTTGAGCGGCTGTAGCGGCTAATTCATCCGGCGTCGGCTTTAATTTGTTGTGAAAATTCATATCGGCCATCGAATTGAGCGGAATCAGATGCACATGTGCATGAGGCACTTCCAGTCCAACGACGGCAACACCAATCCGTTTGCAGGGAACCGCTTTCTCAATAGCTGGTGCAATTTTTTTGGCAAACGCCATCAGCCCCAGATACAGGTCGTCGTCCAGATCGAACAGATAATCCACCTCTTTTTTCGGAATAACAAGCGTGTGGCCTGTAGCCGTGGGCATTACGTCCAGAAAAGCGAAGTAATCGTCGGTTTCAGCGATTTTATGCGCTGGAATCTCACCAGCCACAATACGGGAGAAAATAGAAGCCATGAGGATAATGGTAAATTATGAATGATAAAGGATGAATGATGCTGAGAATAGTATTTTCATTCATCTTTTATCATTCATAATTTATCATTTGTTTACCGTCCGATGTCAATTACTTCAAATTCCAGTACGCCAGCGGGCACTTTAATTTCGACAGATTCACCGACACGTTTGCCAAGCAAACCTTTACCGATTGGAGAACCCACCGAAATCCGACCGGCCTTCAAGTCAGCTTCTTCTTCCGAAACCAGTGTATACGTGACTACGGTCCCGTTTTTCTTATTCTTGATCTTTACGTTGGAAAGCACCGACACCTGAGAAGCATCGATGGTTGATTCATCCAGTACGCGTGCATTCGACAGCACTTCCTCAAGCTTCGATATCTTCAGCTCGTGCAGACCCTGCGCATCTTTAGCGGCATCATATTCCGCATTTTCACTCAGATCGCCTTTGTCGCGAGCTTCAGCAATCTGGCGAGCAATAGCTGCCCGGCCTTTGGTTTTCAGATCATTCAACTCCGCTTTGAGTCGATCGAGTCCCTCTTGGGTATAATATGAAATTTTTCCCATAATACTTAACTACTTACTCGTTTATTCACATTGGTTTGGGATGCGCCTTAAAAACAAAAAGAACGGTACCCCGACCGTTCTGCAACCAAATTGGCTTTCTTTGCAGCTGCGTCAGTGTCGCCGTCGGATATCCGAAGCGAACGGTTCTGAAAGATGATCAAAAGTTCGTCGCATGAGCGAGATCATTTATTGGCCAGTCAGTACCCCAACCAGACGCCTTTGTGGGACAAAAGTAAAAAGACTTCCCGGCTATTTCAACACATAACCACCAGGTTCTATAAAACGGCTATCGGTACTGGTTGGTTACTGGTGTCTGAGTTAATGATAAAATTTATCCGGCAATCACACAGCCAAAACCATATATTGAAACTATGCCTCAGCCGCTTCGTATTGTCTTTATGGGTACGCCCGATTTTGCCGTCACCAGCCTTCAGCGACTTTTAGGTGCAGGCTATCAGGTTGTTGCTGTGGTCACGGCACCCGACCGGCCGTCTGGACGTGGCTTACAGCTAAGGGCTTCACCTGTTAAAAAAGCGGCTGAAGCGGTCAATTTACCCGTTCTTCAACCCGAAAAACTCCGTGACCCCGCGTTTCTGGAGCAACTGGCCAGTTATCAGGCTGACTTACAAGTGGTTGTTGCTTTTCGAATGCTGCCCGAGGTTGTTTGGGCGATGCCTACGATTGGTACGTTCAATCTGCACGGATCATTGTTGCCGCAGTACCGGGGAGCGGCTCCCATCAACTGGGCCATCATTAATGGAGAGACCGAAACAGGGGTCACTACGTTTTTCATTGAAAAGGAAATTGACACCGGCCAGATGATTTTTCAGGATACAGAGCCGATTTACCCCGACGACACAGCCGGTACGTTGCATGACCGGCTGATGGAACGTGGCGCTGAGCTGGTGCTGAAAACCGTTCGGGCTATTGAGGCTGGTGAATATCCGCGTACTCCGCAACCGGTTTCCGATACCCTGAAAGCAGCTCCCAAACTCAGCCGCGAGACAACCGAAATCAACTGGAATCAGTCCGTCCACCCGATACGTAATTTTGTCCGCGGATTGTCGCCCTATCCATCTGCCTGGACACTGATCAATGGAAAATCGTACAAGGTATACGACGTTTCTATCGCCAACGAATCGCCGTTTGCGGCTGAACCGGGGCAGGCCTATTCCGACAATAAAAAAGCGATTCTGGTTCGGGCGGTCGACGGTTGGTTACGTATCGAATCGTTACAGGCGGAAGGCAAACGGCGGATGACGGCTGAAGAGTTTTTGCGGGGGAATCGTCTGTGAACCTGGATTTACACGATTTAAATGATTGCCAGAATTCGAATGATTTTGCTCGCGCGTATTTTCGTATTCCTAAATCTAACCATTCATGAAACGTCTATTTATCTGTCTGTTTCTTGCCCTCATCGGTTGTAGCGTTACGTATGCGCAAACCGAAACGTACGCCGAAAAGCTGGGCTTTCCCAAAGGGAAGAAGGTGGTTATCCTTCATGTCGATGATGCTGGCATGAGCTATGATTCGAACGTGGGGACGATGACTGCCATCGACAAAGGCATCGCTAATTCGACCAGCGTAATGATGCCCTGCGGCTGGGTACCTCAGTTTTTCGATTACCTGAAAAAGCACCCGGATGTAGATGCTGGCGTTCACCTGACGCTAACTTCCGAATGGAACAATTATCGGTGGTCTCCCTTGGTTGGCAAAGAGAAAGCGCCCGGTCTGTACGATGAGCAGGGCGCTTTCTGGCACTCCGTGGAGCAGGTTGTTCAACATGCGTCGGCCGATGAGGTCGAAGCAGAAATCCGGGCGCAACTGGCTCGCTATCGGGCATTTGGCGTTCAGCCCACCCACATGGATTCGCATATGGGTACGTTGTTTCAGCCCAAATTTTTGATGCGGTACGTAAAAGTGGCGATGGAGGAAAAAATCCCGATTCTGTTTCCCGGCGGCCATGCTTCTTTGATTATTAAAGCCAATAACGTACCTGCTGAGCAGCAGCAGTTGATCAAGCAGGTAGGCAAGCAACTCTGGGATGCTGGCTTACCCGTTCTCGATGATCTTGATGGCACAAGCTACGGCTGGACACTGCCAACTGAAATTGCCGCTACTGACGAGAACATCCAGCGGTATAAAACTCAGAAATTCATTGAACTTATCAACTCGGCTAAACCGGGGCTAATCTACATCATTATGCACTGTACAGCTCCGACATCAACGTTCGAGCAGATCAGCGGTTCAGGCCAGACCCGCAGGGGCGATATGCTTGCCATGATAGACCCGGCATTGAAAGCGTTCATCGATAAAGAAGGTATCATCCTGACTACCTGGCGAGAACTGGCAGAAAGAAGAAGAAAATTGTGAGTAAACGAGTGCCTGAATGATTGAATTACTTATCTAAACAATTCAACAACTCAATCATTCAACAAGTCAATCATTATGAAAATAAGTCTCATTGCTGCCGTAGCACAGAACGGAATTATTGGTCGCGACAACGACATGCCCTGGCATCTGCCCGATGATTTTGCGTTTTTCAAACGAAAAACCAGCCACCATGCCATTGTTATGGGTCGTAAATCGCTGGAAGCGCTCGGGAAGCCGTTACGCAACCGGACCAGCATTGTGATTACCCGCAACCCAACGTTTAAGACTGAAGGCGTAACCCTGGTCAATTCACTGGACAAAGCGCTTGCCGAAGCCCTAAACGTAGATAAGCAGCAGTATCAGACCAACGAGATCTTTATAATTGGCGGAGCTGAAATTTATAAGCTTGCTCTACCCATTGCCACTACGTTATACCTAACAGAAATCCATCAGGCTTTCGAGGGCGATACGTATTTTCCTGAATTCAATAAAAGTGAATGGCGGGAAGTTAGCCGAATTCCCCACCCGGCCGATGAGCGACACGCGGTTTCGTTTGATTTTGTCGAGTACGAGCGTGTGTAGGCAGTTCGACAACTTTTCGAAAAGTTGTCGAACTGCCTACTACAAATCCCTGAATTAAATCATCTAACTCACCAGCATAGGCTTCTGGGTAAGCTCGGCTGGTCGCCGTTTAGTTAGTGGGTGCTCGAAATAATGATACAGTAAGCCCGACAGCACTATCGTCACCACAATACCTACAAGCTTGGGCAACGCAGCGCCAAGAAGCGTGGTATTCGATACAAACTTATAAGCAAGCATCATAATGGGAACGTGGCACAGATAAATCGAATACGACCACAGCGAAATACGATTTATAGCCATACCTAAAATCCTCAGGTTTGGCCTGGGAATTTGAAGTGTCAGAGGCAATAAAAGTGCAGCTCCTAAAGGCGTAGACGTTAGCAAAAATGGGTGCGTCGGTAAATAAGTAGCCAGTGATTGCTCCGACAGGTAGCTCAGCCAGAAAGGCGCAGCCATGAGTATAATGCCAAAGCAAAACAAAAGCAGTCGTTCCGCACGGTCAAGTCGCAGGATGGTCAGCGCATACGAGAGAGCAATTCCGTACCCGATAGCGTCGAGTCGGGCCAGCGTTATTCCGCGAATATGATGAGCAGCCGGCGTTGTTAATAGATACTGACGTATTAACGTACAGCCTAGAATGATGGTAAGTATCGAAAAAACGTAGGCGCTATGCTTGGCAGGTATAAACCGGCTCAAACAAAATAGAATCAACGGAAACAGCAGGTAAAGCCACTCTTCAACCGCCAGCGACCAGGATACATTGAAAAAGTCGGATCGATGAGTGAGAAGATTAGTACCAAACCACAGGAACTTAACCAGATAGGAAAAGGATGGCAGTGTATGGTAGTATAGCGGGTGAAAAATAAGGTTGACAATCAGAAATAAATAGTAATTGGGTAGTGTCCGCCACCACCGACGCTGCCAAAAATTTAAAACTTGCGCACCACTCCATCCGTTGCTTTCCGAAAATGTTCGCCAGAGGATGCCACCGATAAGAAAGCCGCTGAGGGCAAAGAAGATTTCCACGCCCAGAAAACCTAAAAAATTCCATTTGTGAACAAAGTGACTAAGCAAAACGAAGAGGATGGCAAGAGAGCGCATCAAATCAAGACCAAAACTTCGGGAATTATGGGTAGATGCCGTGAACATATGAGGAAGAGGTGAGTAGTAAGAGGAATAAGCATTAAAAACTATATCTTATTCATATGACATCCTAATCCTTTGTCAATTAAAAAGATCTGATATTAGTAAGCGGTACTGTTTACCCGAAACCAGCCCATGCTACATTGAAATAATAGGTTCCGAAACCTGTAAGCCAGCTTGTTATCCTCCCTACAGAACCGTAACGTATTCAGTCAGATACGGCCAGCGTAGCCGATAAAAAGAAACGATAAAGGGCGCTTATCCCGAAAGCTACCGTATACTAAAAAGGTTAGACCAATCACGTAATAAAGCTTGCATTAGGCTCAAACTTTTAGCTGGTTACCTGACCGATTCGTATACCTATACCCTTTCTGAAAATGCCTACTGTATATGCCCTTCTGATTGCCATCAACGAGTATCCTATTCCCCAGCATCGGCTCAGTGGCTGCGTGAACGACATGCTCCTGATGGAAAACTATCTGGAAACTCATTTCCCTAAACAGCTCAAACTCCGGGTGTTGCAGGATGATGCGGCTACTCGTCAGGCGGTTATCGACGCCTTTACCCATTTCGATGCCGCTCAGGATGATGATGTTTGCTTCCTCTACTACAGCGGTCATGGTTCTCAGGCGGCTGCCCCTAAGGAATTCTGGACCGAATCCGATGGCATGAACGAATCCATCGTGCTGTACGACAGCCGTCTGCCCGGCGGACGAGACCTGATGGATAAGGAACTGGCATACCTGATCTGGAAAGCTAACCAGCAAAAGAATATTCATTTTGTGGCCATGATGGACTGCTGCCATTCGGGGCACAGCACCCGCTTTGCGGAAGCGGTGGATATCCAGGTCCGAATGGTCGAACCCTCGTTTACACCAGGGACGCTGGCCGACTACGTAGGCTACGAATCGTATCATAAAACGGAACACCCGGATGGTCAGTTAGAGGTAGCTCCACCAACGGGGCGGCATCTTCTGCTGGCAGCGGCCAAAAGCTATCAGACAGCCAAAGAAAAAACCATCAATGGCGAGCGTCATGGCGTTTTTACGTATTCGGCTATCGCAGCGCTGGAAGAACAGGGTGGGCGTATTTCGTACGACAGCCTGATTCAGCAGGCAACAATCCGGGCGGCTCAACTGGTCGATGCGCAGGCACCACAGTTGGAATCAACGCAGGCCGGGGTTGGCCGTACGTTGTTTCTGACGGGTTCCGAAACCCTGGCCGATTCGTGGCTCGTCAGCTTCGATAAAGGGCAGTGGTGGCTTAATGCAGGCAAAGTCCAGGGCATCCAGTCGGGGGGTAAACTAAGGCTGATTGAGCCAGAAACCGACATTACGCTGGGCGATGTAGCCGTGGCACGTAGCGCGATTGCTTCCGGCACCACCGATCTGGATACAGCTCAACAGTATCGGGTTCGGTATCAGCCACCGGCCGATCAACAGGTTCGGATCGCTGTCGGGCGCGATAGCGATCCAAAAGCTGAGTCTGCGCTAAGCGAGTTGCGAAAATCAACCTACGATACGTTCAGCCTGACCAATCAGGTGGCCGATGCCCGGTTTCTGATACGTGCCGGAAACGAAAAACTCTGGTTATCCCTGCCGACCAGTGGCAGTCCGCTTTTTCTGCCGGTAGACGGGTACGACAAAGCTGCTGTAGTAGATCTGGCCGATAAAATAGAGACCGTTATGCGGTGGCACAGGCTCCTGGATGTCAATAATCCACGCACGCGCCTACAGGACAAGGATGTTACCATTGAGGTGCAGCGAGTCACGGATTACGACGCGCCTACCGATGCGTCACCTTCCGAGTCGATTGTGAATCCGGCTGCTCCGGTAGCGTGTTATTACCGGTTTCAGGATGGCAACTGGCAATGGCCCTACATTCGGCTCAAGGTGACGAACAACAGCACCGAAACTCTGTATGTCAGCGGCTTATACCTGTCGGTTAACTACGAAATAAGCAATGCGTTCCTGCAAAAAGCGGAACTGGCACCGGGGCAATCGACCTGGATGACCTACGATAGCTCTCGCACGCTTCCACTCTTCATATGGCCGGATATGGAACAGTTTAAAGAGTTGGGAATCAATGAAATCACAGAACACATCAAACTGCTTATTTCGACCGAAGACTTTTCTACGGATCAGTACAATCAGGCAGGCATTGATCTGGTCAACATGCGTGATGCGCAGGACAAAGGCATTGGTCTTATTGCCCCGACCCGCCCAAAACTCCCCGACTGGACGGCGCGTACTGTTACGCTCAACATCATTTGCCCACCCGATTCAGCTACGGTTTCGCCCACGAAAGACGGGCTGGTTCATGGTCTGGTTATTAAACCGCACCCAACCCTCAGTGCCAACGTAACGCTCACCTCCGTACAGGATGCTACGCGCTCGCTGGGCAATGAGTCAGCCGTCAATGACGCTTTTCACCGTTTTTTCGACGACGATTTCTCCCAGCCCATTTCGTTCGCCCTCAATACATACACAGGCACTCGAGGCATGAGCAATTCGCCCGGTCTGAACGTAGTGGAATTAGTGGATGTTCAGGGCAGCGATTCCGTAACCCCCGAACATCCGTTTCAACTCGATGCATCCGCCTATTTGCAGGCCAATGAAACCCTCCTGCCCTTTGGCTACGACGAAGAGACAGGCCAGTTTTTCCCGCTTGGGTTCGAGCGGAAAGGCGTTGTTGAGGTGGAGCAGTTACCCCGCCCAACGGCCATCGGCGTCCGAAGCCTAGGCGGCTCCATCAAGCTGTTTTTCAAAAAGTTAGTCACGCCCAAACAGCCAACGGGCGTACTGAGTCTGGTCGTTGTCGACGAGCAGGAAAATGTGACGCGTATCCGGGACGATGAGGCCGATGGGCTACAAAAAATTACTGATGCCGTAGCAAAGGCAAGCCGGGTTCTGCTCTTTATTCATGGCATTATCGGCGATACAGAGGAGATGGTTAAAGCCGTACGACGGGTTAAATTCACGGCAACGGGCGACACAATGCTGACTCACTATGACGTAGTGCTGGCTTTCGACTACGAGAACCTGGACACCGAGATTCAGCAGACGGCCAAACAACTCAGCGATCGGCTTCAGGCGGTTGGCTTCAAGGCTACCGACGGTAAAACCTTACACCTGATGGCGCATTCGATGGGTGGGCTGGTGTCGCGCTGGCTGATCGAAAAAGGCCAGGGTAGCCAGTACGTCGATCATTTGATTATGCTCGGCACGCCTAATCATGGCTCCCCCTGGTCGGATGTCGAAGCGATGGTGGTGCCCTTGATTACAAAAGCCATCAATGGGTCGGCGCTCGTTAAGCCGTACCTGATTCCGCTGGCCCTGCTGGGGAAACAAGCCAACCGGATGTTTACGACGCTCCGTCAGATGCACAAGGATTCGGAGTTTCTGATCAGTCTGAACGACGGTACGATAGCCTCCGTGCCGTACACCATCATTGCCGGTAATACCAAACTAGTGCCTGTCGTCTACGAGAAAGATATGGCGCTTTGGCGCAAAATTTGGGTACGTTTCAAAGAGCGGGCGGCTTACACCCTGCTCGATACGTTTCTTTTTCACGACGCCAACGACATCGCGGTGCTCGTAACCAGCATTCAGGACGTAGCGGGCCCTCAGGTGGTAAAGCAGGTGCCCATCGCCTGCGATCACATCAGCTATTTCTGCGACGACGACAGCCTCAAATGCCTCGGCGAGTGCATGATAACGATCTAATTTTTGATTCACGCCCCATTACTATTGAACCCTTCCGGCTCTTATGAATCCTGAACCCACTCCCCTACCCAAACTGTACGCCCTGGTTGTTGGCGTCAATATGTACCGGGCCAATCTGATTGTCGACAATGTGGCCAGCTTTCCGGTCTTACACGGCTGCGTGGCCGATGCCGACAAAATAGCCAGCTACCTGAGCACCCAAACCGCTTTTGAGCTACATATCGAACGACTCAATAATGAACAGGCAACAAAGGCTGAAATCGTCCGGCTTTTTCAGGAGCATCTGGGACAGGCCGGCCCCGACGATGTAGTCCTGTTTTATTTTTCCGGACACGGTACGCAGGAACAGGCCGACTCGGTCTGGACGGAGGAAACGGACGAAGGGCTGGAGTGTATTGCCTGCTATTACGACGAAACCAGTATCGACAATTTCCGACTGGCCGACAAGGAGTTACGGTATCTGATCAATACCATCTGGCAAACAAAAAAACCGCATATCGTTACCCTGTTCGACTGCTGCCACTCGGGCGACAATACCCGCGCTATTGAGGTAGCCCAAACGGAATTTGCCAGTAAAAACCCTGTATCCAAACGAATTCCAATTGTTTTCGGCGCGCGCGACTGGTCGAAGTTCATTTTTGGCGACCAAATTAGCCGGAACGACATTAAGCAGAAGGGCACCAATGGCGCCCTGCCAGAAGGTGTTCATGTGCATATGGCAGCCTGCGATTCACACCAGTCGGCGGTGGAGGTGGGTGGCGAAGGCGTATTTACCAAAGCGCTGGTCAATATTCTCGACCGCTCCGAAGGACGTATCACCTACGTAGACCTGCAAAGTAAAGTGCGGGCTTATCTCCGTAACGTGTATGAACAGTACCCACGCTTTCGGGTTGCGGGTGGCTCCCATGGTTTATTGTACCGCACGTTTCTCAACCGGGCCGATGGTAAGGATGCCGCCTTACGGGGACTCATTACGTACAACGATGCGGGCTGGGCACTCAACAAAGGAGCGATTCATGGCATCGGCGCGTCGCATTCGTCGGTTACCGGCATCGACCCGTCGGGCCAGGTCCAGTCGGTACAATTTCGGGTGAAACAGATTTTCCCGGATTATACCAAATTGATTCCCGATCCGGAAAGCGTTGCCGAACCCGACGAAACGATCGATTATCAGACCCAGATTATGGGCATTCTGGCGCAAACGATTCGGGTTGGCTTTCAGTTGGAAGATACGCGCCGGGAAGACCGCGCCACGCTAATTGCACAACTCCAGACCCAGTTGGGCGATCGGCTGGAAGAGATTGATGAAGCCGATGAAATACCGGCCAGCGTAACCCGACAAGCGAATCCAGAAATCACCAGATCAGGCCAGCTGAAGGCCGATTACGTTGTGCGGGGACGTAAAGGGCAATATTATTTGACCTACCCCATCCAGGCTACTGACCCCGACGATGGCAATGCGTATCGGCCGCTGGCACTCCCTATTGAAGCCAACTCGTCCGACGCACTGGATGTCCTGACGTCTGACCTAAACCACGTGGCCCGCTGGGAATTTATCCGCCAGTTGACCAATCAGGATGCAGCCAATGGCCTGAAAACGAATCCACTTAACGTAAAAATCTGGCATTGCCCGCCCGGTGGTGTAGAGGAACTTGTTTCTATTAAGGCAGATTCATCGGCCAGGCTTAGCTGTACAAAAGCGGATGGCGTGTGGCAGCATCCGATGCGGGTCGAAATCACCAACGTATCAGACCTGGACCTGTACGTCAGCGCCTTGTATCTGACCATGAGCTTTGAGTCGTATTTGTCCCTGCTGCCCGATGAAGTTTTTCGACTGGAAAAAGGAAAGTCCATTGGTTTTGCCTACGATGGTCAAGCCGTAATCCCGTTTCGGTTGAGCGAAATCATATCGCTCTACAACTGGCCCGAGCGTGTGGAGTATTTTAAATTCATTGCCAGCACCGAACCCTTCGACCCGTTCGATATGCAGCTTGACCAACTGCCGGACCCGCTAACCCTGGCCGATCAGGACACACGTAGTGCCGGTACACGAAAAGGGCTGGGAATGCTTAAAAAGCCAGTGGTTCGCGGATGGACAACCCAAACCATTGCGCTGCACTGGCAGAATCCGGTATATAATCAGGTTGAACCGGCCACCATTCAGCAGATGCTCAACGATGAAAACCTGATGGATTTTGCCCTGGGGCTTTATTTCGAGAATGTGCCGGGTGCTGCGTTTCCGAATATTCAGCTAAAATCTATTCTACAGGACCTGACGGCAAACGTTCCGCTACGTGAAAAAGGGATTCTGGGTGAGTGGGGAATGGGCCTCGCTAACCGGATTGCCCGCGCCCGACGGAACCGGCGCTACCGGAAAACCCTGAAGAATTTTCCCAACCGTCTCAAAATTGTATCGGAAGGGGATTCGTGGTTTCAGCATCCGCTGGTCAGCGACACCATCGACCATCTGGCCGCTCATTACGCTATTTTCTGCGTTGCAGCCGCTGGCGATACGCTCCGCAACATGACCATGCCTATCGGTAACCCGCCCATTGAGGAATACCTGAAAGCCATTGACGAGCAGAACCCGCGCGTTTTTGTGCTGAGCGGTGGCGGCAACGACATTCTGGGTGAACAGTTCCGGCGGTACATCAAAGCGGGAGTCCCGGCGGGTTCAGCACCAGTGGCCTATCTTGACAACCTACTGGCCTCAGACCTGGATAGCCTGCAGGCTATGTATCGCACGATCTTTAAAACGCTGACTGACAAATATCACGACCTACAGATTCTGGTTCATGGTTATGATTATGTCATTCCGCTGAGTGTAACCAACAAAGGCTGGCTGGGTCGCTACATGATCGAAAAAGGTATTATGGACCAGCAAACCCGCAAGGGTATTCTGCATTATATACTGGATGCATTCAGCCAGCGACTAACTGCCGTAGCCCGTGAATTCCCAGCGGTTTCCTACATCCCCACACTGGGCACCGTACCCGATAATGAGTGGTACGACGAAATTCACCCCAACGGTGAGGGCTTTGCGAGAGTCGCGGAGAAGTTCAGGAGCCGGATTAACGAACTGGTTCTGGGTCAGCCTGATACCATACTGGAGAGCAGTCAGAAAGAGGATGGCCGGGGGTTCACAACGCCTACATCCCCATCGAACGGGAGCCACTTCCGAACACACACGACCGAATCGGCCGAGCGGGGCTTCGGCAGTAACAGCCGTGGCCAACGGGCCAAGCCACCAACGGAACGACAGCCGTTCTCGTTTGATTCTGACAGGAACGTAGCGGCTGCTCTGGCTATTGAAGCGGTTGTTCCGCAAACGGCGGGTCCGTCTGACCGAAGTGCGGATCTGCTGGAAGCAATGCCCCTTGATATACCCGCAGCTGCGCCACCCCCTCCCCCGACGCCACAGTCACCATTACGTTCGGGCCAACTCGATTACGATATTCCGAGTATCATGCAGGTCGGTAAATCGTTTCCCTGTGAGGTACGTATTGGCGATAGTCAGGTAGCGCAGACGTTGCTTAAAATAAGCGATAGCAGCGTGCGCGAAACCATCCGGGTTGGCGATGAAATGAGCGTCCGGCTGATTGATGGCTCCGGCGACGACTGCTTTGCCATTACTACGTTCAACAACGAGCGGCAGGCTATTTTTCCCGGCGAACCTACCGAATGGAAATTTCGGGTGAAGCCCCTAAAATCAGGTCAGTACCCCTTATTGTTACGGGTTACGATCCATGTAGGTGTCCAAAGCAAAGACCTGGATATTCTGGAGAAAGAAGTGATGGTAAACACTGACGGCAGCAACCCGGGCAACGACAAAATGGCCCGACGGATTCTGTTTCTGGCCGCTAACCCAAACGATACCCAGCAGCTTCGACTGGGCGCTGAGTCGGAAAAAATAAAGGCCGAACTCAACATGTCGACACACCGGGATGCGATTCTGTTTACCTCGAACATGGCCGTTACGCCCCAGAACATGACCCGCTATATTCTCAGGGAAAAACCATCCATCGTTCATTTTTCGGGTCATGGCAATGCCGACGGGCTGTGTCTGGAAACCGACGATGGTACGGTCAAACTGATCGGGGCCAATGCCCTGGGAATGGTTTTTGCCGCTTTTGACGGCACCGTACAGTGTGTGGTTATGAATGCCTGTTATTCCGCCGAACAGGCCGATGCAATTGCCCGATCCGTTCCGTACGTCATCGGCATGACACGGTCGGTACAGGACGCTGCTGCGCTGGCGTTTTCGGTGGGTTTTTATCAGGCTATTGGCGAAGGTGAAACCATCCCGAAAGCCTATCAGCTTGGTCTGGCGCAAATGGCCATGACTACGGATGGTCAGCAGGAAATACCGGTCTTGTTGAAAAAAGAATAAGTTGCCTGTCAGGATGCAGGGTATATGAATAGATAACTCCAGGCTTCGCCTTTAGCCATTAATTCTGCATCCTACTGTATACAGCCTGAATTGCCATGAGCGTACTGCCTGTTATTCTGAGCTACTTCGCGCAAAGCCCGGAGACGCCCCATCTGGCCATGCTGGAACAGGAGCAGGATACGATTCAGCTGGCCTGGGAAAGCGCTACCGATCAGCCGCAAAACCCGGTTCAGGTGAAATACGTAGCGCGCGGGCGTGGCTTATCGAAGCAGGATCAGATCATTCAGGATATCAAAAATTACGGCAACCGGATTGTCCTGTTTCAGTTCAGCGGGCATGCTGGCCCTAACGTACTGCAACTGGGCGATGGCGTAGGTAGCTCCGATGGTATTGCCAGCTTACTACAGGCGTATGCGCCTAATTTAAAAGTCGTGGTGCTCAACGGGTGCTCTACGTACGGACAGGTCGACCTGTTGTTTGAGAAGGGTATTCGCACGGTTGTTGCGACCAGCGCTCCCGTAAAAGACACATATGCCACCCAGTTTGCGATTTCGTTCCATCAGACGTTATGTGCTGGCAAATCCATTCAGGAAGCTTATCGCGATGCCATCCTTGCGCTACGGATAAAGCAGTTAGCACCAGGATACGTTCGCGAAGCCGTAACGACCCGGAGTATGCTTAATACATCGGGTATAACCAATAAATCTGAACCCGCCTGGGGGCTATTTACACAGGATACCGAAACGAGTAGTGTCAGCGATCCTTTCTGGTGGGCCCTCAGCAGTCAGCCAGACGCCAGGATGCCACCCGCTATCTTTTACGAAACGGCTCAGTACCAAGACCTGAAACGTCAGCAGGATGAGGCCAATAACGAGTACGCTGAGATAGAACAGGAGCTTGCCCAACACCCTGGATCAGCGTACCTCAACACCAGACGGTATAAGGTAGAGTCTACCCGGAATGAGCTTCAGAAAAAGATCAAGGTACTGGAAGAAGCCGTTTTGAGGCTGGCGGAAGAGTTTACCCGCTTTCCGCTCGATACAGAGCGTCTGCGCCAGGCTAAAATTCATTTTGATGCAGGTGAGTATGAAAAAGCCCGCGCTATTTTCGATGCAGAGACGGAGCTAATGAAAACAGAGTTAGACGCCCTGCTTGCTCAGCAGGATAAATTAGCCGTTCAATCTGCCGAAAACCAACAGAATTTACTGAACAAAGCGAACGAATACCTCATTCTGGCGCGGCTGACGACCACCAATTTTAGCTTGCCGGATCGATTTGAGCAGACGAAAACCTATTTTACCCTTTCGTTACAGGCCAACCGAAACCACACGAATTTATTTGCTTTTGGTAAGTTTCTTCAGGAAGAAAAACAGTTTGAAGAGGCTCGGCCGCTCTATGAGGAGGCTTTACCCATCAGGCGAAACCTAGCCCAGACCGACCCGGAAACGTACCAGTTTGAACTGGCGCAGGTATTGAACAATCTGGCCGCTTTATACGCGACCCTGGGCCAGTCAGACAACGTACTGGCGCTGTTTGAAGAAGCCCTGCAAATCAATCGGCAGTTAGCGGAGAAAAACCCCAGAACCTATCTGCCAGCCGTAGCGATGATTTTGAACAATCTGGGCTTTGCCGCCAGCCGCCGGGACGACGTAGCCCAGGCCGAAGCCTTTTACAGGGAAGCCCTGACGCTGTACCAGACAATCCATGAACGGGAACACGCCACAAACAAGGCGGTCTTATTGAATAATCTGGCGGATTTTTACAACGAACAGGATATAGAGTTGACTCAGGCCAGATCTCTTTACGAAGAAGCCCTCACCATCCGGCGGGAACTGGCACTGGCGACCCCGCGTCATCACCTGCCTGCTATTGCAAAAACGCTGAATAACCTGTCTATTTTACTGGGCAAGCTCAATCTGGGTGATCAAATTCAGGCTCATTACGAAGAAGCGCTAACGATCTACAAACAACTGGCAACGGTAGATCCAGCGACGTACCAACCCAAAGTAGCGTTGACACAGCATAACCTCGCCGATTATCTGGCCGATCAGAAAAAATGCGATCAGGCCGAGGCCCTCTTAACCGAAGCACTAGCCATCTACCAGCCGTTAGCTAAAACGAAACCCAATACGTACCGGCCTTACCTTGCCCAGGCATCGGCCAGTATGAGTGCTGTCTATCGGACGTGTATTCCGGATAAAGTGCGTTCGTTGAAGTACGCAGAAGATGCTCTATTCTACTCGCTTCCGTTTAAAACAACAAGACCCGCCGTGGTACAGGACGTGCTGGAAATCGTTCAGAAATGGGGGAGAACCCGGAAACGTTTCTTCAGCAAGTCATTCAGGAAAACGAGTCGATCCCTTAACAGCTGCCGCGTAAACGATGAGGGCTTCTTTACCGCTTCCTAAAAAACACTCGTTCTCTCGTAGCCTGAACTGGTAAAATCGATAAATTCAGGCAGATAAACCTACCCTCCTTTATGAACGACCTGCCCGTTATTCTGAGTTATTTCGCCCAAAGCCCGGACGAAAAACACCTGGAGATGCTGGAGGAGGAGAAAAACGCCATTCAACTGGCCTGGGAAAACGCCACTGAGCAAAAAGATAATCCCGTGGCCGTACGGTACGTAGCACGCAGCGGCAATTTATCAACGCCCAAACAGATTCTGGACGATATTGAAAAATACGGTGAACGTATCGTTTTGTTCCACTTTAGCGGCCATGCCGATCAAGACGAACTGTTGCTGAGTGATAGCGCTGGGGGTCCGGCAGGCATTGCCGGTTCGTTGGGTCTGAAAGCGCCTAACCTCAAAGTGGTGGTGCTGAATGGTTGTTCCACAGGTGGGCAGGTTAATACGTTTTTTCAACGCGGAATCCGGGTGGTGGTTGCTACGCAATGTGCCGTAAAAGATACGCATGCCAAACTGTTCGGCATTACGTTTCACCAGATGCTGGCCAAACACACCTCCATTCAGCAAGCCTATCGGGATGCGATTCTGGCCGTTAAAGCCTACCACGATTTAAGTCTGTTGCTTCCCGAAACGGTGAGTGAGTCGGCCATAGCGTTCCGAAGCGGCATGCTCGATACCAGCCCTCAGACGACTAAAGTCTGGGGGTTGTTTACGCAGAACGATGGGGCGGCCGTTATCAACGATACCGACTGGCTGACAATCAAATCGCAGACGAGTCAGCCGCAGCGTCCGTCTGAGAAGCCCCAATTTCTGATCAACCCCGAAAAGGCTTATATCTGTGAGCGCAACCGCGCCAACTACGTCGATGTGTTCAACAGCTATTTCGACCCCTATCGCAACCCAAATCGTCCGCGGGTGCAGCATTATCTGCTGGCTGGTGCGCGGACGGAATCACCCCTTGGCCTGATACGTAAGCTCTTCTATCAGAGCATCATGCAGGCAATTACCCGGCAGTTTTATTATTATTCGTTTAAGGATCTTCTCAGCGAAACCAAAGTCGTTGAACTGAGCCGGAGCCACGTAACGGCCGAACACGTACTGAGTCAGTTGCTGCTGGCGGTGGCAGGTCCGCCACCGTTCTCGCTGAACAGCAGCATACGTAGTGTTGATGACTTGTGTACTGAATTTTTCGCCCAGAATTCGTTCAAGCAGCGCGAGTATGTCGTTATTGCCTTCCGGATGCAGGCAGAGGACCTGACCGATACAAACATAAAGGCGATTGGCGATGCTGTTAACTACCTGAATCAGTGGGCGGCAAAACTCCCTCCTGGCCGTCTGTCTTTTCTGTTTTTCTGGACGGCTTTACAGGAGAAACCCTCCTTTTGGAATACGTGGCTATCAGGAAGCCCAATCAAGAAACTGATTTCCCGCTTCGAGACCGTCCGCACGGATAGCTGGCAGTGGTACGTACTCAACCAGGATTATAAATTCCTGAATGTACCCGATCAGGAAGACATTGAAAACTGGCTGAATGACCATTACCGACCCATGACGAAAAACAACCCCGACGTACAGACACTATACGCGCAAACTAACGTAGAAACTCTTGAAAATCAATTACTTGATCTCATTAACGAGGTAAACGAAAAAGCAATCTAACCCACAAACCAACTTATACGGATAACTGCTGGCTAACCTGTTTCTGAGGCATTGACCCATTACTCAGCAGCATTACACCTCATACCTACCACCATGGCTTTAGTAGATACGTTTTCGTTTGACCCGGCTGAATTGGCGCAGCCCCGGCTACGTCCTAATCCGCCGGATTACATTGCCGATTCAGCCCTGTATAATGCCGTTCGGGTAGCTGTGCTTCTTAAACAACCCCTTTTGTTGACAGGTGAGCCGGGTACTGGCAAAACGCAGCTGGCCTATAAAGTTGCGGCCGATCTGGCGAAAGATACTAATGGTGATTTCCTGCCGGCTCCGCTCGTATTCCCCACCAAAACTACGTCGTCGGCGATGGACCTGTTCTATACATACGATGCTATGGGCCATTTCCACGCGGCTCATCTGCAAAATCGGAAAGAAGCGCCCCAGGCGGCTGAGTTCATTCAGCTACAGGCGCTTGGGCAGGCTATTCTGCTGAGTCAGAACCCCGTACCGGATCGCTATCAGTCGCTGCCCGGTATCGACGGCACAAAACCGAAAGGATCGGTGGTGCTGATCGATGAAGTCGACAAAGCCCCCCGCGACTTCGCCAATGACCTGCTCAATGAACTGGACCGCTACGAATTTACAGTACGTGAAGATGGCAGCCGGACGTACCGCAAAGGCGATGCCCATCCGATCATTGTGATGCTGACGAGCAATTCGGAGAAAAACCTGCCCGATGCCTTTCTGCGTCGGTGCGTTTTTTTTCACATCGAATTTCCGGACTCCGCCCAGCTCAAAAAAATCGTTCTCCAGCAGGTTTTCAGTCAGGACCCTCGTTACCCGCAGGTACAGCAGGCCGTCGAGAACCGGCTTGACGAATACATCAACCGATTTATCGAGCTGCGCGGTATCAATCTCAAGAAAAAACCAGCTACGTCGGAATTGATCAGCTGGCTGTTTTTTCTGCGTAACGATATCCTGGCGGATATCAGCCTCGCCAAACTGCCGGTGGATACACGCCTATCGGGCCTGAGTATTCTGGCAAAGCACCCCGATGATCTGGCTCGGTTAAAAACGGATCTGTAAGGCATGACCACCGAGCAAACGCATAAGCCCATTCCGGTTGGAGAACTGCTCGAACGGCTCCATGCCGAAGGCTTTGCTATTAACCCCGGTGTATATGATCGGGTATTTAGGATTATCAGCCGCGTTTTCCCTGATGGTCTGCCGGTTCCTTCTGATGCCCAGACAACCCGTACGCTACGTGAACTGATTGGTCCGATTGTTTGCCGGAACGAAACTGAACAGGAGAAGTTTCAACTGCTGTTCGACACGGTTGTTCAATCGCCCGAGCCGACGTCTTCCCTTCCCAAACCATTGCTGTTAGTGGACAATGGACGTAGTGATGAATCCCAACAGGCGGACAATCCAATACGCTACGTTTGGTGGTTTGCGGCACTGTTGGTAACGGGCCTGCTGGTTTGGCGATTCTGGCCGACACCACCCGGGAAACCGAAAGAAAATACCCCTTCGCTTCCTGCGAAACTTAACTGTACGGTCCAGTTTTCCATCAATACTGTTCGTGGCGACAGCATTACGTTTGAAAACAAAAGCCCCGGCCTGCTCAATCCGAAACAAACGTACCAATGGAATTTTGGCGACGGAACGGATTCGGTAATTACCCGTGAAGCACTGGTCGGCCATCGATTCCGAAAATCGGTCAACAAGGCCGTACTGGGGAACGTTACGTTGCAGGCCGTTGGTTGTTCTAATGTCGTGCAGCCGGACCCGGAAATCAGTGAATATACCCCCTCAGCACTGCCGTTTTTGCGGGCCAATGAGCGGGAGTTTTATAACCTGGCCGACTGGGTACCGCTCCTGCTCATGGGGCTGGGTGGATTGCTGAGTGTTGGGGTATGGGTTCGTTTTCTGCGAAGAAAGCCCAACAAGCTGAATCAGCGACCGTCAAATGGTCCTTTCTTTCTGAGTTTTCCCCGTCAGGATGAGGCCATTCAGCCGAGTACGTCGCTGCTGGCCTGGGCCCAGCAGTTGCAGCAGCGTGAAGAAAGCGAACGCTGGACACTGTCGGTGAACGCAACCATCCGGCAGACGATACGCAATAGCGGCATACCCACGCTGCGCTACGAGCAGATCAAGCGCAGACCGCGTTACCTGGTGCTGCTCGACGACCGCTCGGCCTCCGATCAGCAAGCCCGGCTCTATGGGTATCTGACGGGGGTGCTGGCTACGAGGGATGTAGACCTGGATGTATTATTCTTTCAATCCGATCCGCGTTATGCCTGGAGTGAACAGTTTCCGAAAGGTTTACCCATTACCGACATTTACCGGCTCTACAACCAGCATTATCTGGTTCTGGTAACGGAGGGAAGTCGCCTGTTCGATTACGATACGGGCGAGGTATTGAGTTGGGTAACAGACGCGTTGTCGGGCTGGGAAAACCGGGCGCTGCTTACGCCCATCTATCCTAAAAACTGGAATTACCTCGAAGCGGCCCTTAGTCGATTTTTTATACTGCTGCCCGCTACGCCCGATGGCCAGCTTCTTTTGCGTGATTATTTCGGAGAAGGCGAAACCCCGCCCGCTTTCGATGACCTGCTACGTTTATTCGATGTATCGCCGGGTACGCCTGATCGCGGCTTTTTCGGTAAGCCCCTGGCCCGAATTGATGTAACCGATGTTGAGCAGTTTCTGCGGCAACCCATCGGTACGATTCCCGTACCTGCCCCTATGCAGGACTGGCTGATTCAGTGGGCCTACGCTACGGCTGTTTTTCCGACCCCCGACTGGTCGGTAACGCTCGCTATCGGCAAAGCCCTCGAAACAACATTTCGTATTGAGGGACTGGTCACGACAACGAACTTACTGAAACTAACCAGTCTCCCCTGGCTGCGGCAGAATACCATACCGGACCCGCTCCGCACCAGCCTGCTTGGCCAGCTAAAACCTGAGGTCGAATCGGTTGCCCGACAGGCTGTTATTGATCTGCTAAAGGAACTACAGCCCGCTCCCGGCAGTGTGGCGTATGAAGAATGGCAGCTACGTATGTGGGAGCAGGAATACCATACGGGCCAGGCCGACCTGAAAAATCTGGAAGCCTACCACAATACGGATCTTATCAAGGACCCGGCGATTCAAGAGCAGGTGCAGCAAAAAGTACAGCGTCAGCAACGAAACCGATACGTAGCGATTGTGTTGTTGCTTATTCTGCTACTAGCTCCGCTCTTTCTGTACACCCTTCCGCCCCAAACGCAGCGGGCTTCGTGGGCGCTGCCGTTTTACCGGATCGATTCGTCAGCGGTGGATAGCGCCATCTATTACAACAATTATGCCGTCGATTTATTCAATAAGCCCAGCCGCCAATTGTTTGAACAACGCTATGAGCTGGCCTTGCCGGTTCTGTACAAATCGCTGCGCAAACGGGTTAATTTCGAAGCCGTCTATAACCTGAACGTAGCCCGTTACAATCTGGCTCAGTCGATGTATGAACGAGTAAAACCTGACTTGAACAGCGGAGTTGTCACGCCCGAAAAAACAACCTTTCTGACCACACTGAGCCCTACTCATGGGGTTGAGACCATTTTAGCGCCCTTTCGACAGTTCGACAGCAGATGGACGCCCGATAGTGTTATCACCCGGAATTATTTACAGCTGTTGGTCCGTAATACCAGCGCCGATTCTGTGTATCAGTACATTCAATCGGTCAATCGTCAGTCGGTGAGTGGCACACAAGCCCGCGGAATCAGCGTAGGCAATGCCCTGGACCGAACGCAATTTGATACGGCCCTGGCCACGGCAAAACAGGCTTTCCGCTCACCCGGTACGCTGGAAATGGTGGTTAAAAATGACTTTACACGACAGGATAGTTTATCCCTTATGCGCTTCAGCCCGACCCGTCAGCAGCGCGATTCGCTGATTAGCCTTGAAACTGCGCGACTAATTCTATATGCGAATGGTCCGAGTCAGGCGAGCCAAATTCCGATTGATAACACCGGGTATCTGGATCAATTGAAAAATGCAGCACAGGACACGTATGATAAGCAATCCATGCAGGGTTCAAAAAAGCCAAAACCAGCCCTAAAACAAAAGCCAAAGCCAATAAGCCCAGTCAAGCCTCCTAATAAAGCAGAGTATGCCAGTCAGACTACACCACCTCCTAAATCTAATTACGAGGTTCTGGCTGCCAATGAGTTGGACTCGATCCCCAAAGCGAAACGTCCGCTACCAGCTGCAGATTCATCCGTTGAAAGACCCGTTTCAGCAATAAAAAAAGCGCCGGAATACCCTATTGCTGTTAACCCCAATAATTCGACTTATTCGCCCGTTCAACAGCAGCCAGTGCAGCAACAGGTTCAGCAGGGGCCAACAATTGAGGAACAAATCAAAACGCTACGTTTGAGTCAGCTAAGTAGAGAAAAAACCAGCTGTTCGAGCGAGAACGACGTAACGGTACTCGACCGAACAATTGATCCGGGTGTGTCAGTTCTTGTCCCGCTGGAACAGGCAACGGACGTGCTGGACTGGCGCTGTGGCTCCGATCAGCAGCGTTTGTACAGTAAACGCTCATTCAGCTACGTACTGATCGAACGGGCAACGGATGGCTCTATTCAATGGACGTTCTACCGTCAGGCCGCGCAGAAGAAGAAATGACAGGCTGTGGTTATGAATCAACCTTAGTTACTAAACCATTCGGCCACCATGTCGCTGCGGCTTTTGCTTTCCAGCTGGCGTTCGAGGTTATCGGGGATTTTGGGAAAGAAGTCGATACCCGTCTGCTGTTCAATCTGATCAACAGGCACCACAAACTGCTTGAGCGACTTGTCGGACGGTTCGTTGGGCAACAGGAAACCAATCATACGAATTTGGGGCTTATTACAGTACAGCACCACTTTATAAAACTTCTCCGGCACGCTGATTTCGGTTTTCTTACCAATGGTTGGCAGTCCTGGTTTCAATACCGGGCCTGTCACTATATACAGGCCATTGTCGCGAATGGCCCATGCCCGAATCTGCTCTTCCAGTTCTTTCCAGATGCCCCGGTTAAAAAGGGGAGCCTGGGGGTAATGTTGCTCATAAAGAAGGTTTCGCGCATCATCCTTTGCGAGAATTTGAAATCACCGGCGGGTGCCAGATGCCCCCGGTCGTAGCCTGAGCGTGTATAATCCGACGAGATAGCGGTTCCGTTCCGCACCATCCGATCCGGCTGAAACTGTTCGAATTTGCGTTCGGCATCGCCCGTTGTTTCATAATCCAGCAACGGATAAGCTACCCAATCAGCATCCTTGTATTCGTCGCGATAGCGAAGCGTAAAGCCTTCGTGCCGGATAATCTGATCGCTGGGCTGAACAAGTGGAAGCAAAAAATCGACCTGCTTTTCAAAATCAAACCGAACGGTTTTCGGCGAGCCCGCCGACGGGTTATTTCCTCCGTTGTCGCTGGCTTCACTTTCGCTGTTGCCCTGATCGTCGGTTGCTACGTCGGGCTGGCGTGGCTCGGGAGCCTTGTACGGATTATCGGTTTCAGCTTCGGATTTCCCCCGACCTAAGCCAACCATCTCCCGAACGTCGTTCCAGAAAGCCACTACGGGTTTTGTTCGGCCACCGTAATGGAGAAACAGACCGATCAGAAAGAAAATGAACAGCAGAACGAGCGTATTGCCACGCAGCCGGAAGCCCCGGCGATGTATGTTTCTGGTCGGAAAAGGAGGTTTACCGTGCATGTGTCAAAGTTAGTTTTTTGTTTCAACGTTTTATAGTTGAACCCAGAAACTCGAACGCGAAACCGACTGTTAAAACTCCATGTCACCATTGAATATCGTTGTCATCGGCGGAGGGGCGGCCGGTTTTTTTGGCGCTATAACAGCTGCCGAAACGTTTCCCAATGCCTCGGTTACCATTCTTGAGAAGAATCGTACAGTACTTAATAAAGTCCGCATTTCGGGTGGAGGCCGCTGCAACGTAACCCACGCCTGCTTCGACAACCGACTGCTGGTTAAGCACTACCCGCGGGGTGAAAAATCGTTACGTTCACTGCTGAACCAATTCGACGCAGCCGCAACGGTGCGCTGGTTTGACGATCGGGGCGTTTCGCTCAAGACGGAAGCCGACGGACGTATGTTTCCAACCAGCAATACATCGGAAACCATTATCAACTGCCTGCTCGACACCGCTTACCAGTTAGGAATCAAGGTTCGTACAAGCTGTGGCGTAGCCTCACTTTCCGTATCTGATCCAGCCGCCACCAATTCTTCCTGGACGCTGAACCTCTTTACCAATGAAATCATATACGCCGACCGGGTATTGATTGCCACGGGTGGCTACCCACAGCTTTCGGCATACGGGTGGCTACCCGAACAGACCGATCCGGTGCTGTCGCCCGTACCTTCTTTATTCACGTTCAATGTTCCCGACAGCCCGCTGCTTACCCTGGCGGGGGTATCGGTGAAAGACGCCAAAGTGTACGTAGTGGGTACGAAACAGGAGCAGCGTGGTCCTTTGCTGCTGACGCACTGGGGCTTCAGCGGACCGGCCGTACTACGTTTATCGGCCTGGGCTGCCCGCGACTTATCGGATGTTCAGTACCGATTCACGCTACGTATCAATTGGGTTCCTACGTTGAATGAAAATGAACTACGTAACGCCTTGCAGGAGTTTCGGCAGCAGAACGGGCGCAAGCAGGTTGTTTCGCAAAATCCATTTGGGCTACCTTCGCGGCTGTGGGAGGCATTTGCGCAGGAGGCCGGTATTGCTGAAACCCAACGCTGGGCTGACCTTCCGGCTAAACCGTTGAACAGGCTCACCGAACGACTGACGAACAGCCAGTTTCAGGTGGTAGGAAAAAGCACCTTTAAAGACGAATTTGTAACATGCGGAGGCATTGACCTGAACAGTTTGCACCCGCAAACCCTTGAAAGTAAAGCACAGAAAGGGTTATTTTTTGCGGGCGAAGTGCTCGACATTGACGGCATTACCGGCGGTTTCAATTTCCAGAATGCCTGGACAAGCGGTTACATAGCCGGAAAGAATATTGGTCATTAGTGATTAGTCACTGGTCAGTAGTCATCAGCAATTAAACTGCTAATGACTAATCACTAATAGCCAGTCTCGCAGCTTCTTCATCACGTTTAAGTTGCTCAACCAGGGCGGGTAAGCCATCGAATTTCTGTTCAGGGCGCAAAAATTCGCGGAAGCGCAGGGTCATGTGTTCGCCGTAGATGTCTTTGTCGAAATCGAAAATATAGGTTTCGATGGTTTGATTCGTGCCCGCTACGGTTGGCCGAAAGCCGATATTCAGCATTCCGCTAAGGCTCTGGTCGGCATACAGTACGTCGACGGCATAAACGCCGTTAGCCGGAACAAGTTTCATCGGATCATCGACCTGCATATTGGCCGTTGGAAAACCAATCGTACGTCCCAGTTGCCGTCCCTTCACAATTGTTCCGGTCAGGTTGTAAGGACGCCCCAGCAATTGACCGGCCGTGTGCACATTGCCTTCGCTGAGTGCCGCTCTGATTCGGGAGGAGCTGACCCCAACCGCGTCTACATCCTGGCGGGAAATTTCTTCCACTTCAAAGCCGTATTCGCTCTGGTGCGCCCGAATGTATTCAAAGCCTCCTTCCCGATCCCGGCCAAAGCGGTGATCGTACCCAATCACTAATTTCTTCGTGCCAATTTTATCGACCAATATCTGCTGGATGTATTCTTCCGATGTTAGTTCTGAAAACGAACGCGTAAACGGAATGATGACCAGATGCTCAACACCCGCCTGGTCGAGGAGTTCGATTTTTTCGTCTAACGTACTAAGCAGTTTCAGGTTAGCGCTGTCATTCGACACAACGGTTCGCGGGTGCGGCCAGTACGTAATCAGTACCGATTCGCCGTTGCTCTGCCGGGCTACTTCTGTCAGACGGGCCAGAATCGTTTGGTGACCCCGATGTACGCCATCGAACGTACCGCTGGTAACGACCGCATTCGGCAAAGGCTGTATATCGTTAAGACCTCTGTAAATAATCATCTGTAATCGATTGTCATCAGTTGATAGTCCGATCGTCAATAGTAAGTGGTCGTCTTTTACAAATTCCCTGACGACACCTGGCTATCAACTGCCGACTTCTCCCGACACATGTCAATAAAACGGTCAATGGTATGGGCGTCTTCGACCCGAAAATCGCCAATACGTGTCCGGCGCAGGCTACTCATATAAGCGCCGTTGTTCAGCAGCAGTCCCAAATCCCGTACCAAGCTGCGAATATACGTGCCTTTGGAACACACAATACGAAAATCGATTTCCGGAAACCGGTCGACATTCACCTCAAAAATAGATACGGTGACCTGACGCGCTTTTATGCCACCTTCAATCCGGTCGGCCGTTTCACCTCGTCTGGCTTTTTCGTAGAGTCGCTCACCATTTACTCGAACTGCCGAATAAATAGGCGGCACCTGCAGAATATCGCCGGTCAGCTGACTAGCAGCTTCCTGTATCTGCTCCGGATGAATAGCCGACGTATCAAACTCGGCATCGAAAGCAGTTTCCAGATCGACGGAGGGGGTCGTTTTGCCAAGGACCAGTGTACCCGTATATTCTTTTTCCTGCGCCTGATACTGATCAATCTGCTTGGTCATTTTACCAGTGCACAAAATCAATAGCCCCGTAGCCAGTGGATCGAGCGTACCTGCATGACCGATTTTCTTGAATTTACAGGCGTATTTCAGCTTGTTCGCTACG
This sequence comes from Spirosoma sp. KNUC1025, assembly GCF_045160025.1. Taxonomy (GTDB): domain Bacteria; phylum Bacteroidota; class Bacteroidia; order Cytophagales; family Spirosomataceae; genus Spirosoma. The sequence continues at coordinate 5,349,183 of NZ_CP087139.1, forward strand.
TCGAACGATGTCCAGGTAAGCGGTTTATCGATTAAGATGACCTGACCGGGATCGGGAGTCTGTTGTTCCAAGTTATAGTACGTCTAATTTCACTCCTGCCGCAACCAGACCCAGAAGAAGCAGTCCCAGCGCAATCCGATAATAGCCAAAAACTTTGAACCCATAGCGATTCAGAAAGCCGACAAACCCGCGGATGGCCAGCAGGCCGACGACAAAGGCAATGGCATTGCCCAGAAGCAGAGTCTGATAATCGGCCGGCTGAAGCAGCTTATACGTTTTCAGCAACTTATATCCCGAAGCTGCCGCCATGGTCGGTACAGCCAGAAAAAACGAGAATTCTGCTGCCTGAGCGCGGGTAAGTCCCTGAAACATACCGCCAATGATGGTAGCCGCCGACCTCGACACGCCCGGAATCATGGCAATGCACTGAAAGAAACCAATCCGTAAGGCATCAGGCACAGTTACGTCGCCATCTTTCGGCTGGCGATTCACAATGCGGTCGATGAATACCAGCACAATTCCGCCGAGCAGCAGTGAAACGGCAACGACCACTACGTTTTCGAGAAGCGAATCGATAAAATCGTTCAACAGAAAGCCAATCACCGCAGCCGGAAGAAAAGCAATCAGAAGTTTACTGTAAAAATCCACCATAGGCTGCAGTGGGGGTGGCACCGATTTGAGGTAGCCAGGCGCTACGTAGTCGGCGGTACGGTTAACCAAAAAACGACGGTGGTAAAGCACCAGAACCGATATGATGCACCCAAATTGAATATCGACCGTATAGAGTTTCGTGAATTCGTTTCCGGCAATACCCGCCAATGAAGAGTAGATAATCATGTGGCCCGTTGAGGAAACCGGGAGAAATTCGGTCAGACCCTCAATGATCGCCAGCGCAATCGCGTGAATTAATTCCATTTAGAAGGTTGTACAGTAGTAAAACAGTTCGCCGTAGCGGTTGTAGTGCTGCAAAGTTACCAATAGAAAACTTTACAACGCTATAATCGCTACGGCGGACCTGCTTTATAACTATATAACTTTTTTAAGCTTTGGGCCGGGCAAGAATGGCGAAGAATTCAAGAACGAAGCCACTCATCACCACAATCGGGCCGAGGGTCAGGCCAAGAAAGCCAAAGCCAAACTCTTCTTTATCCAGGCTCATAATGAAGAACCCTGCCAGAATAACACCAATACCAATCAGCATTAAGGTGTAATTCTTCCGGCCAAAGGGTAAGGCGGCTGATGTGGTTGGATGAACCGGCTCTGCCACCGTCGACCGTATTGGCGCAATTTTAGGTGCTGCCGGTGAACTTACCGTCGCTTTCTTGGCGGGTTCTTCACGAGTCAGCGTAGCTGGACTATATTGTTTATCTTTTGCCATGTCCTTTGTGTTATCTAATGTCTAATGAACAATGTAAAATGAATAATGGCTCAGCGGGAGACCAATTATATTCATTCTGATCAGCCATTATCCACCATTGATGATGATCGTTTACCTATCAATGAAGCTCGTCCAATGTCAGCCCCAGATACCGTTTTACAGCTTGGAACGTACTTAAAAAACCAATCAGAACACCAAGCCCCAACAGACCGAGCATCAGGGCAATAATTTTTTCAATATCCTGAAAAGCCCCCAGTTCAGGCAGGTTATGTTTGGCTACTTCCCAGCCAACCAGCAGCAGTATAATGGCGATGACACCTGCCAGAAAACCCTGCCACATACCCCGGCCCAAAAATGGCCGGGTAATAAATCCATTCGTAGCGCCCACCAACTGCATGCTACGTATCAGAAGCCGTTGGGAATGAATAGCTATCCGAATGGTATTGTTCATCAGAACGACAATAATCAGCAGCAGCGCCAGAGCGAAAGCCGACATGATGATGTATATTCTGGTAATATTCCGGTTGATATTGTCGACCAGGTTTTCCTGATAAACTACTTCAAACACGCCATTGATTTGCTCCAGATCCTGCTTAACTTCCTGCAGCTTGGCTTCGTCGAAATACGCTTCGTTGAGCTTTATTCGATAGCTGTCGCGCAGCGGGTTTTCACCCAGAAATTTCGAAAAATCTTCTTTCGTCTCTTTAATAAACTCTTTGGCTGCTTCATCTTTCGTAACCAGCGTAATCTGCGGATCGCCCTTGGTAGTCAGCACATAAGGCTGATCGGCCAATGTACGATATAGGGCACCTACTTTCTTGGAACTTAGTCCTTTATCCAGAAAAACCCGAACTTCATAGTTCTCCCGGATGTAGGTCACCAGTTGTTTGGACTGGATAGCCAGTAATCCACAAAAACCGATCAAAAACAAAGCCAGCGTTAAACTGAATAAAATTATACCACTCGGGTACGCACCTACTTTCTTTTTTGTACGAGCCATTCAGGGGTTCGTGTTATGAGACAAAAATAATGGATTCCACCTGCCAACGGCCGAATTTAACAAAATTTAGCATATCTACGAAGCGTGGGAGCCAGGAGCGTGGGGCATGGGGCACGGAATAGCAGGGGGGCATGGTATAGTCAGAGAGAAAAAATAGTACAATATTCGTAAAACCCCTCGTAACTCCCTATTCCCCGCCCCGTGCTCCCTGCCCCCTGCTATTCCTCGCCACCAACACCTCCGCCGGATAACCGACCTCCACCAGATACAGCCCGTTGGCCGGTGCGGCCCGACCTGCTGCGTTACGGTCGTGAGCCAGAATAATCGGCTCTAAGCGGTCCAGTTCCAGACGGCCCTGCCCAATATCGAGCATCGTTCCGACAAGGGTACGGACCATTCCCCACAGGAACCGGTTGGCTTTAATATGAAACGTCAGGCAATCATTGTTTGTATACGCCCAGTACGCGAAATCGAGCCGACAGTGAAAATTTGTTACGTCGGCCCTGGCTTTGGCAAAGCTTTGAAAATTGGTGTGTTGCAACAGAATCCGACAGGCTTCGTTCATCCGGTCCACGTTGAGGAGTGGCCGGAAATGATACGTCAGGCCATGCTGAAAAACATCTTTCTGGCGACTGATATGGTACTGGTAATACCGATAAATGGCCGAAAAGCGAGCGTGGTCATTGGGCGATACCGGAAATATGCCGTGGATAGCAATGTCTTCGGGCAGGATGCAATTGAGGGAGTAAATAAAAGCTTCGGTGAGCGCCAGCGGCACGTCCAGATCAAAATGGGCAAACTGCTGCCGGGCATGAACACCGGCATCTGTACGTCCGCTTCCGACGATATGAATCGACTTTCCAATCCGTTGTGTCAGAGCTGCTTCGATTGTCGCCTGAATACTGACTCCATCCGCCTGTGTCTGCCAGCCCCGATACTGTGTGCCTCGATAGGATAATTCAACGAAATAACGCATACCCGGCAAAAGTACCGCTTAATCGTTAGTTGACTGATACTTCTGGCAGCAACGTAGCGTGGTATGTGGTGTCGGTTTCTTAAAACCGACACCACATACCACTATAAAACCCACAAGCACAATATCAGACACTCCGTTTAAGTACGCAAATCACATTACAGATTGGTTTAGTTTATTTAAAATATAACGAACGAGTGGTCTTTTCCAAGGCGAATTCCCTATGGAAAAGACCACTCGTTCTAAACCTAGCCTCTGCCTGTTAGAGCAATTTATCCAGCGTAATGGGCAAATCCCGAACACGCTTGCCAGTAGCATGAAAAATAGCATTGGCAACGGCGGCCGGCATACCCACAATACCAATTTCTCCCACTCCTTTTACGCCAAGCTTGTTGACGATGCTGTCGTGTTCTTCTACGAAAATAACGTCGAGCTCGTGGATATCGGCGTTCACCGATACGTGGTATTCAGCCAGGTTATGATTCATAAACCGACCGAAGTTGTGGTCGAGCACACTTTCTTCATGAAGTGCCTTACTGATTCCCCAGACCATACCACCCAGAATCTGACTGCGAGCCGTTTTGGGGTTTAAAATACGACCAGCGGCAACTGCACTGACTGCCCGGGTTACCTTCACTGTGCCGAGCTCTTCATCGACCATCACTTCGACGAAAGCGGCAGCATGAACGCTACGTGCATAATCCTTTTGCTTGAGTGCATTGGGCAACGCACCCGATGTTTCGCGAACAGCTCGCCCGCCATTCTGAGCAACGAGGGTCATCAGTGAAACCTCAGCCGATGGGTCCTTTTTCAAACGCAGATACTTATCCGCAAACTCGACATCCTCCCATTTAGCATTCTTAAAGGGCGAACCCGGCATTTTTTTGGCCAGCTTGAGTAGCGACTTTCCGACCTCCTCACAGGCCGCCTGCACCGCCGAACCGACCGTAGCAGCCGTCCACGAGCCGCCCGAGATTGGCGCTATCGGGAAATCGGTATCGCCCAGTTTGAACAGTACGTCTTCAACGGGCATACCGAGCGTATCGGCGGCTATCTGCGTCATGATCGTATACGTACCCGTCCCAATATCGGCGGTGGCGCTACTTACCCATAACTTACCGTTGACGAGCAACGCAGCTTCGGCGCGGGCACCCAGCATATTGGCTTCCCAGATGCCCGTTGCCATGCCCCAGCCAATCAAATTATGATCCTTTCGCATGGAGCGAGGTTCGGGATTACGTTTCGACCAGCCAAATCGCTCAGCCCCCTGCCGGAAGCACTCCCGAAGTTCCTTGCTGGAATAAGGCTTGCCTTTGTTAAAATCCTGATCCGTATAATTTTTCAGACGCAACTCAAGGGGGTCCATGCCAAGCTCGTACGCCAGTTCATCGACGGCTATTTCCAGTGCCGACATGCCTGTTACGCCCCCCGGTGCCCGCATATCCAGCGGGGTATACACATCCAGAGGTACCAGGTTGTATTTCATAGTTACGTTCTCGGGTGGATAAAGCATTCCGCCCCAGGTAACTACGTTCTCGGTATAGTCTTCAAATCGCGAGGTTTCGCCCACAGCATCGTGATAGAGCGCGTTCATGGTGCCGTCGGGAAGGGCGCCGATGGCTACATTCTGCACCGTAGCGGGTCGATGTCCAAACGTAAACATCTGCTGACGGGTGAGCGTCACCCGTACCGACCGTTTCAGGTCCACGGAGGCCATAACAGCCATAAATAACTGATATTGCGGACGTAGCCCTGAGCCAAACCCACCGCCCATATAAGGGGAAACCACACGAATATTTTTCAGGGGAATGTCGAATACATTCGATACGTACCAGATACTGCTGGTTACGCCCTGCGTTTTGTCATAAATGGTCAGCTGGACATCAGATCGCTTGCCATCTTTCCCTCCTTTTTCATACACAACCGTACTGGTAAACAGCTCCATCGGGTTATGGTGCTCCGGCGCATGGATGTATCGACCATTCACTTTGGCCGGCGCTTCAGCGTAAACCTGCTCAAAGTTGCCGCGGGGTTTGGGTGGTGGGGGTTTCAGCAGGTCGGCAATACCATGCTTCTGCTCACGAGCCCGGTGCAGATTGGTTTCCAAATCGGTTTCGTGTGCATCTTCCTGGTAGGTGATCCGGATTAAGGAAGCAGCATATCGGGCTACTTCAAACGTCTCCGCTACCACCAGTGCTACCGGTTGACCACTGTACATGATTTTAGCATCATCCAGCGGCCGAAATGGCGAACCTGGTGGCGGGTCCTGATCTTTATAGCTAATGTCGAAGCGAGCGATTTTAGGGCGATTTTCATGCGTAAATACCTGCAAAACGCCATCCAGGCCTAAAGCTTCACTCGCATCGATGTTTGTAATCTTCCCTTTCGCTATCGTACTCGACACGACATAGCCATATGCCAGATTCGGTACGTTAAACTCCCCGGCATATTTTGCTTTTCCGGTTACTTTATCGCGGCCATCAACGCGGCTGATTGGTTTTCCGATTGCGTTCGTCATGCGGTTGGTTCGAGTTTAGCGGCCTGGCCTAATGCCCGTACAATAGCACGCTTAGCCAGTTCGATTTTGAATGTGTTATGACCATATCCCTGCGCACCAGTCAATAAGCTTTCGGCAACCGCCTGAAAATTTTCTTTGGTAGCAGGCTTACCAACCAGCAGCGCTTCAGCCTCGGGCTTCCGCCAGGGTTTATGCGCTACGCCCCCCAACGCGATTCGGGCATTTGTAATGGTTTTGTTCTCGATCTCTAACGCCACAGCAACCGATACCAGCGCAAACGCGTAGGATGCCCGGTCGCGAAGTTTGAGATACATATGGTATTTGGGGAAGCCATTAGCTGGTAGATCGATGGAAGTGATGAGTTCATCAGGCTCCAGCGTATTATCGACATGGGGCGTATTACCGGGCAGTTTATGAAAGTCAGCAAAAGGAATAGCCCGTTCGCCGTTTTTTCCGGTCACCCGGACTACCGCATCCAGTGCAGCCAGCGCCACACACATATCCGACGGATGTGTAGCAATACACTGAGGCTCCGCCAGTTGGCCATCGCCATCAGACATCCGGGTACCCAGAATGGCATGAATTCGGTTGAATCCGTTGATCGCCGAACAACCAGAACCGGGTTCTCGCTTGTTGCAGGGCGTAGCCAGATCGTAGAAATAATAGCAACGCGTTCGCTGCATCAGGTTTCCGCCATCAGTCGCCATATTACGTAGCTGAGGAGAAGCGCCCGCCAGAATGGCCTGTGACAGAAGCGGATATCGCTTAACCACCCGCTTATCATAAGCCGTATCGGCATTGGTAACGAGTGCGCCCAGGCGTAAACCACCGTCAACTGTTTCGGTGATGGATGTCATGGGCAAGCGCGTAATGTCGATCAGCCGCGTGGGACGCTCCACGTTTTCTTTCATCAGGTCGATCAGATTCGTACCGCCCGCGATGAATTTGGCCGTTTTTTCGGATGCCCGCTCATCGACGGCTACGTCAATGGCATCGGCTCGGGTATAGGTGAAGCTGTTCATACAGATTGCTGGTTCATTACTTCTTCAATGGCTACCACAATGTTGGTGTAAGCCCCACAACGGCAAATGTTTCCGCTCATCAGTTCCCGGATGTCATCGGTCGTTTTAGCGTGTCCTTCGTTGAGCAAACCCACGGCTGAGCAGATTTGCCCCGGTGTACAGTAGCCACACTGAAAAGCGTCGTAGTCGATAAAAGCTTTTTGAAGTGGATGCAATCCATCCGGCGAATCCGTGCCTACGCCCTCAATAGTCGTGATTTCATTGCCTTCCTGCATAATCGCCAGGGTCATACACGAATTGATTCGTTTTCCGTTCACCAGAACTGTGCAGGCACCACATTGGCCGTGATCACAGCCTTTTTTGGTTCCGGTAAGGTCCATATACTCGCGCAGGGCGTCGAGCAGGCTGGTCCAGGGGGCCAGTTGTAGTTGGGTTTCGGTACCGTTGACAGTCAGCGTAACGGTGTGCACAGGTGGCAATGATGATTGCTTTCCCAGCGGAGGAGCTTCGGCGATTAAGGTCATAACGTTCCGGAATAAATTCTTTTAAACCAGAACTGCCAGAACTTAGGGTTGTTTAAAATAAAGCCACATCACTATAGCGAAATAGGCTAAGGTCTCAGCAGGTTGTATTTCTTCTTTTCCCGGTAAGATGCATACCATTCCTGGCCGTCGTTGCCATTACTCGTTCGCTTATCCCACAGAATATACCCACCTTTCGGACCTACCCTGTAACCCAGGTGAGCCGGAATCCGTATGTGTTTGTCAGCTGAAGATGGATCGAACTGTCCATCAGGGCTCATTTGTCGGTTTAACAGCATCGGGTAAAATCGGTTATAAGCGTTCCACTTTTATTCTTCTTCACTATTGTTGAGCTTGGATAACAAACTATAGGCTCCCTGAACGACAACTGGTGTTTTGGTCAGATCAATCGCATCGGGGATTATGACGGCTACGTAACCGCTTTCCCGAATGCCGGTTTTCACCTCAATCTGCCGGAACTGATACGTAGCCGGATTTTGCTGCTTTTGTTCCAGCACATAGATGTAGGGTTTGCCACCAAAACTGACCACGGCTGCCTCAGGCAATGCCAGCAGCGGCTGCGTATTCACAGCGACCTGCGCCGATACGTAGCCCCCCGGTATATAGTCGCTGGAGTAGCCATCCGGATGAGCCAGTACGGAAATCGTACGGTCGGCCGCGATGGACTTGCCGATCAGAAAAATCTCGCCTTTATGGGGCATCTGCGCATCATTTGCGCTGGCGTCGGCTCCCATCGCGAAACGTATGCTCTGCCCCGAATGAATCCGGCTGATATCCTTCTCAAAAATGCTCAGTCGAACGTGTAAATGACTGATATCGGTCAGTTGTACCAGTACATCGGCAGGATTAACGAACCGCCCGTTGTTGACCGGCACATCGGTCACAAAACCCGATACCGGCGAAGGCACGCTAATGGTTCGGGTTAAGTGGTCGGGGGTAAGCGTAGCGGGATTGATACGTAGCATCATCAACCGCTGATTTAGCCCCGCCAGCTGCGCCTGTAAACTTTGCCGGTTGGCTCTTGTCTGCTGAAATACTTTCAGGGCACTCACATTGTCGCGACTCAGCTCCTGCTGACGGGCAAACTCCAGATCGGCATATTCCAGTTTAGCTTTGGTATCCAGGTAATCCTGCTGAAGCTGTATGTATTCCGGATTTTCGAGAACCACCAGCGTCTGCCCTTTCCGAATGCGCATGCCGGGCTCAAGATTGATCTGACGAATGTATCCGCCCACCGGCACCGATACCGATACTTCGTTCTGCGCCGGTACGTCGAGTACGCCGTTGACCTTCAGCGTCGTGTGCATGACGCGCGAAGCTGGCTGCCCGAGTTGTATGCCCGCTACGTCGTACTGTGCCTGTGTAAGCGATATACGTACGGGCTCGTCGGCCTTTTTTGGGGTCGAGTCGGCCGGTGCGGTCTGGTTTAAATTTTCCGTTTCGGAACGGGTCTGTTCACCCGATTGGCAGGACGTAACAGAAAGGCATCCGCCACAAAGCCAGAGCGCCAGTTGCCAGTAAATACGAAAAGTGATTCGAGTAACCATAAAGGATTGATATTCAAAAAGTCAGTTACGGGTTTCCTGCTAAATAATTGATATACAGAACAGATTGATCGTACTGATGCAGCAGATCGAGGTAGTTTATCCGGATCGTGAGCGCCTGTTGCAGTGCCAGCGAGAATTCGACATAGCCGATATCACCGCTACTGAACGCCCGACGAGCCTGTGACTGAATCACCTGTGCCTGCGCCAGACCATTTTGCTCGTAATACGTTAGAGCTTCACTGTATTGATTGAACTGGGCAATGGCCTGACTGACCTGTTGATTCAGCGCAAATCGTTGGGTTTGTAATTCCGTCTGGGCCAGTTGCTCGCCAATCCGGGCCGATTCAACCCGTGCCCGTTGTGCACCACCAAACAAGGGGAACGTAAGGCCAATCTGGCCACCATTGAATCGGTAACCTGGCCCGAAATACAGCTCCTGACCGTCGATCAACTGATTACCGACGAGCGTTTGCGAGAACAGGCCGACCAGGAAATCCGGTTTTAGCCGGGCCTGCTCCACGAGCCGGGTCTGCTGCGACACCCGGATTTGCTGCTGCAGTTGCTGCAACAGCGGATTTTGCGCCAGAGCGGTGCTGTCCGTTGGTAAAAGGAGTGCCAGTTTCGGCAAAGCCTGCTCCGTTATTGTTACAGGTTCTGTGCGAAAAAGCAGCGTTTGGAGCCTCGCCTGGGCGGCTATCTGATTTGCCCGATTTTGTGCGAGCCGGGCACGCTGGTCAGCCAGTTGGCTTTCGGCAGTGGCTTTCTCCAGATTGCCCGTCTCTCCTACCCGAAGCCGTAACGTAGCGGCTTTGACAAACTCGGTCAGTACGGTATCCTGCTGCTGAAACAGCCGGGTTTTCTGCTGCAGATAAGCCAGTTCATAATAGGTCGACCTGACCTGATACCGCACCTCATTTCGGGTGACGAGCGCGGCAGCCTGTCGCCCCGCAACAGTCTGATCATTCAGCTCGGCGAGCCGATGTGTCAGCGTTGGGTTTGGAATGGTTTGCGTAACGGTCAGGTTGTTATCGAACCGACGGCTATTGTACTGCCCCAGCATCAGCATCGCCGACAACCGTCCGGCATCGTAAGCCGTTCGACGTAACGCCTGCTGCTGACTGACGCCCAGATTTGCCAGTTGCAACTGAGCGTTCTGGTTCGTTGCCAGTTGAAGAGCCTGATCTAACGTAACGGCCTGGAGTGTTGGTGTCTGCGCCCAGCTTTGAACCGATAATAGCCCCAACAGAACAACCGTAGTAATCACGGTTTTCGGGCTCTGTTTTTTGGCAGCTTTCACTTCGCGCTCAATGGACTTTTTCTCAAGCAACGAGTACAAAATCGGCAGAATAAGCAGCGTTAGCAACGTAGCCGTCAGTAAACCACCAATCACTACGGTAGCCAGCGGTTTCTGCACTTCAGCACCCGCTGAGTTGGAAAGGGCCATTGGAATAAACCCGAACGAAGCCACGAGAGCCGTCATGACCACAGGCCGTAAACGAACCTCTGCCCCACGCCGGATAATTTCGGTCAGGTCCGTCAGGCCATCGTCGTGGCGTAGTCGGTTGAATTCAGCAATCAATACAATTCCGTTCAACACTGACACGCCGAACAAGGCAATGAAACCAACACCCGCCGAAATACTGAACGGCATTCCACGTAACAGCAGCGCAAACACGCCCCCAATAGCCGCCATCGGAATCGCCATAAAAATGAGCAGACTCTGCCGAACGGAATGGAACGTAAAGAACAACAGGGCGAAAATTAGTCCGAGGGCAATGGGTACGGCAATGCTCAGCCGTTTCTTGGCATCTACCAGGTTTTCAAACTGTCCACCATATGTGACGTAGTAGCCGGGGGAAACTTAACCCGTTGACTTACTTTCTGCTGTAGTTCGGCCACAATGCTTTCCACATCGCGCCCCCGCACATTGAAACCCAGTGTAATCCGTCGGTGGGTATTATCGCGCTGAATCTGGTTCGGAGCCTGCTCGATGCTCACCTTCGCCACCTGCGAAAGTGGAATCTGCTGGGCCATACTGTTTGGCCTGGCTGGTATGGAAACGTAAAGATTCTGCACATCTTCTACGCTCTGCCGTTTGTCGGCGGCCAGTCGGACGACCAGATCAAACCGTTTTTCGCCTTCAAAAACCAGTCCCGCCGACTGTCCGGCAAAAGCGGTATTGATCGTCTGGTTAACGTCCGTTACGTTCAGGCCATACTTGGCAATTTGTGCCCGGTCGAGTTTGATCAGAATCTGCGACAGGCCCGCCACCTGTTCTACATAAAGGTCTTTGGCGCCATCCGTACCCCGGATCAAACCACCCACCTGACGGGCAAGTCCTTCCAGCTGCTTCAGGTCATCACCGTAAATTTTCAGGGCTACATCCTGCCGGGCGCCCGTCATGAGTTCGTTAAAGCGCATCTGAACGGGTTGCTGAAAGCCGAACGTAACACCCGGAACCACGGATAACGCTTCGGCCATCTTATTGGCGAGTTCATCCCGCGTAGTGGCCGATGTCCATTGGTCTTTAGGCTTAAGAATCACCATCAAATCAGACGCTTCAATGGGCATCGGATCGGTCGGAATTTCGCCGGAACCCACTTTCGCCACAACCTGCTCAACTTCCGGAAACTGCTTCAGTAAAATCCGTTCGGCTTTCAACGTAGCATCCACCGTTTCGGACAGTGAACTGCCTGTGAGGGTACGCGTATCGACAGCGAAATCGCCCTCGTCAAGCTGGGGAATAAACTCGCCCCCCATTCGGCTGAACAGAAACCCGGCGACCACAAGCAGGGCAACGGCACTGAGCAGCACCGGCAAGCGATGACGTAACGACCACAACAATACTGGTTCGTAGATTCGCTGAAGGCGCTTCATCAATTTATCGGAGAAGCTTTCTTTCTGTTCCACTTTCTTGCTAAGCAGCAGCGCCGAAATCATCGGTACGTAGGTTAGCGACAGAATAAACGCTCCCAGAATAGCGAAGGCGACGGTCAATGCCATTGGCCGGAACATCTTACCCTCCACGCCTGACAACGCCAGAATCGGCAGGTATACAATCAAAATGATAATCTCCCCAAAGGCAGCCGATGACCGAATCCGACTGGCTGCCCCAAACACTTCATCGTCCATTTCGGATTGATCCAGTGAGTGATCGGGCAGCGAACTGCCTATTCGCTCTTTCACCCGTTCGCTCTTTCGCAATTGCATATGATGCAGCGTAGCTTCAACGATGATGACAGCGCCATCGACAATCAAACCAAAGTCAATAGCGCCCAGGCTCATCAGGTTGCCCGACACGCCAAAGAGGTTCATCATAGAAATGGCAAACAGCAGCGCCAGCGGAATAACAGAGGCCACCACTACGCCAGCGCGCCAGTTACCCAGCAGCAGAACCAGCACGAAAATGACAATAAGTGCCCCTTCCAGCAGGTTTTTCTCGACGGTCCCGATGGCGCTGTTCACCATTTTCGTACGATCCAGAAACGGAATGATCTGTACGCCTTCGGGTAGTGTTTTTTGAATTTCGGCGATCTTGGCCTTTACTTCTTTAATCACCTCCGATGAATTGCCCCCTTTAATCATCATGACCACCGCCCCAACGGTCTCGCCCTGACCGTTGCGCGTGACGGCCCCGTAGCGTACCGCAGCCCCCGTACGTACATCCGCTACGTCGCGGACGCGGACGGGTAGCGGTCCGCCGGTCGACTGTTGGTTATTCTGCCGTACAACGATGTTGGCAATGTCTTCTGTGGACCCAATCAGGCCATCCGAGCGAATGAAGTACGCATTGGGTTTTTTGTCGATATAAGCCCCACCGGTATTCTGGTTATTTTGCTGAAGCGCCGTGAACAGATCGGTGATGGTAATTCCCATGCTCCGCAGTCGGTCTGGGTCAACCGCAATTTCATACTGCTTCAGCAACCCACCGAACCCACTCACATCCGCCACACCGGGCGTTCCGAGCAGCCCGCGCCGGATTATCCAGTCCTGAATGGTGCGTAGGTCGCTGAGTGAGTACCGGGACTCGTACCCTTTTTTGGGGACAACCGTGTATTGAAAAATCTCGCCCAGACCCGTCGTAACCGGAGCCATCGTGGGCGTACCGACACCGGGGGGAATCTGCCCCGTTACGGTCTGCAACCGCTCAGCGATCTGTTGCCGCGCCCAATACACATCCGTGGCATCGGTGAAAACAACCGTAACGATCGAGAGGCCAAACCGGGAAAACGACCGAATCTCGATCAGGCCGGGTATGTTGGCCAGGTTGACCTCGATCGGGAACGTAACGAGCCGTTCGATGTCTTCGGCCGCCAGGGAGGGACTGCTGGTAATTACCTGCACCTGATTGTTGGTAATGTCGGGAACGGCGTCGATAGGCAATTGCGTGGCCGACCAGCCTCCCCAGATCACCAGAGCCAGTGTAAACAGCCCAACAATCAGTTTGTTATGAATGGAAAAATGAATGATAGCGTTTAGCATCGCGACTATATCAGTTCGTCAGCACGTAATAATTCAGAAAACAGGGGATTGAATTCCCGAAGGAAATTCAGTCAGTAGCGCATCGGGATCGGTGTAGAAATTACTGAAGCAGGAAATGGCGATCGTTGGGTATGGAACGAGTGATTCCCGACCACGAGCAATTCATTAGAACAGCGTAAAGAAACTGGAATGCCGTGGTGCCGGTACGATACGTCTGGACACAATACGGCCTTCGGGTACGCAGAAACTCAGCGTCGAGGGGGATTAATCATGGAAAACACCGCCAGAAACGAATACAGGTTGCTGTAGCGGGAAAAGGCGGTTTGCGCCAATAAGACGGCAGACGTACCAGCGGCAGTTACCAATCGAACAGCAGTGGGCGTAAAAGCCGACACCGTATGGCCTGCCGAGGGTAAATTCTGGTGACTGTGATTGGGGTGTTTGTGATGCTCGGAATTTTCGCCGTAGTGCATCGCCATAAAATCCATGAAACTCAGGTCAGGGTCTGCCTGTCGGTGTTGCCGGTAATGCTGAATCAGCTCGACCAGCTTGGCCGACTGATCAACGCCAAACCCCGGAAGCAGACTACTTCCCAGAATCAGGCCCGACAGCAGTAAAGCAACCAGTGATTTCATGAACCTATCGCTATTATGTGCTTAACGTAAAGCGGTCTGGAAAGTTTGTCGTAGCTCCAAAACTTGGCTAATTTAGAAATGGACTAGCTGAATATTAATACTACGTATGGGTGTATGGTGTCAGTTTTGGTGTGAAGTGGTGTCGGTTTCTCAAAACCGACACCACTTCGGAAAATCTACCAGGCAAAAGAGTTGGGAAAGCTCCGCTGGAAAATGGATTCTATACGATCTACTACGTTTACTCCATATGAAATACACGCTCCAGCGGCACAGCGACTGGCGAGTTGTCGGAGTTCGTATCCATTAAATCCGCCATATATGCCCACCATCGTTTCATAACGGGCAACGTTGGCAATTGATCGGCGGTATGGTCGGCTACGCGTCGCTGAACAGCAAACAGCGTACCCGTTTCGCGGTCCAGATAAATCGAATAGTCGCGGATGCCGGCTTCCGTTAAAGCGGCTGACAACTCCGGCCAGATTTCATCATGACGGCGCTGATACTCTGCTTCAACGCCCGGTTTTAACTTCATTGTAAAGGCAATTTCTTCCATATTTTTTTAGTACCCAGTTTTCAGCGCGTCGTTACGTCTGGTACGTGCTTTACCGTTTCATTTTATACAACTCTACTCCTGCCAGCAAAAAACAGCCTAGTCCGTAGTCTTCAAAGTCCGGTTTGCTATCATACGTAACAGGTTGCCCATCTTTAGGTTCTTTGCCGGTTCCCTGCACATACCCTAAAAATCCGTTCGGATGTACAGCTTCTGTTGACATGGCGTTCCAGGCTTTGACGATAATGGGCCGGTACGTTTTTTCGTCAAGCAGCCCGTGACTGATTCCCCAAGCCATCCCATAAACAAACAGCGCCGTTCCGGTCAGTTCTTTTCCACCGAAATTGGTCGGGTCGTGCAAACTCACGTTCCAGAAGCCGTCGCTACGCTGCAAAGGTGGCAACGCTGTCATCATTTCGAGATACGTTTTTTCGTATTCGTCCCGGTGCGGAGCGTCTTTGGGCATAATATCCAGCACCCGTACCAGCGCAGCCACTACCCAGCCGTTCCCCCGCGACCAGTAGCAGTCCTGTCCGTTCGGTTCTTTGTAAGGCGGTACAAAATCCTTATCCCGCCACCACAAATGATCCTCCGGGTTGTAGAGGCCATTACCGCCGTGTCTGGTTTTCGAATAGGTGTAGATTTGGTACATTTTCTCGAAATACGCAGGGTCTTTGTACAGAACGCCAAGTTGCGCAAAAACGGGCATCGCCATCTGTAGTGCGTCGATCCAGTTCCAGTCATCAACCTTATCGCTTTTTACCATTCCATCAACCGACGCTTTAATGGCGTGGATGCGTTCGGCCGGGCCTCCATTTCGAGTCTGATCCAGTACGTATAAATCGATATAGGTCTGTCCGCAGCACTGATCGTCGGCGTTACGTGTATTGATGCCGCTACGTAATCCCCACTGGTGCTTTTCGCCCCACTCGACGGCGTAGTCGTAATACGCTTTCTTTTTGTCGATCCCATACAACGCCATCAGCCCCTCATAATACACAGCCCGTGTCCAGATGTTGCTCGGTCTGGTTTTGTTCGTTACGATTTCTTTACCAGGGTCGGGCCAGGTCTTCATGAAATAATTGTTGGCCAGGGTCATGCTGGCCAGAATGTCTTTTTTAGCCGGAAGGGTTTGCCCATGCGTGGTCAACGTAATGGCGGCACCCACCAAAACCAATATCCTGTTACTTAACTGGCTGATTCGCACGGTTGCGGGGGTAATACGGTGTAACTTGAACAAGTAGATTTCAGGCGTTTTAATCTTGTCTTAATTAAAGTCTCTCACGATCATTTTCTCCTGAACCAAAACGGATTTCTCCTGACCATGTACTTTCTGTAGCCACCTGGACCAGAGGGCCGGAGACGACAGGAAAGAGTATGAAAGTTTATAACATCGGCAGGATAACTTTGTAAAAAATAACGAAAAAGTGGCTGTAATCTGGGGTGTTGTGTTGCATGCGCTGGGCGGCTTTGCCTCCGGCAGTTTTTACCTACCGTACAAAAAAGTGAAAGGATGGGCCTGGGAAAGCTACTGGCTCGTCGGTGGTTTGTTTTCGTGGGTTGCGGCCCCGCTCATCATGGGGTCCATTACCGTTCCTGACCTGTTTGGCGTACTCCGGCAAGCGTCCTCCGAAACCCTCTGGTGGACGTATTTCTGGGGTGTTTTGTGGGGATTTGGCGGGCTTACGTTCGGTTTGGCTATGCGCTATCTGGGCCTCTCGCTGGGCATGGCCGTTACGCTGGGCCTCTGCGCCGTTTTCGGTACGCTGGTTCCCCCCATCTGGCAGGGCGAATTCTATAAACTTATCAGCACAACATCCGGACGGGTTATCGTACTAGGACTAATTGTCTGCGTATTAGGCATTTCCATCTGCGGAATTGCGGGTATGATGAAAGAAAGGTCGCTGTCAGATGCGCAGAAAAAGGCTGTGATCACCGAATTCGACTTGCGGAAAGGGTTGCTCGTGGCGGTTTTTTCCGGAGTTATGAGCGCCTGTATGTCATTCGGGCTTACTGCCGGACAGCCCATTGCCGAAATCGCTGTCCAGCATGGTACGGATTCGCTTTATATGAACAACGCTCCGCTGGTCATTATTCTGCTCGGCGGTCTGACAACCAATGCCATCTGGACTATTTACCTGAATATCCAAAATCGTACCTATACCGACTATACGAAGGTATCGACCCCCATTCTGGCCAATATTATCTTCTGCGCTTTAGCCGGCTTTACGTGGTATTTCCAGTTCTTTTTCTACGGAATGGGCGATAGCAAAATGGGCGAGTATCGGTTTTCGGGCTGGACACTCCACATGGCTTTCATCATCGCCTTTAGTAGTTTCTGGGGGCTTTATCTGCACGAATGGAAAGGTGCCAATGAACCGACTATGCGCACCATTACGCTGGGCATTTCGATGGTGGTGCTCTCAACCGTTATCGTTGGCATTGGCAATTACCTGGCTTCCTGATTTATTCGGCTGCAGGCTCGCCGTCGGGTGGCAATTTTTCAGCCGCAAAGTGAAAGACGTAATGGCCCGTTAGGGTTTGCCGGAAATGGTTTATTCGGGCAGATAAGGGCGGATAAACTACCCATCCTCGCTTTCCTGACGAAATTTCCTCTATCTCAAAATCAGCCAGAACCGAGAATCCTTCGGTTCTGGCTTTTTGTATGGCCATCTCTCTGGCCTCCTCTATAGTGTTCTGCAAAAATGTTTTCCGATCCTGCGCTGAGAACACGCTGCTTTCTGTGTGTCCAGCCAGTTCAGGATTAGCGTCCCGATACGTTTCCAGCAACGAATACGTATCGTACGTTAGCGTTACCAGATAAGACGGATAGGTATAAACAATGCCGTTGTTGTCTATGGTAGCCTTATAAGGGCCACTGTAGTCTATCTGATTATTGACTAAAAAATGGAGAAACTTCGCATTGAAAGCCGTGAGTTTTTCGTCTAAAGTTTGCGGATCGGGAAGTAAAAACACCGTACTAAAAACGATTTTTTCTGGAACAAAATATTCCTCATGGTTCAGGGTAACGTCAATCGTTTGTCTGGCCATACTTGATGTTCTTCCATTTTTTTAAGTAGAGACTTTCATTTCCATACGATATAAATCAAGGCCTTTCGCCCAATAATCCTTTTTAAGTTCTACAACTGTAAAGCCGAACTTAGCGAAAAACTGATACGCTAGTTGAGAAGTCTGGACAACGATTTTTTCCACGGTCGGCTTCTGATTGATATGGACCAGACAATGCTCAATTAACGCTTTACCCAATCCCCTTCCCTGCGCTTGGGGCGAAAAGAATACCCAGGAAATTCGCCCCTCTGTCTCATCAGGAGAAAAATAATAACCTGCTGTCCCCACAATCAGCCCCTGATCGACGCTAACCAACTGACAGGCAAGATCTTGATGTATATAATCCAGAAAATCTTTTTCCTCTTCCGGGGCGAAATAAGTGGGCGTATTTTGACGAAACAGATCCATCAGAAAAGGTAAATCAGAAGGTGTGTAAGGGCGAATCATCGTAAAACTTGATTTCACTTCCGCTCCGTCAGTTGCAGTGAGCTATCGTTGATTTCGAAGGTCTTTTTGTTCAACAGATTAATTACTTCGGCGCCGGCCAGCAACACCGGGCCGTAGCCATGAGCCGCGTACACATTGATGGGTCGGTAGTAATAAAACGCCGGATCGAAGCCCATGCCCGTACCGACGCAAGTACCTTCAATCTGGCCTTTGTCGGTCACTTTGGTCGAAACGGCATTCCAGGCTAGCATAGTCATGGGTGCGTAGGCTTTGGCATCCAGCCATCCCCGATTAATAGCTCTGGCAATGGAATAAGCGTAGATAGCCGTTGCCGATGTCTCCAGGTAGGAGTCGTTCCGGTCGAGCAGTTGATGCCAGAAACCCGAACCTGCCTGACAGCTCGCCAGTCCCTGTACATGAGCACGTAGCAGTTCCAGCACTGCCCCCCGGCCCGGATGATCCTGCGGCAATACGTCCAGCAGTTCAACCTTGGTCATGATCGCCCAGCCGTTGGCCCGCGCCCAGTGAAACTGCGGATGCACGTTCATCCCTTCGACCCACCCGTGCATATACAACCCCTTCTCTTTGTTGAACATCCGTTTCGAGAACTGAAGCACCTGCTTCACGGCTTCATCGAAGTATTTCCGATCATTCGTCAGCTTACCCATCTGCGCCAGCGCTGGCACGCTCATAAATAAATCATCGAGCCAGAGCGTATTGGGTTGCGGGCGATTGCGGGCCAGCGTACCGTCGGCCAGTCGGTACTCTTTGGTCATGATGTAGTTCATGTACGTATCAATCTGCTGACGGGCATCGGCTTTTAGACCCCCGGCCCGTACGGCTTTGATCATGGCTGCACACATCGCCCCAACATCATCGAGCGCATGGGGCGCCAGCATCGGCCGGAGCGACGTATTCGCGTGTGGATCGGCGCTGACCTGCTCCCGGAAATAGGGACGTAACGAGTTCAGAAAGGCCAACCGCTTGTTGGTATAGTCAGCGTAGCGGGCATCGCCGGTAGCTTCGCTCGCCAGTAACATCCCCGCATACGTAACGCCCCATTCGTAGCTGGTCAGGCGGAAATCACCCGGTTTGATAATAGCATTGGTGTTAAACTTAGTGAAATCAGTAATGGGCTGTCCAGTCTGTTTATCAATCACCTGGGTTGGCGTCGACTCGTTCAGGTACGCATACACCCTGTCCAGAACTTTTACTACGTCAGCTGGTTTGGGTTGTCCGTACGGAACAGGATAATCCGGTTGAAGCAGATGCAACGGAGTAGTTGAGTCGTTGGCTTTGGGCGTCGGTGTTTGTGCCAGCGAAGCAGTGTACGTAACGGCCACCGACGCAATAGCCAGAACAAGTGTTTTGGAGAAATTCACCATAAATAGTAAGGAGTTTAACGCAGTAACGGCAGGTATTTTTCAAGCACTGATTAAAATCTGCTTGACAAGGTGATAGTGCTAGATTCTCCAACCCGACTCCATCACGTTGTTAAATGCAGGTAGTAAACATAGAGCAAAAGCCTGACTAACGAGCGGATTACTTGCTATTTACCGGAATTTCTTCACTCCGTTACGTCGTTAATCCTAAACGCATTGCCTGTTCTACGGGCGAGTATTGTCCGTCTGCCCGATGAATCTGGATCGGTTCTGCCGGATGCAGGGGTGGTTGCGCCATGAATCGGGGGCGGGTTCCGTGATGCGGCTGTGCAGCATGAATCAGAAACGGGTGACAGAGGTAAACCGTACCGGCATCACCCGTTGCCAGCACCAGCTCTCGCTGAAATGTTGATGCAGGGAGTTGTTGAGCGAGTTCAATGAACGATAAGCCTTCTTCACCAGCAGGTTCCAGTAGCTTCGGTACGTCCAGATGAGAACCGACCAGAATGCGGGTTGGTGCATCGTTGGGGCCTACATCCGAAAACAGAAAGAGCATGAGCAACGCCCGTCCCCGCGACGTTACGTTCAGTCGCCAGGAACCGTCTTCACCCGCAAAACTGGCTTCGGCGTGCCAACCCGTATCGCCCGGATCGTCGGGACTTGGAAACCGGATGGGAAAAGTGCCTAAACTATCTCGCGGGAGCCAGCGCCCAGCCCCCACCAGCTGATCGAATGCGGCCAATAGAGCGGGCTCGTTGGCAGCCTGTCGGAAAGGGGTCTGGCTGTAGCCACCAAGTCGGATAGCTGGCTTGGTCCAGGTTGCCGGGTCATCGGGATCGCAACCGGTCTCCTGCCATAAAATAGCGCGTCCCTCATCAGCTACTGCCCGAGGAAACGCGCCGTCAATCCGGACAAATCCGTCCCGGATAAACTGGTCAATGTCTGCATCGCTCAACATGCTATGAAATGGTTATTGCCTCTGCTCCATGCCCCTTGCTCTAAAATAGCTCTCGGGCAATTTTCATCACATTGTCGGCTTTGCCCATCGTATAAAAATGAAGCACGGGTGCACCAGCTGCTATAAGTTCGCGTCCCTGCTGAATGCACCACTCAACGCCTACTTGCCGGGCCTGCTGGTCGTTCTCACACGCTTCAACTGCCTTCACCAGGTCCGTCGGCATTTCGAGGTGAAACAGCTTGGGCAGAATCTGAAGCTGCTTCCGGGTGCTAAGGGGCTTTAAACCCGGGATAATTGGCACCATTATTCCTTCCTGCCGACACCGTTCGACAAAATGCAGGTATTTCTGGTTATCGAAAAACATCTGGGTGACAATGTAATCGGCCCCTTTGTCTATTTTCTGTTTGAGGTAATGAAAATCAATATCGTGGTCGATGGCTTCGAAATGTTTTTCGGGATATGCCGCTACGCCAATGCAGAAATTGCTGGGAGCCAGGGGCGTATCTTCTTCGTGCAGATAGATGCCCCGGTTCATATTGGCAACCTGCTCTACCAATTCGCTGGCGTAGGAATACCCATTTTCTTTCGCCTTGAACGTAGTGAAGGGTTTGGCAGGATCCCCCCGCAGCACCAGCGCGTTGTCGATGCCGAGGTAGTGAAGATCAATTAAAAAATCTTCCGTTTCCTCGCGTGTGAAGCCCCCACACAATACGTGCGGCACCGGATCAACACCAAAGCGGTGCATGATAGCCGAACAGATTCCAACGGTACCGGGGCGCTTTCGCGTGACAATTTTCTGAATCGTGCCATCGGGCAGTGGCCGTTCAATGTATTCTTCACGGTGGTACGTAACGTCGATGAATGGCGGCTTGAACTCCATCAGCGGTTCGATGTTATCAAGCAGGTTTTTCAGATTATCGCCTTTGATTGGCGGGATTACTTCAATAGAAAAAATCGGTTTGCCGTTGGCAGCCTTAATGTGGTCGGTAATTTTAGTCATTCGTCAGATAAATACTTGCCGGGTGAATCGCATCAGGCGACAACGCCCAAAGTTAGCGGGAAAACACGGCGAACCGCACGTAAATTCCATTCGCGGAGCCGCTACTCCACGGCTGCACATCCAGACGACGGCCCAGCGCCGACCTGTTTTTAACTTCGTGAAGTTTGGGAATCCCCCATCCCATCAACGAACCGAACGCAGCGCCGGTAATCAGGTCAGTTGGATAGTGCTTCCCGGCTTCATAACGTAGTACGGCAGTGGCCGTCGCCAGGCCGAGCGAACCAATCCAGATAACCGGTTTCAGGCGGGAATGCGGGAAATAATGCCGGAAGACCTCGCCCGCAAAAACAGCTGTAGCAAACGAGCTGGCCGCATGACCCGAGAAAAACGACTGCCGGGCATCGCGGGTGAGTTTTACATCCAGGGGTGCATCCGGATTATACACAAATGGCCGGTTCCGTTGCGTGATCGCTTTGATGGAGCCTTCAATGCCATTGGAGAGCAGCATGGTTTCGACGTACAAAATGGCGACCGTCTTAAAATCCTGCCGCATGGTTTTTGTTCCGAGGGCCAGGGCTCCCACCAACGCCACATCACTGAATAACGTAATGTCGCTCAACTGATTCGCCCGCTCCGACCAATGGTACGTTGCCTGCCGGTCAAACGCGGATATATCAGTACGATTCAACGTAGCGATCTCGCTTTCAGTTAGTGGGTCAATCGTACGGTTGAGCGCAACCGACGCGCCCATTGACGCAACGCCTATACCGAGCAACGTAATTTCCTGACCAGTTTTAAGCTGATACGGCGACTGAGCCAAGACGGGCGAAATGAATAATGCACAATGAATAATGAACCATGAGCGCAGTCTCACTTTTTGTTTACTCACCTTTTGAAAACCTCTGATCAGTTCAATCATTATGCCTTGTTCATTACCCATTGTTTAGTCCTAACTCACTTTCACCACCTGCGGTTCAGCGGCCAGATAGACCAGTCGTCCCTCCACCTCCGGGTAACCCATATCGCGGTAGAGATTTGTAAAATACCGTAACGAATCGACAGGCGAATAATCGTCCGGCGCATCCGCTGTGGGCACCGATTCATACTGCACCAGAACAATATGTCCGTCCGGATAGTGGACTACCCGATGCGGAGCACCGTGCATCCGTCTGCGACTCAGAATACTGCGGTCAGTGTCGATACGTAACGAAGCATCAAACAAGGTCGATAAAGTGGGATGCTCGATAATAGCCAGCAAACTTTGTTTTAATTCGTCGGACTCGGCTTTCCGCACCAATCCTTCGCTAATCAGCTGGCGGAGTGCTTTGTCGATGCTTTCAGGCCCTTTGATCAGACTGAGGGCGGCACAGAGTTTCCGGTCACGTTCGCGGGTTCGCTCGAACGTAGCAATATCGAACACGCGGTCGGCCTGCCGACGCAGTTGCAAATCCTGCCCCCTATGCCCGCTAACGACCTCATCAAGAACAATTTCGTCCAGTACGCCATCCTCGTTCTGACGCGAAACAGCCTCATTGCACAGGCTGATCGGGTACCGGTATACCCCTTCCTGCCAGTTACAGCCACAGTTACGCGCTACGTCACTATCGCGTAGAAAAGCATAGAGCCAGTGGCTAATTGTATTCTGAGCGCCTTTGCTGAAATCTTTGGCTTCACTGATTACATAGAGCCTATCGGTTGGCCGGGTAAACGCTACGTACAGCAGATTCATATTTTCCAGGAAGGTGCGGGTCAGTTCTTCTTCGTACTGGGCGGCAATCGCTTTGGGTGTTCCTCTTAACTTATTAGTAGTGTTGGCAGGTGCCGACATCAGACGAGCCAGTTGGCCGGTTCCGTTCTCATGCGTCAGCTTATCGGTCCGAACGCTGGTCAGATCGAGCCAGATTGTACTATCGTTGATTGGCTCGGCTCGCCAGTTCGCGAATGGAATGATAACAACCGGAAATTCCAGCCCCTTCGCTTTGTGAATAGTCTGAATACTAACGGCATTACGAGCGTTTCCTTCCACCGAAATCTTCTGCCTGACGCTTTCCCAATACAGCAGAAAATCGCTTAGGTGCCCACTACGTTTCTGATTGAACGCTAGTACTTCATCCAGAAAGCGAAACAGAAACGGGTTATGCTCGGCCTGCCGAAACAACCCAAACTGAGCCGTTAAACGCTCCGCTAGTTCGTAGGGATTCAACTGCCCAAGGGCATATGGGTCAAGCGGATAACCGGCTGCCGTAAGGTAATCATAAACGGACGTGATGTCGCTTTCGGCTACGGCATGCAGCTTTCCAGTCAGTTCGTCGTCCGGAAAAATCCCCTGCACTACCCGATGAAACAGATACAGCAGTTCGTACCGCAGCATTTTATGGTCGGGCCGCTGGAGCACCTGCATAACCGTAACAATCCACTTGACCGGGTCCGAAAATTCCAGCGACAGCGAATCAGCTGACACCAGCGGAATCTGGCGAGCATTCAGTTCATTTGCTAAGGCTTTGGCATCCGCTTTTTTACGGCATAGAATGGCAATATCACCGTAGCGATACCCGTCAGACAGCGCTTTTTCCAGATGCTCGATGGTCATGTCGAGCATAGCCGCCGTCAGGTCTTTGCCCGACGCTTCATCTTTCTGCACAAAATCGATCTGCACATGGCCAGCCTTCTGGGCTTTCGGCTGTGGTTTCTGATGAAACAGACGCTCCGTGTCGAATACATCGGCCAGCTTCGGATGCTGACTGTCAAACTTACGGGCTGTAAATTCAAAGAAATCGTTGTTGAACCGAACAATCGGTTCGGCACTTCGCCAGTTTGTGTCCAGCAATTCGTTTTCCAGATGCCCACCCAGCATATCAATTCGATCGGCCGTCCACGAATTCGGATTATGCGCCACTTTCAGGCTTTCAAGATCTTTTCGGTGCAGGGCCACAATCTGATCCATATCGCCCCCCGGAATCGGTAAATAGCCTGCTTGCCATCGCCTACGGCCAGATTAAAATGGTCGGCACCCAGCGCGTTTTCAATAAGCGGCAACAGGTTAGCAAATTGCAGCCGGGACGTATCCTGAAATTCGTCGATCAGGATGTGGTTGTATTTAGTTCCAAGTCGTTCGTAGAGAAACGGTACAGGCTCGGAAGCCACGATACTAAGAATTT
The DNA here is from genome assembly GCF_045160025.1 of Spirosoma sp. KNUC1025. GTDB lineage: Bacteria > Bacteroidota > Bacteroidia > Cytophagales > Spirosomataceae > Spirosoma. Next base: position 5,373,844 of record NZ_CP087139.1, read on the forward strand.
TTTTGTTGAATTCGGAAATATGCACCCGGCCATCTTTCCGCAGCAGGTCGTCGAACTCCACCCGCATCTGCTTGAGCAAGGCCAGTTTCTGCAGATGAGGCAACAAACAGTCGAACAGAGCCATTTGCCGACCATGTTCATCCCTAATCGTAAAAATCTGGCTGATGCAGTCGCCAAGTTCACTGGCCATACCGTCAATAATATCCCGGACAAGTAAAGGCGTTTTCTTACCGTACCAGTCACCATTATTGAGGGCGTTACTGACACGAGTTCCGGCTTCTTTACCATGATTGCCTTCTGCAATAGCACGCAGGTATCCTCCTACGCCACCGGCGCCGTACGCAAAATCGGTCTCGTCGAGTCCGGCGTCCGTTATAAGCTTCCAGGCGCGCTGCCCCTGCCCGATAATATCAGCTTCAACTTGTTGATTATACGCAAGCAACTGCATTCGAATGGCCCGTAAAGCGCCCGGCGATAATTCCTGAGCAGCATTGACAGCTTCATAAAACTGATCGGATGTGAGGTTTCGGCCAAAATCTTTGAGCAATTCAGGGAGTTGGTTCCAGCTTTTGCCTTCGCTGGCTGTGTTGGTGTAGTACTCGCTCAGGATGGTTGTGATTTCCTCCATCTCGTCGGTTCCGGCTTTCTCGATCAGGTTATCGATAGCGAGTTCGAGTACTTCGTCGGTTTCCAGTTCAACCTCAAACGAATAAGGCAATCCCAGCTCGTCGGTAAACGCCATCACGACGCGCTGCGTGAAAGAATCAATCGTCGTTACGCTAAAATCGGCGTAGCGGTGCAGGATGGTTCTGAAAACAGACCCGGCTTTGTCGCGCAGTTTGTTCTTAGCCGTCTGAAAGGAGTCGGTACCGGGAAGAGTGCCGTAGAGTTCAACGACCAGTTCATCAAGCAACGGCGGCTCTTTCTCGTTAGTATCCGCAATTTCGGCCAGATTTTTCAAAATCCGGTTCTTCATCTCGTTGGCTGCCGCATTCGTAAATGTCACCGCCAGAATATGCCGGAAATAGTCGTCTTTTACATCCGGACGTAACGCCAGTTTCAGATACTCTTTTGTAAGCGTGTACGTCTTACCCGATCCTGCCGAAGAACTGTAGATTTTGAACATAAGGAGGAAGAAAGCAGAAGGGAGAAGGGAGAAGGAATGGTAACTGCAAACGTTTTATCCCTTTTCCCTTTTCCTTTCTCCTCTAAAAATTATACCGTACGCCAATTCCCGAATTGAGACTCAGGAAAAAAGGCGCTTGCAGCAGTTCGACGTAAAGACCCGTTTCCAGAAAAACAGAAAACGGTTTGCTGACTGGAAAAAATTCCAGTCCACCAACACCCGACCCACCTATGGATAACGCATTTTCGTAATCGCCGTTTAAACGGGGCGGATAATATTTTCGGTTATTGATCTGACCACCGAAGCCGTAGTAGGCCCGGATGCTCTCACTCTTGGTCACAGCCGTATGCCACAAAAAGTGCCCCTGAATGGTCAGGCCAACACTTTTGTAGTCGCCAACGCGGTAGCTGCGCTTCGTGCCATACAGCCCACCGTACGTACCAATGTTCAGGTCGAAGGCATGGTTATTGCCAAAATATTTCCGAACATTTATACCAGACGGTTCGCCGATACGCGCCCCTATCGACCAGTTGTTGTACTGCGCCAAGCTTACAGTTGGCACCATCATCCAGCCTATCAAGGCCAGCAATACAATCAGAAGCAATTTCTTCATAAACTTAATAATTAGCCCAGTAGAGATTCTAGTGGTACGTACTCAGGCATTTTTTCAAAACAATAGAATCGTTAGCACGTACATCTGCTTAGTCACTCATCAGGCATTCGACACGAGTTCTGGCCGGGTAGCTTCATCGCCCGAACCGAGCGGTAAATCCGACGATACCGGAGCATCTTTCATTTGACGAAGAACCTCCATTAGACGTTCATTCTCGGTTCGTGTTCCTACCGATATTCGCAGACACCCATCGCATAACTTCACCTTCGAGCGGTCCCGAACGATGACCTGCTGCTCGATTAAATGCTCAAACACTCCCTTCGCATCATCGAATTTCACCAGCAGAAAATTGGCATCTGACAGATAGACGACCTGCACTGAGGGCAAAGAACGCAGATTTTCAGCCAAATTTTGACGTTCAGCCAGAATTTCCGTCACCATGTTTGTCTTTGCTTCCTCATGGGCGAGCGCATCAAGCGCAAGACTTTGTGTGGGCGCTGAGATGTTATACGGGGGCTTGATTTTATTCAGAATTTGAATCAGTTCTTCCGAAGCAAAGCACATGCCGAGTCGCAAAGCGGCCAGGCCCCACGCTTTTGAGAAGGTCTGCAGCACCACCAGATTGGGATACGTATCCAGTTCATTGGTCCAGGAGGACGTACTGGCAAAATCAATGTACGCTTCGTCTACGATCACTAATGAATGCGTGGCAGCGTTGAGTATCGTGCGAATGGCATCCGCCTGAAGCAGATTCCCCGACGGATTGTTGGGTGAACATAGCCAGATCAGTTTCGTGTTATCGGTAATGGCCCCCAGTACGCTCTCAACATCAACCTGAAAATCAGTCGTCAGCGGCACTTTGATAATCTCAACATCATTCACGGCTGCCGATACTTCATACATACCGTAGGTTGGCGGCATGATCAGAATATTGTCTTTACCCGGTATGCAGGTAGCCCGAACCAGCAAATCGATGGGTTCGTCGGAGCCATTGCCCAGAAAGATCTGTCCTTCCCGAACACCTTTTATGGGAGCCAGTTTCTGCTTAATCGCCCATTGGTGCGGATCAGGATACCGGTTGTACTCGCCCGTATCGGTTGTTGAGCCAAGCGGGTTTTCATTGGCATCCAGAAAAACGCCCACTTTACCCGTGTACTCGTCACGAGCCGACGAATAGGGCGTTAAAGAAAGGATATGCGGGCGGAGAAGAGATTGAAGATTGAACATACTATTTTTAATTAAAGAGAAGGCGTAGGTCGCCAGCAAAACGATAGCTCATCAATAGCCCGCATTGTGCAAAGTACACCATTTAAATGATCGTACTCATGCTGAATTAACTCGGACAGCGCCCAGTCCGTTACGTTCCAGGTGTGCGTTTGCCAATGCTCATCCCGATACGTCATGGTTAGTCTGCGATGCCGCTGGACACGTACCAACAGATTCGGAAAACTCATGCAGTCGTCCCAAAGCTCGTCTATGTCGTCGCTGAGGGTTACCAGTTCGGGGTTAATAATCACCTGCGGACGGTCGACATTCAGGTAAATCAGTCGTTTCAGGATTCCGAGTTGCGGAGCGGCAATTCCCCGTCCGAACTGATACTTCGCCCGAATTTCCTCCATTACGTTATGCAGATCGGCTACCCAGCCCGCCACCAAAGGCAGTTCCGATTCCAGCACTGGTTCGCAGGTTTCGTACAGGCGAGGGTCACCCAAAAGCAGAAGATCAGCAAGGTGTTTCATGTGCGTAGAATGACGGCCTGTGAAATAATCGGCAAACCATCGATGTCAGCAAAATCAAAAACAGTTCGATTGTAACTCTACAAGGCTTCGTCTCCAGTGTGTCTATCTTAAGTATCCACTGGCAAATCACTTTCCTGTTTTCAGCAAAATAACGAAATCAAACCACATTCGTTTCTTTCAGACTAGCCAGGCGCAGGCTCACGGCCCGCTTGTGCGCATCGAGCGATTCGGCTTCGGCCATAGCTTCTACTACCGGCCCTACGTGCTGCAACCCTTCCGGCGTAATGTGTTGCACCGTAATTTTTTTGACGAAACTATCGAGCGATACCCCGCTATACGAACGAGCGAATCCGTTTGTCGGCAACGTATGATTTGTGCCCGATGCATAGTCGCCGGCCGATTCAGGGGTGTAGTTGCCCAGAAAAATAGAACCTGCATTGATGATCTGCTCCGCAATTTCCTCGGCGTTATCAATACTCAGAATCAGGTGTTCGGCAGCATAAGCATTGAGCAAATCAATGGCATCGGTTTGTGTTTCAACCAAAATCATCTTGCTGTTTTCCAGCGCTTTGGCAGCCAGTGCCTGTCGGGATAATTTCTCAAGCTGCGTCGTGAGTGTCAGGTTAACGTTGCAAATCAACTTCTTACTAGTCGATACCAGCAAGACCTGACTATCAACGCCATGTTCGGCCTGCGAGAGCAAATCAGCCGCTACAAAAGCCGGAACAGCCGAATCGTCGGCATATACAGCCACTTCGCTTGGTCCGGCAGGCATATCGATGGCAATCCCTTCTTTTGCAACAAGCATTTTGGCTGCCGTTACGTACTGATTACCCGGTCCAAAAATTTTGTATACCTGCGGTACCGACTCCGTTCCGTAAGCCATAGCCGCAATGGCCTGTGCGCCACCAATCCGAAACACTTTCGTCACCCCAACAAGCTGGGCGGCAAAGTAGATGGCGGGGTGATTACTCGGGTGCAAAGTACGATCTCCCTACAGCCAGCCAGTTGTGCCGGAATCCCCAGCATCAATACGGTACTGAAAAGTGGAGCCGTGCCCCCCGGAATATAAAGACCAACTTTCTCAATCCCCACACTTTTGCGCCAGCACGTAACGCCGGGCATGGTTTTGATCTTCTCGACGGGCTGTTTCTGTTTCTCATGAAACAGGCGAATGTTCTGATACGCCTGCCGAATAGCCGCCTTCAGGTCATCGCTGAGTTGCGTTTCGGCAGCAGCCAGTTCTGAAGAGCGAACTTCCAGACCACCTGCGCCTACGTCTACCTTATCAAACTTTTTAGCCAGTTCAATCAGAGCCGCATTGCCACCCGAGCGTACCTGTTCGAGAATCGGGGCAACAGCGGCTTCGATCTGCTGCGTTGACTGCACCGGGCGAGCCAGCAACCGAGGCCACTCTTCGCGTTGGGGGAAAGAAATGATGTTCATGAATGAATGATGCATGATGCATGATGCATGATGAACAACTGCCTTTGGCCAAATCATTCATCATGCATCATGCATCATTTTTTAATAAATCATTTTCTCAATTGGAATGACCAGAATACCTTCGGCACCGGCAGCCCGGATGGCCTCGATGTTCTCCCAGAATTCGTTTTCATTCAGAACGGAATGAACGGAACTCCAGCCTGTTGTCGCCAGTGGCGTTACCGTCGGGCTTTTCATGCCTGGCAATAAAGCCGTAATCTGATCAAGCGCGTGATTCGGTGCATTCAGTACAATATACTTGTTATTTTTTGCCGCCTGAACGGATTTAATGCGAAACAGCAATTTGTCGGCCAATGCCTGTTTTTCAGAATCAAGATCAGGCCGGGCAATCAGGATGGCTTCGGAGCGAAAAATTGTTTCTACTTCTTTAAGCCCATTGCTCAGCAACGTACTGCCCGAACTAACAATATCGCAGACGGCTTCGGCAAGCCCGATACTGGGTGCAATCTCAACCGACCCGCTAATCTCATGAATCTCCGCCCGTACACCCTGCTCAGCCAGGTAATTGCCAAGCAGATTCGGGTACGACGTAGCAATATTTTTCCCTTCCAAGTGCTGAATGCCCGTCCAGTCGGTGCCGCGCGGTACAGCAATGGACAGACGACACTTTGAAAAACCCAGTTTATGAATCGTTTGAACGGGCCGGCCCATTTCAACCGCTACGTTCTCACCAACGATGCCTAAATCAGCAACGCCATCTTCAACGTAACCAGGAATATCATCGTCGCGCAGGAACAGGAACTCAGCGGGGAAATTCGACGAAACGGATTTGAGTTTACCCGTACCATAATCGAAACGGATACCGCACTCTTTAAAAAGTTGATACGAATCTTCGCTCAACCGGCCGGATTTTTGTAAGGCAATGCGTAATACAGAAGACATTTAGTGATGTATAATGTAGGATGTATGATGGAGTCCATACACCACGTACTACGTTGGTTTTTAGACAATCGCCCGCAAACTAGTCTTTCGATCAGTGTGCGGTTCAGGAAATCAGGGTGCAAAATTACAGGAAAACGGGAATACAACGACGTATCGGTGAAACGGCTTAGCAGCCATGATGATGGCGACGATGTCGGAAAGGAGAATGAGTAGCCCGTTGTGAAATCATGGCGCAAAGGTAGAACAGACGAAGAAAACAGACAAGCATTCATCGAGCTATTCCTTGTTGTATCTTTGTGGCATGGTTTTAGAACAGAAACAACAACTAGCAACGACCAGGGTGCTGCCGGTGATGGAAGCGTTCTACACGCTTCAGGGCGAAGGCGCGCACACGGGTAGGGCGGCTTATTTTATCCGGCTTGGTGGCTGCGATGTCGGCTGCCATTGGTGCGACGTAAAAGAATCGTGGGATGCCGATGCGCACCCCAAACGTACGACGGAAGCGATAGTAGCCGGTGCGTTGCACTATCCGGGTCGGATGGCGGTCATCACGGGCGGAGAGCCGCTTATGCACGACCTGACCGAATTGACGGCGTCTTTACAGGCTGCTGGTTTTCAGACAAATATCGAAACATCAGGGGTTTGTGAAGTGGTTACAGGCTCGTGGGACTGGATTTGCTTTTCGCCCAAGAAGTTCAAAAAGCCGAATCCGGCCATTTTCGATAAAGCCGACGAACTAAAAGTTATCATTTATAATTCGTCTGATTTCGCCTTTGCGGAGTCGTTTGTGCCGTTTTTACGGTCCGATTGCAAACTCTTTTTGCAAACAGAATGGAGTCGTTCCAATGAAATGCTGCCTCGTATCGTTGATTACGTAAAAAATAATCCGCAATGGCAAATCTCGTTGCAGACACACAAGTACATGGATATTCCATAAGGGGAGAGAAGAGAGGACGAAAGGGAGAAAGGACGAAAGGAATTTTGTTTCTATGTCGTTTTTTAATCCCTTTCGTCCCTTTCCTCCTCTCTTCTCTCCCTCCTTTGGCCAGGATAAAAAAGCGCAGGAACTCTACGCTCAATCCATTAAGCTGTTTGGCGAACGAAAAGCGGGAGAGGCTATTCCGTTTATGGAACAGGCTGTCAAACAGGACCCTGCCTTTACGGACGCCTATTTGAAGCTTGGTCAACTGTATGAATTCACCAGACGTTACGACCCCGCAATAGCTGCCTATCGTAATGCCATACGGCTGCAACCCGATAACCCGTCCTCAGGAGGTGCTTATCAGGCGCTAAGTACGATCCTGCTCCGGTTGGGTCGTTACGTTGAGGCTCTGCCCTATCTCGAAAAATTCCAGACGCTATTTCCCTCACAATCACCACAGGCCAAGCGGGTAGCCCGGCAGCTTGAAACGGCTCGCTTCGGACAGGAGGCTATGCAGCATCCACAAGCGGTTGATCCAAAACCTTTATCATCGGTATTGCAGACGACACCTTCGCAGTATTTCCCGGTGCTGACTGCCGATGAACAGACGCTGGTGTTTACAGCCCTCAAACCCGAAGGCGATGAAGATCTGATGACGGCTACGTTCAATGGCGAAACATGGTCACCGCCCGTGTCACTTGCGTCGAGCATCAATACGCCGGAGAATGAAGGGACAGCCAGCCTGTCGGCCGATGGGTATATGCTGGTATTTACGGCCTGCCAGGGACGTAAAGGGTATGGCAGTTGTGATTTATACGTGAGTCGTAAAACAGGCACGGAATGGTCGGCTCCCGAAAATCTTGGCCCAACCATCAACACCCGGTTTTATGAATCGCAACCGGCACTTTCGGCCGATGGGCGGCAGCTCTACTTTGTTTCTGACCGTCCGGGCGGGAAAGGGCATCGCGATATCTGGCGGAGTGAATTTGGCCAGGATGGTACCTGGTCTGAACCGGTTAATCTGGGAGAACCGGTAAATACGTCGTTGAACGAAGCATCTCCGTTTATTCATCCCAACGGGCAAAGCCTGTTTTTCGCATCGGATGGGCATGTGGGCATGGGTGGGTACGACCTGTTTGTAGCCGACAATGGTCCTTCGGGCTGGTCGATGCCAACGAATTTAGGATACCCGATAAATAACTCAGAGGATCAGGCATCGCTGTTTGTTTCGGCCAATGGCAAGCGGGCTTATTATTCCTACGAGGAACAGAAAGACGGTATCTCGCAGAAATCACGGCTGTATACATTTGATTTACCAGAGCCATTACGCGACCGCGTTAAACCTGTCAGTTACCTGAAAGGGATCGTGGCCGATGCAAAGACGCAGAAGCCCCTCGCGGCTACGGTAGAACTGATCGACCTGAAAACAAATCAGGTTGTTTCGCGTGTGCAGGCCGATTCGCAAACAGGGCAGTACACGGCCGTGTTACCAAGCGGGGGCGAGTATGCATTGTACGTGAGCGTACCGGGATATCTCTTCAAAAGTCTTTCGTTCGATTATACCCAAAAAACTATCGGCGACGGTCTTTCGCTACGTGTTCCGCTTGAACCTGTGATTTCAGGTAGCACAGCGAATGAAACACTGAATAACCTGTTCTTCGAAACGGGTCGATACGATCTGGCCGAAAAATCACGTACCGAACTCGACCGACTGGCCGCTTTTTTGCAGACCAATCCAACGGTTACCATCGAAATTGCTGGCCATACCGACGATGTCGGCGATGCAGCCGCAAACCTGACGCTCTCGCAGAAACGGGCTCAAGCCGTAGTGGCTTATTTAACCAAAGCAGGTATTACGCCGAATCGGATTCGGGCTGTGGGTTACGGAAAAACCCGCCCCCTGGCCCCTAATACGTCCGACGAAAACCGGCGATTGAATCGGCGGATTCAATGGCGGGTAATTTAGGCTGGAGACTTTGGCCATGATGACAACCGGTATGGATCCTCATCCAGAGTATTCTTACGCCGTTTCAGGTGTAGTCTGACTTCCTCGGCCTGAGGCCCCTTGCTTTAGGGTATTCGGCCAATCACCTCCTTTACCCACACACTTTGCTTTATGCGGGATTTTTTTCAATTTTGTGTATGTTGTCCAAATACCCTTGCTTTTCCGGTAGGGGTATTTAGTAGCTACAAGACAACCTCCTTTCATTTGCAATGACTTCTGAACACGTAAAGTGCTTAATTATAGGCTCTGGACCCGCCGGTTACACAGCCGCTATCTATGCTTCCCGGGCCAATCTGGGACCCGTTCTTTATCAGGGTGCACAACCGGGTGGCCAACTAACGATTACGAATGAAGTAGATAATTTTCCGGGCTATCCAAATGGCGTTCAGGGACCGCAGATGATGCAGGACCTGGAAGCGCAGGCTCGCCGGTTCGGCACCGACATTCGGTATGGTATGGTTACGCGGGTGGAGTTTGTCGATCAGCCCAGCCCCGGCAATCCACATCGCGCGATCGTTGATGACAAACACGAAATCACCGCGGATTCGATCATTATTTCGACCGGAGCCACAGCCAAATGGCTGGGTCTGCCGTCGGAAATGCGGCTCAACGGCCGGGGTGTGTCGGCCTGTGCCGTATGTGATGGCTTCTTTTTCCGGGGGCAGGACGTAGTGGTGGTAGGTGCGGGCGACACCGCAGCCGAAGAAGCCAGTTATCTGGCCAATCTCTGCCGCAAAGTGTATATGCTGGTTCGTCGCGACGAAATGCGGGCATCGAAGTTTATGCAGAAGCGCGTACAGACGGCCCCCAACATCGAGATTCTGTTCAATACCGAAACAGAAGAAGTGCTGGGCGATGACGACGTAACGGGCGTTCGCGTAAAAAATGCCGTAACGGGCGAAGAACGGATTTTAGACGCGACAGGCTTTTTTGTGGCCATTGGTCACAAACCCAATACGGATATTTTTCAGGATTATCTCGAACTGGATGGCCACGGCTATATCCTGACCGAAAAAGGAAGTACCCGAACCAATATCCCTGGCGTTTTTGCCTGTGGCGACGCCCAAGATAACATTTATCGTCAGGCCATTACAGCCGCTGGAACAGGCTGTATGGCGGCTCTCGACGCCGAACGTTATCTGGTCACGCTGGAAATGCAGGACGAAGAAATTGTTCATTAATAAATTTTGTCATTGGTCGTTAGTCATTGGTCAATAGTAGTTGATGCAAAAAAGTATGCAGGCGTTACTAATGACCAATGACCAGTATCCAATGACCTATCAATCAATGAGAAAAACCGCAATACAATGGCTACTGGTCATTGGGTGTTTGTGTTTGACCGTAACGACACAGGCACAAGAGCGCGGGCGATTTAAAAATAATCTGCGTATTACGCCTAAAAATGAATCGTCGCCGAATGCCCCGGTCGTTGAACAGCCTCGAAAAGCGGACGACCCGTTTGAAGAAGAAAAAACACAGCTGCGCTACAACAGCCAGTTTGAGCCAAAGAAAGAATTAAACCCGGTTGTCAGTGAAGACACCAGCCACCTCGACCAGGGAGAAACCAGCGTTGTGGAGGTCATTGACTCGGTACTGGTTGGTAATGAATGGGTCAAAATTGCTGACTATTACGCCGTCTGGGATTCCCGGACGATTGATCCATACAACATCAATCCGCTTGAATTCGATGAAGCTATCGACATCAAGCTCTATGATCCTCCCGCTGATCGCTACTGGTCGGCCCCGCTGAATGAAGGTAAAATGACCTCCAACTTCGGGTATCGCTGGGGACGCTGGCATACCGGCGCCGACCTTGACCTCGAAACGGGCAATCCTGTTTATGCAGCTTTTGACGGAATCGTACGGGTCGTTGGCTGGGACGGAAATGGCTATGGACGCTACGTACTGGTACGTCATTACAATGGTCTCGAAACGCTTTACGGCCATATGTCGAAGCAGACCGTTGAAACGGGCCAGCTCGTCAAGGCTGGTGACCAGCTCGGTCTGGGTGGCAGCACGGGACGTAGTTCCGGTCCGCATTTGCACTTTGAAACCCGGTATGAAGGCAATCCCTTCAGCCCGCTCAATATTTATTCATTTCCGGAGAATACGATCAATTCTGATCACTTTCTGCTAACGGGTTCGGTGTGGGATTATCTGCGTGGAGGAAGCAGCCATTCATCGTCATCAGAAATTAGTTTCAAGCCCCGCTTCAAGCGTACCGTATTGCACCGGGTCCGTTCGGGCGAGACGCTCAGTTCCATTGCCGATCGGTATGGCCTGTCGGTATCGACCTTAAAACGCAAAAATCATATTTCGGGCTCACGACTACGGCCTGGTCAGAAGTTGCGCGTGCATTAACCGCTCCGATTGGTCGGCAATAAAAAAAGGCGAATACGTATTCGCCTTTTTTTATTGCCGACCAATGTGCCCAATGGTATTTCAGAATATATTTCGGTCTTTACGAAAAGCAAATCTCCAAAAGCATGATGGAAAAGATTGTGTACACCGCCTTTCTGCTTTTACTTTTTTCCTGCAAGCCTGATTCTGCCACCGTTCTGCCTGTACAGGTTGAGGGGTTCGATGGTAAGGTGGCACTCGTGGCCCCTTCGGGTGTACTGAAAATCAAGTTGAACCAGCCCGTTAACTGGCGTGCTACGGGGGGCGCTATAATACAGGGGCAGAATGATACGCTCACGTATACGGCTCCGGCGACGGCTGGTATTCAGCAGGTGGTTCTTAAACATCCGACCAATCCGCAGGATAGCCTTTTGTTCAATATTGCCGTAACCCCAAGTGCGACCCTCTTTCAATCACTACGTACCGGCAACTACGTGCTGATTTTCCGTCACGAAGCTGCCGATGTAGGTTCAGATCAACCGGCTTCGACAACGCCTGACTGGTGGAAGTCATGTGACGCCAAATTGGCTCGTCAACTCAATCCGCAAGGGCTAACGGATGCGGCCAGCACAGGGAAAACGCTCAAGCTGCTCGAAATTCCAGTGGGTCGGATAGTATCCAGTGAGTTCTGCCGGGCATTTACCAGCGCTGAGAAAATGGCGACTGGATTGCCAGTACAACAGGCAAAAGAGCTGACGCTAACCGTTTATGACGAACCCAATCGCTGCTCCAATACGCTGAATCTGGCTGCCAGTCAGCTACGAGATGGCAAGAATACGATTTTTATTACGCACGTTGCCCTCGCGATCAATCAACCGGATTGCCTCCTTCTGAATAAGTTACAATGGGGCGATGCGGCTTTATTTTCCCTGAACGAGAATAAAACACTCACCTACACAGGAACCATACCCGTTAAAGACTGGACGGAGCTGGCCAAATAACGTGACCCGACCAGCCTGGCAATAAGCAACTGTGATTTGACGTATCTTAGCGGGACTGTTCCGACAGATAAGCTCCTGCAACAATCTTCTACGCTTTTGAGTATTAGTATAGTTCTGCGTCGATTCTCTATATGCCTCGTCTGGTTAGCAGTGATTTGCCGTTTTTTTCATCGATCCTCCCACTGCCTCCCCGGCCGATGAGCCGCTGTACCAACCTGTTTATCAGCTTGATACTGGTAGGTTTGGTTGTGATTACCTGCAATGCCGCCCAAATGCCACTGGCCGATACGATGGCCGTACCCACCGTACCGGTCGCCCAACTGCTTATGACTCAGCATGATCTTGTTGATCTGGTAAAACGATGGTATCCAAGGCTACACCTGGCCGCACACGATTCGAGTACGTTGCAGGAGGGAAAGCATTTTCTATTAGTCATTCCGCAGGTTGGTTATACGTTGCAAACGAGAGGGTTAGCGGCTGTACTCGTGAATGCGGCTTTCCGAAATCGACAGGCCAATATGTCGTCGATAACTTCTCAGCTTTCCTATACGCAGAACCACCAGGTCATTTTTACCGCTAATTCATCCGTCTGGATGCCCGACAATCGGTTTCTCTGGACCAGCGACTGGCGGCTGATGCATTATCCACAGGCAACTTACGGTCTAGGTATGTATACCTCTACCGATCGGGTCATCAACATGGATTATGCGTATTTGCGGTTCTATCAAAGTCTGTTACGTCGCCTGATTCCCAATTTATACGCGGGGCTCGGCTATCATCTAGACCTGCACTGGAACATAGCCAGTTACGCCCGAAATCGGGAGCTGACGCGCATTTCCCGCTATCCCTACGGTGTTGAAGGACGTTCCGTTTCGTCGGGGCCGACGCTACAGCTTCTGTACGATAACCGGCAGAATGCGATCAATCCAACAGGTGGGTTGTACGTCAACGCCGTTCTGCGGGCAAACAGCCAGCTGCTCGGGAGCGACGAAACGTATCAATCACTTTTGCTGGAAATCCGCAAGTATGTTCACCTGCCTGCATCATCCGATAACATCCTGGCACTCTGGTCCTATAACGCACTGACGTTGAGCGGCAATCCACCCTTTCTGGATTTACCCAGTACAGGCTGGGATAGCAATGGCAACGTAGGGCGGGGGTTTATTCAGGGGCGGTTCCGGGGAAAGAAACTGCTATATGCCGAAACGGAATACCGCTTTCACATCACCCACGACCGGCTGCTCGGTGGGGTCGTGTTTGCTAATGCCCAGACCGTAACTGAACCGGATCAAACCAGCGGACAATTTGAGAAAGTAATTCCAGCGGTGGGCGCTGGTTTACGGGTCAAAATGAACAAAATTTCCCGCACCAATCTTTCTGTTGACTACGGCTTTGGTCTCGATGGCTCGAAAGGGCTATTCTTCAATCTGGGCGAAGTGTTCTGAGCATGGCCCCACTCCTGCCGATAACAATTCTGCCATTATCGGATTTACTACGTATGAACCTTTCTTACCTGAATACCATGCAGGATTACGTAGTACAGAAAAAAATCAGCCTCAACGCAACTCCCGAACAGGTTTGGAGTGCCCTGACTAATCCCGAAAAAACAAAACAGTACTTCTTTAACTGCGCGGTCTATTCGGATTGGGAAGTCGGGAGCACCATCGTATTCACCGGACGATTATTTCTGATCAAAAAAATTGAAATGAAAGGGCAGATTCTCGAAATCGAGCCGAACAAGTTATTGAAATATAGTCTTGAAAATGAGGAAGATGACGTTGACCCCGACAGCTTTTCGACAGTAACGGATGAACTGACGTATGAAAACGGCCAGACGATTCTGTCTATAACCGACGATGTCGGTCAGGGAAAAGGCGCTCAGGAACGATTCGAACGCTCAGAGAAAGGGTGGGATAAAATCCTGCAGGGGTTAAAAGAACTGGTTGAGAACGAGCAATAAACAGGCACTTAACTTTTCCAGTCCAACTGAATTTTACGTCCGGTTTCGGCAGCCTGCAGAATCGCTCCAATGAGTTTCATGTCTTTCCAGCCTTCTTCACCCGATGCCTCCGGTTTGGTTTTTGTGCGGATGGCTTGCACAAACGCATCCATCTGAGCCGTCTGCTGATAGTGGGGTGACGGCACGTCCATAGTGCCCTTACTGGTGATTCCCTGCGCTCCCGTAGCGTTGTACGACGGTTCAAGTTTAAACCAGCCACGATCACAAGCGGCATACAGCCGATCAATATAGGACGAATACGTAGTGCGGCACTGAGCAATTGTGCCACCGGGAAACTCAAATTGCCAGAACACCATCTCGTGGACGTCTTTGAAATGCTCCTTGTCGTACGTAAACGCCTGCGCTGTTACGCTGATCGGGTCCAGGTTGAGCGTACGCCGGGCGCCCTGAATGGCATAGACGCCCAAATCCATGATAGCCCCGCCCCCACCAATTTTCTTGTCCAACCGCCATGAGTTCGGACCCGGTACGGTAAATCCGAGCGCCGACTCAATCACTTTAACATGGCCGAACGTATGCTCGGCTGCTAACCGACGCATTTCCAGGTGATGCGGTTCAAAATATAGCCGGTAGCCAACCGACAACTGCACCCCTGCTTTTTCGCAGGCCGTAATCATCTGCCGGGCTTCGTTGGCATTCATGGCCATCGGTTTTTCACAAATCACATGCTTACCTGCCTGAGCCGCCCGAATACTGTATTCGGCATGCAAAAAATTAGGCAGCACAACATACACAATATCGATGTCGGGGTTGTTCCGGATTTGATCGAACGTCTGGTAGTTGTAGATGTTCTTTGCAGGAATGTTGTAGGTCGACGCCCAGGTTTTGGCTTTGTCGGGTGAACCCGTTACAATACCCGCCAGATAGCAATTCTGGGTTTCGAGCAAAGCCGGAGCCAACTGATTCGTCGCATAATTCCCTAAGCCAACCAGCGCAATGCCCAACTTTTTCGGCGCAGGTTGCTGAGCAGACACTACGTTCATTGGCTGTGTCAGCAATCCACCCGCCGTAAGGGCAAGGGTCTGAAGCGACGTTCGACGAGAGATGAGCCGGTTCATAAACAGCACAGAATTGGTTAACAGGTAAAAGTTAACAAAAAGCCCGGACTAAACCGGGCTATTGCCAAAATGGTGTATCCGCGGCTGGTGCCGTGGCGTGGTGCCAGTTTCTTAAAACTGACAGGCGAGGTTTCTCAAAAACCGCATTCAGTAGCCAACCAGACACAGTTGGTTTTAAGAAACCTACTGTGGTGTCAGTTTCTCAAAACTGACACCACAGCACACCACAGTAAAACCGGTAGCGCCACTGATGATTTAACCTAACAACGATTGCCAAAAATTACAGTACGTTTACTCGTCGGCTGCCGGTACCTTTGGCTGACTTTGTTCGTTTGTACGGCCCTCTCCTTTTGGACCACGACGGCGTTTTTTACGTCGTTTGGGCTTATCCGTTGCCTGACCTTCGGTTGCCGGTGTGCTAGTATTAGGATACGCAACTCCATTGACCGATTTATCAACCATTTCTATTCCTTCTGAACGCGGCTTGCTCGCTGAAGCGCCATCGGTGTCTGACCGTTCACGCCTGCGATTATTGTCACGAGGCTCGTTCTGGTGCCGATCGCCCCCTTTACGTTCCGGGCGTTTGTTACGTCCAAAACTACTTTTTCCGCGCAGGCCACTGAATCGTTTGGGATCGAACACAGGTGATTTACCCATGTCCAGTTCTTCTGTTATTGAGCGTTTTTCAACTTCGCGCTCAAGCAGCTTTTCAATATTGACGATACGGTTCTGGTCCTGATCGCTGATAAACGTAATGGCCGTTCCAGTGGTAGCCGCCCGGGCCGTCCGACCAATCCGGTGAACATAATCTTCAGCGTCGCGGGGGATATCGTAATTAACGACGTGGGTCAGGTTATCGATGTCGATTCCGCGCGACAGTACGTCCGTAGCTACCAGAATGGGGAAGGCTTTGTTTTTGAAATCGCGCAACACGATTTCCCGGGCATCCTGCTCCAGATCAGAGCTGATACCACGAGCTTCGTAATTCAGCTTGCTCAACGCCCGAACAATACTGTTTACCTCCGCTTTTTTCGAGGTAAACAGCACCATACTCTGCACAGGCGTAGGGCTATTTTTGATCAGATGAGCCAGTAGTGGCAGTTTTTGATTATCGTAGGCTAGATAAAATTGCTGGTCGATGCCGGCGGCTGGTTTCGAAACGGCCAGCCTGATTTCTTCCGGTTCGGTAAGAATTCGTTTCGAAAACTCCCGGATTTTGTTGGGCATCGTGGCCGAAAACAGCAGCGTCTGCCGCTTGGTCGGCAATTTTGCCACAATGTTCAGGATATCATCCGAAAAGCCCATATCAAGCATTTTGTCGGCTTCATCCAGCACCAGATAATCGATCTTGTCGAATTTAACGTAGCCAAGCTGCATGTGGGCCATTAATCGGCCGGGAGTGGCTATAATAATGTCGGCCCCGGTTTCGAGCGCCTTCCGTTGTTTATCCCAATCGTCGCCTTTGCCTCCCCCGTAAATAGCCAGGCTGTTTACCTGCACAAAATACCCGAAGCCTTCTACCTGCTCATCGATTTGTTTGGCCAGCTCGCGCGTGGGCACCAGAATGAGCGTACTGGTATGATCGTGGTCGGCGTGCGAAATACGGTCGAGGAGTGGGATAAGGTAGGCTGCCGTTTTGCCGGTGCCGGTCTGAGCGCTGGCGATGAGGTCGCGCCCGTCGAGAATTATTGGAATGGCCATCTCCTGAATCGGAGTGGCCTTTAAGTAATTCATGGCATCCACACCGGCCAGCAGGTCGTCGTGGAGATTAAATTCCTGAAATGTCAAGGTAACAGCTGCGTGATGGTGAAAAACCGCTGACCTTACTTTCCCGGTCAGCAAACCGCTTGATTTGAAACAAATATAACGAATCCTCATCATATTTCCAGTATCCTGAGCTGGTCGCAGGCTTTGTTCAACAACCTTTTCGGCTCATCCCGATGTACCACCGACAGTTTCTTTAACTTACGGTATTACGTCCCTGGCTTGTTGCCATCAAATCAGATTTTGCCGATGTCGGGATTTAGTTCGTATGAATTAATCAACAGAATACCCGGAATCCAGGTTATCTCAACATGAAAACGAGTTTCTTTTGTTTAGTTTTTCTAGCGGGTCACCTATACACACTGGCCCAGTCGTCGCCTTCACCCAAACTGGAAGTTGTTGCGGAGTTCGGCAAACACCAGCCCATCGGCTTAGGTGTTTCGAAAGAGAACCGCATTTTCGTTACGTTTCCCAAAAACCCGACCGACTACGATTATGGGCTGGCAGAAATTGTAAACGGTAAACGAATTCCTTATCCCGATGCCGAATGGAATCAGTGGGATTCGCTGAATCCACAAAATCGGTTTATCAATGTTCAGGCGCTTTTTGTCGATCAGGCTAATACGCTCTGGGTTCTTGATCCGGCTAGCCCCGCCGGGCAAAAGGCCATTCCTGAAGGCATCAAACTTTTGAAAATCAATCTTTCCACCAACAAAGTAGAGCGCGTCTACCGGTTCGAAGATCTCCCCCGCGACCGAACGGGCTTGAACGATGTGCAGGTAGATACACGCCGTCAGCTGGCCTATTTGTCAGATCCCGGTCGGGCAGCTATCGTAGTACTGGATCTGACTTCGGGAAAAAGCAGGACGGTGCTGGAAAACGACAGGTCGACCAAAGCCAGTCCGAGTTTTGTGCTTACAATCGACGGAAAAGGGGTGCGCGACACCCGCGGCAATCCTTTTCGCAGCAACGTGAATGGCATTGCATTGACCCACGATTTCAAGTATCTGTATTTCCGGTCCATCACGCAAACGAAGCTGTTTCGTATTGCCGTCAACTACTTGGCCGACCCTGCTGTACCAGCGACTCAGCTTGCATCGCGCGTCGAGACGCTGGGTGAGACGGGCGTATCGCACGGTATGATTGCCGATAAAGCCGATAACATTTACCTGACCGATTCGCCCGATAAAGCCATTCGCTATTTTATATCTGGCGAATCCATTCCAAGCCGACAGGTTAAAACCCTCGTTCAGGACGATCGACTGCTCTGGCCCGATAGTTTTGGGATTGGCACCGATGGGTATCTGTACGTAACGGCGGCCCAGATTCACCGCACCAAACGGTATAACAATGGTCAGGATAAAGTCGACTATCCGTTTCGGCTCTACCGGGTCAAGCTGCCTAATTAAGCGGTTTTCAGAATATAATCAGCTCGAATATGAAGCTTGTCGTATAGACGTTTCGCTAAATCCATATTGACTTTCCGCTTACCTGATAGTACTTCCGAAAGACGCGTTTCAGTAATACCCAGCACTTTAGCTGTATCACGCTGTTTGAGGTTTTCCTGAAACATCCGCAGCCGGATCATTTCCGGCAGCGTTGCTGGTTCAACCGGCATCGGATAATGTTCCTCTTCATACCGCTCAACCAGCAACGAAAGTCGCTGTAACTCGGCTAAATCTGTTTCTGTCAGATTAGTCGATCCTTTGGCTAAGTAGATCTCTATACCATCCATAGCCTGCGTATACTCATTTTGTGTTTCTACAGTCAGGATCATAACAACTCTTTATTACGGCCTTCCATCTAAACTGATGATGCATCAATTTTATCGTACTCAGCATGGGTGCCAATAAATCGTATGAAAACGGTTCGCACAGGGAAAATAATCCGGGCAATCAGTATCGCCTGATTGCCTTTTATGTTGAACACAAAATTATCATTCCCAACATAATCAACCGAGTTAAATGTGTTCTTTACGTCAGCGAAATTGCTCCAATCAGCAGCTTTTGTTTTTAGATACCAATCATTTAATGCTTCTGTTGCCTGCGACTTTGTCGACGCATATTCATGTATGGCCTTGCGGCTTACTATTACCATGTTGGTAAAAGTTGTGAGTTTTATCTCATCTATCGCCGTCTCGTAACGATAGGTGACTCACACTATAAAAGTGATTGAAACTTTACACATTTCAAAATTTATTTTCGAAAATAGTAATATTAATAAGTATCAGTAATTAACTGGCAACCGTTTCGATTACACCAGGTAAAGTTGCCTGATTGGGCTATTTTAGAATATACCAGACCCGAGTACGAAGCTTATCAGGCAAGCAATTAGCTAATAAAGTAGTTCCGTGAACATCCATTAGATTCTTCTTCGTCATACCAGAACACCATTACCTCGCTCCTTTCCTGACTTGCCCAAGGCCAAATTGATCGCCTGTAGCTACTGCTTTGCTGCCACTAAAATGGATTTCCACCATTTTTTCACTCTGGACAGCATTGTAGTTCTGGTCTTCCAACGTAGCGATAATTTTTCGTGTCTTTACGTCAATTACATCGCCAGTGGACGGATAGGCGTATTTTCCATCCACGCTGAACGTAATCCAGCCGGGCATATCCCGAACCAGAATCGACGTTTTTTGCACGGGTGGCATAACCGTATTGTCAAATACATGGACGCGGTTATTGGCTCCATCGCATAACCAAATTTCCGATTCATCGGGTGTCAATCCGATACCATGACTCGGACAGCCATGACGTTTTACCTCACCAATGTTGAACCCTTCAACCACAACCCGATGCAGGAATTTGCCGCTTACCAGATCCCCTATTTCAAAACCGAGCAAGCCGTTCACATTGACATAAACGAGTGTCTGAGCACCATTAATCGTAAACGGGCGAATGTCGGCACCGAACGGACCAACCTGTTTAGTGACCGTATGGGTTTTCGCGTCAGCCACATTGAGCATTGTCGATTTTAGACCGGCCAGATACACATAGTTGCCATCGGGTCCGTAGATCGTATTATGCGCGCCGGAATTGGTAACGATCTTTTTGATGACATCACCCGTTTTAGCGTCTACCACTGTCCAGAATTCTTTTTCCAGTGAAGGCATGTAAATAATTTTACCATCTGGCGAGATTGAAATACGGTCGACCCCGCCCTCGTACTGTTTTTCCCACAGTATTTTTTCAGTGGTAATGTCGATGCATTGCAGGGCTTCGAGTGTGCTGATATAAATACAGTTAGTAGCCAGACTCACGTCGATGCCTTTAACATTGGATGGCTTCCCGTTTTTACTAAGTCCAGCTGTTTTGATGAATTTGACAAAGCGGTGATTATTGTCAATATCAAAGACCTGGATGCCATGACCCCCGTAGCCTAAATAGTTACGGATTCCTGGCGTTGCTACGTACAAATAACGTTGTACTTTCGGGGCAGGATTCCCGAAAGCAGGGGCGAAGTTCTGTTGAGAAGACGATACCCAGGCTGTTGCCATTGTCAGGAGGAAGCCACTTACCAATAGAAAAAGCAGGTTCTTTTCCGGTTTCATAACACACGTTTCTATAAATAGCATTATGCTAACGTATTTTACTCTTTTTACCACTATTCTTGGTTCTATCTTCTCAACATTACTCTATGCGCAGACCCCTGTTCCTAGCTCCTTGGATGATACGCTTCAACTAAATGAGGTAATAGTTCGGGGCTATGCTACCAACCGACGGTTACTGGAAACACCCGCTTCGGTTGGCTTACTGACACGTCGGGATTTAAATCAGCGATTCGGAACGCCCACACTGGTCCCCGCGCTCAATACGTTGCCGGGTGTTCGGGCTGACGAACGGTCGCCGGGTAGTTACCGACTCGCCATCCGTGGAAGCGCCATCCGATCACCGTTTGGGGTTCGGAATATCAAAACGTACTGGAATGAACTGCCCCTCACCGATGCGGGCGGTAATACGCCCCTGAACGCGCTCGACGTTCGGGCGCTGGGACGTATTGAAGTGATCAAAGGCCCTTCGGGAAGCCTGTACGGTGCCGGAACGGGTGGCACTGTTCTATTTAGTGGTCTGGCGGTTCCCGCCAATAAAAGCAGCGTCGAACTCTCAGCTCTTGCCGGAAGCTACGGTTTATACGGAAACGGCATTTCGCTACAGACAGGTAAAAACAATTCGGCTATATCGCTTAGCTACAACCATTTGCAGTCGGATGGCTACCGCGACCAGAGTGCCGTAGTACGTGACAATCTGAGTCTGACCGGCTCCTTTAGCGTTAGTCCTAAACGAACAATCTCGGTACTGGCGCTGTATTCTGATCTGCACTACCAGACGCCGGGCGGACTCAACCTGGCTCAGTATCAGGCAAACCCCAGAGCCTCCCGACCCGCCACCCCAACGCTGCCCAGCAGTGCTGCACAACAGGCAGGTATTTACCAAAAAGTTGGTTACCTGGGCTTTTCGCACGAATACCGCTGGAACGACCGCATTCAGAACACAACGGTTATTTATGGGTCAACGACCGACTTTGCCAATCCCTTTATCACCAACTATGAGCGACGTACCGATCAGGGGTTAGGCGGACGTACCGTTACGCAGATCCGTCTGCCGAATGGTCCGCTCCCCACTACGTTCACGGTGGGCGCGGAGCTGCTACGTACCTTTACCGTTGATCGCAATTTTGGCAATCGGGGCGGTGTTGCGGATACCATCCAGACCGATGAAGAACTGGTTGCCCGCCAATCTACCGTTTTTGCGCAAGCTGAAACAGAATTGCCCGCCCGATTCCGACTGACGGCCGGTTTGAGTCGAAACGATGTCCGGTACGGATTTACCCGCTTCCCGATCAGGTCGGCCGGTGCGCAACCCGCTACGTTGCTGGCGCGTAATTTTACGCCTGTATGGCTGCCCCGGGTTGCCATGCTCCGCACGTTCGGCCAGAACCTGTCTGCGTTCGTAAGCATCAGCACGGGCTATTCAGCTCCATCCAGTCAGGAGGTGCGCCCATCGGCGGGAGGATTCAACACAACGCTTAATGCCGAACGCGGAACAAGCTATGAAGTTGGTTTGCGCGGATCAGCCGTAAACAGTCGGCTTCGGTTCGACGTAGCGGTTTATAATCTGCAACTAAAAGAAACCATCGTTCGCCGGTCGGATGCTGCCGGTGCTGAATATTTTGTCAACGGCGGTCATATTGATCAGCAGGGTCTGGAAGCGCAGCTCGCCTATGATTTTGTGCTGCCGTCAACCACGTCGCCCGTTTCGCTGCTCAGGCTGTGGAGCAATGTAACCCTGACCAATTACCGGTTTCGTGACTATCAGCAGGGAACGGCCGATCTGTCGAACAACCGCGTACCGGGCGTAGCGCCGACTACCCTCGTTACGGGCATCGATGCCGAAACCCGGCTGGGATTGTATGCCCACGTTACGTTCCAGTATCTGAACGATTTTCCGGTCAATGATGCTAACACGGTCATGTCGGACCCAACCCGACTGTTGCAGGCAACGCTGGGTTTCCGGCGCAACTTAGGGCAACACTGGACACTAGACCTCTACGCCAGTGGCGATAACCTGCTCGACCAGACCTATTCCCTCGGCTATGACCTGAACGCTGTAGGAAACCGATACTACAATGCGGCTCCTGCCCGCAACGGAATCGGGGGATTCGGCTGAGTGTGAAATGGTAATCAACAGCTAATTCTGCCGTTTACGAATTCATCTGTCAGGGGCTTACCCTAATTGCTTATTTTTAGCGTATCCGCCTGATCAACTAGCGGATGTTCACGGATGCTTAAGCAACTATTCAGCACATTAGGCCGTATCTATAGCTTTGTTATGTCGCTGATTGTTGCAGCGATTCTGGGTGTGATCACCTGGGCGGCCTGGGTATACTATCAGGATGCTCTTCTGCAAAAGCAGTTTATGCAGGAAGGCCAGCGAATTTCCGTACTCGTCGATCAGGGCGAACAAAAGCAGCGATCCTGGCGAGACGTTCTGGGCAATAGCACGTATCTGACCTTTCAATACAAAGGAAAGGCATACACAACCCGGTTCGTTATGGACTCGGGTTATGTCGGCTCGGGCGATCGGGTTCAACTGCTTTACCACCCGGCTCATGACGCATTCAGGCAACCCCGTAACGAACTACGGTATGATCACTCGAACCGAAAATCGCGCCTGGTTCAGTGGACTACTGTCCGTTCGTTTACGACTGAGAATAAATGGCTGTTCTTGTGTCTGGTGCTTACTACGGCTACTTTTTTCTTACTTACCGGGATTATCGTAACCATTCTTCCGATAGGATTCCTACAGACAATAGCCCGGCTGGTTCTTACCGTCGAACTCCTGATCGCCACTGTTTTCTTTACCTACGATACGTATCAGTATTTTCAATATTACAACCATCTGAAAACGAACGGTCATGAGGTAGCCGTTCAGGTTCTGGATACGAGTCGAAGAGCGGTTGGGAACAGCTCCGGGCGAAATAACCATACCCCGTTGTACACCTACGAAGCGACCATTCAGTATCAGCAGCAGGAACGCGTTATTCCCATTAGTGAAGATGATTATGATACCCTAAAACCGAAGGATACTTTAAAAGCATATTACGACGTATCGGTCGATGATTTTATGTCGGTTGATTACCCGCCCAATTATTGGCTCATTTTCGTTCCTGTGTTTTTTGGGTTCATCTCCATTCTTCTGCTCCGATCTTCACTAGAGCGTAAGCCTCAAAAACAGGAAAACGCGTACCGCTAGAGTAAAGAGTGTGCCTTTGTCGGACGTTAGTTCATCTCGTGGACGACCCGAAGTTTAGGCTTGTAAATGCGGCTCAGAATCATCTGAATGGGGAAAATCAGGAAAAACAGGAGCCGCGACAACAATCCACCAACCGATCCGGGCAGGGCGATAGCGAGCAGGGCTGCCAGCAGAAAAACAGCCGGGGCAACGGCATTCCGGGCGTAAGCGTGCTGACGAACTATAGCATGAACGCCTTCGCTAATTTCATGGCGCGGATTGGTGATATACCGCCATAACAGCAGCAGACACAATCCGGTAATCGCTACGTTCAGGCAGTAGAAAACAAAAGGGGTGTTCAAATACGTAAAGTTACTATACAGTGCTGATGAAAAAGGCATGACGACGATGGTCATCAGGAACAGTAAATTCAGAAGCACCAGGCCATCATTGTACCGAACGACGTACCCGAACATACGGTGATGTGCCATCCAGTAAATACCAATAACACAGAAACTGATAAAGAAACCAATCCACTCGGGTATCTGATGCTGTAGAGCCTCACGAATGTCATGATCGGTGAAGCTGCCCTCAAAATGAGGAACCTTAATTTCAATAATCAGTAACGTAATAGCGATAGCAAATACAGCATCAGAGAACAGAATCAGGCGTTCAAGCTGGAAACGGGACGTATCATGCGGCTGGGGAGAAGTGGTATCCATAAATGATAGATGGAAGTTAGTCTGCTTAAAACTATCACTATTTTTGACCCTTATCAATAGCCATAGCTCTTGCTCACCGTCACCAATCTGACCAAAGCCTACAGCGGCCACACCGTACTGACCGTCCCGGAATTGCAGTTACCGTCCGGCATTCACTATTTTAGTGGCGGCAACGGCTCTGGGAAAACCACTTTTTTTCGTACCGTAGCGGGTCTTTTACCTTTTTCTGGAAAAATTCTGCTCGACAATACGTATGAAATCAACCGCGACCCGGTAGCGTATCGAATGCGGGTAAATTACGCCGAAGCCGAACCCCTCTACCCAACCTTCCTGACACCCCGCGATCTGGTCGGATTCGTGGGACAAACGAAACGGGCACCCGCCGGGCAGGTCGATACGTTAGCCGAAACCCTGGGTGTAACCAAATTCTGGACGCAACCCACCGGGCAATTTTCGAGCGGTATGCTCAAAAAATTATCGCTGCTGCTGGCGCTGCTCGGTACGCCCCGACTTGTCCTGCTGGACGAACCCCTGACGACCCTGGACGTAGCGACAGCTGCGAATCTGTTTGAGTATATCTGGCAACTCCGCACCGAACAGGACGTATCGTTTCTGCTGACCTCACACCAGAATATCAGCCTGACGGGCTTGCCACTGACGGGAAGCTGGCAAGTAGGCAATGGCGCCATTACGTCCAAAATCTAAACCCGCTATGCTATCCTTTCTAAACCGGATTTTTGTTGGGCCTTTTTACGCCAGAAACGCCGGTACGTTTCTGGTCATCGTGCTGCTGGCCTTTGGCTTCATGCGCGCTATCGAACACAAAGCCCTCATTACAGCCGCCCTCGGCTCACCGTTTCTGTTAGCGATTGTGTTTGTTTTATGGGCGTTGTATCTTCTAAAAACCACCTCGTTCGTCCGGCAGGAACTGACCGCGCCGGAGCACCTGTTTCTGCAAACGTTCTGGCTGATACCCACACCAAAACGCTCGGCGTTGTGGCTGGCCATACAAACGGCCCTCCTGTTTCCAGTTATCGCCTATGCCTACTGGATGCTGACTATCGCCGTTGATCTCCAGCAATGGGCACCTTTCTGGACCATTGTTCTGGTTATTCTGAGCTTGACAGGAACCGGTGCCTGGATGAATGATTATCGCTTTCGCCACCCAAGCCCTGATACGTTTCGCCTACCGCATTTGGCAATTCGCCTGCCGTACGAGCTTTTTTTTCCAACGTACTGGCTCCGCCATGAACCGCTCTCGCTCGTACTGACGAAAGCGTTCTCGGGTCTGTTGCTGGCGGGTGTTTGCCGACTCTACCCTACTGACGATTACGATCAGCGCTTGTTGCTCATTGGGCTAATGCTGGCTATCCTTGGCCACTCGCAGGTGGGTGGGCAAGTCAGTACGTTCGAACGGAAATACATGCTCTTTCTGCCAAATCTCCCCTTGTCGTGGTCACAGCGTTTCGGACGGTACGCGCTCACCTACGGCCTGATCTGGCTCCCTGAATTATTGATTCTGCTACGTAACTGCCCCTCTGAAATCCGGCTCGACTACGTAGTGTGGCTCTGGCTGACGGGCTGGGGCTGGATTTTACTCATGCACAGTCTTGCCTATAAGTATGAAGTTTTGCCTGAACGTTGGCTTTCAGGTGTGGTTGCTGGTTTCGTCATCGGATTGCTGGCGATTATGTTTGGTTTACCCGTAAGCGTGTGGCTCGTAATAGGCTGGCTCGGGGCGATTGGATTTTGGCATTGGTCGTTTGCCCGGAGCCGCAGAACATAACGATCAACTTTTCTGATTAAAAAATTGTATCTTGGATGACTATTAATTACGACAACAATGGAAACGCAACAGCCAACAACCAAAAACAGGGAAGCGTACGAACGTTTCCTCAAGGGTGTCAAGCGGATGGTCGCCGAAAAAGAAGAGGAGCGAAAAACCGCTGCTGAACGCTATAAAAACGACCCTCATTTACAGCAAACTATCGCCGAACTTAGGAAACTGAATGGAACCAACGAATCCACCACCAACTAATTATCCTTTTCGCTTTGAAGGCGGTAATGACAATTCCTACGCATTTACAACATCAACTGGTATAGCATATTTAGTCCGCTTTAAACCCACTCCGTACATCATCAGTGAGGAGTGGGTTTTTCATAATGATGTCTACGAATTAGTCATCGACTTAGTCGACAATCCAACCGGGAAACCGCCTTCGCTCGACCTTGTTATTCCAGCTACTCTTGCCGCTATTATCCGCGATTTTTATACACGCACGAGTCTGGCAATAACCATTTACATCTGCGATTCTTCGGATGGGCGGCAAAAGTCCCGGGAGCGTAAGTTTGCCAGTTGGTTTCAGACTTATAATCCGGGAACAATGGTCCGATTCGATTATATGATTCACGATCTAACGGACGGACAGATGTATTACATAACCCTTATCACGAGTCTCTGGAATCCACATATCCACGATATTATTACCGAGTTTCAGCGCGTTGCCAACGGCTATAACGATCCGAAATAATCATTCGCTTTTCAATACGTTGGCGGGGTTCTTCCGGGCGGCTTTCAGGGTTTGCGAACCAATCAGCAAAAAGGCAAGGGACATCACGATGATAACACCCGCCAGCAATTCGCTCAGGCCAATGGGCTGATGATAGGCGAAGTTCACCAAAACCACTTTGTCGAAGAAAAAGTACGTAGCAGGAAGCGCAACCAGCGTAGCGACCATAAGCATGCTCAGAAATCCTTTGCTCAGCAGATAAATCAAACCGCTTTCGCTGGCTCCCATCACTTTGCGGATGCTGATTTCTTTCAGACGGGTTTCGGTCGTAAACACCACCATACCAAACAATCCCAATGAGGCAATGCAAATGGCCAGAAAGGCAATGAAGCCAATCACTTTCACCATGACGACAAACTGACTGTAAGCCAGCTGAATCTGGTCATCGTAGAACTTGGCATCCATGGGGTGAATCTTGTCAATCTTGCGCCAGGCATTATCAATACTCGCCATCGCAGCGGGCAGGTCGGTCGACGAAATCTTGACATTCAAATACCCCAGGGTTCATCGGCCGAATAGCGGAACATGACGGGTTCAATTTTTTTGTCCGTCGTTCCATAGTGGAAGTCTTTCATTACGCCCACAATGGCAAGCTTATGTCCGTCAACGGTCACAATTTTACCAATAGCCTTTTGCGGATTTTTGTTCGCAATATTGAATCGCTTCAGTACCTGCTCATTGACAATAATTTCACGTTCTTCACCCTTCTTCGGTCGTAAGGTGAAATTATTTCCGGCGATCAGTTTATGGTTATGTACGGGCAGATAATGCTCATCAACAAGGTTCTGCCAGACCATTGTCGAGTCGTTTGGGTCAGTGTATTTCATGTTTGAGCCATGCATGCTTCCCAGGCTTGTAACCATAGACGATTGAGAAATTTCACGCACTTCCGGAATTTCGGCCAACTCCTTTCTCAATAAGTCTCCTTTGTTTTGCTGCAAGCGGATGTTCAGGATATTTTCGGTCGTAAAGCCTAAATCGAACGAGAGAAATCCCCGGTATTGGTTATACCCGATTAAGGTTGTGGCAATGAAAATCAAGGAGATGGTGTACTGAATAACAATCAACGCTTTACGCATGCTGACATGCCGGAATACTTTCATCGACGTTACGTCTTTGATCACCTGAAGCGCGTTGATACGCGAGAAAAACAGCGCGGGAAAGAGGCCAGCGATCAGGCCAACAGCCACCGCCATCATCACAAAATAAAGAATAATTTTGGGCGAAAGGTCGAGCGATACCAGATCGCTGATATGGGAGTCGAGCGCCAGAAATTGGGTTCGCAGGAACAGAAACAAACCAAATGAAAAGACCAGCGCCAGCAGGGCGATAATCACCGATTCGGCCATAAACTGCCCGAGTACGTGGCTTTTCAGTGCACCAATTATTTTGCGAATGCCGACCTCGCGCGAGCGTCGAAGTGAACGGGCAATGGAAAGGTTAGTGTAATTGAAGCAGGCAGATAGAATAATAATAAAGGCCAGTCCCCCCAAAATCCACACGACAATGGGCACCATAGTAGGCCCAATCTGGTTTTCGAGTTTCCGCCCCAGAGCGGCTTCTTTTAGCGGTTGCAGCGCTACCGTGAACTTGCGGTTTTTGATAACCGCATTTTCCTGCGTATTTAGTTTAGCCAGCGTAGTCCGTACCGATTCAGGATCACGGTTTTCCGGCAAAACGATGTATACATAATTCTGCCAGACATTCTCCCAACTATAAAAATTAGGGTCTTTTTTGGCTAACAGCGCATCAGCCGTAGCGAACGAAACCAGTGCGTCAAACCGGATATGCGACAACTTGGGAACATCCTTTGCGATTCCTGTGATCGTATAGTTCAACGTATCAAACTGAACGGTCTTACCCAACGGATCGGAGTTTCCAAATAACTTTTGAGCCGTTTTTTCGGTCAACACCAACGAATAGGGCTCTTTCAGCGCGGTAGCCGGATCGCCTTTCAGCAATGGAAATGTAAAGACCCTGAAAAATGAACGATCTGCATAAAAAGCGTCGAGCGGTATGATCGTTTCTCCTACGTGCGCATCGCCCGAAAACCCATTCCGGAGTATCGTTACGTCTTCCACACCCGCCACCGTTTCCCGAATCTTCCGGCCCACCTTAACCGATGTGGACGCCAGATCAACACCGGGTTGATCCCGATCCTGATACGTAGTGATGACCCGATACGTTCGGTCTTTCTTTACCTGAAAATCATCATACGAACGTAAATCTGTGGTCAGGGCAATGATGAGCAGGCCCACCGACATGCTAACGGCCAGTCCGAAGATGTTGATGAAGGAAAATAACTTGTTGCGCACCAGGCTGCGCCGGGAGGTTTTGAGGTAGCTGCCAATCATGATCCAATGGATAAACAGGTTTATGAAATCGGGTTTGCGAACGGTGTAGGGCCTGAAAAATTTCAGCACATCAAGGCAGTAAATCAGTCGGGCGCGCCGGGCGCCTTTGGCTTTCAGGTTGCGTTCAAAATATTCATTCAGATCGCCCTGCAGGTCTTCGAGTAGGCTGGGACGACAATACCAACGTAGCAGACGCTGCGCCCAACGGGGTGGATGGGGCATCTGGTCATCAACCCGATTATTCTGGCTTTCAAATCGTTTCATATCGAGCCCTCCAGATTGAATCCGGGAATAATACGCCAAAGTGCTTCACGTACTTCTTTGGCTTTGGTCAGGGCTACTTTTCCGGCATGTGTTACCTCATAGTAGCGCTTGCGTTTGCCACCCCGTTCGCTGGTAGCCTCACCCAGGTGGCTCTTTACCAATCCCTTCTCTTCCAGCCGATTCAGTACGGCATGAACAACGCCCAGTTTAGCAGCCCGGCCGGTATGTTTTTCAAGTTCATCGCAGACGGCCACGCTATAGGCATCATTTACCAGAGCCGCAATCGTCAGCAGCACCAGTTCCTCAAATTCGCCAAGGTTGGTTCCTTTCATAACCGCATCGGTTAAAGCAACTTTTATTAATTCACCAAATGTATGTAAAATTAGTTTTATTAATTCAGCATTTGTATGTAAAATATTTTTTGTGTTGATGATGTTTACCTTACGTCTCATGTCCAACTCTCCTACGTTCGATGTTGTCGTGTTTGGTGCTACCAGTTTTGTGGGCCAGATTATCACCCGTTATTTAATTGATCAGTACGGTGTTGATGGCGCCGTGAAATGGGCAATTGCCGGTCGGTCGGCAACGAAGCTTTCGGCTTTACGGACTACGCTGGGCGAGCCGGGTCAGAGGTTACCCATAATCGAAGCAGACGCACAGTCGGCGGAGAGTCTTACTCATTTGTGTATGCAAACCCGCGTGGTTATTTCTACCGTCGGGCCTTACGCTTTGTACGGGGAGCCACTGGTAAAAGCCTGTGCGGAAACCGGAACCGATTACTGCGACCTGACCGGCGAAGCGCATTGGATAAAACGCATGATCGAGCGGTACGAAACCCTTGCGCAACAAACAGGGGCACGTATCGTGCATTGCTGCGGCTACGATTCCATCCCCTCTGATATGGGCGTTTATTTTCTGCAACAACAGGCAAAAGAGCGGTTCGGAATGTATTGCTCAACGGTGACAATGCGGGTAAAGTCGGCCAAGGGTGGTGTATCAGGCGGTACGATTGCCAGTATGCTCAACCTGGTAAAAGAAGCCTCCAGCGACGCTACGTTGCGAAAAGAACTCGCTAACCCCTACTCCATCTGCCCGCCGGTTGATTATGTGCGCCCCAAACAGAAACCCGTTACGTCGGCTACTTATGATGAGGTAGCAAAAGCCTGGATGGCTCCGTTTGTCATGGCTGCCATTAACGAGCGCGTCGTACAGCGTTCCAATGCTCAGTTGCATTATCACAAAAACTTCACGTACAATGAGGCCATGCTTACAGGCAAAGGCCCGTTGGGTTTCCTGGGCGCTACGTCCGTCACGATGGCCATAGGTGGTTTTGTATTTGTCGTTGCGGTTCCGCCGTTACGTGGCTTCATAAACCTGTTTTTGCCCAAACCCGGCGAAGGGCCCAGCCCGGAAGCGCAACGAAACGGCTATTTTGTTCATGAAGTATACGGCCAAACAGAATCGGGACAAACTTTACAAGTTCGCGTTTCCGGCGACTGCGACCCAGGCTATGGCTCCACAGCTAAAATGATTGCTCAGGCTGGTCTTTCACTGGCGCAGGACATTTTAAAAATCGACAAGCCCGGCGGTTTCTACACACCAGCCAGCCTGTTTGGCGAACGATTGATCGAGCGTTTGCAAAGCCTCGCCGGACTGACATTTGAGGTGGTTACATAGGTAGCAACCTGGTAGTAAAGAATTTTCCCTCAAGTCGTATCGATATACCATCGATATAATTGCTTACCGACTCTGGACGAGTAATAGTATATGCCTACCTGACTCAAACCTGCAATGAGTTGGGTCGCTGCAATTTTTTTAGCCGTTTTTACTACATAATATCATAGAACTATGTATGATTGTGGTGTCATGTAACGAATTCCGGCAGACATGTCAAAGTGATTCCAGATAGAACATCGTTAAACTATTTCCGCTTGATTGTCAAGATGATATAGTTTAGCGATCTTTCGCCCAATAATATGTTGGGTGAACCGGCCAAGATATGAGTGCTAGCCGGGTTACCAGCGACAGGCCGCACGGCTCAAAAGGTTGGCTTTGGGCTCGTGGGTCGGGTTCCGGTTGACAGGGCGAACGCTCGTTTAGGATTGTCAGAAAAGTGAGTTAGCTAGGTTCTTTGCGACAAGCCAACATAAGTATAATATGAAACCACTGTTTTTAGCTCTGTCACTTGTTTTAACAACCCCCATTTTTGGGCAGACATTCACAGTGATACAAATCGATAGTATTGTGCGTAAAATTGACTCAACAAGTGGCTTACGGAATGCTATCGTCGATGGCTATTTTAAGAGCAAAGGAAGCAAAGGGCAAAAGGGTGGCTTTTCAGATACGTTCTGGGTTACTTCCTCAGATAATAATCTAGTGAAAGTAGAACGAGGAGAGGCTTTGAATCAATTTATTCTTAAGGCTTATTACTTCTACAATAATGACCTGATTTTCGTAAAAAGCTCTACCTATGAAAGCCAATTGTCAAGTAAACGTATTTCAGAAGGTGATTACTATTTTAGTGCTGGTGTTCTGTTAGCAAAACGAGAGAAAGACGAACCGTTTTTCAGACCTGAGGATTTTGTGAAGCAGGCAACCGAATACTTGATTGACGCAAAATCACTTTTCAAACTGTGATCTGTAGGCTACATACGTTTTTACCCGCTCCGCGTGGGTGGGTTACCGCTGACAAGACGCTCGTCCCGTAGGAAGGTTGCAAGCCGACCAACTGGATGTGTAAAGGTTCCGATACGTATGTTCATCGAGCTTTGCACCCCATCAACACCCGTTGGCGGTAGTTGATGGGGTGCAAAGCTGTACGTGTTTGCCTTCCTCAAACGCCTGAAAATTCGCTGCTTAGGCCGGACTTTCAGGCGTTCGTTTCCAGCTCCGCTTGACACGAAAAACACTTTGATTCAGCCGCTTCTGTTTTTAACTTTCGTTTCTGCTTTCCGCTTACAGGACAAGAGCCGTGATTAACGAACTTTGACAAACAGCCCAAGGCGATATGAGTAAAGTAATGATCATTCAGGTAAGCAGTGGTCGTTATATGCTGTTTACCATACACAGCCAGGCTATTACCCTGGCCATTTTTATTGTACTCTTTCTGAGTTTGCAGGATGCGATCGGCCAAAAAGTGGGTGATCCGGTTCATCCTATCATTTCAGTTGAACCAAATCCTGTTTTGCCTTTTTATGACCGTCTTGATAAAGTGTCGAGAAGTAGAGAGTTAATCGCTACATCTGAATTTACTTCGTCCTTCGATTGGCTGGTAGGCGTCTGGACTGTGAACGCTACCGGGTACGCAAAAAACGGCTTCAAACAAAAGAAGATATTCAGTTGGCAGGAACCCCCCAGCGTGAAATTTTCTTTGATAGCCATCATACCTTTTATATGACATTCAAAGACAGCACGGTTACAATCATGACAAAGGACGGCAAGAAGTCTTCTCCCTTTTTGCCCCAGATTTTGCTACAATATGATAAAGCTTCACAGGTATGGGCGTTCAAGGGGGGCTATGATTGGGGTTCAGAAATAGCAACAGGCTGGATAGGCAATAAGATTGTGTTTAGGGGTAGTATCTCTTTAGCAGGCCTCAAGATAAACGAACGGCAAAACTGGGTAAAGCTTTCCGATAAGGAGTTCCATATTACGTATGAAGAACAGTTGCGCAATGGGAGCTGGTTTGTTTCGGAAACGAATATCTATAAACGAGTAGAATCAAATTAACAGGCAGCACAGTGTATAATGCACGTTTAGTTGATTATGCGCCCCGGTGGGGCAGGCCAGTTGACCAACCGGAAGACATGAACAAGACGTACGCTTGGTTAGTTGGTACGCTAAAAAGATTGTAACCATCGTGGAAACCAAAGACGGCATACCGACTTTTTTTGCCCAGTCAACTGATGAGTGGCGCGACTGGTTAGCTCAATATGGGCAGCATCAAAAATCGGTTTACCTGATTATTTACAAGAAGGGCAGTAATCGCACCAGTATCAAATGGCACGATGCCATTGAACATGCGCTGAGTTTCGGTTGGGTTGATAGTAAAGCGGTCAAACGGGATGAGCAGAGCGTATATTTAAAATTCACGCCCCGCCATCCAAAAAGTCAGTGGGGGCCCATGAACAAAAAGCGTGCGCAAAAACTAATTGATGCCGGTTTGATGCGGCCAGAAGGTCAAAAGCTGATCGATTTGGCCATGGAGTCAGGCAACTGGTAAAGTACAGTCCAACTGGCTCATACGATGGGCGGTGTTATTGGTGTAGTTTTGTGGATCAGGCCGGTGGATTTATTTAGAAAAGAAGATGAAAACGGACAATCTGTTAAAGCAGGTCGAGTTTATCAAGGAAATTGACAAGCTCAAGTACATACAGCGCAAAACCCGGTTATTCAACAGCGACAGGCATGAAAATGATGCAGAACACAGCTGGCATTTGGCCATGATGGCCATTGTTTTAGCCGAGCATTCAGATGTTCCGATTGATGTGCTAAAAGTCCTTAAAATGGTGTTGATTCATGATATCGTGGAAATTGATGCAGGAGACACCTTTATCTACGACAGTCAAAAAAATCATACGAACACCAACGAAGAATTGGCCGCGGCAAAACGAATATTTGGATTGCTACCCCAGGAACAGGCTGATGAGTTTATTGCTGTCTGGGAAGAATTTGAGGAAGGGGCAACGCATGAAGCAAAATTTGCAAGAGCCATGGATCGGTTTGAACCACTGCTGCAAAATACCTCGAATGGTGGCGGTACCTGGGCGGAATTTGATATAAACTACCAAAAGGTATACGACAAGAAAAAAGCGATCAAAAATGGCTCGACTACAGTTTGGAAGTACGCGGAGACCTTACTCAATCAGAGTGTTGAAAGCGGAATACTGAAAAAGTAATGCAAAGCATGGCCGCGAAGCTGGCTTTAATCGCGCGCCGTAATCCAGTCAATGATCATATTTGACCGCGCTCCGGTTTCGCCTGTACTCGGACTTTTGCCTTCACCCCGTAGTTCGTCCACAATGAGCTGAATAAGTGGCTGCTGCACATGTTCAGGAAAGGGAATGGTGATTTCTTCGGTGCCCGTTTCGGTTTCTACGCTGATGAGGAATTTTTCAAAATACGAAAACGTGATTTTCCCTTTCGAACCAACAAGCTGCGTTTGTTCAATTCGCTGTTCTTTATTGACGGTCCAGCACCAGTTTCCGGTTCCCAATACGCCGGATTCGAACGCAAATGATGCAACGACCACATCGTCGGCCTGATACAACCCGGCCTGATTCCGGGCGATGCCACGGGCGGTTTTGATTGGCCCGAATACGTACTCCAGAAAGTCGAACTGGTGCGAAGCCAGATCATGAAAATGGCCGCCCCCGAAATTTCGGGCGAAACACGCCATCCGGGTGTGAGGTGCTCACTGACTTCGTTGGCATACGGTTGCCAGTTCAACGTAATGTTTACGTACCGAATGTCGCCGATGGTTTTCTGGTCAACCAATTCCTTTATTTTCAGAAAGTACGGTAGCGCCCGCCGATAAAACGCGACGAATAGCGGTACGCCCGTTTCCCGGCTTACCTGGTTCATAGCTTCACATTCAGCAGCATTGAGTGCCATTGGTTTTTCAACGTAAGCTGGCTTACCGGCACGCATTGCCCGAATGGCGTAGTCAGCATGGCTATCGGGTGGGGTTGCTACGTAGATAGCGTTTACATCTGGATCATGAATCAGCGCATCAGCATCAGTGTACCATTTCGGTACGTTATGGCGTCGGGCGTAATCGGCGGCTTTTTCGGCATCTCTCCGCATAACAGCGACTAACGACGAATGCGGCACTTTGTTAAACGCCTGGCCACTTTTCACCTCTGTTACGTCTCCGCAACCAATTATTCCCCAGTTGATCTGATCCATGAAATGTCGGGTCTGTGTCCTGCTAATTTTCGTTGCTCAATCTATTCAGGACAATACGCCTATAGAAAGCGGCAAACCGTCTATGTATAACCATGCTTCTGTTTTTTGGCTCATACCAAGACCGTATTCCTTTGGAAATTCACTTCGACGGGTTTACTCTTTTGCCCAACACCAACCAGTACGGTCAGTACGACAATTATCTGAGTCTGATAGGTAGCTTCCTGTCTGGAAACCTTTTATAACCAGATTTATTCCTTATTGAGTCAATGCAGACCGCCGGTATTTTTTATGGCAACACTTACATTTATTTTCTCTCCATCGTCAACGTTTACCGTTCTGCCCGTATCTGTTCCCCAACGGATGGCCTATCGGGTATGTTTGCTCTTCGGGCTGTGCCTGTTTCAGACAATTGCGCTGGCTCAGTCTCCGAAAAAAGACGCTCAGGCGGCTTACTCAACCAATAGTCAGACAATAGCTGCCGGCAAACAACTGTTTCAGCAACATTGCTCGGCCTGTCATAACTTCTCCCAGCGGGGTATTGGGCCTAATCTGGCTACGGTTACGTCTGATGTGTCAGCACAATGGATCAAAGCGTTTATTCATAATGCTCCCGAGGTTATTGCGCGTGGGGATGCCCGGGCGAAACAGCTTTTTGACAACTACAAACAAGCCATGCCTGCCTTTCAGCAGCTGAACAATACCGATCTGGATGCGCTGATGGCTTATATCCATGCCCAGCGACAACAAACGCCAATCCAGGACAATAGTGACCAACTTGGCCCTCCCCAAACGAATCCGATTGCGGCTGGTATAGCTTCGGCAGGGTTACGGCTCGATCTTACGGAAATGATGACAGCCCCTGCTACGTCTCAGAAAATTCCGCTGGCCCGTATCAACAAAATGCAGGTGATGCCCGGCCCCGGCAACCGGCTGTTTATTCAGGATATGCGCGGTACGTTGTATGAGATGGTCGGCAATTCAGTCCGTACTTTTATGTCGATCCCCAACGAACGGCCTGGTTTCATCAATGAACCCGGACTCGGCACGGGCCTGGGGAGTTATGCGTTCCATCCGGACTTTCAGCAGAACGGTCTGTTCTATACGACCCATACCGAAAAGGCGAATGCAGCCCCGGCTGATTTTGCCTATGCCGATTCGATCCGGGTATCGCTTCAGTGGGTACTAACCGAGTGGAAGCAAACCGACCCCACGGCTCCAACCTTCTCCGGGAGCGGTCGCGAGTTACTACGGATCAATATGGTGGCTCCCATGCATGGTGTACAGGAGATTACGTTCAATCCGCTTGCCAAACCGGGTAGTCCCGACTATGGTATGTTATACATCGGGGTTGGCGACGGCGGCTCGACCGAAAACAAAGCGTATTTTCTGTGTAAGGATCACAATCAGATATGGGGGAAAGTGCTACGTATTAACCCGAAAGGGCGGAACAGTAAAAACGGACGGTATGGCATTCCAGCCGACAATCCGTTTGCCAACGCAACCGATTCAGGTACGCTTCGTGAGGTCTTTTGCCGGGGCTTCCGAAATCCAAACCGAATCAGCTGGACACCCGACGGCACCATGCTGATATCCGACATCGGGCAGGCTCAACTGGAGGAACTAAATGTTGGCATCGCCGGGGCGGATTATGGCTGGCCCGAGCGCGAAGGAACCTTTGTGATGAACTATCAGGGCAAAATGGACCGGGTCTATCCCCTACCGGCCAATGATTCGGATTTTCACTATACGTACCCGGCTGTTCAGTATGACCACAACGAAGGCAACGCCATTTCGGCGGGGTTTGTGTACACAGGCTCAGCGGCTCCGGCATTACGTGGAAAATACGTTTTCGGAGACGTAGTGAATGGGCGAGTTTACTGCGTGGAAAGTTCGATGCTACGTTCTGGCAAACAGGCCACTGTGCAGGAATTAAGCCTCCGCGTTGCTGGCCAACCGACCACTTTCAGGCAACTTACAAACCGCACCAAAACCGACCTGCGCTTTGGCGTCGGCCCCAACGGAGACTTTTACTTTTACACCAAAACCGACGGGAAAATCTACAAACTAACGGGCTGCTCGCCGGAGTAAGTATTTAAAAACCCCTAAGTCCCCTAACGGAGACTTTGTCTAAGAACGAGCAAAGTCTCCTTTAGGGGATTTAGGGGTTTTTGATCTTTAGCTCTTTTTCTTGCTGGCAACGGCCTGTTTCTCGGACATGGCCGTAATGGCCGTAACTAAGCGATCCATGTCTTTGGGTGAATGATAGACGTGTGGCGTTACGCGTACCCCTTTGATGTTTTCCCACTCAATACCAACCGTGTGAATCTTGTAGGTATTTAACAACTGGCCGTCTATCTCGCTCGGTTTCATGCCGTCGATGGAGAACAGGGCAACGGCGCCGGCGTATTCAGGTTTGAACGAGGTGTGAATTTTCACGCCCGGCAGATCTTTAACCCGCTCCATCCAATAATTTTTGAGATAGTGAGCCCGCGCGAACTTCCGTGCCGACCCGATACTGTTGTGAAAATCGATGGCCGTTCCGATAGCCATTTCCGACGCAAACGAACGGGTTCCGAGGCTTTCAAACTTACGGATGTCGGGACCGTCGGGTTCGTTGTTGGAGAGCAGTGCCCACACATTCTTGATTTTCGGTTGCCGGATGTAGAGCATACCGCTACCAAACGGCGCACAAAGCCACTTATGTAAACTGGTCGCGTAATAATCGGCGCCGAGGTCAGGAATTTTGAAATCGAAAAGCGCAAACGAGTGTGCACCGTCGGCAATCACTTCGATACCGCGTTTGTGGGCTTCATCGGCAATTTTACGTACCGGCATTACCTGCCCGATCCAGTTGATCATGTGCGTTACGTGTACCACTTTTGTTCGGGGCGTAAACGCTTTAACGTACTGTTCAGCAAGTGCATCCTCGTTTTCGCTCGGAAGGCCCAGATTCAGATAAACCAGCTTAATACCGTCACGTTTTTCCCGCTGCTTCCAGGCGTTCAGCATGTTTGGGTAGTCCTGTTTGGTCAGCACTACTTCATCACCGGCTTTCAGATTCAACCCGAAAATAACCGTGTTCAGCCCCTCGGTTGCATTGCGATTGATGGCGATTTCGTCCGGCGAGCATCCCCCAGATCGGCCAGCTTGGCACGTAGCGATTCGCGTCCCTGATCCAGAATCCGCCACATGTAGTAAGACGGCGCTTCGTTGCAATACTGATAAAACCGGATGTGTGCATCCTGCACCACTTTAGGCTGCGGGCACACCCCACCATTGTTGAGGTTAAGCAGGTTGGGCGACACCGTATACTCTGATTTCACCCATGACCAGAAATCTTCATCCTGCGCCCACGCTGCGGCCGATTTCAATCCGGCATCGGCGGTGGCAATAGGACTGGCAAACGTTTCGGGGAGAAACGACGGGAGAGTCAACGCTCCGGTTGCTGCGGCTGCGGTTTGGCGAAAGAAGTTTCTGCGAGTAGACATGCGGGTTGTATGTGTGCGAGGATGAACGAGTTACGGTAAAACTACACGTTTACGCGTAAAAATCAAGGAGAACCAGCCAGCTTTTGGTTTTTAGGGCCAATAATGAGTCTGAAGCTCTGTATCTAGTGGCAAATCCACAACCCATTGCTGGAATTTCGCTGATTGTACCTCAGTCTACAGGCGGGCGTTACGTACCATTTCCGCCCTACGAAACAGACATCAAATCAGGCTAACTCGCCCCAACGTTTCCGATCCGCCTGAGCATCTCTTCCCCTATTCCACCTCTAAAAATACAGCCTGATTTCCTGGCAAAATAGCCGCTCGTCACGTCCTTTTTTGACCAGAACTCTGCCGCTCTTTTTATAGTCATCTCCCCATTTTTTCTCATTCATCGGAAAGGCCAAAAACAGCAAAAAAAGTGAAAAAATATAGGTATTTTTTGTTGTATATAAGTATTTTTAGTAGTATATTTAATACATGAAAAACGCCCTAAATACCCCCGAAAAGCACCTTGATTTAGGCCAGATTCTGGCCGATGCGACCCTGTTTCACAGCCAGCCCTGCATCTATTATCTCATCAATGAACAGGACCAGGTCATCTTTGTCGGACAGACAATAAACCTCTACGCACAGCTCCTGAATCATAAACTGACCGGAAAAAACTTTGCCCGGTTCAGCTACTTCCCCTGCCGCCAGGAAGAGCTGAACAAACTGGAGCAGGAAGCGATCGAGCAGTTTAAACCCGTTCATAACCAGCCCCCCGCTATCCGGTCAACATCGAGTTTTTTGAGCAAGCAGTTGATCTGTCTCAAGCACAACATTACCCCCGTTGCCTTCGAGTACCTGCGTAAATCTTTCGGACTGGAGTCAGCCCATTCGTATGGTAACATGAAGTATTACAAACCGGAGGATGTAGACGCCTGGCTGAAGCGTTTCAAAGGACTGGTCATCCGGGGAAGACACGTACTGCAGGCCAGCCCCAGCTATCTGGCCGTTGGAGTAAGTCCACGTACCAACCAGATTCAATTATTCAAAACCAGATGAACCAGCTACGTACTTTGCGTAGTGCCAGGAATTTACGTGGTGTCAGGTACTTAAGTGGTGTCAGTTTTTAGAAACTGACACCACTTAAGTACCTGTGAGTCGTTGATCATTTCCAGCTATCCCAGATTGCCTTTGCGATTTTAGCAATGACGGCTTCGCGTGTTGACTGATCAGCGCGGGCATCCGAAACAAACACAGCGATGGCGAGGTGTCGTCCATCTGGCAACGTAATAAGGCCGATGTCGTTGGTAGCAGCAGTCAGGCCATCAACAGTCCAGGAGGTGCCGGTCTTATGAGCGACTACGGTTCCGGTTGGCAATTGGCCTTTCAATCGCTGCAAACCCGTCTGGGTATCGGTCATTAATTTTAGCAGCAACGCCCGGCTGGACGCTGACAAGCCACGACCCATTTGCAAAGCCGCCAGCAACGCAACCGCTTCTTTCGGTTTAGCCCAGTTTCGATACTGCACCGCATTGTCACTTCCAATCTCTTTCTCGGTATTCGTAACTCGTATTCCTGTTATTCCAAGGGTTTTCAGGTAATTCATCACTACGTTCGGTCCACCTACAAGGCGCATCAGTACGTCGCTGGTCGAACCGTCGCTTTCGGAGACGGTATAGCGGAGCAATTCAGCAAGGGTTACGTCGGCACCCGTAGGAAATTTCTCGCGGAGAGGGCTGTGCTGCCGTTCGGATACGTACTCCGTTGGCTTAACGTGAATGAGTTGATCGAGTGTCAATTTGCCCTGATCTACCTGATGCAGTACGGCCATACCAATGGGCATTTTGTACACACTCTGCATCGGAAACTGCTCGTCCCCCTGTAACTCAACCGACTCGCCCGTCTCGAGTATTGTTGCCGCTACGCCTACGCGCCCCTGGGCAGTCTGAGCCATCTGCGCAATCTGATTGCGAAGGCGAGTCACCCGTGACGTTGACTGATTTTCAGTTGGTTGAGCGTACAACAGCGTTGAAAAGAGCAGCACTATCGGAATCAGGGCGTATTTATACATGCGGAATGGCTAATTTTCCACGAAAATATGTGTAAAACGCAGCGCACCAAAGCCGCTTATGACACCATCTGACGTTGCCAGTACGTATCGGCCCACGCTATTTTCAATCGCTTACCGTATGACAGGCGAAGTGATGACCAGTGAAGATATTGTTCAGGACGTATTGCTGAAGTGGGTAAATCGGTCATCGGAGAGTGTTCAGGATACGAAAGCGTACCTGGCAAAGAGCGTGATGAATTCGTCGCTGAATCATCTGGCGCAGGCAAAACGCCAGCGGGAAGCTTACAAAGGTATGTGGCTCCCGAGCCGGTTTTAGCGGGCCAGCAGGCCGTTGATGCCAAACTGGATATTTCGTATGGGTTCATGCTCCTCCTGGAAAAACTAACCCCCATGGAACGGGCTGTTTTCGTGCTGAAAGAGAGCTTCGATGTAAGCTATCCTGAACTGGCACAATTTTTCGATACGTCGGAAGCGAACAGCCGTCAGCTATATCATCGGGCCAAAGAAAAAATTCCGGAAGCCAACCGGCGTTTTGCGCTCGACCCGCAACGGCAGCAGGCGCTTCTGGAGGCTTTCACAAACGCCAGCCAGACCGGCAACATCGATAATCTGATTCAGCTGCTGAAATCCGACGTAGCGCTCTACTCCGATGGGGGTGGGAAAGTACCGGCTGCCATCAATCCGCTCTATGGCCGGGCTGTTATTGAACAGTTCCTGCGCTCAACGAACAGTAAATTTGGCCATCAGGTCAGCGTCAGACCGGCTCTGGTTAATGGCGAAATAGCCCTGTTGTTTACAAACATCGACAACCAGGCGATCAGTACGGTCATGGTACTTGAACTGGATGAAACCGGTATTCGTCAGCTTTTCTCCGTCCGCAACCCCGACAAACTGGCTCATCTGTAGCTTTTTAACGGCTACCATCCACAGTTGCCATAAAAAAATTACATAGCCCTGTCACAAAACGACAGGCTGGCTTGTCTTGCATGAAATTTTACGGAAACAGTCATGCTAATGCAAGCCAAACAACCACGCTGGGTCCAGTCCGTTCTGCTGTATCTGGCCGTTGCCAATAGCGTACCAGGTCTATGGGCACTATGGGTACCCCGCGATTTTTACGATTATTTTCCTGGCTTTGGCCGAACCTGGGTGGCCATTGACGGCCCTTACAACGAACACCTTATTCGAGATGTGGGGGCTTTCTTTCTGGCTCTTGATACCCTGTGTTTTCTGACACTGCTTGTACCTCGTCTGGTAACAGTCCGGGCTACGGCGATCTGCCTGCTCGTGTTCAACGTACCGCACCTGCTGTATCATCTGAATCACCTGCATATGCTACCTCCAATCGATCAGGTTGGAAACGTAGTGACGCTAACGCTGAATGTATTGCTTCCCGCCGTATTGCTTCGATTCTCCTGATACGTACCACGGCATGAACAACCTCAATAGTAGTTTACAACCAACTCAACTCGCAAATAAATACAACTCATGAATAAAGTTCTGGTTTTGGGCGGAACGGGCGTACTAGGCTCGGCCGTCGTTAATACGTTACAAAAGGCATCCGTTGATGTTCTGATCGGGAGCCGCACTCAAATCAAAACAGATTCGTACAGCACGGTTAACCAGTCGACCGGAATTCCCTGGACACATGTCGATCTGCTTACAGGCGAAGGATTACCGGAAGCCCTCACCGGAGTCGATACGGTTTTTCACTTAGCCAGTGCGCCGGGTAAAGTGGCGGGTGAATTTTTTGAAACCGTCATTACCCGCAATCTGCTGAAAGCCCTGAAACAATCGGACGTTAACCACTTGATTTATAGCTCCATCATCGGTGTCGATAAAATAAAGTATAGCTATTACCAGGCCAAATTCGCTGCCGAAGGATTGATTCAGGAGAGCCGGGTCCCTTACAGCATTTTGCGGGCAACGCAGTTTCATGATCTGGTCGATTTTGCCATAACCAAACTAATGAGTTTGCCCGTTGGCTTTGTCCCGGTGAAATTGATCGACCAACCGATTGATGTTGTTTCTATGGCCCAGGAACTATGCCGAATGGCTCAATCTGGCCCCCGACAAAGCATTGTGAATCTGGGTGGTCCGCAAGTACTCGATGCGGGAACGCTGACCCGTCTCTGGATGAAACACCGAAAGATGTCCAAACCAATCATACCGATTCCTATTCTGGGCAGTCTGATGAAGAGTTTCGCCAAAGGGGAACACACTTGTCCCGAAAAAGCGGTTGGCTCAAAAACCTGGGAAGATTATCTGCTTGACAAGTATGGGCCTGTTTCAGCCTAAACTCAGGTTTCTATTGCTTTTTGGGCGAAGAACTATAGCGCTAATCGTTTTCTGCTTATCTATGCAGACTACGCGATTAGCGCTGTAACCTGAACTGTTCATGAACCGACTTCTTGGCCTGTTGAGCATAATTTTGCTCGCTACGTATGCCCATGCGCAACCAACGCCCAAAATCAAAATCCTGCTGCTCGGCACCTTTCACTTTGGCCCTACGAGTGACAGGGGTAAAACCTCGTTCGAGGATTTGTTTTCTGCAAAGCGACAGCAGGAAATTCAACAGTTGACCACCCAGCTCGCCCGGCTCAGGCCCGACAAAATTTTCATTGAGAATGAACCCGATCAGCAGGCTCACTGGGACAGCGTGTATAACCAGTATCAGAAAGGAACGCTCGATACCACTAAGCAACGTAACGAAATTTTTCAGATTGGCCTGCGCACCGCCCGCAAAGCGGGTTTACCGCGAGCCATTTGTGTTGATCACATACAGCAGCTGCCGTACGATAAAATCCAGGCTTTTGATCAGCGTACCAGCAAGGATTCTGTAGCCCAGCGTAAGATGGCGGCTTACAAATTATTGAGTGTACCCTATCCGTATCCGAAAAAGACCAAAACCCTGGCAGGCTCAACCCTAAATGAGTATCTGCTCTACGTCAACTCACCCGCGTATGATGCTGGAAATCGGGCCGATTATTTCGTTTACGCCCCCTCTTCCGGCTACGATAACGATTATACCGGTGTTGAGTTCATTACGAGCTGGTACGACCGTAACGCCAAGATTTTCACAAACATTTTACGTCAGGCCGAACCAACCGATACGCTTCATATCCTGCTATTTGGGTCTTCGCATATGCTTCCCTTACGGCATTATTTCCAGATGCACCCGTATTTTGAGGTCGTCGAATTAGCAGACGTACTAAAATGAGCTGCTGACCCGATTTTTCGTTCAACAAACCATAGCGCCATCGGTGTAAAAATGAATTGCGTTTCGGCTGACGAGCGCTAGTTTTCAGCCGAATCAACAACAGCAAGCATCTCTACTCCAGCCGATTATGCTCCGACCGAAAAAAGTACAGGACAACCCCCAGACAAAACCGAAAAAATCGCCCGTTCGCGAATGGTTTGATTCGTTGCTGTTTGCCGTCATAGCCGCTACGTTAATCCGGTTTCTAACGTTCGAGGCATTTGCCATTCCAACACCTTCGATGGAGAACGATCTGATGGTGGGCGATTACCTGTTTGTCAGCAAGCTCCATTATGGTGTCCGGACGCCCAAAACTCCGCTGCAGGTCCCGCTCACGCACCAGAAAATCTGGGGTACCGAGATTCCATCGTTCAGCACGGCCATTCAATTGCCTATTTACCGGTTGCCGGGTTTTTCGAAGGTGAAAAACGGTGATGTGGTTGTTTTCAATTACCCACCCTCAAAGCCGGTGAACCCGCTTACCCGACCGATCTGAAGACC
This sequence comes from Spirosoma sp. KNUC1025, assembly GCF_045160025.1. GTDB lineage: Bacteria > Bacteroidota > Bacteroidia > Cytophagales > Spirosomataceae > Spirosoma. The sequence continues at coordinate 5,418,675 of NZ_CP087139.1, forward strand.
GACTTCATCAAGCGCTGCATCGGCATTCCGGGCGACGTACTTGAGATACGGCAGGAGCAGGTATTTATCAATGGCAAAGCGTTTCCGACGCCCGATCGCGCCCAAACCACGTACTTCGTCAGAACGACGGAAGTGCTTGACGAGCAGTTCTTTCGGCGATTCGACATTGTCAATGATTTCAAATCGGCGGAGGGGCCGTTTATCAACTGGCAACCGCTGGAAGCCTTTAATGATTCGACCAAAACATCCGTGCTGGTTGGCTATCGGGTTAATACGACGCAGGAGGTTATCGCTAAGTTCAAGGATTTCGATTGGGTAAAAGGCATCGAGCCAATGACAGAGCCAGTCGGGCAGGCTGCACCGGGCATTTATGGCGGCTCTGCTTTCCCCTGGAACCAGGACAATTTCGGACCGCTGACAGTCCCCAAAAAAGGCATGACTGTTCCGATCAACAAGCAAACCATCGCGCTCTACGGGCCTGTCATCCAGCGGTATGAAGACAATGAAAAAGTAGACGTAACGGCCAGCAGCCTACACATCAACGGGCAACCCATTACGTCATACACCTTCAAACAGGATTATTATTTCATGATGGGTGATAATCGACATAATTCCGAAGATTCCCGCTATTGGGGCTTTGTTCCGGAAGATCATATTATTGGCAAAGCCGTCTTCGTCTGGATGTCGATCGATCCGGTTCCGGCCGACGTATGGCACAAAATCCGCTGGAATCGGCTGTTCCGGTTGATTGATTAGCTCCTGCCGAACCCTGGCAGGCTCCCCGAGGCTACGGTTTATTCTTTGGGATAATAACCGTAGCTTCAACTTCGGCTAAAAATTCGGGCCTGAACAGGTTACTAACTTCAACGGCGGTGCTGGTGGGTGGTTGTTCTCGGTTAATGTACTTGTCACGGGCTTCGCGGGCGGCAGGCAAATACGCAACGTTACGTACGAAGAAAGTTAGTTTGACAATGTTTTCCATTGTACCACGGACTGATTCTACCGCCGTTTGCAGATTGCGAAATATCTGCTCAAACTGAAGCGTTGGATCACCCTTGCCCACAACATTACCAGTGGCATCCATGGCTACCTGCCCCGAAATAAGTACCATGCGGGCGGTTCCTAAATCAATCTCGACGAGCTGGCTGTACCCTTTGGGAACCGTCATTCCGGGCGGGTTCAAAAATCGGGTCAGGGGTTGGGTTTGCTGGGCAAACGCAACGTAGTGCAGAAACCAGAACAACACACCCGAACTAGCAATTTTTGGTATCATTTGTCGAATGAATTTGGATCAAGCTGGATTTACGATCAACCGTCAGGTTTAATCAATTCAGCGGTTCTTCCTTTTCGGTTTAATCAATTATTCTTGCACTCGTAGCTGAGCCAACGTAACGAGCTGTATACGGCTCTCCAATCGTTAAAATTACTACCTTAGACCACCCGTTAGGCTGGCTCAACCGATTTATGATGATTAAATTGATCAAGTTTGTTATTACGCTTCTCATGACCTGTGTTATACCAATAACGGGAATCATTTATTGGGGCGCTACGAACTTGCGAGGTAAGCTTTGTATTGTGTCTACGGGTGTACTGATCAACGTACTGTTAGCTTTTTACTACAGCTGGCTGGATCGTCGTCCGAAAAGCCTTATGGATTGGCTAAAGCATTAAACCTGAGTTCTCAAACATTAATAACAGAAGCATGATACAGACGACTTTACTTAAGCAGATAAAAGGGCTGCGTGGCGAGTTAACAAAATTCCTGAAGGACGCCATGCGCGGCCGCATCAAGGTTGACGTCGCCTAACAACGCTCGCGCAGTGAACATGCCGCTGCTTTTTTCTTTTTATTCTTTCAAACACAAATAGCAACCCGCGCGGGTTGCTATTTGTGTTTGAAAAGGAACGTATCGGTACCTTACGGAAACTTCGGAAACTTACTGAAATCGGGTTTACGCTTTTCCAGAAAGGCGTCTTTGCCTTCTTTGGCTTCTTCAGAAAGGTAGTACAGCAACGTAGCGTCGCCCGCCAGTTGTTGGATTCCCGCCTGTCCGTCAAGCTCCGCGTTGAACGAGGCTTTGAGCATACGTAACGCGATGGGGCTTTTCTCCAGCATTTTGCGGCACCACGAAATGGTCACTTCTTCCAGCTGGTCCAGCGGCACTACTTTATTCACCAGACCCATGTCCAGCGCTTCCTGCGCGTCGTACTGATCGCAGAGGTACCAGATTTCGCGGGCCTTTTTCTGACCAACGATACGCGCCAGATAGGAAGCCCCAAAACCACCATCGAACGAGCCGACTTTTGGGCCTGTCTGCCCGAAACGAGCGTTGTCGGCCGCGATGGTCAGATCACAGACGACGTGCAGCACGTGACCGCCACCAATGGCATAACCCGCCACCATGGCCACAACGGGCTTTGGAATCCGACGAATCTGCATTTGCAGATCCAGTACGTTCAGGCGGGGCACTTTGTCTTCACCAACATAACCGCCATGGCCACGCACCGATTGGTCACCACCCGAGCAGAATGCTTCTCCGCCCTCACCCGTCAGTATAACAACGCCAACGCGCTCGTCCTGTCGGGCCAGTTCCATGGCTTCCGACATTTCCTTGACGGTTAGTGGCGTAAATGCATTTCGTTTGTGGGGTCGATTGATACTTATTTTGGCAATGCCATCGTAATACCCGAATAGAATTTCCTGGTACTCTTTGATTGTCTCCCAGGGGTAGTTGCTTTGCATAATGATTGAATTACTGAATGATTGACTGATTGAATTAGAAGGAGAGCCGAATTTCGACCCATTCAATCAGTCAATCATTCGCTCATTGAAAATTCAGTTTCGTGATATTGCACATCCCAAGTATGGTCGGCCATCATGCGGACGGTAGCGAGGCAGCGTTCGAAGGGAAATTTGCGTCCCCATTCATTCGGTGCCACCATCGACAGTACGTCCTGGCCGTTTTTGCGGGTGTAGAAATGATACGTTTTGCCCACTACCGGCTCAAAACTCATCTGGGCCGCATAGATTCGCTCGGATATTTCGACCCGATGCCGGATCGCAGTAGCCTGCTCGGCCAGCAGCTGCATCTGTTTGTAGAGCTGACTAAGCTGCATGTCGGTTTGTTCGCGCATGGCCGCTACGGCCCGCCCGGTAATTTTGCCCTTGTCTTCAGGGCGAATGATAGCGCCACCCGCCGTGTGTGCATATTCCAGCAAACCGGGTGCTTCGGCAACTTTATCCGGCGAAATCGGATTAACAAAAACTTTCGCTTCTTCCATAGTTGTTAATTGGGTAACCGCCCGGCGAACATCTTTGTTCGCTGTCGTTGAATGACAAAAAATAACGCATATTTATACCGCGAAAATCGGTAGTTCGGCACAAAAATACGTTAAAATCCACACGGAAACCCACAAGACATGGAAACAGCACCAATATCCCGACACGACTTTTTCAAACTCGTTGGTACCAGCGTCGGGGTAATCCTGCTAACGAACTGTTCGATGGGGTGCTCAGCGAAAGGTGGCGGTGATCCAACGCCTATTGACAGAAACGTTGATTTTACACTTCGACTGGCAGATCAGGCCAATGAAAACCTACGCGCAAAAGGCGGCTACGTAATTGCTAACGACATTATTGTGGCCCAGACCAAAGACGGAAAATTTATAGCCGTTTCGGCCAGTTGCACACACGAAGGCACCCAGCTAACATATAAAGTAGCTGATAATCAGTTTTACTGCCCGCTGCACTTATCGCGGTTCGACAGTACCGGTAAGGTATTGATGGGACCGGCAACCCAGGCTCTGGTTCAATTCGTAACCGTGGCCGATACAGCAGCCGGTACCGTTCGGATTCACTCGTAGCGATTAGATTTTAACCGCCTGACGAGCCAGCAGTTTCCAGGTGTTATTTTGCTTAATCCATACCAGCAGTACTGACAGTTTGGTTTGTCCGGGCTTACCCTGATTGTTGGTTTCTGCCGATAGTTTGTGGCGTACCATGGCCGTATTGTCAACAACAGTCACTGTCTGGTCGGTCAGGTCAATGGTTTTAAAATCGGATTCACCACTCACCAGCGCTTCAACAAACTCTTTTTTAGTTTCAATCTTTCCGTTGGAATGCCCGTAGCTCAGTCCGTCGGCAGCCAGCGCTTCCAGGCCCGCTTTATCGGGATCGATCATGAGTTTGCGCAGTTTTTCAACAGCCTGGCTAACGGCCGGGTCCTGAGCAAATCCATGCGTGGTCAGTAAGCTACCGATGACAACAAGAGCGAGTAAAATGGTTTTTTTGTACATGATTGATAGGGTAATATTAAATGGTTAAGCGGCTCTACGTCAAAATCTACCCGTTTTTTGCTTATTCTCCAGCCTGAGTCAAAAACGCCAAATCCTGAATAATTTTGTAGCAGTAACGTAACACACCGTGCAAATTAATCGTAAGCCATTGTTTCTCGACCCTGCCTTACCGGCTCACTGGCCTGCTCCGCAAACGCCCTACGAAGTCAATACGCTGGCTTTTTGCCGGGCCTGGTTAAGCGGTCAGACCGATTTTACGCTGCATACGTCTGGTTCGACGGGTGAACCAAAACCGATTCAGCTCACACGGGCGCAGATGCAGGCCAGCGCCCGGCTGACCGGCCAGACACTCGGTCTGGAGGCTGGCGATACGGCGCTCGTTTGCCTGAATACACGCTACGTAGCGGGCGTTATGATGCTCGTTCGTGGCCTGGAACTGGGCTTACCGATGACCATTCTTGAGCCAGTCAGTAACCCGTTGAGTGATTTCGATGCAGCTCAAACCCGATTCTCGTTTACGGCACTCGTGCCGCTGCAACTACAAACCATTCTGGAAGTCGCCCCCGAAAAGGTGCCGATTCTGAACGGCATGAAGGCAATTCTGGTGGGTGGAGCCGCCACCAGCCCGGCGCTGGAGCAGGCATTGCAACTCATTACGTCGCCCGTGTATGCAACCTATGGCATGACCGAAACCGTGTCGCATATTGCCCTACGCCGACTGAATGGCCCTCAAAAGAGCGACACCTTTACGGCGCTGAATGGCGTAATACTCGGAGCGGACGAACGCGGCTGTCTGCACATTACGTCGGCCGCAACCAATTTTGAGCGTATTCAGACCAACGATGTGGTTGAGCTTATCAACGCCACTCATTTTCGTCTGTTGGGCCGGGCCGACCGGATCATCAATAGTGGTGGCGTTAAAATACAGCCCGAACGCGTTGAACAGATCATACAAACCGTACTGGCCCCATTCCGGCAGGCGCTGGGCTACCCCGTTCCCCGTCTGTTCGTTGCAGGATTGCCCGACGACCGGTTGGGGCAGCGAGTGGTCGTGGTGGTGGAGCGAGGAGGAGAGAGTAGGGAGCAGGGAGCGAGGATTAGGGAGCCGGAGGCTGACACGAATAGTGATGAATGGGAAGCCGCAAAAAAGGCGATTCAGACGCAGCTAGGCCCCTATTCCGTACCGAAAGAAGTGCTTTACGTTACTGAATTTGTTGAGACAGCCACCGGCAAAATTGACCAGAAAGCGACAATAGCCCGAATACGCTAACTTTGCGGGATAATAGGCATCTGATAACCAGAACTCCTGTTACCGTAAACCGAACCCATGTCTTTCAAACGTCTTCAGATTCGCTACCAGACGGCTCGCTCCCTGCCAGCGCCTTATGCTTATTTTTACACCTTTACGGCAAGCCAAAGTGCTGCCAATACCTTGCAGGTAGAGCTTGCCATTACGTACCCCGACCGGGATGACATCGACGACGATGAGCTGATTGCTGAAGGATATACCCGCGATGATGATTTCAGCTGGACGGGCAAACTCCCAAGAGCCTGGTCAGAAACGCTCGGAAATCTGATAGCAAAAACCCGGCTGCAACCAGTGGACGAAGATGTACTGGACGAAGACGATGACTTCTGGGACATGACCATAGAAGCGGATGGCGTCAGCAAACAGGGCCGCCCCGCAAACGTTGACGATTGGCAGTATCTGATGCAGGAGCTGATACAGGCTTCATACGAATCCATTGGTCGTGAGCGTCCTTTTGAACTAACGTACCTGAATCTCAACCGTCATCAGGGCGATCAGGAAATCCAGTTAACAGCCTCTTTCAGTGATCGTTCGGTGAAAGTCCTGCGTATAGAAAACCGGCGCGAACAGGCGCAAACGTTACCCTGGACAGCCTTACAGCGCATCATGAGCAAGGTATACGAGCACGATTTTGATGCGGAAGCGGCTCATGCCAAACGCCCCCGTATCGATGGTCAATGGCTAAATCTGGGTGGAGAAGAGTGGTATAACATCAGTTCGTTACGTGCCCTGACAAAGCTTTTCAACGAGCTGTAATTCAGACGTCTTGACTATCAGGATAGCATCAGCTTATCCAGTTCCATGATCAGTTTCACCATCTGTTTTGTTTCGGCAGAGTCCCCCATTCTAAGCGAAATCGGTCCGTCATTCGGGGAAAAGTTCAGTTGAAACGCTAACCAAGGGCAACATTGCCGCTCAAACGTAATGAACTCAACCGGTTGTGGGCTCAAATTATCATCCGGGGACTGAAATACGAATTCATAGTTATCTGCATGTTCAATCAGATGCTCCACTTTTTTAAAAGATTTTGGTGCAGCTCGTTCATGCGGTTAATCTGCTCACGGTTTAAGAGCCTGCAGGCTAATCCGATTTTCTCTTCCAGCTTTGTCTGATCTGTCATTGGCTATTCTCCGTTTTATCTCTTCCGAGATTATGAAGGTACACAATCCGCTAAGATTGAGTTTTCAGTAAACTCTTTTTTTGTAATCGGCAGCGCAAACGTGTTCCTATTCGGCAAACAGCGCTGGCTTACTAATTTACCGTCAGGGTACTGTCCATTTGCCTCACTTGGCCAGCAAAGTCTAAACTTCCTTTATCCCTTCCTGTTGAACAAAGCATGGACCCTAAATACGTTCTGTCGATCCATTAGTTAGTCCTCTACACGTATGAAACTTAAACCTGTTCTTGACGAAATTCAGCATGAGCTGCATGTGTTGACTGGAGATGAAGCTAAACACAAAACTTACTCCAGCGAACAGACGTTTGCCGATGAGCAAACCGCTCTTGAAGCCTTTGCCCGCTCAAAAGAGAAACTGTTCGACGTGAATACCTGGTCGGACCTATCGAGTTTCACAGCCGATTTTGTCCTGTACGACCAGACCGGCAACCGGGTCACCTATCATCCGCCAAAGGTTGGCGATTATATAGAAATTGATCTGCCCGGCCCAACGCCCAAAAACTGGGTTCAGGTCATTGACGTAACGGATGAGGAAACAAAAGCCGAGTTTACGGTCAGACCGAGTACCCGACCACAACCCGACGGACAGGCAGAAGGCGAAAAAATCGAGCATTTTTTCCAGTCAAAAGCTACCAGTACGTTCCGGATTGAACGGGACGGATGTACAATCAAAGCTTACGAAATCGGACGGAATGAAGCAATAAACAATCAGGGGCCGGAATCAGGTGACCGAGCCATCATCAATACGTTCATCGCCGAAGCGGGCTGGCTCTTTCATCAGCCAATCCAGTGGAAAGTACTGACAGATTATCTGGTTCACCTGCCTTTGTAACCTTATTGGGGTTGCCCCCGGTACGGCGGTACAGCCATTACAACCGCCAACACCACTCTACAACCCTAGGAAGCTACCTCCACCCTTCGTGAAGGATGCTGACCATATTCACGTTATTCTCGACACGCCTAAAGGTGACCACTTCACGTACCTCTTTGAACCGGAAACCAAGTTGCGAATCAGTAGTGCAAAGGTCAGCGTTTACCTGTAAGTCGCTCATTATACATTCGATACGTTTAAGGATACAAAGGGCCGTTACCTCGCAGTTTCACCATATAACTGTTTATTTTTCGGTACTTTTTCGGGTATAGAAAGTTAAAACGGTCTAATGAAATCTTCATGTAAATGTTCAACCATTATGAAAAAGATAACAATCATTGGCTCGTTTTTACTCACTTTGGCCGCGTTAAGCAGTCAGGCACAGTCGACCACAACCTCCACAACAACAAACAGCAGTAGTCAAAGCCCCGCGCAGGATAGCTCCCGAATGAACCGAAGCTCTACTGACAGAACCATGAACAGCAATCAGCCGAACTCGGGCACCATGCAGAGTGATTCCGGTACAGCGGGTTCATCACGAGCAGGCCGTCGGAACCGTTCTGACCGAAGAATGCAGCGCCAAAACGGTACGATGACCGACAGTAGCAGCAACTCAGCTACAAAACCATCGCGCCCATAGAGCGTCAACGGATCACCACCGACATCAACCCAGTTTTACCGCACCAAACGTAATGCGGGCATACGCAAACGGTTCTATTAACGTAGGTTATTGGGATGAGGGAGGGAAACAGAACCCTCCCTTTTTTGTTGTTACTATAACGCCGATACAATAATCTCTTGTTCTTGTATAGATTAACTGGATTATCAGTAAATTAGCGATACAAACTCAACTACATTATGCCCCTCCCAATTGATCAGGTGATATCTCAGGCCAATTTTAAACGCGCCAAGGTACTAATTATTGAAGATAGTGCCGATCACTGGATGTTGATCAGAAACGCCATGGAGCGGTATCTTCCGGAGATAAATCCGGTTCACGTTGATACCTCCGAAAAGGCACTGACGCTTCTGCAGGATTGGTCGACTCAGGAATGGGAAATCCCTAAACTGATTTTTCAGGATCTGTACCTGCCCAATCGCGAAAACGGATGGCATCTGCTTGAGCAGATCAAATCGATGGCCGCCCCCTGCAATCGGATTCCAGTTGTGATGCTGAGCTCGTCAAACAACCGCGCTGATATTGAAGAAGCGTATTTACGGGGAAGCGCTTCCTATCTGGTAAAGCCTACGAATTTTGAAACCTGGCTGACCTACTTCCGGGAACTACGTGCTTACTGGTGGGAAACCGTTACGCTCCCTCCCATGCAATTCTCACTTTGAGGGGTGAGTTTACCGTTTGTTTTAATAAGATTCAATTTCTTCCGGGTGCGTGACTCCCGGCAAAGCGACCGTTCGAAGCCAGAATTGACAAACACGTTCAATGGTCTGTGTAAATAGGGTATACCCTTCCGGCATCGAGATGACCGAGTTCGCTTTATAGTTATATCCATCCGTTACGGCCTGATCAGTTGGAGTAACCAGCAAAATAACAGGTATACTACCGAGCTTTGGATTCGCTTTCAGGCGCTGGAGGGTATTCAGGCGTTCCAGCGTTATTGTTCGGGCATCCAGCACTAGAAATATGGGGTAATTTTCCGGCGTTAACTGACTCAGCAAATCCGACAGATGACTACTGCGCTGGAGCGTATGCACCTGATAAGCGGGCCATTTTCGTTCGATGGCCCGCTTCGCCATAAAAGCGTTCTGTTCATCCTCGGTAATCAGAAATATCGACTGCCTGGCGGATTCGGGCAACAAACCAGCACTCGACGACGTAGCGACAGCCGACCGCTCAACAACGGCGTCTGTTGCGTTTTGTACCAGATAATACTGCAAGGCTTCGGCCACCAGCGCCCAGCGCCGACGACTCACCGGAAATACTTCACCTGACGCCAGCCGTATCTCGCCCGCCATTTTCTGCCGGGGTGGCTGATGTAGGCTCTTTACGTAAGCCGGATTGATCAGAACGGTTTTGTGTACCCGAATGAAACCCGGCAACTGTCCCTCAAGATAGCTGATTGGTTTGGCCAGTAACTTTTTTTCGCCATTGCGGAAATAAAGCCAGCAATAGTTATTTGCTCCCAAAAAGTAAACAATGGATTCCGGACTTTGAAGGGCAGGTTTAATAACGCTCATGGGAAATAAGTAAATGAAAACGAGTCTCTGAAGCTTTTTTATTCTGGCAAAAAAGTATCACCCAGAATGAAAACCACTCTTATTAACAGGCTGATAGCAGCTACAGTTTACAGTCATCAATACGCGTGCGTCGGCAAACGTAACCTCTGGTTACTAAACAGCCGCCCCTAAACCTGTGGCGGCTGTATGAACTATGGATGTAAAATCTGAGCTTATGCAGCTTGACTTATCTAACCATATCTAATTGAGAAAGCAAAAAGTGAGTCCAAAAAAGTGAGGATATGGACCGCACGAGGGAATAGCTGTTGAGTGCACCCGCTGCCTTGCCGAATTCAATCTGTTTTTAATTAACAATTTCGACGCATGGGTACTTATCCCTTTAGCCGGTAGCTGTCAAAGCCGGTAAACAGCACTATGGCAAAAACAGCAGCAGATTTATTTATTGAACGTTTGATTGAATGGGGCGTCGATACCGTTTTTGGCCTGCCGGGAGACGGTATCAACGGTCTTTTTGAATCGTTACGTACACACCAGGATCAGATTCGCTTTGTTCAGGTACGCCACGAAGAAGCGGCCGCATTCATGGCGGCTGGATACGCCAAATTTACGGGCAAACTGGGCGTATGCATGGCCACTTCGGGCTGTGGCGGATTCCATCTGATTAACGGTCTCTACGATGCCAAGTACGATGGACAACCCGTACTGGCCATTACGGGCCATACGTACCACGACATAAGCGGTTCGCTTTATCAGCAGGATGCCGATCTGGTCAAGGTATTTATGGACCTGGCGCCGTATAATGAGCGAATTATGGGCCCCGATCATGTTGTCAACGCCGTCGATCAGGCGATACGTACGGCACTCGCCCAGCGAACAGTGTCGCATCTGTCGTTTCCGAAAGATCTTCAGGACTGGACGGCCAGCGATGATACGCGCTCAATGCCCAATATTCCGGGGCATACCGGTGTGCTGAAAGTAAGCACTGAGCTTACGCCTTCGCTAGCGCAGTTACAGAAAGCCGCCGATCTGATTAACGCAGGTAAAAAAGTAGCTATTTTTGTTGGGAGAGGCTGTTTAAAAGCCCGCCAGGAAGTGCTGCAGCTAGCGGATACGGTGGCTGGCCCAATTATCAAAGCTTTGCTGGGTAAGGCCGTCGTGCCCGACGATAGCCCCTACACAACAGGCGGCCTCGGTTTGTTGGGAACGGCCCCTTCGCAGGATGCCATGGAAGAGTGCGATACGCTCATTATGATCGGTACGCACTTTCCCTATACTGAATATTTTCCTAAACCCGGCAAGGTACGAACACTGCAGATCGACATCGACCCGACGCATATTGGCCTGCGGACGCCCGTTGAAGTTGGACTGGTGGGCGACAGCAAAACGATACTTGACGGACTTTTGCCGCTCATTAATCGGAAAGAAGACCGCAGCTTTCTGGAAAAAGCGCAGGAACGGATGACATTCTGGCGCGAGCTGATCAGCGCACGCGGCACAGAAACTGACGTACCAATGAAGCCACAGGTTGTGCCGCACCTGATTAGCCCATTGCTGGATTCGGATGCCATCATCACCTGCGATTGTGGCAACAACACGACCTGGGCGGCCCGGCATATCGATCTTCGGGACGACATGCAGTTTTCGACGTCGGGCCTGCTGGCCACTATGGGATCGGGACTACCCTACGCCATTGCGGCCTCGATAGCATATCCGGACCGGCAGGTGGTGGCGTTGGTAGGCGACGGCGGGTTTACGATGCTGATGGGAGAAATGGCAACGGCCGTTAAGTACAAGCTACCGATTAAGGTGTTCATCTTCCACAATAATTCGTACGGGCAGATCAAATGGGAACAGATCGTTCTGGAAGGCAACCCGGAGTTTGGTGTCGAACTTCAATCCATTGACTTCGCAGCTTATGCGCGGGCCTGTGGAGCCACAGGTTTTACACTTGATGACCCGAAGGACGCACCCGACGTGATTCGAAAAGCGCTGGCTCATGATGGTCCGGTGATTGTAGACGCTTTTGTGGATCAGAATGAACCGCCCATGCCCGGCAAGATCACAACAGATCAGGCCATTGAGTTTGCCAAATCGCTCGCTCGGGGTGAGCGCGACCGGAGTGAGATCATCAAAAATGTCGTAAAAAATCAAATAAGCGAAGCCGTCGCCACAAAAGGCCGGAGCCTGCTGGCCCTCATACCGGGAGTTGGCAAATAACAGGGAGATAGGTCCATACTCTTCGCGGTCATTGATTACAAAGGCAACTGTTAATAGATGACCGCGAAGGGGTGGAAAACGATCTAGGCACCCCTAATCTATCCAATACGCTTCACCATCGTACCGCCTGCGAGCTTGTTTGAAAAATCGTACCGCCTGCGAGCTTGTTTGAAAAAGAGAAACTAGAGATTTACCCAAATCTCGGTAGAAACCATTCCCCCAACCTGGGTCTGCTGATCCTGACGTAATAAACCGTTTTGGGCCAGAGCCCGTTGCCAGTCAGAAAGTTGTTGCGTTTTGATACCGGCCGTAAGCCGAAAAAAGCGAATCATTGAGCGTAAGAGTAGTTTCTGCCACCAATTGGTCGTCTGAATAAAGTCGGTGACAAGCCACAGTCCCCCGGTTTTCAAGGTGCTGCGTAACCGTGGAATAAATTGTGCCTGTAAGGTTTGTTCGGTGAAGAGATCGAGCACAAACGGGGTTATAATTACGTCGAAATGGTCATTGCCAGTCAGCATCGTTTCATCGCCTACCCGGAAATCGACAGCGCCAACGACGGCCTGCCGAAGGATTCGTCGACTGGCACGGGCAACCATTCGCGCCGACGTATCAAGATAAACCACCCGATTGGGCCGACAGTGTGTTAATACCTGTTCGAGCAACCAGCCCGTCCCACCACCCACAATCAATACGTCGGCATGGGCGGGAATCGCCTTCAAGAAAACAGCCTGCGCACGCTGAAGTTTTCGCCCAAAAACAATGAAAGAAAGTCCATCATAAACTGGCGAAACAGCATCAAAATCCCCCCCTTCATTTGTTCGAATCGCCACTGCTTTGAGTCTGTTTCTGCTTTTCCCGAAAGGCCGACGTAACGTTTTTACTCGTTCAGTTCCTCGCCAAACGCCAGAAAATCCTTGTACATCGCACACTCGCGAATCATCTCCTGGTTAAACAGCGTGTGGGTGTGATTGTTGATAAACGCTTTATAGAACCGGGCATACTTCGTTTTACGTAACGTCCGCATGTTTTTCACAAAGGTCGAATCTTCTTCATATACGTAGCCATTCCGCACCTGCTCGATTGACTTTTGCAGTGAAAATGCATTGGCTTCGCAGCGAGCGGCCATATACGCCGACCGATCGGCGAGTAAGGGGGTTTTAGCCGCGTTTACCGATTTCTCAAAATAATTTCGGGAATGGCTGGTCGTGTAATAATCCATTTTCATCAGCACGTCGAAGCGTTTTTGTTTTGCCGTTGGATCAGTCGGTACGTCATAAACCGGTGGCTCACCCCCACTCCAGTACGAACGTACCAGAAGCCAGGCATTGCCGTACCAGCTAAGATTCCAGGCTCCACATCCCAGCTCATAATACAGTTCGGCCGCCTTATCGCCGGTTGCGGTTTGCGCCTGCTTTTCGAGTTCGGCCATACGACGGGCAAAGGTTACCGGGGTAAAGGCATTGGCTACAGGCTCGGCCGGGATGTTCACGGAACCCGGTTCCAAACCATTTTTATTACCCGGCGCTTTCGGAACGGTTTTCGGGGTGGCCGTATATAGCCGGGGCATCTTCACCGAAAATGGATTTTTTCGGAAGTATATCGCAAAGGGTTCCGCCGTCCAGGTTTTGGGGTTTACCCGGCCGAAGGCATCGGCGGCTTCAGCATAATGGTGTTCCATCATCAGCCGACGCCCCAGCAACAGATTCAGGTAATCATTGGACAAGTCCGCCAGTGTCAGCAATCGTTTGTCGAAATCAGTGGGTTTGGTCTGGTTCGCAAAGGCAATGGTCTGCCGGACAACAGCGGGAGCAATCGTATCTTCAACAGAATGAGGATCGGCAGTGCTGGCGAAATACGTATCAGGATGCGCCTGGGTGGTCAGCATGGTTAGCAGGTACGCTTTTGCCAGGCCCGGCCCATTCACCGGCTCTTCAGTCGAACGAGAACAACTCGACAGCCAGCCACTTTTCGATTCTGTTTTGTGCTGATACGTTGCGGCAAACCTTCGGCATACGTCCACAAAGGCATTGTTCACGCGAAAATTTGTCGTCCGATCAAACGTTTCCAGATAGCCAATAAGCTGTTGTTCTGCTTCGGGCGTTATGGATTCTGTCTGGGCGGCCAACAGCAACATGCGCTGCACGGCAATCTGTGATTTCAGATGGTTATTGGGTGTTGGCAGCGCTGCCGCCTGATCCAGATGTGTTTGAGCCGCTTTGTAATCGTTCCCCAGATACGCTAGATACGCACTGGCTGCGTACCAGAACGCCCCATCGCCAAGCGCTTTATTTTCGGCTGACTCAAGGGCAAACTCCCGCAGTTTTTCGAAATACGTAACGGCTTCGGTTTTGCGTCCCTCAAAAGCTGTGGAGTCGGGGCGGGCCAGCAGCGTGTAGTTTGTGTACGCCTGTCCACTTGTAAAGAAATAGTATTCATTCCGGTTGATTTCCCGCGCCATTACCAACTCGATCAGTGGATTTTTAGGGGCTAAATGCACAAGGGCTTTGAGCAGGTCCAGCCCATCCTGACCTGGCTGTATGGCGCAAAGTGCGTACACAGCCGCCCGCTCCCGATCCGTTTTGGCGTACTGTAAGGCATCTTCCCGAAACTTAATACCGCTCCGACGTAAACTCGTTTCGGCGGCTCTCCGGCGCGATGGACACCGATCAAATACCTGCGCAAACTCAAAAATAGCCCGTGCCGTATCGTTTAAAACCAGCGAAGCCCCCGCACGACGGCAAAGTGCCCAGTCGCTGATGAATGTTTTATTGGGCAACGGTTTTATCAGTTTGTCATATAGCTGCTGAGTCTGTTTGTAATCCCCCGCTTCACTGGCCAGTTTGACGGCCTGAAAAGCGTATCGTTCTTTCAAAAACGCATCGGTGGTGATGGCGTAAGTGGCTTTTGCTTCTTCCAGTTGTTGAGGCAGTTTCGTACTGTCAAGGGGTGGGATATCAGTCACCCAGGGATTGGCCTGCCCATCGTCGGTCGACCAGGCAAATTTCAGATAGGCGACAGCCGGTGTATGCGTTTTCCCTAAAGCGGACGTAAAGGTTTTAACGGCTTCCGGTTCTTCTTTATAAAGCGCTTTGGCCACCACGGTTTCAGAAAATTTTCCGCCCGTATAAGCAGCCCAGGCCCGTACATTTTCGTCGATCACAAGCGTATCGGCATAGGCAACGCCCAGTTCTGTATCGGCATAAAGCTGGGGCGAAAATATATACCGTCCATACTCAGCGGGCGTGTTAGCCACCTCAGGCTGAAAGAAGCTCATAAACTCATGCGGGTCGAACGAAGGACCACAGGCAAACGCAAACAAAACGGCAACCGAAAGGGCTATTTTACGGAATCGGACGTACGAGAGATTGAATGGTTTCACGAGAATAAGCAGACAGAACGGTAGAGTCGAGGTGGTATAAAGCTACGGTTAATTGCGGGTTACTAATCTGATCGAGTAATCGGTTTTTTTCGCGGATCAACGTACCGGCAGACACGGCTTCGACCCGAAACAGATCATCACGCCGAACCGAAAAGCCAAACGCCGACGTATCACGGCTGGCAACGAACCGGGTGCTGTCAAGAGAACGCAGAAAGCGGCAATTTGTCAGCGTGGTACGGTCAATGTTTTTTAAAAACGTCAGAAAATGATTATTCCGGTAAACCACCGTCCAGCGAAAGAGCGGCAATACCAGGTCAAGCTGTAGCGGATACGTAGCGACAAACGATAGGTATTGACTGGCAATATCGGCATCATAAATCGAGTTGCGGGTGTCGGGGTTTTTCCAGTCGGCTACGTTATAGAGCATCAACATACCCCGCGCTACGGGTGGAATACCCGTTTGATCGGTGTACTTGATCTGATGCAATCGAATTGTTGCCGAGATAGGCAGCCGAAGCTGGTTTTTTAAGAGAGTGAGCAGCCGAAAATAGCGGTCACGCGTCTGGAGGCTCCAGTCGCAATCAATCTGTACTTCCTGCAAGGGTATGGCCTGCTGCTGACTGATACGTTGGATGGCCTGCGTAATGTGCGTAGCCAGATCGGGTATGGCCCCGGCTGTTAGCTGAACAAGCGTACGATTGGTGATGAAGACCACCGGCACTACGTTGCCAGTCGGTTTTTGCCGGAACCGAATAAAGGCTTTCGGTACGGGCTGACGCGTTTTCGCATCCCAGTCTACATCGAAAAAATGTAGATACAGCGTACTGACTGCCAGACCGTTGAGCAGTTCAGTTTCATAGTGCGTTGGGTTATAAACGGTTTTCCAGTGGTAAAAAGCTGACGTGATCTGCCTGGACGACTGCGACGTTTTTCGCTCCGACGACTGACAGCCAATCAAACTCAGCCAGATACCCACGAAAGTGATTACGTAGTTGTAGCTCTTCAATCCGTTACCCGTCTGCGTGATCATTGCCGCTTAGTACGTATCAACTCAATTGCTGATTTTCTTGTCAAAAGTAGGCAATGAATCGGCTTATCGCTGGATAACCCGCTCAACGTCGTTTTCACCACTAAGCGTGCTACCTAAACGGGGGCCGGTTCTAATTTTTTGCGTAAT
Source organism: Spirosoma sp. KNUC1025 (assembly GCF_045160025.1). Lineage (GTDB taxonomy): Bacteria > Bacteroidota > Bacteroidia > Cytophagales > Spirosomataceae > Spirosoma. The sequence goes on from NZ_CP087139.1 coordinate 5,435,296, forward strand.
GTCCGTGGCATCAGTTTTAGTGCGTGGGGTCAGTTTCTCAAAACTGACCCCACGCACTAAAACTGATGCCACCATCCATGACCTTTACCGGCCAAAATTCAATCCATAGGCGAAGTTGAAGGAGAAGGCTCCGCTACCCTCACCGAAACTGGTCACAAAACTGGTTCCGACATCAACGTAATTGTGGTTGGGTAGCCGGATTGCATAACCGAAGGCCGGTTCGAACCGAAACGCCGTGGCGGCAATCATGCTCACGCCGATATCAACCCCGAAGTTCAGTCCGGCATGTAATCCATCGATGATGTAAAAACGTGGTCCCACGGTTATAGGAATCGAAATGCCAGAGGCTGTCCCGTAGTAATAGCGGAAATCATCTTTATACCGACCTTTTACCAGAAAAAACTCCATCCCCGTTTTACCGGTAATGGTGAAATTAGCGCCTAATGGGTGTTGGTAACGAATATCGAGTCCGGTTGTAAAGCCAGTGGCATTGTAACGCCCAACACCGACGGCCAGGGGCGTACCGATGAACAGAATCTGGTTACGACCTTGTGCCAGAGCGGTCGTTCGGATACCCGAAAAAACAAGCAGTAGAAGCAGGCTGATCTGAATATAGCGTTTCATAGGTCGTCTATTTTTTACCAACAAAAGAAAGTTCGACCTGCTGATTGTTGCTGTCTGTTCCCGACAGGCTGAAAATGATGTTATTTCCGTCCACATCAGCGTATTGATCGCTCCCGTCGAAAAGTCCGTAGGCTTCACTGGTTTTTCGAACCTCCAGCGTTACGTTGTCGGACGTACCAACTACTTCGTTGTTGTTGACGGTAAGGGTGAGGTTCACATATCCCTCCTGCGACGCCTTTGTCAGCTCGGCCACCCCATTCAACGACTGACCATTACCGGGCAGACTTACCCGCTGCGAACCTTGCTGAAGACTAAAGGAAGATAGCTTATACCGACCGGCCACTACGTCGGCGGGATTCTTTGGATTGATGTCTGACTCCCCTTTTTTACAGGCGCCGAGGGCCAGGGTTACGATCACCAGGAGCAGTAGCTTTTTCATGGTATTGGCTGTTTTGATGGGTGATTTCCGTCAATCACCGAGGCAAAACTATCTGCCCAAAACAGTGCCATCAATACCGCATTTGTATGATTTTTGAAAGGGAATTTTTGACTGATCGAGTGATTGGGTATTTATGATTTGCGGCAGCTATTCAATCAATCACTCGATCAGTCAATCCTCATCTCCTCCCCAGATACTTGTTGACAGCTTCCACTTTCGAGTGTACCTGGAGTTTTTCGTAGATGTTGAAGATGTGCTTACGAACCGTAGTCGGACTGATGAACAGCTCTTCGGCTACCTCTTTATGGCTATGGCCTTTGGACAGTCGATCCAGAATTTCACGTTCACGGGCGGTCAGTACGTCCAGTTCGCTGGTGGCGGAGGGGCTAACATGAAAGGAAACGGCGATTTTCCGGGCAATTGTGCTGCTCATCGGCGATCCGCCTTCGTAGAGTTCAGTGATGGCTTCCAGCAGTTTATGCGGGGGGCTTCGTTTCAGAATGTAGGAGTTGGCACCCGCTTTCAGAGCCTCGAAAACGGTTTCGTCTTCGTCGTACATGGTACACATCATAAACTGGGTATTCGGACAAAGCGACTTCAGATTCCGCACGCAATCGATGCCGTTCATGCCGGGTAAGTCAATGTCCATCAGCACCACATCGACACAGTGGTCCGGCAGGTAATCAATAGCTTCTTCGGCCGTCTCGAACGTTGCCTGACAGGAAAAACCATCGGCCCCATCGACCAGAATAGCCAATGACTGACGGATCGGTTCTTTGTCTTCAACAATGGCAACGGTAATGGGCGTTTTCATCCGGCAATATTGATCGTTTTTTCATTCTCATGCCATACTACGTTTGCAGTATTTTGTCGGCGGCTACAGGTGGGTAAGGATACGTAATTCTTACGCTCGTACCCGTCGATGACGAAACTATTTCGCAATTTCCACCGGATTCGTTCATGCGGTTCTGCATATTTCCCAGTCCATTTCGCAACGAGGTTTTCTCATTGGGGGTAAACCCGTGTCCATTGTCGTTTACTTCAATGACCAGCCGATCGGTTTCGGGTCGGATCAGAAGCGTGATCTGGGTAGCGCCCGCATGCTTCACTACGTTGTTCAGGGCCTCCTTTACGGTCAGAAATACGTTTCGACGGTCGGCGCCCCGCATGGCAATTTCATGCGCCGACTCCTGTACATCGGTTTTCAGACGAAGGTCCGTATTGTCGATAAACTCGCTGGCGTAGGCTCTCGTATAGGCGATCAGACCATTCAGGCTGTCATTTCGGGTATTGAGCGACCAGATAATCTCGTTCATGGCCGTTACCATATCCGCCGAGATCGTCGAGATCTTTTCGATTTCGGGCGTTGTATTTGTCCCCATGCGGGATTTGACAACTTCACTCAATAAGCCAATGGCCGTTAGCGAAGCTCCCAGATCGTCGTGCATTTCTTTGGAAATACGTAATCGCTCTTTCTGCTGACCCTGCAATTCCGACTGCACCACAGCCAGTTCGCGTTCACGCTGAGCAGCCACCAATGCCGTATCGGCAGTACGTTGACGCTGCCGCGAATAGAGCGACGCAAACACCAGGCCTCCCATAGCGACAAGCCCGATCAGCCCGGCAATCAACAGCCATAAGTTCTGACGTTGGCGTTCCTCCTCCAGATGGTCAATCTGCCGTTGCTTTTCCGCCAGTTTCTGCCGCGCTTCGGCCTGCTTGAGCTGAAGTTCATAGCTTTCCAGCAGTTCCTTTGTTTCCTGATTGTTCAATGAATCTCTTACACCGATGTACTTATCGAGCCAGGCCGTTGTCGCCTTGTAATCATGCAGCCCCTCAGTAGCTACGGCATACTCCCGGTATATATTTCCAAACTCCGCCAAACCAACCTTATTTTTCTGCGCAATACGGTGCGATTCATCCAACAGGGTTCTGGCCTGCGCATAATTTTTCATCCGGCTGCTTGTCTGCGCCAGCGCCATTAGCATATGCAGTTCATGGCGGGGATTGCCTAGTTGTCGGCTAAACTGAAGGGCTTCCCGCTGATAAAATAACGCTGAGTCATACCGGGCTTCAACTCCATATTGATACCCAATGTTGTTGTACAGATTGATCATGAAATCCAGATCATTTTTCGGATCAACCCATTGTTTGGCCTTCAGGTACATTGCGTTCGACTCCGCTATTTTGTCCTGCTTACTAAGCAGGTTGGCAATGCTGAAATAGTCGATGGCGATGGACCGTCGATCCTGTTTATCCGTACTGTCGAACGCGAGCGCCTTTTTATAGTGCGCTAAAGCCTGCGGCAGCATCCGTTGCTGTTCGTAGATATATCCCAGATTCTGATTGATTACCGCTACGTTTTTTAGTTTGCCAATCAACCGCATGTAGTAAGCCGCCTGCTGGTAATTTGGAATGGCCTCGGTCAGTTTTCCCGAAAATAAAGCGGTGTTTGCCAGGGCAAAATAGCTGATGCCCAGGTTTCGTTTCGATGTATCCTGTTTCGCCCTCAGGAGTGCATCCTGAGCCAACTTTCTTGCTTTATCGTGCTGCCCTAGGTTGTTGAGCAGGTAGACCATCAGGCGAACACTTTCAAAGTATCCTTTCGTGTAATTTATTTTTTTCGAGAAGTCGTGTGCTTTCTGGTAGAAATTCAGCGCATTGGTCGTTTGCCGGGTTTCGATTGCTTCCCCTTTTTTCAGCAGCGCCATTACGTAACTGGTATCGGTCGGGTTAGGGACCGACTGGCCGTAACCACGGGTGCTGAACAGCGTCAGAGCAAGAAGAAAATTCCAGAACAGTCTGAGCAGCATAACTAAATGCAGTTTCTATGACAAACCAAAATAGTAACCTCCCTTCTTTTTCCTTCACGAAATTACGTATGCAAAGACGTATTTATGGGCTTCTTACCGGATTGATTTCACTTATGGCGCTGCCGGCATGCGGTCAGCGACAGGAGTTATCCATTTCGCCGATTGGTCTTGTTTACCCCAAAAATCAGCTTCTTCAATACGAACGGTACGTTGACAAGCGTCAGAGCTTTACTGTTTCACTGGGGTATAACGCTGACAGTTACAGGCTGCCACTTTCACTACCCCGCCTGGAACGCTTTACGAACACAAGGGGTACAGTTGGTTATCGGTATTACGTTCCGGGTCTGGGGCTCGGCGACGAACTGACAATCTTCGGCTCCGTTCGCGCCGTTGTCGATCATTCCAGTCTAAGGCTTACATCCGACTCCCGCTATATTATCCCCTCCGATTCCTTACAGGCGGCAGGTTTTTCGCTGGCTCCCGAATTCCTGTTTGGTGGAAAAGCCACTTTGTTCAATCGCATTACGTTGTCAGGAGCGATTGGTTTGCAGTACCTGTTCAAGCTGTTTCCAACGAAGCAAATTACGAGCAATCAAGCGTATTGGGATGCCGTTTACTGGACCAACGATCAGCAGGACTGGCACTATAAGCGTAGCGTGGTGACCAGTTATGGTCAGGGCTGGTACCCATCCGTCCAGGTTACCGTTGGCGTAATACTTGGCAAGCGCACACCCTGGTAGGCCATTGAAAGCGTTCCGTGTGTGTAGTTTGATAATCAACAGCACGCCTACGACACACCGTTGATTATCAGAACATTGCGCTATAACCATTCAATCCCTACGGGATCGGATCATTCATAACTGCCACAAAACAACAACGCCGAAGGCATCTTTGCTTTCGGCGTTGTTCGTACTGGCAATGTGTTACTAGGTATGGTTCATCGGGTATAACTAATCGGGATAAGCCACTTCAAATTATTTTCGTCTTTTTACAAATCAGACCTTGACCTCTTGCCCTATTGTCTTCTGGCTCTCTGCTTTTACCGTAACGTCTTTACCGTACAACCGGATCGTGATCGGCTGTGATGAGAAGTTTTGTACCGTTACGTCCCGCTGCGTAGTTGTGACCTGAATCAGTACGTCCCGAAACCGGATTTTGAAAGCTACCGATTTCCAGTTTTCGGGGCAGTACGGGTTCAGAGACAGTTGATTAGCTTCAACACGCAACCCACCGAATCCTTTCACAACGGCTAACCACGTACCGGCCATACTCGTAATATGACAGCCATCTTCCGTGTCGTTGTTGTAATCATCGAGGTCGAGCCGGGCCGTACGCAGATACATCTCATAGGCTTTCTCTTTCATGCCTAATTTGGATGCCTGAATCGAATGAACGCAGGGCGACAACGACGATTCGTGTACCGTCATGGGTTCGTAGAAAGCATAATTACGTCGGAGTGTATCCGTATCGAACTCATCTTCAAAGAAATACAAGCCCTGCAATACATCAGCCTGTTTGATGAAACACGACCGCAGTATCCGGTCCCACGACCAGTGCTGGTTGATAGGTCGCTGCCCTTTCGGAATATCGCTTACGGGCATCAGGTCTTTATCCAGAAAACCCTCCTGTTGCAGAAAAACACCCAGTTTTTCATCTTCAGGCAAATACATCTTGTCGATAATCTGCCCAGCGGTAGCCAGTTCTTTTTCTTCGCGGAAATGAATCCGGTCGATCAGTTCGGCGTATTTTTCGGGGTTCAGGGCTTTCACCTTCGCTACCGATTCTACCGTATAACGTAGCGTCCAGGCGGCAATGTAGTTGGTGTACCAGTTATTATTGACGTTGTTTTCATATTCATTTGGGCCCGTCACGCCCAGCATAACGTACTGGTCTTTGGCTTTCGACCAGTTGACGCGCTGACTCCAGAACCGGCTTATGGCAATCAGCACTTCAAGGCCATATTCGACCAGATACTGCTCATCGCCGGTGTAGCGTACATAATCATAGATGGCATAGGCGATGGCGCCGTTCCGGTGGATTTCCTCGAACGTAATTTCCCATTCGTTGTGGCATTCCTCGCCGTTCATGGTCACCATTGGATACAGCGCAGCTCCGGCCCGGAAGCCAAGTTTCTGGGCATTTTCAATGGCTTTCCCCAACTGTTTGTAGCGGTAGATCAACAGGTTTCTGGCTACTTTCTGATCGGCTGTAGACAGGTAGAACGGCAGGCAGTAAGCCTCTGTATCCCAATACGTTGAGCCGCCATATTTTTCACCCGTAAAGCCTTTGGGGCCGATGTTCAACCGCTCATCTTCGCCGGTGTACGTCTGGTTCAGCTGAAAAATAGTAAATCGAATGCCTTGCTGAGCGGCAATATCACCTTCGATAATAATGTCGTTTACTTTCCACTTATCCGCCCAGGCCTGCTTCTGCTCGAACAGCATTTTATCGAAGCCTTTACGGGTAATTCGCTGGATGTATAAGTGAGCTTCCTTGATGATCGTATCAGCGTCATAATTCAGCGACGATAGATTAACGCCGTACTTGAAAATGACCGTTTCCTGCCCCTGCCGACAGTCGAGCGTAATGCGGTTCGCTACGTATTTTTCGTATTTGATGGGCTGTGATTGAAAATCGACCTTTACCCCGTCCTGCTCAATCTCCACGCACATACCTGTCGCTACGTGAAAGGCTGTTTTGCGTGTACGGAGTTCGATGTAGGCTTCACCATAGCCGGTTTCCTTGCGCACTTCGTCCCAGAAGGTCTCGTCGTAGTTCGCATCGCGGTTACGTATGTCACCATCGATATAGGGCGTAATGGTAATTTTGGCGTCGAAATTCAGCGGTTTGATGGCGTACCGTATCGCTCCCGATTCGTCGTCTACAATGGAGCAGAAGCGTTTGGCATGCACCTGAACTTCTTTACCACTTTTCAGGCGGGCCACAAACGAGCGTTCGAGGTAACCTTCCTGCATGTTCAGCACCCGCCGAAAGTCGCGGACTTCGCACTGATTCAGATCGAGCGTTTCGTACTCAATATCGATGCCGATACCAATCCAGTTGGCGGCATTCAGGACTTTGGCAAAGTAGTGCGGATAACCGTTTTTCCACCAGCCGACGCGGGTTTTGTCGGGATAGTATACCCCAGCTACGTAATTACCGAGGAGGGTTTTACCAGAAAATTTTTCTTCGAACGAACCGCGTCCGCCCAGTCGGCCATTGCCGATCGACATCACGCTTTCGGTAATCTCATTATAGTTACGGTGAAAACCTTCTTCAACGATATTCCAGGGGTCGTGTTGTAAATAATGTTTCATTCAAAGCATAGGTTGATAATACTTTATAACGCAAATGTACCCATTTCCGCTTTTACACGCATGGCCTGGTTCATGTGGCGCTCCGTGTGTGCCAGCAACATCAGGAAGGCATCGCCCAGACGAATTTTGAGCCAGTTTCCAAACAAAGTCATCACTTTCTCCCGATTCCAGTCGAGGTAAACGGCTTTGTCCAGTAACGAACGTAACAAGGTTTGAAGCTCCAGAAACTGCGCCAGTACGTCGGCCGGAACCAGTTCAGCGGCCGGTCGTGGACGAATTATTCCCGGTGCAGGCAGTTTGATTTTCACCTGCGGATCGACGGCAAACAACAGTGCTTTACCCACCCAATCGCTTTCGATCGTCTGATCAGCAGGATTGGCCTGCACCAGCCCAAGCTTATCGACCTTATGCTGGATGTTACGGATATAGAACCGTTCGGCCAGATTCAAATGCTGCAAACACTCCACTACGCTCCAGCGGTCGGGGGCGGGTTTCCAGCGAAGTTGTTGGTCAGTCAGGGTGGCAAACTCTCGTTCAACCGTTTCCAGAACGGTTGTCAGACGGGCCTGCAAGTGGTGGGCTGTGACTAGTTTTTGCATGAAATCAATTCGTTGGCAGTTTCCCTAAAGAGCGAATCTCCCGGGGCGGTTAGGGATGAGCGGAATCATTGAACCTGTATCTGTGCCTGCTGAAACTGCTCGATGTCGCGCTTGGAATTCAGATCGATAGCCCCTGCTTCAAACGGCACCTCCGAGCAGTCGTTTCGATGCCGGACAATAACCCATTGCAAGCCTTTATCGCCTTCCAGCTGAAGCAGTTCTGTAATATAATCGCGGTTAAACAAAGCCGGAACGCCAACCTGAGTACCATAACGACAGGCCACAATTCCTTTGCCTTCATCCTGCCTAACTTCGAGCATGTGCAGGAGTAACCCCAGCGATACTAACGGCTGATCGATATGCAGTACTAGCACGGCATCGATGTCTTTATGGGTCAGATACAGAGCCGCCAGTCCCGTTTTGAGCGATGATGCTTGTCCGGTTGGCCAACTTGGATTATCGACCAGTGTGATGGGCAACCCGGTTAATTCAGGCACAATGCGGGCGCGATGAGCGCCCAATACCACTACAACCGGGCCGCGTTGCAACGCCAGTGCGGTGTCTGTTACACGACGGATTAGCGACTGCCCTTTGTAGATCAATAACTGCTTAGGTTCCCCTCCCATTCGTGAAGATTCACCGGCCGCCAATATGATAGTTCCTATTTTCAAGTGAATTCTTTTTTGATGAAAGATAACGAAAAAAAGAGCGAATGAGTGAATGAGTGAATGAGTGAATGAGCGAAAGAAAAAAATCTGTGTAGCTGTTTACTCATTCACTCATTCACTCATTCGCTCTTTAAATACCTCATTCGGATACCCCACTTCAACCAATGATAAGCCTTCTGCCGGGGCTGCCCGGCCCGCCTGCCTGCGGTCGCGAGCCAGAATAATCCGGTCGATATCCGCGACGTTCAGCCGTCCCTGTCCTACGTCCAGCAGTGTCCCGACAATGGCGCGAACCATACCATGCAAAAACCGATTAGCCCGAATATGAAATACTAAATCGCCGTTTGGTTTTTGCTCCCAGTACGCCTGATCAATCCGGCAGTTGAACGTACGAACATCGGTCTTGACTTTGCTAAAGCTCTCAAAATCGGTGTGATACAGGAACCTATCAGCAGCCTCGTTCATTTGCACTACGTTTAGTGGAAGCGTAAATACGTAAACGAGCCCTTCCCGAAACGGATCTTTCCGGCGACTGATCTGGTACTGATAATACCGAAACGTAGCGGTATAGCGGGCATGATCATCGGCGCGTACAGGAAAGCAGTCGTACACGGCAATATCGGGCGGAATCAGGCTATTGAGCGACCGAAGAAGATGGCCCGGCAGCGGTACGTCGGTTTCAAAATGAGCGAATTGCTGGGCAGCATGGACCCCGGTATCCGTTCGGCCGCTACCGACAATACCCGTTGGCTGACGCAGAATGGTCGACAGTGCCGTTTCAAGAACTTCCTGTACACTACGTCCGTTGGGTTGTCGTTGCCAGCCGTGGTAATTAGTACCTCGATACGCCAGTTGGAGAAAATAACGCATAATACCGGCAAAAGTACAGCTAGTCGGCTTCAAAAAATGGTGAGGGGTTGTGGCTTCAGGACAATTCCAGTGACCACAACCCCTGCTTCAAAAGAGAAAGGAACGAAAAGTAGAGCGCTTACCAGTTCTTAAAACTGGCTTCGTTCGGGCCATCAATGCCGTCAGGAAGCCGTCTACTATGTTATCTAACCCAAATCTAGTTTCATTTTACCAGTGCACCCTACCCGTCTGCCAAAATCTTAGGCAATGGTACTGACCGGCAAGCTGGCGCTGGATTATAATCGCTCCACTTCAAATTTTAGCTCATCCACCAACTGCCGCAACCGATCTGTATTGGGCGTTGGTGGCGGCAGTTGCTGGCTTACAAATGCACTGATCTCCCAAACTTCCAGCACATCTTTTAAGGGCACTTCACGATTGGGAATATCACTACGATCGGCGGTGAGCAGCAACGTACCTTTCACTTTTACCTGGTTATATACCCGGCGGCAGTGAATGCCGAAACTTAAGCCATCAGCCCGCTGGGGTTGCAGAAGCAATACATAGAGCTTGCCATCGACAATATCGAACCAGTTGCGTACGAACTTTCCGACCAGTAGCGCGCCGGGAAACACAAAATCGTCGCCCGCTTCAAACGCCCGATAATGACCGTCGGGCAAGGTTGGCAGATGCATTGCCGGTAACCGATGCAAAAAGTCGGCCTGCTGATGGCGCTGGCTGTATTCCGTAAACTGAGGCTGCATGACCACCGGAATCGTAGGTGCCACCGAATGAGCTGGCTGGTTTTGGCGGATCGATGTGGCAGGCTCTTCATACACGTTGTTGAACGTAAATGCCTCTGCCTGTCGCCCAATAGCCGGCCGGGACTCCGATGGCGGCCCAAAGAGCTGATCAACCGACGAACGGCTCGAAACGCCAGCATCGGTTTGAAAGGCTGTCGGACGAGGGCGATCCTGTCCTGGACGTACCGGCGACGTAATAACGGGGGGACCCGGCACTGGATGCTCGCGTTCCGATGACCGACGCGACTCTTCCTGGGGTTTGTAAAACTTGTTCAGCACCGACGCCAACGGTTGTGGCTCGGGCGCCGGAGGAGCAGGCTGGGCAAAAATATCCGGGAAATCGGGATGCTGAAACGGATCGTCGTCGGTTGTCAATTTTCCATCCGACCGGATCGAAGGCTCCGATAGTCGATCATGTCGGCTGCTAAACGTATCCGTTGCCTTGTGCGACTGCCCCAGCGGGATGCTGAGGTTAGGCGTTTCGCGAAGTTTACGCAGGTCCTGTCGGGTTAATAATTCAACGGTTGTGTTGAACGCTTTGGCAATCGCCTGAATATTCTGCTGGTTCGGATTAGCGCGACCTTCTTCGTAGGCACCTAATAACGAGCGCTTTATATTTATCTTACGGGAAAACTGCTCCTGCGTCAGACCATTCAGCTTGCGCAGGTAGCGGATGTTGTCACTTACGAGCGTCATCCGGTTCGGGGTTGGCTAAAGTTTCAGCTAAGATAGACGATTCAGGATATAAATGCCAATTGTGAGCCATTCGGCTGTTTTTTTGTACTTTTAGAATAAAAAAGTTTACGTTTAAAGCGAACCATTCCGTACAGCGGGCTCCGCCCGGTTCTCGTCGGCCTGATAAGTTCTGAAACGTGAACCATCGGACAGACGAAACAGACGTATGACAACGCTCCCTCCCAGAGCCGATTTACACCTTGAACTGCGTGCTGGCTTTGACGCCCAGCGCCAGCAGGCTCCTCAAATGGCGCAGACGACCACAGCGGAACGTATTGAACGGATTCGCCGTATTCAACACTGGATTGTTGCCCATGAAACAGCCATTCAGCAGGCTATGTACAACGATTTTCGAAAACCGGCCGCTGAAGTGATTATTGGCGAACTGATGACGCTCCACGCTGAAATCAGATATACCATCCGGCATCTGAAGCAGTGGATGAAGCCCCATTCATTACCCACGCCCCTGGCCATGACGGGCACAAAAAGCTGGATACACTATGAACCCAAAGGGAACGTACTCATCATTGCCCCCTGGAATTACCCGTTCATGCTGATGATACGGCCACTCATAGCTGCTATCTCGGCCGGGAACGTAGCGATGATGAAACCGTCTGAACTGACACCGCACACCGCCCGGCTCATCAGGGAAATGATTACAGAACTGTTTCCTCCGCAGGAAGTGCTTGTTTGTGAGGGCGATGCCACCGTAGCGCAAGCTTTGCTGGAATTACCCTTCAATCATATTTTTTTTACTGGTAGCCCCGCCGTTGGCAAACTGGTCATGACGGCAGCCGCCAAACATCTGGCCTCCGTTACACTCGAATTGGGGGGCAAGTCGCCAGCTATAGTGGATGCATCGGCAGATCTGAAACAAGCGGCTTCTCAACTGGCCTGGGGCAAATGCCTCAACAGTGGACAAACCTGCATTGCTCCTGATTATTTACTCGTCCATGAGTCGGTGAAGCGGCCGTTTGTGCAGGCACTGCAGGCCAGCCTGAAAGCCATGTATACGGCCGATGGTCAGCCAACCGAAGCGTCTGACAGCTACGCCCGTATGGTAAATAACCAGCATTTCAATCGGGTTCGGGCATTGGTAGACGATGCCCTTGCGAAAGGAGCAACCGTTACGTTGGGTGGCAACATGAATGCAGACCAGAATTTTATCGAACCAACAGTGCTGGAAGGCGTTACGGACGACATGCGGGTGATGCAGGATGAAATTTTTGGACCTGTACTACCTATACTCACGTATACACAACTCGACGAGGCCTTACGTATCATCAACCAGCGTCAGAAGCCATTGGCCCTCTACATCCACAGCCGCGATCGTCAGCACACGGACTACGTTCTGGCTCATACTTCCTCAGGCAATACGGTCGTGAACGATACGATGCTCCACTTCGGCAATGTCGAATTGCCGGTTGGGGGAATCAACAATAGCGGGATTGGTAAAGCGAACGGTTTTTTCGGGTTTCAGGAATTCTCTAACCAGCGCGGGATTATGCAACGCGATTTTGGCACTATGAAATTCATTTATCCACCCTATACGGAAAGAGTGAAGAAGCTGCTAAAGCTTATCCTAAAATACGTATAGACGTCTTCTAAATCCATTTCTGGCAATTAACAGAGCTATAAGCGGTAAAAGATGGTTGTCATGAGAATATGAAAGCAATTTCATACCATAAAGACGTATATTGAGCGGTCTTATTTGTTTTCTTAGTAAATTCATCAATTCTAAAACTAACGTAACGCTTGGCCTCGTGAACGGTATACATAAACTTCAATTGGATAATGGTGCTTACGCAAACCTGCTGGGGGGTTGAACAACCTGTACTTCACTGACATTAGCGGTAATTCCTCAGATTTCAATTTTTACCAGCAAAGGGACTGGATGTCGGAGTCGGCAGTAATTGATAATCTTACCTACCGTCGGGGCGAATGGAAAGTCGAACTCATTTATGCCAATAAGCTAAACCCGCTTCAGTTTATCAAGCGCACGCTTAGCTCACATTCCTGCCTTAGGCAAGCCGCCCAACGAGCGTATCACATGCGTCAGATGGCTACTAAAGCTCTTTCGTCGGCCACGACCGGTACGCTAAATCAGGCGTCCATTTCGTTTAATTAGCTATCCCTCATATGCTCAACACAAAGGAACGTATTTTGCAGGCATCCATCCGTCTGTTCAATGAATTTGGTATAGATCATGTGCGTTTATACCAGATTGCGGAGGTTACCGGCATTAGCGTAGGAAATCTCGTTTACCATTATAAAAATAAAGAAGCAATCATTGAATCGATCAATGGGCAGATCACGGAGGAATTTTCGGCTATTGTTCGGCAATACCTACAGCAGCCCGGTTTCGTTGACTTCGATTATCAGATAGCCCAGTTCTACCGATTCTTCGGGACGTATTGTTTTTACATAGCCGAGTTTCTCAAAACAACTCCCTCATCCCTCGAAAGTCGAACGCTGTGGCAGGAATTAGTCAACCGGATGCTGATTCAACTTCAAAGCCGACTTGATTTTCACGTTAAGCGTAGTGATCTGGTAGCACCACCTGCCAAGGAAGTGTATGAGGCACTGGCCGAAAGTATCTGGACAACGTTGGTTTTTTATCAGGCCCACTGTGCCATGAAGGGCATTCCCTGCGACGAAGCGAGTTACAAAAATGCGGTGTGGCGGCATGTGAAACCTTATTTTACCGAACAGGGTGCCGCTGAGTTTACTACAATAATTCTGCCTTTATTAGTCTGACTTTAGGCCCATCCTCCTGCTAAGTACAACTACTTATTCCTAACAATTCATAGCTTTATCTTGCGGAGTTAATTCCGCAGGCACTTCTTCACTCTCCAGTGATATATGACCATTTCTTGTTTAGGTACTTTCCTTCCGGAAAGTATATTTAGACAAAAATCAGGCGCTCACCTGATTTTTATCAGGTAAGCAGAATCCCCTATTTACGAATTTTACGATCAGCCTGACCCTAATTTAGGTTTGGACTGACAATATGCAGCTCGCCGGAGATCAGGCACGGGTAAGATAGCCCTTTACTAGTTCTCCTGACGGTTTGCTGCTCAGACAATATTCACAGTGGGAATTCATTGTACGCACACTATACAACTATCCGTGCAACTGGCCCAGTGATGAAAGTTTGGTCACACCCTGTTCATCAGCATCATCAGCGAGTTTAGACGGCTGACTACTAATTACGGGAATGAATAACGTCGAGTTATCTATTGTAGGGCTTTCAGAAAGCGTTTCAAAGCCGGGGAATTATACCCTGGTTCTGGAAGAACCTATAAGCAAACGACGAATCCCGATGGTTATCGGCCCGAACGAAGCGCAGTCCATTGCCATTGCGATGGAGAAAATGCAACCATTTCGTCCACTCACCCACGATTTATTCCAGCAAGCCCTAACCCGTTTGCAAACTCATTTGCAATGGGTCTTCATTAAACGGCTCGAAGGGCAGGTTTTCTACGCATCCATTTTCCTGAAATCGGAAACGAGCGATGAACCGATTGAACTGGATGCCCGCCCCTCCGATGCTATTGCTTTAGCCGTTCGATTCAATTGCCCTATTTATGCTACCCAGCAGGTTGTCGATGTTTCGGCTTATACAGTTCACACAAAGCAACCCAATAAGAAAAACCCGTACGCTGACTACACGCTCGAAGAGTTAGAAGCGCTGTTGGCAGAAATTATCACAACAGAAGATTACGAAAGTGCCGCCCGCGTCCGGGATGCAATTGAACGTCGGCGGAGTCGAAAAGAGTAAACTGGTTGTACCTATAAAGCGTCTATCCACCCTAAACGATACCCTTCCTGAGCGTTTGTTCAGGAAGGGTATTTGTTGAGACTTTGCCCCCATTTCATACGTCAAAAGAATTTAGTACCCCTACAAATCGGGCTTACTGACTTTCGGCTCAAATTCTCAGGGCTGCTGAGCCGTGACCGAAATTAGACGACGTATGTATATGCCACACCCGCTGGTTCGCTGTATTCTGATTCTGCTCACAATTGATTCATTACGTATACAGGCTCAGTCAGTCAATGATTCTGATCCTACTCACTGGATCAATTATTCACAAACGTATTTCAAGATTCCGATTGCTCAACGAGGTCTTTATCGCATTACGTCGGATGAACTGATGCGAGCAGGCGTTCCAATCGGTCAGATTGACCCCACAACAGTACGGTTATTCCATCGCGGAGTCGAACAGGCGATTCACATAGCTGGTGAGACCGACAGGCATTTCGATACAGGCGATTTTCTGGAATTTTATGGTCGGGGCAACGATGGCACGCAGGACTCGCTGCTCTACCGGCCGCGCGCTGCTCAACCGCACACCTATTACAGCCTGTTCAACGATACAACCGCTTACTTTCTTACCTGGCAGCCCAACGGTGTACCCGGTAGGCGGATGAAGACATATATGGACACGTCTACTACCGGACTAACAGCCGAACCATACCACTGGGAAGAAGACTTACGCTTGTTTACCAGCAATTACCCTGGCTGGGCAGCGGGTATACCCCCCAAAATTGAGTACAGCTACTACGAGTCCGGCGAAGGATACACGGGACCCGTTCAGCAAAAAGACAAGCCTTATACACTTACCTTTTCGCTGACGAACGCCATCCGAACCGGGCCCAGTCCGCAGCTGGATATTTTGTTGGCTGGCCGTGGCTTTACAGACCATCTGGTTGAAAGTCGAACTGGCTCAACGCTCAGTACCCAGCAGTTGCTCGATTCAGTCCGGTTTTCGACTTATGATAATGCCCGGATTCACAGGGCCATCAACTGGAATGATGTTGGTAGCGATGGTCAGCTCCTTGTTTCGACCGTTTCCCGAAGCGATGCCAATACCGATGCTTATTCCGTGTCGTATATCCGGCTTCGCTATCCGCAGCGGCTCAGCATGAACGGGCAGTCGCTGCGCCTGTTTCAACTGGCTCAAAACCCTAAAGGGCGCTCGCTTATCAGCATTACGGACGTAACGCCCAACACGCGGTTCTGGGATGTTTCGGACCCGACGGCACCCGTGCGTATAGGCTCCTCACAGACGCCAGCAAAGACAGCCTCGTTTGTGGTGCAACGTAGCGATTCGGCTCGAATAATTCTTGGAACAAGTCAGCCAAAATCCGTTCACACTATCCGGCCTGTACGCTTTACAAACTGGCAGGAACGCAAACCAACATACCTGATTATCAGCCATGAAGCACTAATGCAATCGACTGCGGACGTACCGAACCCCGTCAAGGCGTATGCAGCCTACCGGGCTTCGGAGGCAGGCGGTGGTCATGATACGCTGACTGTCACCATGCAGCAATTGATTGACCAGTACAGCTACGGCGAACGGCATCCACTGGCTATCCGACGATTTGCCGACCAATTGCTCAGGCAAAGTCAGGGAAACCTGCAATTTCTGCTGTTGATGGGTCGGGGTCGTAGCACGCCCGGCATTCGGCGTGAACCCGACCAGGCCAGCCTTGATATGGTCATGACGGCTGGATTTCCGGGTTCTGATATCGCTTTTACGGCCGGACTGAACGGTGCAGATGCCGACGTACCAGCGCTGCCAACAGGCCGTATTAATGCCGGTACGCCCCAGGAAGTGATAAACTACCTGACCAAAGTGAAAGCGTATGAAACCCGGACTGCCGACATGCTCTGGCGCAAAAATCTGTTGCACCTGAGCGGAGGAGAAACCCCCGCAGAGATCCGCTTATTCCGTAACCTGGTTGATTTTTACCGGGATCAGGCTGTTGATCAGGCGTTGGGCGCACAGGTAACAACGCTCTCGAAAACAACCGACCAATTTGTAGAGTCCATCAACGTAGCGAAACCCGTCAACGAAGGCGTCGGACTTATGACGTTCTTTGGTCACTCGGGGCTGGACGTAACAGATCTTGACGTTGGCTTCTGCTCAAACGATGCACTCGGCTATCATAATCAGGGACGTTACCCGCTCTTACTCGTTAATGGATGTGCTATTGGAAACTTCTTCTACGGTCGTCCAACCCTGTCAACGGATTGGGTGCTTACCCCCAACCGGGGTGCCATTGCCGCCATCGCTCATAGTCATCTGGGTTATCCGGACGTACTGCATAAGTATACTACCGCCTTTTACAGCCTCTTGGCCGACAGCACCCAGTTGTATAAGTCTATTGGGCAGCTTCAGCAGGAAACCATCCGACGAGTTCTGGCTCATTCATCCGACGGGCGGGCACTGGCCAATAGTCAGCAGATGGTGTTGCAGGGCGATCCCGCTATCCGGTTGTTTCCGTTCAGAAGCCCGGACTATAAACTTTCTTCGGGCGGGTTAGCGGTTCAGGATGCGAATGGCCAGCCGTTACGTTCATCGAGCGATTCGGCCTATGTTCGGGTCCTTGTTCAGAACTTAGGGCAATACAGGCAGGGAACGCTTCCCGTGCGGGTTCGCCGGTTTGTGAACGGGCGAGAATCGGGCATTTTTAATTGGGTATTGCCGAAAACAATTGCTTATCAGGATACACTGCTTCTGGCATTCCCCAACGAATCCGATAGCGAAGGGCTAAACCAGTTTGAAGTAACCATTAACCCCGCCGATTCACCAGCCGCGCAGCCGGAAAGTAATCGGGCCAATAACCAGGCAGTGGTTGAACTGACCTTAGACAGCGTCAGTCCCGTTCTTATTTATCCGGCGCCCGGCAGCACGGTCAACAGCACATCTGTCCGACTGACAGCGCATTACGCGGCTGTCTCACCGCAACGTTTCGAGCTGGAGTTCGATAGTACCGCCCGGTTCAGCAGTTCAGCGTACTGGTCAAAACAACTGACGGCCTCGACTGACATTAGTTATCCGATCACCTTGCCCGACCGGCCGAACGTAACGTATTACTGGCGCATCCGCCGGATCAGTAATACAACAAATTCGGCCTGGGTAACGGGTACGTTCCTGTATGCACATGGCTCTGTTACGTCTGGTTTGCCCGAAGGGCAGATTCAGCTGGCCAGGCCTTTGCCCGCTGATATTCAGCAGGGTGATCGAGTGAACATTCCGGTAGGGTTCACGAATCTGAGTCCGTACCCCTTCTCCGACTCGCTTGTGGTTCGGCAAACCATTTATGCGTCCGGGCTAAGCAATCCGCAAACAAGCCAGTGGCGTATAATGGCTCCAATAGGAAACGATACGCTCTGGTTTACGTCTTCGGTTTTCACGGAAAAGCTCCCCGGCCTCAACCGGATTATTCTGACCGTAAATCCGCGTGTCGAGCCAGAATACTCATTTCTAAACAATACGCTCGATATAGCTTTGCCGGTTCAGCCGGACGAGTTTGGTCCGTTGCTCGACGTAGCATTCGACGGAGCCCGGATTACCGACGGTGCCGTAGTTTCGGCTAATCCCGTAATCGACGTACTGGTTGCCGACGAAAACCGTTCATTGATCCGGCGCGATACGCTGGGTCTTGATTTATTCCTGAAACAATCAGGAAAGCGCACTGACTTCCAACGGCTCAACTGGCAACAGGCTAGCGTTCAGACAACCGGACCAGACAATGCATTTCGGATACGTTATCCGTTTCCAACACTCGCCGAAGGTGATTATCAATTGCTGGTTACGGCCCGCGATGCCGTTAGTAACTCTGCCGTACCGTATCAGGTCACCTTCCGCGTCGTGAGCGAACAATCCCTGACCAGTCTGGTCGTTTATCCAAATCCATTTCGTGGTCAAACCCTTTTTACGTTTACCCTTTCGGGCCAACAGGCGCCTGCCAACGTACTGATCACGCTTACAGACCGGACCGGACGTGTGGTGAGGCACTTAAGGCAGGCAGTACGTATCGGGCGTAATGAATGGGCGTGGGACGGGCGTTCTGACACTGGAGAAATTCTCCCGGAAGGGACCTATATCTACAAACTCGTCATCAGCGACCCAACAGACTGGCACGTTGATACCTCTCTGAATGAGCAACTGAGCGGCCGAATCGTATTACTTCGCTAATGCCCATTTTCATCACGACTCGACCTACGGAACTAACCAAATCATCCGATTATCTACCCGCCTTAACGGGTATTCGGGCAGTAGCCGCTTATCTGGTGTTTCTCCATCATTATCAGTCGGCAACGCCCGGTACGTTTGCGAACAGACTGTTTAACCAAGGTTACATTGGCGTATCCATCTTCTTCGTATTGAGCGGCTTTCTGATTTATCACCGCTACCCAGATGCGAGCCTGACCCACTCAAACAGGTGGTGGCGCTTTCTGCAAAATCGGTTCGCCCGAATTGTCCCGCTGTATACCATACTCCTCCTCCTGACCATCGGCCTCAAGGCGCTTGCGGGCCGACCAACGAGCGTACCCCTTTCGGTACTGAACGTTACCCTGCTCAAAGGTTTCTTTGATACGTACAAATTCAGTGGCATTCCGCAAAGCTGGAGTTTGACGGTTGAAGTTTGTTTCTACCTGGTGGCCCCACTCCTATTCGTCAGTGTACGGCGATACGGTCCCGTTTGGCCCACAATTGTCCTGATCAGCCTGGGTGTACTGCTGTGGGCCACAGTTGGCCAGGCAAGCCCACCTGGCTTTTTCGGAACCCTGCCGTTTGTATTTTTCTACACGTTTTTCGGCAGGTCGTTTGAGTTCCTGATGGGCATGTGGTTAGCGCAACGCTGGCAACAGAAGAGGTTACCAGCGTTGCGCTTTGCAACAGTTCGTGGGCTGTTGACAATCATCGTCTGCGTACTTTGGCAGGCCAATGTTTCTCTGGTCACAGCCAGTCAAACCTTATTGCTATGTAGTGAGGTTATGGCGTACAACATCCTCCTGCCCGTGGGGATTGCCATGCTTTTTCTTGGCCTGCTTCGCGAACCGACTCTTGTACAGAAAGGGCTTGGCACTCGCCTTATGCAACTGGCAGGACGTACCTCCTACGCGTTTTATTTAGTACATCTTGGTGTTATTGCCGATGCTTTACAGAAACTGGGCGTACGTAATATTGGGTATCTTTTTGGTTTGTTCTTACTGATAGCTCAGGTGCTGTATTTCACGATCGAAAAGCCGTTCCATCAGCGTTTTCGGGCTGTTGCTTAGTCGAAAGGCAGCTCAATCTGATGCAGATAGATGGCCAGGTATTTCGTATTGGCCGGGCTATCAGGGTAATGATTAGCTGAATAGAGCTGCCATTGAACAGATCCACCTGGTAGTTTTTTTGCGGAGTAGCTTACTTCTATAAAATGCCCCCGGATGTGGTAAAGATCAATTTTAACGGAAACTCGGGTGAGGGTGATTAAAAATGTAGCCGAACTATTGGCAAGCTCAGCTAACTGGTTCGGTGTTAGGCGGTTCAACGTGTATTCGTTCATAGTGCAGATGGCTGAAGATCGTGAACTTATGACGAAGTGTATCTAAATCCGCCACACAAAAAGTCGACTAATTCCTATTTTTAATTCAGATCCTGTTCATCTGATAACCATAAGAATACCGGCTTATCAAAAAGCATTACGTTAATACACCCGAATTATTTGCTATCACCCTTTATTACGTCACAATACTTTCACCCAAGGACGATCAGTAACATAATTTTCATAGTATGTTACATGCGCATCCCTGCCGTCCGCTGATTTTGTTTCAGCGATCGCTCATTGAGTCAACCAATTTCTCAGCTAAGTAGTGATATATATATTTTCTCCTACTGCATCAATTTAGCAAGCTGCGAGATTCAGCGAGTCTAACACCGGTGGGCCTATGTGCCCTCCGGCATTTTCACCGCCTGATGATTCTAGTCCCAGCATTCCATAATCAGCAAATCGCCGGTTTGGGCTTCGATGCGGACAAATCCATCGTCAGCCGCTTCGTTGCTGCTACTGGTGAAATACCCCAGCTTTAACGTAGCATCCTGCAGGTTGTATTTTAATCCTTCTGAGGTAAAGCCCGAAACAGTGCCGACCGGAATGAGCGATATAGGGGTTCCGGCTTCGTACCATTTCTCGAATCGCCCGACGAGAGGGAATATTTTGGAGTGGTCATCGATCATCACAATACGTATCTGATCTTTATACCGAACGATATTGGTCATGTTCGTCAGGCTATGATCCGCCCGACGACCGGTAGCCCAAACGATGTTGACAGCCGGAAAACCTCGCTCAATCAGAAATTCGATGCCTTTATCGAGATCGGTTTTATTTTGATCAGGTGCATGAATAATTTCCAGCGGATACTGCTGCGCCCGTATGGCGTCCAGGTCCAGGCTTCTGTCGAAATCCCCAAGCAGTACGTCCACTTTGATGCCTAGCTCAAGCACCCGCCAGATAGCGCTATCGAGCACAACGACCGTGGGGCTCCATTCCAGAAGCTGGCCCAGCAGGTCAGGCTGGCAGGCTTCGCCATTGGCAATGAGCAGGGCAGGCTCCTGTTTTTCGCGGACAATGTGGTGTGATGACATAAATAGGCTTTATAATTCAGCAGCGAAGCAGGTTTCGAGGACAGGCTAAAAATCACGGACTGCAAACTTCGACCCATAAACTTCAAACTCCAAACCACGTCCGTCTATTTAATTCCTGCCAATCCTGCTAATTTTGTCTTTCTTAAGACCGATTTATTCCATTGCAACGCGTTTTTCATTTTCTCACCCTGCCTCGTGTAATTGGGCTTTATTTCTTTCTTTTCTGCCTGGTGGCAGTTCAGAATTATCTGCTTGGCTATGGTAATTATAACAATTACCTGATGTTTGCCAAGCCCTTCCATAACCTGCTGCTGAACAAAAGTATCTACGGTCTGCATCCGGAACTGTACAACGACAACTATAAATACAGCCCTACGTTTGCCTGGCTGATGGGCCCGTTTTATTACCTGCCGGTCTGGTTTGGCGTTATTCTCTGGAACTTGCTGAATACGGTCGTTTTACTGGCAGGCGTATGGATGTATCTGTCCGACGAAAAAGACCCGGCCAACCAACGCCGTATCGCCTTGCTGATTATTATTCTGGAAGCTTTAATTACGGCCCAGAACCTGCAAAGCAATAACCTGATTGTCGGGGCAATGCTGTTGGGCTTGTATCACCTGCGCAACGAACGGGTCTGGCAGGCAGCCTTCTTTTTCGTACTCTGCGCCTTCATCAAATTCTATGGCGTTGCCGCTGCGGGTTTCTTTTTGTTTTACCCCAAGAAACCGCAGTTTATTCTGGCTATGCTTGTCTGGACTGTTCTGCTGGCGCTAGCCCCGCTTACGCTGATTCCTCCGGCCAGTCTGATCGCCGAATACGAAGAGTGGTTCCGGCTTGTTGTCGAGGTTAAATTGGGCTTACAGGTATCGGTGATGGGTATTGCCGAAGCCTGGTTTGGTATGGCCAAGACGGACGCTAATTACCGCATCGTTGAAGCCGTTGGCGCTACGTTGTTTCTGCTTCCTTTCCTGCGTTTTGGGCTCTGGCAGGACCGGCTGTTTCAACGACGCATGATCGCTTATTTTTTCCTGTTTATGATTGTATTCAATAAAATGGCCGAGTCGCCAACCTATGTAATGGCCGTAACGGGCGTAGCGCTGTGGTGGATTACGCTCGATACGCCGTCAGAACTGGACAAACTACTGCTGATTTTAGTCATTGTGTTCACATCTCTTTCCCCCACCGATATTTTTCCGCACGCGGTGAAGAAGTATTTTTTTCAGCCTTACAACATCAAAGCAGTTCCGTGTATTCTGGTATGGGCGCGGGTTCAGTACCAGATCTGGATGCAGCAAAATACAACCCGCCCCCGTTTACAACCCGCTTCGTAAGATTTTCTCGATATCCGCCGGACTATCTACCGTTGGCGTCTGATACGTCGTTGTGACCAGTTTGATACGATATCCTGCCTCCAGCCAACGCAGTTGCTCCAGCGATTCGGCCTGTTCGAGCGAGGACGGGGGCAACTGCGTAATCGCTTCCAGTACGTCGGCGCGGTAAGCATATAGTCCGACGTGCCGATGGTAATTGTGATGCCTGTGCCACTGATCGGGTTCAATGCCTGGCAGGTAAGGAATGGCGGCCCGGCTGAAGTACAAAGCCTCATTCTGGGCGTTGATGATGATTTTCGCTTCTTTAGGATCATGCAGCATTTCGGCCGAATCAACCGTTGCCATCTGCGTAGCCAGTTCAACCGTACCGTCAAGGATAACTGCCAATTCGTCAATCTGCGTCGGGTCGATGAACGGCTCGTCGCCCTGAATATTGATTATGTAATTCGATTGGCCAGGGTGTACGCTGCCTTCCTCTATAAGCCGGTCGTACGCTTCCCAGCAGCGGTCGGTCCCGCTCGGATGATCAACCCGCGTCATAACCGCTTCTTCACCCAACTGGCGCACGGCTTCGGCAATACGGTCGTCATCCGTGGCAACCACAACTTTTGCCAGCGATTTGGCTTTTTTCGCCTGTTCCAACACCCGCTGAATCATGGACTTCCCACCGATATCGGCCAAGGGTTTGCCCGGAAAACGAGTTGACCCATACCGGGCCGGAATAATTCCAATAATCATAATTTGATAGGCAACGCTTGCTACGTAATCTGTTTTGTCAGCGTTATTTAATTAGACGGGCAGTATTTGTGTTTTGGGCTGGGGACCGTCTGCCCCAACTGTCCAGTACGTTGGTTCGATGGCTTGCCGTTGCTGGTAATATTGATCGTAAACAGGTCGATAGCGGAGTCGTTCGGCCATCACGGAATCGAACTGACCGAGCAGGCCAAGCATAAGTTCACAGCCTTCACGTACGGCAAACTGGCCGCTCTGATTGCCCGTTACGTAATCCACCAGTCCGTTTTCAACAACGTAACGGGTAAACAGTGGGTTGGCATTCCGACGAACCATAACGCGCACACCGGCGATTTCGGCGACAGACAGATCGAGCGCATCATCGAAGAAAAAGGCGACTTCGTGGGGTTGCAGCTTGTGCTGATCCAGAAAATGCGCCAGTACGTCCACTTTATGCTTGGCCTGTGAATAGCAGGCATGAAAATGCTCGCGCTGCACCAGCCCATCAGCCAGTACGTTCGTTACCCCCGTTACGATGGCAACGACGGGCAACTGTCGATTGTGATGCAGCCAGAATCCGAAGCGAAGCAGGTTCGTACCCATCGAGTCTACCTCGCTAAATGAGCTGCTCCCCGAACCCGTTTTCACGCCGTCGTTGAACACGCCGTCCCAATCGAACACAATGGCCCGAACGGATTTCAGCTTCTCCGTCAACGTATCGACTGGCGTTATAAACTGCCCGCCCAGAGCGGTGAAAATTTGTTCGATTTCAGTCATTCGTCAATGGATATTGGTCATTAATCATTCGTTGTCAGGCATTAACGAATGATGAATGACCAATGACTTATACCCAATAGCAGATTATGCCAGTTCTGGCAGCGTGTTCCGGTATTTCACTTCTACAGCGTGCAGTTCGAGCAGCGGCTTCAGGAATTCCTCCAGATAGCGGATATCCAGCTGGCTGGCTGCATCGCATAGTGCTTCGGATGGGCAGGTGTGCGTTTCGACAAACAAACCATCCACACCCGCAGCCACACCGGCACGAGCCAGCACCGGCAGGTATTCACGCGCCCCGCCTTTTGCATCGGCAGATGGAATACCGTACTTGCGAATCGCGTGCGTTACGTCGAACACAACCGGATAATTGGTACGTGCCATATGGTAGAAACTGCGCGGATCAACCACCAGGTCATTGTAGCCGAAAGTATATCCGCGTTCGGTCAGGATAATCTGATCGTTGCCCGAATCTTCGATCTTTTTGACCGGGTGCTTCATATTTTCCGGTGCCAGAAACTGCCCGTGCTTTACGTTCACAACCCGCCCTGTTTTGGCAGCCGCCGTAACCAGCATGGTCTGCATACAGAGGTAGGCCGGAATTTGCAGTACGTCAACCACTTCGGCTGCGGGCGCACACTGATCCGGATAATGAACATCCGTCAACAGCGGGAAGCCAAACTGCTCCTTCACTTTGGCCAGAATCTGCATACCCTTTTCCAGACCGGGGCCATTGTAGTAGTTCAGGCTGGAGCGGTTGTCCTTCTGAAACGATGATTTATAGATGATTTTGATGCCGACCCGCTCCTGAATTTCGCGAAGTTGTTCGGCTACCGTCATCATGATTTTTTCGTCTTCAATTACGCAGGGACCGCTGATAAGGAATAACTCATCCGATCCGCATTCGATGTCGCCCACGCGAACGATTTTTTGAGACATTGGTTCTGTCGTTTTAAATGAATTGCCCGTCATCCTGCTGCCGTTGCAGAAAGGAATTGAGCAGAATTAGGCCAGCCCCCACCATAACTGATACGTCAGCCATGTTGAAAATGCCGGTTTGAAAAATACCGTAACTGATATGTAAAAAATCCGTTACCGAGCCATACGCTATTCGATCGATGAGGTTGCCAATGCCCCCGCCAATGATGAAACAAGCACCAGCGACAAATAAGCGGGGCGTATGGAGTCTGAGCAGTACGTACGCAAAACCCAGCATAATCGCCAGTATAGGCAGGATAAGCAATAAAGCGTTTTTAACGAGAGGAGGCCACGAATCGCCTAGACTTAAGAAAGCCCCTGAGTTTTCGATCTTCGTAATGGTGAGATGGCTGTTTAACAGGCTGATACTTCCGCCGTAAGCGATCTTTTCCCGAATGATAGTTTTGGATACCTGGTCGCACCCGATATTCACCGATACCGTAAGAAGGATAAGTACGATTCTAAATACGTTTCTCATCAACAACCGATTGGCGTTTATTACAGACGACGGAACAGATTTTTTAGCAGATCAATCGTGATGACGTCCTGCCAGTTGTCGCCAATGGCGTGCAGCCACATATGCGGCAGATTGTACGATACGTGCGCCATTTGCGTGATGGTGTCGTCGCTCCAGTCTTTCGATAAGCCCTGCGGTAAATCAATCTGGTGATACGCTACCATCTCCTTGAACTCAGCCACGCCTTCCGGATAGTAATCTTCGAGGTGGTTCATGATCAGGCAGTTGGCGTAGCAATGCCGGGTGCCCAATATCTTCGACAGGCCGTAGCTGAGCGCGTGACAAACCCCCACTTCGGAGTACGTAAGGCTCAGACCACCCATCAGGGAGGCTACCATCAGTTTGTCGTCGTTTTCGGGTGTCTGACCCGATTTTTCGCCCAGATACACTTCGCGGCAGAGTTTCATGGCCTGCTCAGCGTAGGCATGTGAATAAGCATTGTTCATGCGCCCGTTTTCCGACTCAACACAGTGGATGTACGTATCCATACCGGTATAGAACCACCAGTTGCGCGGTACGGTAGCGATCAGTTCAGGATCGAGCACCACCTGGTTGAACACGGTCCATTCGCATTTGAGACCCAGTTTTTTAACCGGTCCGGTCAGTACGGCCGTCATGGACACTTCAGCTCCTGTTCCAGAAATAGTGGGTACTCCGACATGGTAAATACCCGGCTTTTTAATCAGGTTCAGCCCCTGGTAGAGCGTCGAAGAACCTTCGTTGGTGAGCATCAGCGACAGGGCTTTGGCAATATCCATAATGCTGCCGCCACCAATACCGACGACACCGGATGGCAGTCCTTTTTTCGCCAGAATTTCATCGCGAAGCTGATCAATTTGCTCGGTTGTTGGTTCGTGTTCCTCGACGCTGATGTAATACGTCAGGTCTTCGGGATGAACCGGAACGCGCTCTTCGAGGGGCTTGCCCTTGAAATAATTATCGACCAGAAAAACAAAATACCCTTCGTTGTCTGACCGTTTCGGAGCCAGAATCTCGTCGAGCTGTGAAAAGCTTCCCCGTCCGAAAACGGTTTTCTCTATGCCCTTAAAATTTTTATGCGTCGTTTGTGTTGGTGCTGCTACCATCTTGTTGTTAAGCCATATTGGCTAAAAAATATATCTTTCGTGGCAATAGGCAGGTTTTCGGCTAAAGCCTGCGAAATAATAAGCCTGTCAAAAGGGTCCTTGTGATGAACTGGTAACTGCTGAAGTTGCAGCAAGTGCGTCAATTCAATCGGGATAACCCAGAACTGATTACGTTCCAGAAAATTAAACAGTTCCGACAATGGGACTCCAAAATCCAGCTTACCTATGGCCGTTTTAATGTTATCTCCCATAAGCTTGCTATACTTACGTAACACTCATTCTCAGGATTACGAATAATTTCCTTAAGATCATCCGGCAAGGACTCGTCTCCTCCATAAAACCAGAGCAAGGTATGCGTATCAAGTAATAACCGCATTACATATACTCTTTAAAATCATCCAATGGATCGTCAAAATCATCAGCCAATCGCACTTGCCCTTTTGCATAACCAAACTCACGTTCTTTTTGTACCGTGTTGCGTTGCTTTTTGGTTCGCAGAAAGGCAACAAAGTCCTCTACCTCCTGACGAAGTTCGGGAGGTAGTGCTGTAATTTCAGTTAATAAGGCAGTCGTTGACATACGTTTGTAATAGAAAGAGTTGGTATCTTATTCTGGTTTATTCACTGAATTTGTCAGTCGTGGAGAAGGATACAAAACATTTTTCACGCCGATGATCTCATCAATAGTATCCCAGAAAACATGATAAGCCGAATAAGAGAATTGTTGCCTTTGTTCGGGCGTTGCCTTCGTCAACAAGGATGACCACGATATTGGCCACGCAATCGACCGACCATCTTCAAGATCAAAATGAACGCGCGTATCATCTACCCAAACGTTTGTTAGAATGGGCAACTCATCAATCGTTACCGATTCAGCTGTTACGTTTGGTTTTGTAGTTGATTGCAATTTGGTTGCTTGTGCAGTAGTTGTCATAGGCTCATCACCTACATGAATTGAAATGGCTCATTTAACAAATCGAACAAAGAAGAATCGAAAACCAGCGTTAATAAATAACGTCGGCATTACGCTTCCACCAGGGTTGCTTTCCGAACAGCTGCTTCGATGTTGGCCGCTAGTTTATCAACTTCCTCGTCCGTCCAGGATGCCCGTATGCCGAACGAAATCAATCGGCCAATTACGGCCTGTGCATTCGGAATATCCAGATTTGAATAGTTCTGGGGAGCGCCGAATTTTTCGATGCCCAGCGCCGAAGCCGTCCGCATTTCTTTGATATGATCCCACTGATTAATGAAGTGGTACATGTTTGTAAACCAGTAGTTGAATCCACCAACGCCGGCCGCATTCAGCTCGGCTACGGTACGTTGCGCTGCATCCGTATCAGGCAGGAGCATATTCAGGAACGTAGCGGAATCGCCACTCCCATCGGGAATGCGGGCAAAGGACAGCCCCGGTACGTTCGACAGAGCCGCCATCAGCCGAGTTTTGTGGGCGTTGTTGCTCTTGATAATGTCTGGTACCCGGCGCGTTTGTACCAGTCCAACGGCTGCGTGCAGTTCGCTGATCCGGTAGTTGAATCCCAGAATAGGGTGTTGCTCCATACCCCGGTTTGTGCCGATGTGGTCATGGCCATGATCGGAATACGAATCCGCGTGTTTATAGGCTGTTTCGTCGTTGGTGACCATAATTCCACCCTCGCCCGCCGTGGCGATCTTGAAAAAATCAAACGAATAGGCACCCGTTTTACCCCACAGGCCGGTCGATGTGCCCTGGTAACTGGCCCCCATCGCCTGTCCGGCATCTTCAACCAGAATCAGATTGTGTTCCTGAACAACGCTCATAATGGTTCGCATATCAGCCATCTGACCGCACATATGAACCAGACAAACCGCTTTGGTTTTTGGCGTAATGGCCTTCCGGATACCGTCGGCGCTCAGGCAAAGGGTCTCGTCAATATCGGCGAAAACGGGTAGCGCCCCAATCATCAGTACGGCTTCGACCGTAGCGATATAGGTGAATGGTGGCACAATTACCTCGTCGCCTGCGCCGATGCCAGCGGCTGCCAGCGCACACAGAACGGCCGTTGAACCACTTGATACAGCATGGGCGTATTTTGCTCCAACTACCTTGGCGACCTCAGCCTCGAACTCGCGGGCTTTGTAGATATTATTTCGTTGTGCTTCGTGATTATACCGAAACAGGATGCCGGTCTCAAGCACGTCGTTGATTTCCTTGCGCTCGGCCGCTCCAAAAAATTCCATTCCTGGCATATCGTAAACCGTTTAGAAAGCCGCTCTGAAGGTATGATTTTCCGATGCGGCTTTTTTCTGCAAAAGTACGGGTTTCTTTTTAGTACTAATAGTCAATAGTCATTGGTCATTAGAAAAGCCATGAACGCACTGATGCCTGTTGACTATCAATACGGAATGCGTTTTTCCAAAGCGATCCACTCGCTGAAAACCGCGTCGGCTTCGTCGCGCAGGAGTTGATGCATCGGTATGTGGCGTTGTTCGCGGGCTTTGTCCAGTTCTTCGTAGATAAACTGATCATCAAAACCCGCTCCGGCCGCGTCGGAATGAAAAGCCCCGTACACAATCCGGTTCGGCCGCGCCCAGTAAATAGCGCCCAGACACATCGGGCAGGGTTCGCAGGATGCGTACAGCGTACAGCCCTCCAGCTGAAACGTACCGAGATTCCGGCAAGCGTCACGTATGGCAACTACTTCAGCATGAGCCGTTGGGTCGTTGGTCGACGTAACCTGGTTGCAGCCCCGCCCTACAATTTCACCATTGCGGACAACAACCGAACCAAAGGGTCCGCCCTGTCCGGTTGTCATGCCTTCGCGGGCCAGTCGAATGGCCTCACGCAGGAAATATTCATCTTGATTAGTCATTACACACGTATAAAAACGGTACTTCGATTGGTTCTGTAAAGATGTAACATCCAAACAGGAAAACGTGATTCCTCTGTTTCATAAAAAACACAACGGCTAATTCAGAAACGAATTAGCCGTCGCAGTTTCTATAATCATTGGTTAATTAGTTAGTAGGCATTAGCGCGTTCCTGCATTTTCCAATGACTACTGACCAATGACCAATGACCAATACTCTAAAAACCAGTATTGTTTGGTAGCAAATTCGGGTTCACGTCCGACTCCTGTTTCGGTACCGGGAACAGCAAATTCTTTTCCGTGAACGTAGCGCCAAACACGGTCTTATGCCCCACAAAACTATCCCAGTTGCCTGTTACGTCGTTGTGGACTTTCCGGGTGCGGATCATATCAAACCACATTTTGTTCTCAAAGCAGAGTTCAAAATAGCGTTGCAGCCAGACTTCCTGCTCAAACGCCGTTTGGCTAAGCGCCCCAATCGGAGCCAGATTGGCCCGCGCCCGGATTTTGTTGACATAGCTGATCGCGTTGGCGTTCGGTGCCCCTTCGGCCCGGTTCGACGCTTCCGCATACATCAGGTACACATCGGCTAACCGGTATATCGTATAGTTCAGATCCGATTTGGCCGTATTCGTCACCGCATTCACATCGAACCACTTGTAGATGTACGTATTTTTAAACGTAACGGTCTGCCCCGTTTTTATACTCGGGTAACTCGTGTAGAAAAACTGCTTCTCCTGAACCCGCTTATCGCCCGCCGGAAACGACTTGATAAACTCTGGTGTCGGATAAACAGAGCCGTATTCATCCGAGTATTTCGAGATTCCGGAATAGTTTGGGATCGTGAGCGCTGTAAGCGGATTAGTCGACGGTACGCTGGCTGCATACTGCACCTGAAAGATGAATTCACCGGTGTTTTTATTGGCCGGGTTGATCATGTCGGTGTAGTTCGGAAACAACGTGTAGCCACCTTTCTGAATGACGTTCAGCGAGCGCTTGGCCGATTCGGCATAGTATTGGGCTCCGCCATTGATAGCTGCTCCTGCATAGGTCAGGTACACATCGGCCAGCAGCGACTCAACCATCCCCATTGAGACTTTACCGGTATTATCCTGCCATGGAAGCGTGGAGGCTTCGGCAGTTAACAGGTCGGGGATAATAATCTTGTCGTAGATATCCTTGGCTGGCGTACGGGGTAAATTCAGATTCAGATCCGTTGGCACAGCCGTTACGCTGGGCACAGCGCCATACATTCTTACCAGAAAGAAATAATACAAGGCACGTAACGTATGCGCTTCGGCCAGCATGTTGGTTTTCTGCGCATCGGTTAGTCCACTGGCGTTGATCGTGGGAATGCTCTGAATAGCCAGATTGCAGGCACCGACGCCCTGATACAGTTGCAGCCACCACGTGTCGACGTAAAACGACGTATTGTTGTAGCTTAGGTTCTCGAAATTGATAAACCCCGTCTGGCCCAGATCGCTATTGGCTTTGCCGGTCATAAATTCCAGCAGATTCCAGGTGTTACCACCGTATGAGGATGCCTGACCCGCCAACAGGCCCTGCAGGTTCGCATAACCCGCGTTGGCATACGCCCGGGCTACCTTAACGCTCGATACGTTCGATGAAGGCGTTATGAATCCGGTCGGGTTTTCCTTCAGAAATTCCTTGCAGCTACTCAGGGTGAGCAGCGATGACGCTAAGGCTATATGTTTGAGAATTTTCATGGCTTTCAGAGTGACGAGTTAGAAAGTAAGGTTAACGCCTAAGTTCCAGACGCGCGGACGTGGATACGAGAAGAAGTCGAGGTTTTGGGAGAACGAACTGTTGGCGCCGTAACCCGTATTGAACGTATCGACTTCCGGATCATAACCCGAGTACTTCGTGATAACAAACAGGTTCTGCACGCTACCGTAAACGCGTAGACGATTGATTTTCAGGCGTTGTAATGTGGCAGTCGGCAACGAGTACCCTAACACGAAGTTTTGCCCGCGAATAAACGATCCGTCTTCTACCCACCACGTATCGAAATGTGAATCCTGCGCAAACTTGTAGTTACGCACCTGCGAGATCATTGTGTTCTGATGATCGGGCGTCCAGGCATCGAGTACGGTCGCCAGGCTGTTGGCAATCGTCTGACGGTCTTCGGTAGAGTGTTTGAACGTAGCGGCTGTATTGATGCCCTGCACAAAGCGGATATCAAAGTTGAAGTCCCAGTTTTTGAACTTAATCGAGTTGCTGAACGTACCGGTCCACTTCGGTGTCGTATGCCCAATGATGCTGTAATAGTTACTGCCATCTGCATTATAGATGTATTTTCGGTCGCCCGGCTTCAGGTTATGCTGAGCAGCCAGATCCGCTTCGTCGGAACTGTAGGTGCCCAGGCGGGTCATTCCGTATAAAGAACCGATGGATTCACCAACGCGCAGAATGTTCGTTTGCCCTAAAAAGTTAGGTCCTGGAAAAATATCCGCGTTGCCATTATTGAGTTTCAGGATTTTATTCTTGTTCGAGGCAAATATGAAATTGGTCGACCAGGTGAAATTACCTTTCTGAATATTTACGGTATTCAACGACACTTCGATACCGGCGTTACGTACCGACCCGACATTCTGATACACGTTTGCAGTACGTTCGCCCGCCGACCACGGAATAGGAGCCTGCAACAACAGATCTTTGGTGACACGGTTGTAATAATCGACGGTCAGGTTGATGTTGTCGCGGATGCCTAGTTCAACTCCGGCGTCAAACTGCAGCGATTTTTCCCACCTCAGGTTCGAGTTACCAATATAACCCGGTAGCAGCGTTGGCTGCAGAGCACCACCCAATACAGTCGTGTTTGGCTGAATCTGCGCAATCGACTGATACTGCCCGATTTCCTGGTTTCCCGAGAGACCATAACTCGCCCGAACTTTCAGGTTACTGATGGTCTTGTTCCCCTTCAGAAAACTTTCTTCCGACAAGCGCCACGCGGCCCCTACCGACGGGAAAAACGCGAATTTATTATTGGCCCCAAACTTGGATGAGCCATCGTACCGACCCGTTGCGGTGAACAGATATTTTTCGTTCAGATTATAGGTCAACCGGGCAAAATACGAGTTCATCGCCCATCGATAATCGGAAGAGGTCGACGAGCTCCTTACCGACCCGGACCCTAAAGCGTGCCATTGAAAAATATCGTCAATGAAATTCTGGGTCTCTACGTAGTCCGTTTCCTGATTATACTGCTGCCAGGAAGCACCCAGCAGCGCCGTTAAATGCTGACGCGGATTAATCTGTTTGTTCCAGGTGAGGTAATTTTCCGATTGCCAGTAGTTATTTGTGTAGCCTCTAATGCTGGCTACCCCACCCTGGTCGGACGATAAATGGGCCAGATTCTGCGACGAAAAGAAGTTATTTTTCTGCCAGTTCAGATTAGCCCCGAAGTCGGTTCTGAAGTCAAGGTCTTTCGTAATGTGAAACAGCATATACACATTGCCAAGTCCCTGCAACGTATTGTTGATCGTATACCGGTTATTCGCAATATTGACCGGGTTTGGGCCACCTTCCAGCCCTGCAATGTCATTATTGCCCGCCCAGCTACCATCAGGATATTTAACCGGAACGATGGGCACTTCTTCAGACACCATCCGCGGTACGTTCAGTCCGCCGTTCCCATCCGAAACCAGCCGCTGACTGCTGTTGATGATATTGATGGCACCCCCAACTTTCAGCCAGTTGTTTACATTATTGTCCATGGTAAACCGGGCCGAATACCGCTTAAAATTCGACGTAATCATCAGGCCGTTCTGGTTCAGATAACCCAGCGACAGGCTGTACAGGGTTCTGTCGTTGCCACCTTGAAAATTAAGCTGGTGCGTTTGCGAAAAAGCGGGCTTATACACTTCTTTTTCCCAGTTGGTATTGTACAGCGGCTTGTCATTTGAATCAAAAAGCAACGGAAAATTGGTGTGATTAAGCGCAGCCGGAGGAGCCCAGGTACCACCGGCGGGGTCGAATTTGGTACCATTGGCAAACGCCTGGTTGTAGACCTGCACAAACTGATCTGAATTCAGCGTTTTTACGTGCCGGTACAAGTCGCTGACGTTTACATTCCCTTCGTACGTAACGCGGGTGCCGCCCGCCCGGCCGCGCTTGGTCGTGATGATAATTACCCCGTTGGCACCCCGAGCGCCATAAATAGCCGTCGATGACGCATCTTTCAACACTTCCAGCGAAGCGATGTCGTTCGGGTTAATCGAGTTCGCATCAACCCCAATCACGCCATCCACTACGTAAAGAGGATCAAGGCTGGAGTTGATCGACCCCAGGCCACGAACCCGCACTTTGGCAGCAGCGCCCGGCGCATTACTGTTTACGCTAACCTCAACCCCTGCAATTTTCCCCTGCAGCGCCTGCGATACGTTGGGCACCGGCTTATCCATCAGCTCTTCCCCTTTTATGGTGGCTACAGCGCCGGTCAAATCTGATTTCTTTACCGTACCGTACCCGATCACCACTACTTCGCCAAGCGATTTAGAATCGGCGGCCATGGCGACGTCTACTGTAGTTCGATTGCCAATTTTCACTTCCTGGCTCGTGTAGCCAACAAAGCTGAACACCAGCACAGCCGATTCGTTGGGCACCGTAATGCGGTAATTTCCTTCGGTATCGGAGGTCGTACCGGAATTTGAACCCTTTATAACGACGTTCACACCCGGTATTGGCGTACGCGATTCCCCATCGATAATTTTACCCTGAATGGTAATGTCGGCCAGTCGCGGAGCGCCATTCAACCCGGCGGCTGAGGCCACCGAACTTACCAATACGAGCTTCAGCAGGAGTATCCTCATCATCCTGTCGAACGCCCAGACTGAACTCTGTACAGCGTTTTTCATATAGTTTAAACAGTTAAGAGATTGATTAACAGCACATTTTTTACGTTGAAAGCTTTTTGAAAAGGCATAGCAATAGCACCACGCTCCGAAGGCCAGTCGGCTCGAAGCATCCGTACGCGAACGATGAACGGTTATTTAAACGCTAGTAAGTGGGTTGCCTAAACGCAATGCCAATGGGTATCTTCCAAATCCCGTTGGGTCGATTGGCTTTCTGATCCATAGACAATTGATTGACCTGCTAAAGCAGTGTTAAGGGTACTCTGACCAGCGGTTGAAGCCGTCAGTAAACTATATACAGTAGCCCAATAATGGTGTGGTGTTTTCTTTCTGAACTATTAAACTTCCAGAACGGCCTTATGTCTTCAATTTCGACACACGCACTACTTTTCAACTTGCAATAATTAATAAAAATTGAAGCATGGGTGTATTTTGAATTTTTCGGTCATACTTGATTACTTTTTCAATCAAAGAGCACGACCATAAAATATTACTTATGCTTTTTTCTTTTTTTGAAATTTCTTAAAACTCAATTGGCTTCTCTCACTAAGAATAAATCACCTCAAATATTTTCAGTTTTTCTATTATAAATTATTCATAATCAATCGCTTATAAATGAATAATAAATAATTATCAAATATTTATTTATTGCTTTTCTTCGTAAAATTACTTTAAAATATTTCCTGGTCATTAAGTATTTTTTATCAAAATCCACACAAATACTTAAGGAGTTTTTACATTAAATTTTTAGCACATTTGAATTAAAAGCAAGTTAAAAATAATTAAGAATTTAATCGAAAGTATGCTTATATAAACAGAATAAACTTTATATATTAAAAACAGATTCTTAATTCTTTAAGACTTATTAAAACGCACTCAGAAAACTAACTAATAATAGTACTTACCTTACGCACGTAATTTTACTTCTCTCCAGAATTACTATTTCATAAGTAGAAAAACAATTGTCGGTTTGCCGAAACAGGTATTTACCCATTTCAACAAACCGACAATTGACATCTGTCTGAATTACGTATTAAACCCGGGACTTAAAGAGAAGCTACGTACTTTGATACAGCCGCCTGAGCCGTGCTGTTTTTTCGGAAGTTTTCGGGAGCCAGGGCATCCCGCAGGGATTCGTACAGATAGATAGCCTCCCATAAACTGCTTACTAATACGTCCCGGTCGGGCATGGCTACAGTTTTACGTAGTTGCGTAAGTTCAGCCATACCAAACGTAGTTTCGGCCCGGCGAACTCCCCGCGGCAAACTCGAATTTTTCAGGTGAAGCATTGGTCCCAGCACAGCGTTTCGAACAAAGGCCAGAAAATCAATAGCTTCGAAGTACTCACCCCGGCCAACCTTGAGGGCAGCGTAATGCGCCCATATCCAGAACCGGTCTTCAACCCACTGAAAGTCGAAGGGGGGATACTGCGCCGTTGATTGCTGGATAATCGTCGTTAATGTCTGATCCCGCTCCCAAAGCACAATGGGGTCTTCTACCCGGTTATAAAACTCATCCGGCGTTAAAAACTTGATATCTACATGCAACAGGGATGGCGCATATAGTGTAATGAGCAGGCGCGGTTCGCCAACGTGATCGCCCCGAAATGAAGCAATCATGGCGCCCAGATTAGCCGCGTATGCCTGCATCTGATCCAGTTCGGGAGCTATTTTTCGGTTCGTCACCAAGACCAGATCGAGATCGGAATAAGCATCCACTTCTCCGGATGCCCAGGAGCCGCCTGCCGCCAAACCGACCGCATCCGGGTCCTGTTCAATGTGTTCAATAGCTTTGGTAATGAATAGTCGAAAGGGTTGTAAATGAGGTTGCATTGCCTGTATCACCGGGGCACGGTGCGGTTGGTAAATTATCGCAGAACGACGTGAATTTCTGATAAGTTCGGATCATGACCAATTTTCACTAAGGCAAGTCTTAGCGAATAGGCACAACAAGGCCCATACCAGTCTGCCCCGCCGAGAGCAGAATCCGTTCCTGTTTATCACCGCGTTTTTTGAAAATAAAACAATTGACCAGATCGAACGCCAGCAAAAATCCTCCCTGTGCCATAATGGATTTTCCATACCCACGTAACTGATCGGCTTTGTCAGGATGAGATTCGGCCCGTTCGCGCAGGTACGCTCCGCCCACTACGTAGGCCACATCCAGCCCCGCATTAATCAGCAGAATCTGTTTCATGTTCTCATGCTTCCGAACAGCATCGGCTAAAGTCTCTGAATCCGTTGTGCGTTTGCGCGAACCGAGCAGCCCGGCTCCTGCAATACCCAGATTGACCAGATTCCAGTAGCTATTCATCTTATGGAAATACTTCGTTTCGCCGGATGTCTGACCAGCAGCTACAGCACCGACGGCAATGTTCGCCAGCGCAAACGTACCAAGTGTCAGACCCAGCGTCTTCTGATGCCTGATGCGCTGCTCGCTGAACGTACGTAGTTCAGGTGAATCGGTCACGCGTTGGGCCGATACTCCACTCCCGAGAAGAAAAGGGCCGACAGCCAGCAATAAATGACGTAAGGGATGCATAGGGATTTGTTTGGTTTATGAACCCCGATAACGGCCTGATGTTCATAAACCCAGTTTCTCCCTAGCCGATGGATCGTTTATATTCGTGAGTTCACGAACATCCGGCACAGTTAGCAATTGGATATCATTCTGTTGCAAAAGCTCGCGGGGCGAATAAGCGCCACTAGCTACTGCCTGTTGAATAACCGGCCCAAAGGCGGGTTCATAAATACCCAGCAGGGGCTCGGGCAACCGACCGTCGGAATCATAAAATACGGTCGCCATTTTGGCCGCGTTACGTCCTTTCACGAGTGCGTCGAGCGACTGAATCGTTAGCAGGGGCATATCACAGGCAACAACCAGCCAGGCGGCTTCCGAATCATACCTAGAGGCCGACAAAATTCCGTTCAGTGGTCCCGGCAAATCAAACGCATCGACAATACGAAGTTGCTCAGAGCCGGTCAGTTCAGCGGCCTGCGCTACGTTTACCGACCAGAAAACAACGCTGCAATACGGTTTCAGCAAATCGGTTAGATGTTCGCGCTGCGGTTTTTCGTGATAAACCAGTTGCGATTTATCCTGCCCCATGCGTGTGCTACGTCCGCCCGTCAACACCAGTCCGTTCAGTTTAGCCACGACGAAAATCCCGTTTACCCCCCGTTTTTTCCATGAGCTTCGTTTCCTTAATGATGATATCATGCGATAAGGCTTTGCACATATCGTAGATAGTCAAAGCCGCGACCGACGCCCCTACCAAAGCTTCCATTTCGACGCCGGTTTTGCCTTCCGTTGAGACTCAGACAATCGATTATCGCATCGGTACCTTCAGTGGTGATGGTTATCTGACAGTTATCCAGACCCAGTGAATGGCAGAGCGGAATCAGCTCGTCGGTACGTTTGGCCGCCATCGTTCCGGCAATAATTGCGGTCTGAAATACGGGTCCTTTTTTCGTGGCAATGTCGGTACCAACCAGATGCTGCATAATTTCCGGACCAAGCACTACGGTACTTTGGGCACGGGCCGTCCGACGCGAAATAGCTTTAGCGCCAACGTCGACCATGGCCGGATTGCCGTCTGCGTTGAGATGAGAGAAAGAGTCCATTTTTCAGAATGATGAATAATGAATGAAGAATGATAGATTGCATTCGGTACGTCAAAATTCATCATTCTTCATTCATTATTCATCATCATCCGCATGCTTTCCGTTTCAGAAGCTTTTGCCCTTACTCAACAACACCTGCTCACGCTACCCGTCGAAACGGTTTCGCTCGTCAATGCGGATGGCCGTGTGCTCCGCGAAGCCGTTTATGCCGACCGCGATTTTCCCCCGTTCGACCGTATTGCTATGGATGGCATTGCGATTCGATTCGCTGATTATGAAGCTGGACAGCGTACGTTTCCGATAACTGGCATCCAGTTTGCCGGTCAACCTCAGCTGACTTTAGGGGATGCCAATACGTGTCTGGAAGCTATGACGGGAGCCATGTTGCCTGCGGGTGCCGATACGATTGTCCGTTACGAGGATATTCAGCTTGCCGACGGCCAGGCGACAATTACCATTGACGACCTGGAACAGGGACAAAACCTGCACCCACGCGCTACAGACCGGCGTGCAGGCGATGAATTACTACCCATCGGTACACGGCTCGGACCATCCGAACTTGCCGTTGCGGCTTCCGTTGGACAAACCAGCCTGAACGTAACGGTGTTGCCTCGGGTAGCGCTCATTTCCACAGGCGACGAGCTGGTTGATATTGGCGAGACGCCCCTGCCCTACCAGATTCGGCGATCCAATACGTACATGCTCCGGGCGGCTTTGAAATCGCTCGGCATTACAGCTACGCTGCATCACATTGTCGATGACGAAACTATTCTGAATGATCGGTTGGCTACGCTGCTTTCAGAAAATGACGTAGTGATTTTAAGCGGGGGCGTCTCGGCCGGGAAAGCCGATTTTGTGCCCGATGTACTGGCGCAGTTGGGCGTTCAGAAGCATTTCCACAAAATCGATCAGCGACCCGGTAAGCCCATATGGTTTGGTACTACGTCTGCGCAGGCTGGCCCGAACCGGGCTGTGTTCGCCCTGCCAGGTAATCCGGTCTCAACGGTGTTGTGTGCGTACCGCTACGTATTGCCTTATCTGCGGGCATCTATGGGATTGACACCGGCCCCGACCCTATATGCTCAATTAGCGAAACCCGTTATGTTCAAGCCCGCTATTACGTATTTCCTGCCGGTTCGGCTCATCTCCGAAGCGGATGGTCGAACGCTGGCCCATCCCTTACCGGGCTCGGGGTCGGCTGATTTTGCTAATCTGCTGAACGCCGATGCGTTTATGGAACTACCGGCTGACCGGTCGGAATTCAACGCTGGGGAAGCTTTTCAACTCTGGTCAACAAGAGGGAGTTATTGATTGCCTTCCCCAACCCCCTGAGGGGGCTTAGCTGACGCCGGAGGAAGCCCCCTTCAGGGATTGGGGGTAAATTACGATTTAGCAATACGAGCCTTAATAGGCTTATCTGGATAAACAGCGCAATTAAGAATACTCGAATGGTTGGCTGGTGGGCGGATACAGCTGAGCCGCCAAATCCGTCAGTCGGTTCTGCATCATGTTTTTCAGCGCCTGCCAGCCCGTATTCCATCGACGTATTACGTTTACTTGCCGCACCAGAACGGGTTCTTTAGGCAGGTTAGGCTGTTCATAATATTCCGGCATACGCTCCGTCATTTGGCTTACAATCAATTCAATGGAGCCATTCAGGAGTAAATCAGCATTGGATTTCGCCAGCTGGATCAGCGCCCGCCCCATCGACGCCGTATAAAAAGCGCAGTCAATATCCTGATGCCGAACAGGCACACCATCGTGCAGCCGCTGAAGCTTTACACCCCCATCCTCCAGACGATCTGAAGCGGGAGCCTCGTCAGCCGGCTGGGGGAAAACGGCGTCTATTTTGGCCTTAAACTTGTCCCACCAGGGCGGCTGCTGACCCGGACGTAACGTATCGCAGAAAATTATCCGTTGCGGCAGAGCCGGTTGCAAGGGATTCATAATCAACAGGGCAGCGCCCAGGTGTCGATCATCGGCGGCATGGCGTCGCTGGATAACAAAACAATGGGGTTCAGTAGCACCCTGCTTCTGCAACTGTTCGGTGATGGTTTTAACCCGCTGGAGCGAATCGCTCATATAGCCTTCGGTAACCACATGAATTGGCAGTTCTGAAGGACCCATTGTTTCCCAACGTAGTTGCTGCGCCAGAATAGACAAGGCCGTGCTATCCGTACGACGGGTACCAAAATAAACGCCAATATCTTCGCCTGCCGTGGACTCGGTTAGCTGAAGCGTATCGCCATGGTCGCCCTGCCGGCTAAGCGGGCTGTAGCGAAATGGAACTTCCAGGTTTTCGCGCTGAGCTGCTATATTATAGATGCGTTTTTCGAACTTGGCCAGCAATGGTTCATAGGCATCGCCCTGAAAATAAACTTCGTCGATGGGCCGGAGCAGATGTCGGGCTATAGCCTCCTGTTCGAGAAGACGCTCGAACGCATCGGGGCGGTGTTTGAAGAAACTACGCAGAGCACCACGCTCAATAAATTCTTCAGCATTGGCGGTATCTTCCAGGATTTTCGTCGAAACGGTTCCCTGTTCAATCCAGTCGCGCAATAACTGTTTAACAGCCTCATCAAAGGCTTCATTGGCCGCTTCGGCCTGTTCTAACAAATAGTCTGTATGACGAATTTCTAACGTACTAACAGAATTCTTCTGCTCGAAGAATTCCCCAACTGCCGTGATCATTGAATGGATTTGCTTATATCGATAGGCAAATTGCAGTGGGTCTATTCGCTTGTTAAACCCCCTGCAATTCTAATTGCTAAAATAACAATTTTTGGCCAGATCTCCATATTATATTTTGGAATAACTCCATACAAACGGCGATACAACGGGAATACGTTACTCTTTTCAGAAAAAATCACAGGTTTGCCCGATTACCCTATACGTTTGCCGTGCTGACTGACCGAAAGACCTTTCTTAATGACTGTTTTACGGCTGCCTGATTGAGCGGATTCAATACGTTATTAATCA
Organism: Spirosoma sp. KNUC1025; assembly: GCF_045160025.1. Lineage (GTDB taxonomy): Bacteria > Bacteroidota > Bacteroidia > Cytophagales > Spirosomataceae > Spirosoma. Next base: position 5,476,314 of record NZ_CP087139.1, read on the forward strand.
TCCAAATCCGCAACCAGTTCTTCCGATTTTTTGGGTTGGGTGAGCTTACCGACCGTCAGCCCCTGCACCAGAATGGAGAACACCACAATGAAATAGGTCATGGCCAGAAACAGGTTTTTGTTAAGCTCTTCATCAATGGAAAGCGCCAGCGCAACCGATACGCCACCCCGCAAACCGCCCCATACCAGAATGGTAATGGTCCGGCGATTGAACTTTGTTTTGAATGGGATGATCAACGTCGGTACCCAAATCGAAATGAACCGGGCAAACAGCACCACGCCAATGCTGATCAGGCCAATCAGCCAGTAGTTCATTATATGAGGAATCAACAACAGCTCGAACCCGATAATGAGGAACAGAATAGCGTTCATGATCTCGTCAATCAACTCCCAAAATTTATTTAGGTAGTCGCGGGTTGTTTCCGAAATATGGGCTGTCTTCCCAAAATTCCCGACGACCAGTCCGGCCGCCACCATCGTTAAAGGTCCCGAAATATGCATGGCCCGCGCGATTAAATACCCACCCATAACGATGGCCAGTGTTATGAGTGCCGATACGTTGGCGTTATCCAGTCGCTGTATGGCCCGCGAGCCGATAAATCCAATAAGCAAGCCCATCCCGAAGCCCCCGACGGCTTCTTTTATAAGCAGCCAGGAAATAGTACCGAACGATACGTCGATCTCCGATCCTTTAGCCAGCTCCAGTAAGACCACAAACACCACAACGGCCACACCGTCGTTGAACAGCGATTCGCCTGCCACCTTTGTCTCCAATGATTTTCGTACGCCCGCTTTTTTCAGAATTCCCAGCACCGCAATTGGATCAGTTGGAGAAATTAATGCGCCAAAAACCAGACACTGAATCAACGGGACATTGAATCGAAAAAGAGGCAGCAAAAAGTATATGATAAAACCAACGATCACGGTCGACATGACTACGCTGATTGTGGAAAAAACAATGATGGGCGCCCGCTGTTCCCGCAAATCCTTTAGGTGCACATGAATAGCCCCCGCAAACAGCAGGAAGTTGAGCATGGCGCCCATCAGTATCTGGGTAAAGTCCAGATTGGCGATAAAACGGGAGAAGCTATCGAACAGATTTGGAAACATATTTCCGGTGATAACCAGTGCGATAGAAACCAGCATAGCTATCAGCATAATGCCAACGGTAGACGGCAATTTCAGAAAGCGCTCGTTTATGTAAGAGAATATAGCGGTCAGAACAATGAGTACTGAAAATGAATAGTATAATTCCATAGAACGTCGGTTATCGTGAATGCATAAATCGCATTATACGAAAAAAATTGGACTTTTGCCAGCCAGCTTTCCAAATACCTCGTACCTGACCCCAGCCCAGCGCCCACGAAAAAGCGTATCTTTGCAGCTGACTTATTGCTTATGAACGCTACGTTTGCCAACGACATCTTCCGTCAGAGTATCCTGGATTATCACCTGTCCGACCACGTTGATACGCCTATCCACAACCCTTATGCGCCTACTGAAATCGGGTTTCTGCTGTACCAGAAAAACTGGATTGATACAGTCCAGTGGCACCTCGAAGATATTATCCGCAGTCCGACGATACGGCCCGATGAATTAGTCGCCGTTAAGCGCCGGATCGATCAGTCGAATCAGGACCGGACCGATACGGTGGAATTGATCGATAGCTGGTTTTCAGATCTGTTTCGAGACATTGACCGGAAGCCGGGCGCACGGATGAATTCCGAAACCCCCGCCTGGCTCCTCGACCGCATGTCGATTTTGCAGTTAAAACTCTACCACTTCCGCGAACAGGTTGACCGCCCGGACGTATCGGAAGACCATCGGGAGAAAGCGCAGCAAAAACTAGCCGTGCTCATAGAACAGGAAGCGGACCTGGTTCGCTGCTTCAATGAACTGCTCGAAGATATTCAGAACGGTGACCGGTATATGAAAGTGTACCGGCAGATGAAGATGTACAATGACCCGACACTCAATCCGATTCTTTACAACAATCCGGAATAGTCAGGCAGGGTCGAACAATTATCAGGACTTATCAATAATTCTTCCTGGCAACTACGTGCCAATGACCACCCCTGACCGACCCTGACTTTATGATGAAGCAGTTGATTCTTCTCCGTTTTTCGGCTATGGGCGACGTAGCGTTGCTGGCACCTGTAGTACAGGCCTTTACCGTACGTTACCCAGACGTACGGATTACGCTGGTAACCCGTCAGAAGTTTGCCGTTTTCTTCGAGAATTTCCCCAACGTCCGCGTAGTCGGCGCCGATTTTGACGGTCGGCACAAAGGTTTCAATGGGCTGGTCAAGCTTTTCAACGAGCTACGGAGCCTGGGTACGTATTCGATACTTGTCGATGCTCATCAGAACCTCCGGTCCGCTGTTTTAAAAGCGTTGTTCCGGCTGGTAGGTGTTCCCTCTGTTACGATGGATAAAGGCCGGGCTGAGAAGAAAGCACTAACCCGTAAAGAAAATAAGGTTCGTCGGCGGCTGCCGCATAGCGTGGAACGGTACGCCTATACGTTCGACTGGGCTGGTTATGCTCTAGAACCTACTCGACCGTTTCAGTTTCCAACGGCTGAGTCGTCCAATGACGACCTGGCTGATTTCCTCTCCCGTCAATCCATTCCATCCGATACGCCCTGGCTCGGTATTGCGCCATTTGCCCAGCATGCGCAAAAAATGTGGCCCTTCGAACGGTTTGCGCCCTTGCTGGAACAATTGTATGCTCAACAACCGCTGACCATTTTTCTGTTTGGTGGCGGAGCTTCGGAAATTGCCCTACTTGACACGTTACGCCAGCGGTTTCCGCAAGTGATTCTGGTGGCAGGCAAACTCTCACTGGCAACTGAGCTGGCCCTCATCAGCCGGTTAAACGGTATGCTCTGCATGGACTCAGGAAACATGCATCTGGCGGCTCTCAGTGGCGTTCCGGTGCTATCGGTGTGGGGCGCTACGCATCCCGACGCGGGTTTCGGTCCCTGGGGGCAGGGCGAGGAGGCCATTCTGCAAATTTCTACTGACGTACTAACCTGCCGCCCCTGTTCTGTTTTTGGCAACAAACCCTGCTGGCGGGGCGACCTGGCCTGCCTGAACGATATTTCGGTGGAAAGGGTGGCGGAGAGCGTGCAGAAGATGCTTAGCCGCTGACTCCTTAAGTAACTGCTACGTAACGACAATAAGAGCTGACAGTGGGCGCATAAACTAAAGCCTACTCTAACTTATTTATTCTTGAGCATTTACCTGTCGCTATTACAAGGTAATCACTCCTTAATTACGGTATTTGCTGAGGTTCTGACTCACCCAGCCTTGTTTCGTCGGACCGATGAAGCAACCTAATGCTCGAGCAATAAATCCTTGCTTTCAAGCCCCTGAATCCAGTTCAATACAGCAACGGAGGAGTACTTCGTAATCTGATTGTTTGTATTTTGCCATACCGACAAACAGATACGATTAGTAAAAGCTCATTCACGAATCCATAACGTAACACCTCCACGTATTATGAAACATGAATTGCTCTTTATCCTTCTATTTAGTTTCCGTTTGATTTCGGCCAATGCCCAGGATACAATTCGTATGCATTCTGGGGAGAAATTAGTGGTAAAGGTGATCGCCAATAAGCCTTATACTATTGAGTATACTTACCCTGGCGAAACCAGCTATACAAGTTCACCGAAATCATTAATAAGCTACATTGCGTATTCTTCTGGCCGCTTCGAAAACATAACTGACTTTGTCAATATAACCGGGATTGATGGATGGAGAAACGTTGTATTCACGGCCATTCCTGAGGATGTTGTTGGATTGACCAGGACAGGGGAAGTCATGACTAAAATCGGTAAAGCAGGTAATCCTATTTCCGCAACTGGATTGGATGCAGAAGCCAGTGAAAAACTTCAACGGGAAGCGGCCATTATGGGTGCCCATATTATTCTCATGGCCCAGAGCGCAAACGGAAAAGATAAAGTTGAGCCTGGTAAACCGAGATTTGCGAATGGTAAAGCCTATGGCATTGCCTATCGGTATCCATTTAAAGACGTTTTGAAAAATATGCCTTATACTGGTGATTTAGCTCGAAAATATTATGGCGCACCTCCTGAACCCGATAATAAAAATCCTGTCGGTAGAAAAGTACTATTTGAATACCATGGCGAAATATTTGAAGGAGAAATAACAAAACAATACGGGAAGTTTTTTAAAATAAAATTCACCGACAAACAGGGTAAAGAAATTTCGGTTGATAAACACATGGATAAAGTGGAATTTGGTAAGAAATAAACCAAAATCGCACCAACCTGAAAGCGGCCTGTCTCCTGAACGTTAGCACACAAGCGCTTTTTGGGCCTGCTACGTAACGCTCAAACAAGTCTTTCTTTACTCAAAATTCTTTTTCTGTTGCCGTAACTCTTTTACCTCAAAGTCGAACGGGAGGTTGTTCATGCATTTGAAGTGTTTCATGGGGCAGTTTTCCGGTCCCGAAGCCGAGCAGGGACGGCAGTTCAACCCCGCCGTTTCGATCCGGACGTAGGGCGTTTTGTACGGATAAAAACCGAATTGGGGCGTCGTGCTACCCCAGATAGAATATATTTTTTTGCGGAAGGCTGCCGCTACGTGCATCAATCCCGTATCGTGACTAAACACAACCCGAGCCCGTCGCAGCAGCGAGGCAGACTGGTTGAGGTTAAAGTGCCCACAGCCGTTAAAAATCTGACGTTCGCCGATAGCCCGCACAATCTCTTCGCCCGCCTTCCGGTCGGCTTTATCCCCAAGCAGCACAATGGGATAGTTTATTTTACGACAAAGCTCGATCATTCGCTGAACGGGTAGCCGACGGGTCAGGCTCTGCCCACCAATGGCATACGCCACGAAATCATGCTGGTGAGTGGCCGGAAGCCAGTCCGTCTCGACTTCGTCTTTGTAGGGAATGAAATAGTCCAGCCCGCGACCATCGTTCTCAACGCCGAGTGGCTGCACAGCGGCCATGTATCGATCAACAATATGCTGGTCAGGCAATGCATTCACCTGCCAGCGAATATAAAGCCACTGACGTACTGACTGTTTCGGCACACTATACGACTTTGTACCCAGCGCCAGCTTAATCAGCGCTGTTGTAAACGTATTTTGCAGGTCAATAACGTAGTCAAATTTCTCGGGACGCAGTTGTTGAATAAGTGCGTAAACACTACCGTCGAGGTAATGCGTTTTCGCGATATACGGATTGAACGTAATGATTGGCTGGTAGGCTGGTTTCGTACAAAAATGCACCTCAGCTTTTGGGAGCTGCTTCTTCAAACAACGCACGACAGGCGTTGTCAGAACGACCTCGCCGATAGACGCAAACTGCAGAATCAATACCTTTATCGAACGAGCCATAACGCAGACATTTTTGCAAAGCTATTGCATTTACAGAAAGTCAGCAAACTATTTAATAAGTCCACCAGCGTGGTTTATTAGGCGTACGATACAGGCTGTTTTCGCAGGCAACACAGGCCGAAGGCTGAGGTACTTCTATGGGCGGATCAAAGTCGGCAGGTTCCTGCCCACCACTCCGGTCGACATAGATATACTGTTCAGAAAGACCCGTTGCCCCGAAGAATCCATAAGCCACTGCGGTTGGGTCATTCACACAATGTACATTACCCTGCACTGCGGCCGGAGCCGCATCAAACAAGCCACCCGTATTGTTGACCAATCCTTTTACGCTCTTCCAGAATTCATAGGCTCCTTTGCTGATGGCCTGTTGCTGCACTTCGAGGTAATACCGACTTGTTGATTTGAAAGGCACACGCATAATAAACTGCCGACTGATGGCTTGCCCGTTGATGTTTACGTCGGAGCTGATATCAATACAGGTATAGCAACGGTTAATGTCCCAGCAGGGCGAGCAGCAGTCCAATCCCGTCAGCACGTTACGGCCCGGTATTTCCCGTTTATAACACACACTGATGGGTTCAAAATGCGTCCAGGTCCACCGATAAAAATTACCCGTTGTTTCCGGGTCTTTCGTGTCCAGATATACGTTCCAGCCCTGGCGTTTGGCAAGGTTAACACCCGTTGGTTCAACCGTATATTCGTAATATAACTTTTGAATGGGTGGTGCGGTCGATAGTTTTTCCAAGTCCGACTCGTACTGTTTCCCATCTTTTGTTTTTATGGTCACTTTATACGAACGACCCACTACCCCCCGTATACCGTTTGCCCGCGTTTGATACGTCCCCCCCGATGGCAGCTCGGTCAAGGTTTCCTGATTTCCCTGATTGTCCGAGATGGTCACGGCAGCGCCCGTTTCGAGCAGGTTGAGGCTTTTGTACGAGTAATCGGCCGTGCGGGTCAGCTTCACCATGTACGGGCCGGGCTGATCGGTAACTTCTCCCTCAATAATCAATGAAGGCGGTACGCTCACCGGATCGGGCTGAAACTCCGTCACACATGATATCACCAGGAATACGTATAAAATCAGCTGCGTATATGTTAGAAGCTTCTCTTTCATCAGAATTTGAAATTATACGTCAGCGATGGGAAAGCCGTTCCGAATATCGATAGCTTATAGGCATCGGCAGCCGACGCCGGACTTAACTTGTAAAAGACGGAGTACGCATTTTTATGGGCATATACGTTGTAGACCGAGAACACCCAGCTACTCTGGTTTCGCTTTTTCTTCGCCGGATTCTGTTCAAACGTCATCGAAAAATCGAGTCGATGGTAGGCCGGAACCCGCTGCTGATTGCGGTCGAGGTAGATGGGTACCAGCACCCCCGCTACACGGGCAATGGCGGCCGGTTGTGTGGTTGGCCGTCCTGTACTGAAGGTAAAATTCAGCGACATACTGAACCAGGCCGTTGGTCGATGGGTAGCCAGTGCGTTGAGGGTATGCGGTTTATCATAGTTGGCAGGGTACGGACTGCCGCTGTTTACGCGCTCATTGGCGTAGGGACTATTCATGGTCAGAAACGTACGGGCGTAGGTATAGCTCATGAAGCCCGTCCACCGTCCTTTGTTCTTACGTAGCAATCCCTCAAAGCCGTAGGCCTGCCCACTTCCCTGTACAATCTGCGTTTCAACGGCCTGGGCCAGCTGCAACTCGGCCCCATCCCGGTAATCGATAGCGTTGGTCAGCGTTTTGTAGTACACTTCCCCCGACACTTCGATGGCGTTATCGGCTGTATTGCGGAAGTAGCCCAGCGACCACTGATCGGCAATGACGGGTTTCGTGTACGTATCGCTCAAGTGCCAGCGCGATGTCGGCAGAGCCGCCGTGGTGTTGGTCACCTGCTGGATATATTGACGCAGACGGCTATAACCGGCTTTGACGGCTTTGCCCTCGCCTAGTGACCAGCGTACTGCCAGCCGAGGCTCCAGCCCTCCTGTCGAATGATAAATTTTGCCTGCTCCGTAGCTTTGTGTCGACGTAACGGTTTCATCCTGAAGCGGGCCGTTTTCCTGATACGTTCGCACCGATGCCGGTCCCCGATTCAGCAATGCCGAATAACGTAGTCCGGCGATCAGCGAAATATCAGCGTTCAGTTTCCATTCGTCCTGGAGATAGGCCGCTAGTTCGTAGGCGCGTTCGCGAGCAATATCTATCGGCAGTACGTTCGAAAACGGGCCGGGAACTCGGGTGTTTGGCTGAATCGAATAGTCAATCGCGCTAAGTCCGGCCTGCCACTGATGGGTTTCGTTGGGCGTATATGTCAGATCGGTTTTGAGCTGCCGGTGCCAGACCCCCGATTTAAGCTGAAACGCATTAGAGGAATCGGCCGATGACAGATCTGCCTGATACCGGCTCAGAATAGCCGCCGTCGATAGATTCAACTGCTTATTGATAAAGTAATTCCAGTGCAGCGACCCCATCATGGTCTGGTAATTGAACTTCGTCGACGAGGCATTGATCTCCTGCCCCGACAAGGAATCGGATGCCAGTTTGAAAACATCCGTACTGACATAGCCCGTAAACGTAACGGTATGTTTTTCGCTCGGCTGGTACTTGAATTTGGTGGTGATGTCGTAAAAATTGGCCGTTGTTCCCCGCAGGTTTGGCGGAGCCAGTTTGAACAGGAAATCATTGAACGACGCCCGGACAGCGGCCAGAAAGGAAAGTTTATTTTTGATAAGCGGCCCCTCAACACCCAGGCGGCTTGAGATAATACCGATACCGCCATTGACGCCCCACTTTTCAGCATCGGGCTCTTTGATCTTTACGTCCAGCACCGACGAAGCCCGGCCACCAAAAGCAGCCGCAACGCCCCCCCTATTGAGTGTTACGTCGCGCACCACGTCGGGGTTGAAGACGGAGAAAAATCCCATCAGGTGACTCGAATTGAACACGGGCGCATCATCGAACAGGATCAGATTCTGATCGGCGCTTCCGCCCCGCACGTTGAATCCAGGCGCTCCTTCTCCCACGGTTGTTACGCCCGGCAGCAGCAGTAAGCTTCGCACAATATCAACCTCTCCCATCAACGGCGGAATACGCCGGATACTACGTATCGTCAGCTGTGATACACCAATTTCAACTTTACGCACATTCCGGTCAGGCGCTTCGCTGGTTACAACAACCTCCTCCAGATCTTTCGAGTCATCTTCCAGAGTCATCTCGCGGAAGAGCGTCTTTTGTAACGTAATCGTATCCTGCTTAGCCCGGTAACCAATATGTGAAAATCGGAAAATATAGTTTCCCGGCGGAAGCTGTACAATATAGAATCCGTCTTTCGCTGTCACATATCCTTTCGATACGTCCAGCACAACAATGTTTACCCCCTGAATTGGTTTACCCGTTTTAGCATCCCGGACGTAGCCTGTTGCCGAAAAAGTAGCCGACGGAGTTTTGGAGCCGGGTCCCGCTTTTGATTGAGCCTTTATCTCGTTGAGCAAACATAGCAAAAACAACAGTGTGTATAGAAACCGCATAGAGTCGGGTTTAGGAAGCGCGGAAGAATGCCAGAAAATCAGTGCATACGTATTCTCTATTGCTATAAAGTGCCATACTGTTGGATTTACCTATCCCCGGGCCGCATTAAACAACAATTAATCCTGCTATTTATCCTATTTACGTATCTGCTCTCTACGCCGTTGCAGGTATTCGGTCATTTCCTGTAATGTTAGGGCATTAAACGTCATGGCTTTGGTTAAACCGCCCTTGCGGCCAACCGCTACGCCATACTGCATATCCAGCAAACCAGCCAGATCGTGGGCATCGGGATTAATACTTAGCATGACTCCCTGCTGCATAGCATAATCGATCCAGCGCCAGTCAATATCGAGCCGGTAGGGACTGGCATTTATTTCGATCACTACGTTGTGTTCAGCACAGGCGTCGATGATGGCCCGGTGATCAATTGGGTATCCTTCGCGGGCGAGTAATAAACGGCCGGTTGGATGGCCTAAAATGGTGGTGTATGGATTTTCGATAGCTCGCAGCAATCGTGTCGTCGCTTTTTCGAGCGTCATGGTCAGGGTTTGGTGAACTGAGGCCACAACGTAATCGAACGTAGCTAACGTAGCGTCGTCATAATCCAGCGAACCGTCGCCCAGAATATCGGATTCGATTCCCTTGAAGATGCGGAAGTCTTTCCCAAAACTGTTGTTCAGCTGATCAACTTCAGCCTGTTGCTGACGCACGCGATCCATATCGAGGCCATTTGCATAGCTGGCCGTTTTGGAGTGATCGGCAATGCCAAAGTACGTCAGACCAAGTTTGCGGCAATAAGCAGCCATGTCGGCAATAGACTGTTTTCCATCCGACCAGGTACTGTGATTATGAAGGGTTCCACGCAGGTCGTCCCACGTAACGAGTTCATCGTTCTGATGGCGGCTGGCCCAGCGAAAGGCAAACTCATCTTCGCGCATTTCGGGCACGATATAGGGCAAACCAATCTGCTCATAGATGCCCGTTTCTGTTACGTTGGCAGCGGTGTATGCCGATTGCAACAAGGTTATACCGCCTGCGCCTACCTGCTGTAAATGGGGTTCGCCAGCCGACAGAATGAACAGTTGGCGATCGAGCTGTTCAGCCGGATACAGTACCAGTTCTACGGTTACGTCGAAGCCGTCAAGCTTTCCACGCCACACAAAGGGTGAGGATTCCTGTTCGTTTTGTTCCAGATTGGGCAGTTGATTGATCGTCAACATGGCCGAAACCGGATCGCTGGTCTGCACAAGCAGTTGAACCAAATCAACTTCCTGCGCTTTCCGGCGCACCTGTCCGCTAATCTCAACCCGGTCGAAGTGTTTGGCCAACTCGTCATGCAACAGATTCGCCATCAGGGCTGCTTTGTCCATCCTGACTTTCCCCTGCTGCTCCTGCAGAAACTCGAGCGCGGCCAGTATCTTTTCCTGCGTACTGGCACCAAAGCCTTTGATTTTGGCGATCTCACCGTTTTCGCCCGCCCGCTGTAAATCGCTGAGGTTGTCAATTCCCAGTTCGCGCCAGAGCGTGCGTACCTTCTTTACACCCAGGCCTTTGATCCGAAACATATCCAGCACCCCTTCAGGTGTTTGCGCCAGCAGGTCGTCAAGGTCGGTGAGTCGGCCGGTCTCGGCAATCTCCCGAATTTTCTGTGCTACTGACTTACCAACGCCCTGTAATTTGACCAGTTCTTCAACCGGAAGGTTCGCCAGATCGGCGGTGGATTTATCGAGGTTAAAGGCTGCCGTCTGGAAAGAGCGGATCTTAAACTGGTCGCGGTCGTGGAGTTCCATCAACCGGCCAGTGAGTTCGAGCAGGTCAACGATTTCGGAGTTGGTCATGTCAAAACGGTAATTTACGCTGCAAGTTAGGCAATCGGTCAGATTTCAGATGAGGTCGCTACGTGGTCAATATACCTTTACAACATCAACACAAACATTTACCTGATTCAACCGCAAACGCATATCAATGTTCTATGGAACCGACCCAACATACCTCCGCCCATGACCCTTATTTGTGGAACCGTGCCAAAGCCCGCGTCGGCTTCCGGATACATCTGCGTACCTACTTAATTGTCAATGCCGGTTTATGGCTCATCTGGGCTTTCAGCAGCCTGGCCATTCATTCGTTTACCCGGTTCAGTTTTATATTCCCCTGGCCGATTTTCCCGATGATTGGGTGGGGCATTGGACTGGCGTCGCACTATTTCCATGCCTATCAACAACGTAGTGAACGCTCCATGATTGAAGAAGAATACCAGCGACTGGTTAAACAATGATGAATGGTGAATTATGAATGATAAATTATAAATGTGCTCAGCAGTTGCATGATTCATCATTCATCATTTATCATTCATTTTCACTTGCTGATGACAAGGTCGTATCTGGTCAGAAGACCCGGTAGGTTATGCAGCGAGAAACGGGCTTTTTTTAGTTTGTTTTCGTCCGGGTTCAACTCCAGATTGTACGAAGTTGAGAAATCCACCTGCGTCAGGTTATTGTTGTCAAAGCGGGCCAGTTCCAGGTTGCAATGGTTGAAACTGGTACCCGTCAGGTCACACTGCAGGAAGTGTACTTCTTTCAGCGAGCAGTCGGTAAAATGCGCCTTCTTGAGCTTTCGGTTCAGGAAAACCGAGTAATCGAGCTGGCATTCCTGAAACGTAACGTGAAACCCAAACGGATTGCACGTACCGAAATCGACATGGGCCAATTTGCAACCAGCAAAACTGACATCGTAGAGCTTCGTATTTTTCACCACTACGTTCGTCAGGTTGCAGTCGTCGAAGCGGCAATTGACAAAGTTTGAGTTCGTCAGTTCGACTTTAGACAGGTCAAGTTTGCGAAAGGTACATTGCTCAAATTCCTGCTCTGTCCATCGATCGATCCGGGGCGTGGTCTGATCGAAAACCTGGTTATAATACTCCATCCTTTACACCGCTACGGGGGCTTTAATAGCCGGATATGGATTATAGTTTTCGAGCGTAAAATCCTCGTACGTAAAATCAAAAACTGACTTCACGGCTGGGTTCAGACGCATGGTTGGCAGCGGGCGCGGTTCGCGGGAGAGCTGGGTTTCAACCTGCTCCAGGTGATTCAGATACAGGTGCGTGTCGCCCCCCGTCCAGATAAACTCGTGAGCCGTATAGCCGCACTCCTGCGCAATCATCATCGTCAGCAAAGCATAACTGGCAATGTTGAACGGTACGCCCAGAAATACGTCGGCGCTACGTTGGTAGAGCTGACAGGAAAGCTTGCCATCAGCAACGTAAAACTGCATGAGTAGATGGCAGGGCGGTAAGGCCATACTCGGCACATCGGCCGGATTCCAGGCCGAAATGATCATCCGGCGCGAATCAGGCGAGTTTTTAAGCTGGCGCAGTACGTCGCTTAGCTGATCGATCACGCGTCCATCCGGAGCAGCCCAGCTACGCCACTGTTTGCCATATACCGGCCCCAGATCGCCGTTTTCGTCGGCCCATTCATCCCAGATCGAAACGCCATTATCTTTCAGGTACTTAATATTGGTATCGCCCTGAATGAACCACAGAAGTTCGTGGATAATCGACTTCGTATGTACTTTTTTGGTCGTTAGCAGTGGAAATCCGTCTTCAAGGTTGAAACGCATCTGGTACCCAAATACGCTGATGGTTCCTGTACCGGTACGGTCGGTTTTGCGAGCGCCGTTCTGGAGAATGTGGCGGAGTAAGTCGTGATATTGTTGCATAAACAAAAGTCGGAAGTCGGAATGGGCAAATCAACTCTTTGGTAAAAATAAACCCCGCCTTCCGTAAAAAGCGGGGTCAGAATTATCATAGAGGGGTTTTACAAGAAAAAGCAGACTTACAAGGCTGAAGTCTGCTTTATGAATTATCTATTCTAATTAACTCTTATTAATTTCCACAAACTCCAGTATATCGTTCAGTTGAGCGTCAACACCCTGACTTGTCACAACCGGCTTAGTTTCGATTTGATGAAGGAAAGCTATGGTACAACGGCACACACTCCTAAACCGAATGAGTATCGGACTTGTTTGAGTGAGTAAATGACCGGGTAGACATGGTATTGGTAACGCGCTACCGAAATACTTTCAGGAGTTCATCTTTCCGACTGCGCGATACGTGTACGGTCGAATTATCGCTCATTACTACGTAGCCGCCTTCGCCCCGAACGTAACGGACGATTTCGTTTAGATTAATCAGGTGCGACTGATGAACCCGCAGAAACGAATTGTCTTCCAGGAGTTCTTCGATTTCTTTTAGTGTCCGGGAAACCAGTAAGGGCGATCGGTCTTTCAGGTACACACGCGTGTAATTGTCGTCGGCTTCACAACGGATGATCGTGTCGATCAGTACCAGTTCAAACCCTTGTAAACTGGGCAGGGCGATCTTCTGAAGCGGTGCTTTATGGTCCAGCTTCTGCAGGAGCAACTGAATCTGCTGATTCATCTGAAGTTCTGGCTGCCGGTTAACTTTCGCCACAGCCTGAATCAGATCATCTTTATCGATGGGTTTGAGCAGATAATCAAGGGCGCTGAACCGAATGGCTTTGATGGCGTATGAATCATACCCCGTTGTGAAAATAATATCGAACGGTACGGATGGCAGTTGTTCGAGCATTTCGAAACCGTTCATAACAGGCATCTCTACGTCCAGAAACAGTACGGCGGGCGTATGTTCGGCAATGGCTTTCAGCCCTTCTGCGGCCGACCGGCACTGCGCCAGCACCTGAACGTTCGAGCAGTATTTTGCCAGTTGCATCGAAAGCGTATCGCGGCAGTGAGCCTCGTCATCAATAATAATTGCTTTTATCATAATCCGAAAATTCGACAACCATCCGATACGTTCCCGAATCAGGCAAGCGGAATCCGCATCACAACGCGCGTGCCCGCCGGTTCACCATACGAATCCACCAGATCGTAAATGGTTACGGACGGCTGTTTACCATCTAATAACTGACTGATCTTTAGGCGGTCTGCCGTAATCTGCATTCCTAACGATTTCGTTCGGGTAGCGGATTTGCTTTTCAGTTCAGCGGCCTTCTTTCTACCAATCCCATTGTCTTCTATCGTACAGACCAGGCTGTTTTTCTCCAGTTGCCAGTCCAGACTCAAATGCCCCCCTGCTTCCTTGTGCATTAACCCGTGCCAGATGGCATTCTCGACATAAGGCTGAATAATCATGGGTGGAAGCTCGGTATAGGCAGGCTCAAGCTCCTTATCCACCTGGATCGAAAACGTAAACTGCCCATCGAAGCGAAGGGATTCCAGAGTTAGGTACAGCTTAAGCGCTTCCAGTTCGCTTTCCAACGTAACGACCGGCATATTTGAATGGTGTAGAATCAGCCGAATCAGCTTCGAAAATTTGGCTAGATAATCCGACGCTTTTTCGGACTCGTGCTTCATAATGAAGCGATTGATCGAATTGAGGCTATTGAAAATGAAATGGGGGTTCATCTGCGCCCGAAGGGCCTGCATTTCCATAGCTGCCAACTGCTTGTTGAAGGCCGTTTTGCGTTCTTCCTGCTGCTTGATCTGGCGAATTCGGTACTGTAATCCGGCATAAACCAGGGCGAGCAGAGCCAGCATGGCCAGACTTCTGAACCACCACGTTTGCCAGAACGGCGGACGTATCAGCATGTGAAGCTGGGTTCCTTTGGGGTTCCAGACGCCATCGTTGTTAGACGCTTTCACTTTAAACCAGTATTCGCCCGGCTCCAGATTTGTGTAGCTGACGTATCGACGCGTACCGCTATAGATCCAGTCTTTATCAACGCCCACGAGTTGATAAGCATACTGATTTTTCTCGGGCATGATAAAATTAAGCGCTACAAAATCGAACGACAGATCGTTTTCCTCGTACGAGAGTTCCAGCCTGCCTTCGGGCAATTGGTCGATCCTGTTGCCAATCTGAACGCTTGTAATGCGGACGGGAGGAACCAGCGGGTTATCATGAATGGTGTTTGGCGAAAAGATATTAAATCCATTAGGCCCGCCGAACAGCAATTGCCCATCGATTCCGCTGGCGCATACTTCAAAAAATTCATTCGCCTGCAAGCCGTCGCTTACATCATAGCTCCGAAAGGATTTAGTAGCCGGATCAAACCGACAAATACCCTGATTGGTTGATAGCCACAGATTGCCGTCGCGATCTTCGAGAATTCCAACGATGTGGTTGTTGGGCAACCCGTTATCGGTTGTAAACGCAGAAAACATATTCGTCTTTGCATCGTACAGATTCAGTCCACCCTGATTGGTACCAATCCACAAACGTCCGTGGCTATCTTCATACAGGCAGCGAATGTCTTTGTCCGTCAGGTGCCCCGCCGGATGCTGATAGTCGGGCTGATACTGCGTAAACTGGCCTGTTTTGGGATTCAATCGGCTGAGTCCTTTCCGGGTAGAAGCCGCCCAAACGGTTCCGTCCCGGGTTGGTAGTGCCACAATCAGCGCATCATCACCCAAACTGCCCGAATTCTGAGGGTCATGACGATGATACGTAAACTGATGCGTATGCCTATCAAAACAGGCCAAGCCTTGCCCAGCCATCCATAGCTTACCGGCGGCATCTTCGCGAATGCTACGTACAATAGTTTTGCAAGGATAACGGGTAAACTGGCCCGTTTTTCGATCCAAGCGATGCAGGTAATTCCCCGAACTAATCCACAACTGCCCGGAACGATCTTCGTAGATCACACTTACGTCATCGCTAACTAGCCGGTTCGGATTTGCTGAATCGGGTGGGTAATACCGATACTGACCCGTTTGAGGCTGGAACGCATATAATTCACCTAGTTCATTACCCAGCCAGATTACGCCCGAACGATCCTGGCACAAGGCCCGAATGCTGTTGCTGGGCAGGCGAATCGGTCTGTCATTGGGAATCAACTGAAAAGTTCGAAATTTTTTGGGTTGAGGAGTCCGCTTATCAAGTCCATTATCGGTGCCCACCCACAAAAGCCCTTCCCGGTCGCTGTACAGCGAAAAGATGGTATTGCTGCTTAACCCACCCGTTTGCCCAGGCTTGATTTCAATATGATTCACCTGCCCCATTGTTGGATTCAGATGTACCAATCCGGTCAGTCCCGGCAACGCTCCCCACACGTTTCCAGCCTTATCGTCGCTGATTACGCCAAGAGGCAGCAGTCGGTAGCTCTCCCGAACTTTCGGCTTATACGAATAAATTTTACGGAGTGTTCCAGAGGTGTCTAATCGGTACACCTGCCCGGCCTGCGAGGCTATCCACATGGTGCCGGTCCGATCAGGAAAAACAATGAATATAGCTGACGTATTTTCCTGCTGGTCAGCACTTAATTGAAACCGGCGGTACGTTGCCGTTTTCCGATTAAACTGGTATAAACCGTCGGCACCACCAACCCACAATCGCTTTTGTTTGTCTTCCCGAACGGTGTATATATCAGGCTTGGCTGAACTTGGGGGGGCGAATAGGGTAAATTTTCGGGTATCCGGGTCAAACCGGTTCAAGCCTTCTCTTGAAGCAATCCAGAGCATTCCCTGATCGTCCTCAATAACCGACAGCATAGCATTTCTTAAGGAGATATGCGACGGGTCAATCCGGTATGCGGTCGCTTTCCCGCTCTGTCGGTCAAATAAATGCAGCCCTCCGCCCAGAGTCGTTACCCACATTCGCCCTTTTCGGTCTTCGCAAATACCCGTCACCCAGTTATGGCCAAACGTATTTGCGGGATCATCCGGATTTGGTTTGTAGACCGTAAAGGTGTAACCATCATACCGATTCAGTCCATCTTTCAGTACCTAGCCACAGAAACCCGTCGCGATCCTGCCAAATGCACAGAATGGAGTTATGAGACAACCCATTTTTCGCCGATAAATGATCAAACTGAAGATCGACCTCTTGGTTCTGCGCCCAGCCGGAAACAGGCGAAGCAATTGCGAGTATCAACCCAAAACACCACAGTAGCAAATGGATAGGCTGATGGCTCGGTTTCCGGAAAAACATTGAGGTTGGCCCCGACAGGGATCTAAAATTTCAGTACCAAGTTAGATAGATTCCTGAAAAGTCGCTACGGATATCGTTCGTTTACGTAGCAGCAGGGCCAAAACGTATTTCCAAAGACCAACGGGGGCAGACTTAGAACGTATTACGTCTAAATCTGCCCCCGTTGGCTTATAAATTCTATACCAGCTCGTACGAATAGGTAATCTCAGCGGACGGACGAAACTGGGCTGTTGCTGAGCAATACTTGTCCATCGAGAGGTCGATGGCTCGCTGCAATTTAGCTGGGTCGATCTGGCCTTTCAGGATATACGTAATGTGAATTTTTTTGAAAGGCGCAGGCATAGCGTCCTTGATTCGCAGGCCGTCTACTTTCAGACGAAAATCCTCAATTGTCTGCTTCTGTTTCTGAAGGATCAGAATAATGTCGATGGCCGTACAGCCTGCCAGGCCCATGAGCAGCATCTCCATTGGGCGTGCTCCGGCATTATGACCGCCAATGTTGGTTGCAGCATCGATATGCTGGGCCACGCCCGAAGTTCCAACTGCTTCAAAATGAAAGGCATCGTCGACGCGAACGAGTTCGACCTGCATGGTATTAAATTCCGGCACTACGTCAACCGGTTGTGAATCAAGCATTGTCTTTTTTGCGTTTATCGAGTAAAATAGGTAGCTTCACCTATTCAAAGTAACTAAAAATCATGTCCGAAAAATTCACCGACGACTTATTCGACCTCAAAAACGACCGACGGTTGAGTATGTATCTGTATCGGGCGGGCTTCGGTGCCTGGCTACTTTACATTGTTTCGGGCGCTCGGTTCATGGAATCGGTGCGTATTTACCGAACAGATTTCGGGGTGTTCTCGTTCTTTCTGATGGTCATGGGCCTGTCGGCCTCCATGATTTACGACTACTATCACCATCCTGTTGAATTTGCCCAGAAGAAAAAATGGCTGGCAATTAGTTATTTAGTACTGGCAGGATTGGTCTACTTTTTTATTCTGCACAACGAGCCGATCAACCTGAAACAACTTTTCGGAAGCGGTTTATTTTAGCCCATTAACCTAAATCGGAGCGGCTCTTTTATCAGCCAATTATTTACCGGTAGCAGCCTTTCCGCCGTTTATTCATCTGCGTATCGGGCTCCTAAGTCGTCAGTCATCACTGTCTAAACTAGCTACGGCCTTTTTGGAAAGCCATCTGTTTATCAGTTCGCGAAAGTCGTTATCAGAACAACCTGCTTTCATCCCGCTAATTACCAACGTAGCGCCGTAAAAAATAAGTGCCCGCGATAAAACCGTGGTACTGCCTATCTGTGTATATTTCGTTAATCCTCTTTCTTTTAGACGTTTACACACATTATGGCCGAATCGAACGCAACGATCCTGATTCCCGATATCAGTGGGTTTACCGAGTTCATGACAACTACGGAGCTTGGTCATGCCTCACGGGCCATCAATATTCTTATTGAGGCTATTCTATCTGCCATTGGTGGCGAGTATGACGTATCAGAAATTGAAGGCGATGCTGTTCTGCTGATTAAAAAAGGCCCGGCTCCTTCCAAAAAGGAAATTCTGGACAGTTGCCTTAAAATTTTCAATGCTTTTCATTTTCAGCGAAAATGGATTCAGCACTATTCATTATGTCCGTGCAGAGCCTGCCAGAGTATCATGAATCTTACCTTAAAATTTGTGGTGCATCATGGCCCTTTGTTTGAAATAAAGGTGGGTGGCTTTGTCAAGCAATCCGGCCCGGATATGATCGTTGCTCACCGTTTGTTAAAAAACGACATCGACAATCATGAATACCTGCTGATGACAGAAAAGCTGTTGCAGCAAATGGCCGACTCAACGGAAGTAGTTGACCGGGAATGGGCACGTTCCTCCGCCGAATATGCGTCCATCGGCAAAGTGGATTATCACTTTACGTTGCTCAACGAAGCCCGAAACCAGGTTCCCGAACCACCCGAACCGCCTAGCGACTACCGCACGGATGATACCCCCTACCTGAACCAGATAGTAGCGGCTGATTATCGGGATGTCTACCGATCTGTCATGAATATTTCCAGTCGATTGGAATGGCTACCCGGTCTGGAAGCCGTAGAGTCGGACATCCCCGATTTATTGATTGGCAACGTCCACCGCTGTCGTTTCAACGATTATCAGGCTATTATATCACCGATTCGAATGAGTTTGTCCAATGAAAAAATTATTTACGCTGAAAGCTGCCGGATCGACGTAATGAACCTCTCCCTGGTGTATGAATTTATCTTCAAAAATACGGATGAGAGTTCCTGTGAAATTGCTGCCCGGTTTTTGAATACGGATGATGCAGCAATACCGGAGTCTGTATACGATAACCTCCTGGAGCAACTGCAACACATGATGGACTGCCTTAAGGTGTATTGCGAAACGATTTAAGGCGAATTAATTACAAAGACAGAACGCAGATCTTTATGCGTAAAAGGATCTGCGTTCTGCTGTTGCATCCGGTTCTTTATTTAAGCGGAGTGCCTAACGTAACGAAATAGACGCGGTTCAGATCAACCCGGCCCGTAGCGGGTAAAATTTTAGTGGTGAACCCATTCATGCCGTTATCAACGACCCCGAAATCGTCATCATTGGAGATAAGCAGACGGTTGTTTCCGATCAGCGCAATGCCTTCTGCTTTATCATGCGGGTAAACGGGCGAAATCTGCGTTAACAGATCAAACACCAGCGTTTTTGTAACAGGTACAATACCAGCGCTCTGTAAGCCCGCTTTATCTTTAAGCTGTTCTACCGTCATTCCGTTGTACAATTTACCCCCATCGCTGTTGGCTGGGTCCGAAATATCCGTCGCACCGGCCAGATCGAATTTATAAATCCGTTTGAACGTAGCGGGCTTAGCTGGGTTGCCACCGTAGTCGCCATCGCGCTCTATGGCCAGAAATGTCGTATTGGTAATAGCCGCAATCTCACTGCAACCTGTCAGGCTGGCATTTTCCATCAGATAGACGTACTGCTTCGTTGCTCCACTAGCCATATCGAACGTCAGGATACGTATCACCGTTGAGCCGGATACGGCTGCTGAGGAAGGATTATACAAGGGCGATTGCATCAGACCCACCAGCGTTTTTCCGTCGGGCGTAACGGTTAGCCCTTCCATACCCCGGTTTGGCCGACGCCGGGCCAGGACTTTCGGCAGTGTGCGTCCGCCGGTTCCGGTCCCGAATGGATTGATACGTTCAATCGTTTTGCCGTTTGCGTCGAAATGAACAATGTGTGGACCGTATTCATCGCTCACCCAGAACGTACCATCGGAGGCCAGCACCAACCCTTCCGAATCGAGACCATCAGCACTGGGGGTAATGGGATTTCCATTTAGATCAAGTGCCGTTTCGCCCGTACTTCCCTGCCCGGAGGGATTTGGCAAACCCGTCAACAATTGACCGGCGGCATTTTTGAGTAGAATGGTCTGATCAAGAACCAGTTGATTACCGACTACGTGAAATTTACCGATTTGAGGTGTAAAATCAGCCTTACCAAAAATGATGGAGTTTGCCGCTACGCCCGCAGCATTCGGCCCCCGGTCGGTTAGCAGATAAACTACATTGGGGTCGTTGGGGTCAGGTGCCACAGCCAAGCCAAATCCGCCATTATACAGCACAGTTCCATTGGGGGCTATGGCAAGTACCTTCGGATTCGACGCTTCGGAATACGTGGAATACGTACCAAGCGGAATGGCGTGATCGGTACAGGCCGCTACCAGCAAACCACCCAAAAATACTGAGCCAACGGCTAAGAAAGAGTGTATAGATCGTGTAATCATGGAAAAAACTATCGTCTTGTTTTGTGCACAAAACTATAGCCCGCCATATTACCCGAAAGTGATATAATGCGACTGTCTGTTAAGGATTTATGAAGAATGATCCAGGTCGATTCTTCTACTACGCCTGTCAAGGCTAATACGTATCTTGCGGATCACCGTCGGCTCTTTCCGTGTTTTTTCAGCCATGCGTCCACTACGTCTGCTACGGTAAAGTGAACATCTTTGAAGCGTTCGGGGGCGGGGTATTCAGAGCTTGCTGCAGCTTTATTACGTTCGGATAAAAATCAACGCCCTGGTTCAGAAACTGCCCGTCGATAGCCATCAGCAGTCGCTCAATTCCGTACATATCAAAACTCCAGTGCTGGAGGTTGTTGCTATCTTTTATATCCGTTCTTATGGTTTCTGCCAGCCATAGTAGGCTCCGATTCAGCGGCTCGACAAACTGTTCGGGGTGGTCTACCGGATTGCCATCCAGAAAATAATAAACTTCTTGATAGGCTCTTTTATCGTTCAGCAATTCGAGCAACTTAGTCTCCCAGTCAGGATGTGCTTTAATTTTAGCGAGAGCAGCCTGCCGGACATCCTCGGGCCGATACCGACTCGAATAGCTCAACAGATGAAAGATGGGGTCTGTGGGTTTATGGGCAGCAATCTCCTCTAAACTCTCGCGGTGAAATCGATCTTCCTGTTCTTTTTGACTGGCCATTTCTGCCTCCGCAGACTTTATGGAATCACGCATATATCCAACGAGCAACCCACCGCTGAACAGCGCGCTTATACCCAGTCCCAGCCAGAAAGGGATTTTATAAACGTAAGGCGAAACGCTTGATTGACCGCCTGAATCAATCGAAAAAAAACAGGTACCCAGCCACAGCAGGGGTATCCACACCTGACCGTGACGTACGGCTAGTGCATGTAAAAATTGAGGGTACGTAGTATCGACATGCCACTCCCATTTGAAAACTGCACAAAAGAAAGTAGCTAACGCCATAAGCAGCCAGGACAACAGCACAACAGCCGTACGAACTCCCATTTCCTGCGACACCCAGTTGAAGCCTCCTTTTGAGATTCCGACAATCGCCAGGATCAGGCTGCTCAAGGCAAAGCCCACCCCTAACGCAAACAGAGCCAGCCCGTAGCCCATGGCCCTATCACCCACCAGTGTGGGTTTAGAGGCTGTTAACAAGGCAAGTCCTACATAAAAAATACCCGTAATAAATAAGAAAATGTAAGCAAGCATTTACGTAGGATTAAGTATTCATCAATGTGGATGTACGGCAGAAGTAACCGCTTACAAAAATGAGCTGAGTACGGTTCGCTTACCAGAAAATTTTCGTGAAGTGTAGTATCGAGTTATTAAAAGGCGAATCAGAAACGTTTCGTATAAACACAAGACACAATTCCTTAATGATTTCATAACGCAGCCCTATACGTTTGCCAGCTATTTTTGCAGCGTAGTAGAGAAAATTTTACACGCCGGCCAGATGATAAACCACTGGATAAATGAACTGATGAACTTATTTGCGGGCAACAGCCGCTATGTTCATTATGAACGGCGCTCAAAATTTTTATTTATAATACTATTATTTATTGTGTTGATTACGCCCTTTTTACTGATCTATTATTTATAATAATTTATTCGCGCAACAGTCATTTATAGTAAACTATACTAGTAGAGTTTTACAATAAGTTAGGTTAAGATAAAGTGTAATAAGACGTAAAAAGTGAGGCTGATTTCAGCCTCACTTTTTTTATTCATCAATCCATATTTTTCAAATATTCTACCCATCATCGAACTACCTGTTTCAGTAACCAGGTAGCCAGGTCTTTTCCCGCGCTGAAGTTTTCGTAGGTGGCCGGTATTTTGCGACCATCGGTATATTCGTTGTACAGCCACGGGTCGCCCACGGCAAAAACGGTTCCTTTACCTACGTTGGCGATGGCCATGATTACGTCATTTCCCTTGTTGACAACCGCTTTGGCCGGAGCTTTTATACCAATTGGAGCCAACTCCTTGATGTAGACGGTTTTTGTTTTCGGGAAAATCTCACTCCTGGCCGGAATGTCTACCCTACCCTGTTCAAACTGATCGCCTTTCACCATGTTGATGTTCTTTGGCAAAAACTGCATACCAAATTGAGCCGCTAACTGATTCAGGTGTACATGCTCGCAGTTGGACGTATCGTTGGCCATCAGCACCAGCACCCCTCCGGCTTTCACCCAATCGCTGATCGCTTTGGTATCGGCAGCGCTGATGTAGTTGGGGTTAGCGGTTTCCTTCGGCGTATCAGGATCAACGATGATATACACATCAACTTTTTTGAGCGACGCAGCGGTCGGGGCCGTAGTTACTGATGCAGTTTTGGCACCTAGCTCACGGATGGTGTTGCCCCACAGCCAGAAACCCGAATGCTGCCGATCGTCCCAGACGTAATGATATGGCTCCTGCTGCCCTTCCGTAGTTTTCCGAAACTCATGGTTGAAGTAGTTGTCTACCGCTACGGTACGTCCTTTTCCGGTTTTATCTTCGCCAGCAATCTCCATCTCGATACTAGCCAGAATAAACGGCCCAACCCCCTTCAGATCGTCCTGACGGATTTTTTCGCTGAGGTAGTATTCGTAACTGCCATCGCGGTACGGGTTGCCGCCCAGTCCGCCTACCTGTACGGTTTTTTCCAGATGAATCAGGCCAGCTTCATCCGTTGATATAAAGTGTTTAAGCATACCGTCGTAGCCTTTACGGGCCACCGTCAGCATGGATGCGGGCAGATAACCCAGTCGTGCGCCCTTCGCCAGGGCATACACAAACATGCTCGTACCCGACGCTTCCAGGTAATTGCCTTTGTCGCCCATGCGGTCGGTAATCTGATACCAGCAGCCCGAAGCAGGGTCCTGATATTTCACCACAGCTGGCATGAATCGTTGCAAAATCGTAACCAGCTCATTCTGCCGTGGGTGCGTTGCCGGAACGTAATCCAGTACGTCGACCAGCGCCATGGCGTACCAGCCCATAGCCCGACTCCAGAAATTCGGCGATTTTCCGGTTTGCGGATTAGCCCATTTCTGCTCGCGGCTTTCGTCCCACCCGTGGAAAAGTAGTCCGGTTTTGATGTCGCGGGCGTTTTTCTCCATCCACACAAACTGATTGATGATGTCGTCGAAACGTTTACCGTTCTCAAACAGGCGGGTGTATTCGGCATAAAAGGGTTCACCCATATACAACCCATCGAGCCACATCTGATTCGGGTAGATTTTTTTGTGCCAGAAACCGCCTTCTTTTGTGCGTGGCTGTTCGGCCAGTTGTTTGCGTAGCAGATCGGCCGCTTTTCGGTATTTCTCTTTATTGGGCAGCGTCTGCTGATAAAGCATTAAGAGCGACCGACCGGGCGTAATGAAATCGATGTTGTATTTATCCAGTTCGTACGTTTTGATCGACCCATCTTCATTGACCAGATGATCCATACTTTTCTGAATGTACCGGAAATAGCGGGCGTCGCCGGTACGGTACCAGACCTGCTCGATAGCATGCAGTAGCAACCCCATTTCATAGTCCCAGTGCGCCATTCGCCCCCCTTTGTACATAATTGAATCGGGATAGGTCGCCATCATGGTCGTTGTCATTCGCTGCGACCAGGGCTGTTCAGCACGGGGAGCCGACTGCGCCAGCGCCCAGCAGGGTAGAACAATGAGGCTAAGGAGAATCAGTTTTTTCATAAATTTTTGGTCTAGGTTTCCGTGGATAAGCTGTTTTACGAAAATTTCCTTTATCCGTCAGGCTGTTACGTTTATTTACTCCCGCCCCCTGAAGGGGGAAGTAGGCTGAAACTGGGTTGCTCCCCCTTCAGGGGGCCGGGGGTGATGTAAACCGCAGAATTCTACTTTATCGTTAAGGCGTTTATCGGAACGTTGGCTTCTTTTTCCACCGTCTTGCGGACGTGCGACGTATCGGTATTGAGCAGTCTGATTGCCTGCGAACGGTCGCCCGAAACGTACATCAGCAAATCCGTATCGTCGGTATAGCGAATCTTATCGAGTGTGACGGCCCGGCTATTCTGAAACTGCATGGTTGTTTTGGCTTTCGTCAGCAACGCAACATTTTTCAGAGTTATATCTTCGGCTTCAATACAAATCAGCCCTTTCCGGCATTGCAGCACGGCATTTTCGATCAGAATACCTTTAACAGCCATCTCGGGCAACCCACGAATCAGGATGCCCGTTTCGGCTCCTTTACAACGAACGTTACGTACCTGAAACGAGCGGAACTGCGGGGTGGCTTCGGTAAGCGGCTGCGCCGGAATAGTCGGCAGTTCGTTGCTCTCGCCATGCTGCGGCACTGGATCTTTGGCAGCATAGTACATATCAAAGAGAATCGCTTCTCCGGCAATATCGGTCATATCGATACCATCGACAAAAATGTTCTCGACAACGCCCCCTCGGCCACGGGCTGTTTTGAACCGAAGGCCCACGTCCGTACCCATAAACGTGCAGTTCGTTACGTATAGGTTACGCACCCCACCCGACATCTCGCTGCCAATAACAAAGCCGCCATGCGCATGATAAACCCGGCTATTTCGGATGGTAATATTTTCGGTAGGTACGCCACGCTTGCGCCCCTGTTCGTCGCGGCCCGACTTCATACAGATGCCATCGTCGCCCACATCGAACAGACAATCATCGACCAGACCGTTTCGACACGATTCCAGATCAAGCCCATCTCCATTCTGCGCATACCACGGATTTTTGGCCGTAACCCGACGTAACGTAATGTGCTCGCACAGAAGCGGGTGCAAACACCAGGCGGGTGAATTCTGGAACGTAACCCCTTCCAGCAGAACACGCTTGCAGCGGGTCAGGCTCACCATATTGGGCCGCAGAAAATCTTTGATGCCCTGATAATAGCTAAGCGGCTGTCCCGCTTTTATGGTGCCGTTTGCCCCCTTCAGCGATTGAGCCGACGGATACCACATGTCCTGTTTATCGTTTAGTACGCCCCGGACGCGACTAGTTTCTTCCACTGATCGTCGGTCAGTTTGCTCTTTTTAACCATTCGCCAGGCATCACCGGCTCCGTCCAGAATCCCTTCGCCTGTAATCGCGATATTTTCCAGGTCGGTTCCCGAAATGGGTGCCTGATTCCGAATAGCTTCCTCCCCTTCCCAGGTTGTGCTGACCAGTGGGTACTCATCCCGTTTATCGGTAAATTGTACCAGAGCACCATTGACCAGATGCAGATTGACGTTGTTTTTCAGGGCAATAGGTCCGGTTAGCCACAAGCCTTTCGGTACGAGTACCGTTCCGCCCCCGGCCCGGTTGCATTGGTCAATCGCTTTGGCAATCGCCGACGTATTGAGCGTCAACCCATCGGCCACAGCGCCGAATTTGGTAATGACAACGGTATCTTTCCGGAACGTTGGCATTAGTACGTTCGGCAAGGCCGGTGGCAACGTAATGACATGCGGCTGTGGCTTAGGCCGGTTGTCGGGCGATTCCCGAAAGGCCGTCGCTATGATCAGTACGATTAATCCAGGATAGATTTTCATCAGTAAAGGGCAAATAGGCGAAAAGCTGCTGGCAGGCAGCTTCGGATTTCATTGCTAAGTTGGCCCGAAAATCAGTACTCATTCAAGAGAAGATTGCCTTTTATTTACGCAATCGTTCCCGGTAACGTTGTCAGTTTTCGCGAAAAGACCAGCGTACCAACAAAAAGTCGTGCCCCGGTTATAAACCAGAACACGACTGTCAGTATGTAGTGTAGTGCGGACAGATTGGCTGTGCTCTTTACTGGCGAAGCTGATGCACGGCTGCGTCGGCCTTGTGCTGCGCTTTGATGCTGCGCGACATCAGCGTACCGATCATTAATGACGAAAGAATGAGGCTAAGTATCAGGCAATGTTTGAATTTCATGACAGACGTAGTGCGTTGGTGGAAGGATGATACAAAGATGCTCCACAGACTACCCTGCTCCTATGATAAATTGATTAAGCGTCAGTTTTAGCGGATAAACTGCCTAAAATCGCTGGTAAATCACATACAGGCTATTTCAAAAAAAGTGAAAATTTTTCTTGACTCTTCCCTTACGTCATAGTCTACCTTTGTTTTCGTCAATCGTTCAGGCCGTGTTACGTGCCTGATCAACAGAGGATTCCATTCGTTATATGCGGTACTATTCTGTCAAAAATCTGGCGAAACTAGCGGGTGTCAGTGTGCGCACACTGCACCATTACGACAAATTGGGTCTACTAAAACCATCCATTCGTACCGAGGCCAGGTATCGGATGTATGGACCGGAAGAGTTAATCCGTCTGCAGCAGATTCTCTTCTACAAGGAACTGGATTTCTCGCTCGAGGAGATTCTCCAGGTTTTAAAGGACCCCGATTTCAACCTGCTGACGGCACTCGAAAGCCACAAACAGGCGCTACAGGCCCGACAGGATAGACTCGCTACGTTGCTGGTAACGATTGACAAAACCATTTCAACCCTAAAAGGAGAACGAACCATGTTGACAAACGACGAACTATACGAAGGCTTTCCCAAAGGTGAAGAGTACCGCCAGGAAGCCATTGCGAAATACGGTGCCCAAACCGTTGAAGAAAGCGAAACCAAGTTGCGCCAAATGGGTAAGGCAGGTTTCGAGCAACTAAAAGCCGATCAGCTGGACATTGCCCAAAAGCTGGTTGGTCTGATGCAGATGGACCCGACGAGCGGGCCTGTGCAGCAGCAGATTGCCCGGCATTATCAGAACATCCGCGGATTCTGGGGAGAATCAGTTTGTAAAGAGAAAAATATGGCTGAAGCCTATAAAGGATTGGCCAAACTTTACGTCGATGATCCACGGTTTACCAGCCAGAACGGTCAGGAGAATCCTGCCTACGCGCAGTTTCTGAGCAAAGCCATGACGTACTTCGCGGATACGCAGATTAGTCAATAGCGATTAGTTATGTGTGTTGGTAGTTTGTGATAGTGGTGTCAGGTTCTCAAACCTGACACCACTATCACAAACTACATGACTAATACGATCTGGCCTGAATCTCGATTGACGCACAGGAAGCAGATAGAAGCAATTATCACACTCAGGCAAGATTATCAATGTTCTTGTGCGTAATAACATTGCCGCTTTCATCCAGTGGAATATAAGGGTTATACGCCACTTCGAGTACATTGTTTTCTACATCTGCAAAACAAAAGAAGTAACCGCCAAAAGGCGTGTCTTGTGGTTCTTTCAGGATATTCACCCCTTTCGCTTTCAGTTCGCCAAATAACGCGTCAACGTCCTGTTTTGAAGGAACATTACAAGACACTACAAGCGAGCGAAAACCATTCCCCGTAGCGGCTACCCCGACACCAGTAGCCAGACTGGTCCGGTCGAACAGGCTGAACAGAAAACCGTTCATTTTGTAAAAGACGATGTCTTTGTTTTCTGCCACTGACTGCCAGCCCAACTTTTCGGAATAAAATTGTTTCATGGCTGCTAAGTCGTCTGTGCCTAAGGTAATAACGCTGAGTCTCTGATCCATTTTGCTGTCAATTTGCCTGTTGCATACTCGTCGCTGTAACATAATCTATAAGCGCCATACACCACTCAGTTACTATGCAGGGATATATCGGCCGGTTCCTGACCGACCCATCCAGAATCTTTCCAGAATTGACCGCTACTTTCGCAACTAAATTAGCGTTAACCGGGCGATGAAAGTATTAGTCGTAGAAGATGAGTTGGGGTTAGCTGAGAGTATTACCGACTATATGGTGCAGGACGGGTACATCTGCGAAACAGTAGCTACGTATCGGGAGGCCGAAGAAAAAATTCACCTGTATACATACGATTGTGTCATTGTTGATCTGACATTGCCCGACGGTAGCGGTTTTCAGCTCATTGATACCCTCAAACGACTCATTGCCACAACGGGTGTGATTATCATTTCGGCACGTAACGCCTTGGAAGATAAGCTAAAAGGCCTGGAAATCGGCTCCGACGACTACCTGA
Source organism: Spirosoma sp. KNUC1025 (assembly GCF_045160025.1). Classification (GTDB taxonomy): domain Bacteria; phylum Bacteroidota; class Bacteroidia; order Cytophagales; family Spirosomataceae; genus Spirosoma. The sequence continues at coordinate 5,504,980 of NZ_CP087139.1, forward strand.
CCAAGCCCTTTCATTTGTCGGAGCTGAACGCCCGGGTAAAATCCCTGCTACGTCGACGGCAGTTTGGCGGACACAACGAAATCCGGTTTCAGGAGATTACGGTTGTACCCCACAACCGCAAAGTGTTTGTGAACGGCCAATCAACTACGCTTTCGCGCAAGGAGTACGATCTGCTGCTGTATTTTCTGTCCAATGTCGATGTGGTGTTGACCAAAGCGTCTATTGCCGAACACCTCTGGGGCGACAACATCGACTCAGCCGATTCGTTTGACATCGTGTATTCGCACATTAAAAATCTTCGTCGGAAATTGCTGGACAAAGGTGCCGCCGACTACGTCCAGTCGATCTACGGTATCGGCTATAAATTCAGTCAGCCTTGAAACTGCTCACAAAAACCAACCGGATCTACCTGGCGTTTTCGCTGATTATTTATCTGCTGACGGCCTTTACGTTCTACCAGATTATCCGCATGGTTATTTACGATGAAGTTGAAAACCGGCTACGGGTCGAAAAGCGCGATTTTGAAACCTACGTTCGTACGCACAACTCCTGGTCGAATATTCCCTACTTCGTGGAAAACAAGATTGTGGTTGTCTCTGTCCGTGGCAGCCGGTTTCGAAAAGAGGAATTTTCGGACACGCTCATTCTGAACCGGTACGATAACGAGCTGATTCCGTTTCGGCAACTCACGTTTTACGAGCCCATTCATGGCATCATGCACCGGGTGTCGATTCGAAAGTCACTGATTCAGACGTACCGCCTGATTGAAGTCATTACGGCGACCATGATTATTTTTCTGGGTCTGCTGCTGCTCGGTATGTTCTGGTTTCAGGGGCAACTGTCGGGGCGGCTGTGGTACCCCTTTTACGATACGTTATCCCGGCTTCGTCGCTTCGATTTGACCAGTGATAAACCCCTGCAACTGGACCAGACCGAAATTACGGAGTTTACCGAACTGAACGAAGGACTGCGAAAAATGTCGGACAAAATGCGGCAGGATTACCGAAGCCTTAAAGAGTTCACCGAAAATGCCTCGCACGAGATGCAAACGCCCCTGGCGCTCATCAATGCCAAAGTCGAGCAATTGATTCAGACGAAACAACTTACCGAGATTCAGACCCATTGGATCGAGACGATTTACCAGGCTTCCCGTCGGATCTCGCGGCTGAATCAGGGCCTTTTGCTGTTAGCTAAGATCGAAAACCGGCAGTTCAGCGATAGCCAGGCAATTAATTTAACCGAGCTTTTTCTGAAAAACTAAGCGATATGGACGAAGTGCTGTCGTTCAAAGAGCTATCCGTGTCGGTTCAGGTGCAGGCTCCATTTATGGTATCTCTTCCGGCCTCTCTGGCCGATAGCCTGGTCACAAATCTGACAAACAACGCAATCAAGCACAACCAGCCCAGCGGACGTATTGAGCTATATTCAACAGCCGACCAGTTATCCCTGAGCAATACAGGTGGGCAACTAACCTCAGACCCGGAACGCTTATTCGAGCGGTTCAAGAAGGAGAGCACAGGCCCGGATTCGGTTGGTCTGGGCCTGGCCATTGTCCGACAGATATGCGAGAGTTACGACCTAACGGTTTCATATCACTACGTAGCCAGTATGCATACCATTTCGCTGACACACTCACCACAAGCCTGAAGTCAGGCCGGTTCGATATGGACCAGCACATCATAAACGGCGGGTTTCGCTTTTAGAATAGCCGCTTTCACCGCATGGGCAATGGCATGTCCTTCACTGACCGACAGTTCGCCGGCAACCAGTACGTGCAGATCGACGAAGAACTCGAAGCCGGTTTTACGTACCCTGTATTTGTCAATACCACGGACCTGAGGAACCGTTAAAGCGATGGTTTTCAGCTCATTCTGCCAGTCGCCGTCTGGAGCCTCGTCCATAATTTCGCCAAACGAAGGCCGAAAAATATGGTAGGCATTGTAGACGATAACCAGCGAAGCCAGCAGCGCAGCCCAATCGTCGGCACTTTCGTAACCGGGTCCACCGATCAGGGCAATGCTAATACCGACAAACGCCGTCAACGACGTAATGGCATCACTCCGGTGGTGCCAGGCATCGGCTTTCACCGCACTGCTTTCTGTTTCAACGCCCACCTGCGCTACTCGTCGGAATAGCACTTCTTTCACAATGACAACCCCAGCCAATACGGCCAGTGTAAACGGAGCCGGTATTTCGTGCGGCACCTGAATATTCCGGATGCTCTGAACAGCAATCAGAATAGCAGCCCCTACCAGCGCAATTGCAACAACGATGGCGGCCAAAGGTTCGGCTTTCCCATGGCCATAGGGATGGTTCTGATCGGGCGCTTTTTTCGCCGTACGCAGGCCAAACCAAACAAATATTGAGGTAATGATATCCGTTCCTGATTCCATAGCGTCGGCAACCAGCGCATAGGAATGCCCCAGCCAACCGGCTAGCCCCTTCACAAGAACCAGTCCCAGATTGACAGCGATACCAATCAGGGTGGTTTTCTGCCCCCGTTCGGCCTGATGGGGTTTAAGTGGTTGTTCCATATTGTTTATTAATCATTTCGCTGCGCTGTCAACGGTCATTGGTCACCGGGGGTTGGTCATTCGACATTGGCTGCTGTTACCAATGACCAACCCCCAGTGACCACCAGATTTATCTCTTTGGGTAACTCGGCTCTCGTCCGATGGTTTTACGTGTACTCTATTTACCAGTTGTAGAGGCACTACGTGAACCTGGTATTTTTTGCTGAAGCGTCTGCCTGAAAAGACAGGGAGAAATTTACGGTAAACACCTTTTAAAGCGTATCAGCTGCTTTTTCTTACGAAACCGTAGCCGACCGTACAGGTCAAATCAATGGGCAAAAGACTTATACGCTGACCCTGACAGTTGTTCCTGCAACAGCTATTGCTTTTAGTACTATTCGTTAAAAAAACATTAAAAAAGTTGGCTATATATTTTTTTGTTTAAAGGATTAAGCATAGATTTGACCGTAACAATTAGCCAATGAGTGCTAAAAAAACTTCGTTAAAGGATATAGCACAGAAAGCGGGCGTCTCCACAGCCCTGGTGTCTTATGTTCTGAACGGTAAAGAAAAAGAAAGTCGGGTTGGGCAGGAGATTGCCGCCAAGATCAAACAGATCGCCAAGGAACTCCATTACCAGCCTAATCACCTGGCGAAAAGCTTACGAAGCGGGAAAACACATACAATTGGCCTGATTATAGCCGATATATCCAATCCCTTCTTCGCAAACGTGGCCCGGGTAGTTGAAGATGAAGCCAAACGAAATGGGTATACCGTCATTATCGGCAGTTCCGATGAAAACCCCGATAAGTCGCGGGATTTATTGAACGTACTGATAAACAGGCAGGTCGATGGGTTTATTATCGTCTCTTCTGAAGATTCAGCCGAACAGGTTCGGGACTTGAAAGAGAAAAATATTCCCTTTGTATTGCTGGACCGTTATTTTCCGGATATACAAACCGATTTTGTCTCGACAGACCATTACAAGGCATCGTATGATGCGGCCAACCACCTGATAGCCAATGGCTATAAGCGCGTTGGTATGATTGCTTACAAGTCGCAGCTTTTTCATATGCAGGAGCGAATACGCGGCTATATGGACGCATTGAAAGACAACAAGATACCGTTTCAGAAAGTATGGTTAAAAAAGGTACGATTCACCCACATTGAACCCGAAGTCAGAGCCGCTATCGATGAACTAAGGGCTACCGAACGACCGGTCGATGCTCTGGTTTTTGCTACGTATGGACTGGCTATCAATGGATTAAAGTACATGAATGAGCTTCGTCTTCGTGTACCCGACGATCTGGCCATTGTCAGTTTCGGGCAAGCCGAAGTTTTCGACCTGTATTACTGCCCCATTACGTATTTGAAGCAGCCAATCGGGCTTCTGGGGCAAACGGCTGTAGGGCTGTTAGTGGATAAAATTAAAAATCACCAGAAAGGACCCGCGCAGATACTGATGAAAGCTGAATTGATTATCAGAGCCTCTTCCGAAACAAAGTTTACCGAATAAATTTTGTTTTAATTTATTGCTTAAACGATTAAGCTACGACTATTCCTTACCTCTATGCAACGAAGAAATTTCCTTAAATCTACTCTTGTCAGCTCAACGGCTTTTTTGGCAGGCCTGCCTCTTCATCAGGCATTAGCTGCTCCGCCTAAACTGAAAATTACTAAAATAAGGTACTACGCTGCACCGGGCTACACCAAGCCGCTGTTCAATCAGGCGCGGGGTATTGTCGAGATTGAAACCGACGGCGGCATCATCGGCATTGGCGAAGGTGGCTCCAAAGACATGGTTGAGCAACTGGCTCAGATGATGATTGGTGAGAACCCATTCCGTATTGAGCACATCTGGCAAAATCTGTATCGGGGTATGTTTTATCCGCCGGGCCGTGAAAAACTACACGCGCAGGGCGCTCTGGACATGGCCCTCTGGGATCTTAAAGGTAAAGCGCTGGGCGTGCCCGTCTATGAACTGCTGGGCGGAGCTACCCGCGATTACGTCGAATGTTACGCTACCGGGTTCCGGGCTTCCAAAGCAAAAACGGAGGAAGAACGCGCCCGTGACTGTATTGAAGCGGGTTTGCGGGCGTATCGGATTGGGCCAACGGGCGGCAACGGCGACCAGTCATTCGATTTCTATGACAACGCAAAAAAAACCATTGAGATCTGCAAACGGATCGATGCCGCCGTAGGTGGAGGGGGCAAATGGGCCATCGACCTGCATACGCGGTTCGATACCACTGAGGGCATCAAAATCTGCAAGGCACTCGAAAATCTGGAGCCGTATTTTGTCGAAGATATTGTTCGTTCCGAAAACCCGGACGTCTATAAAACGGTACGTCAGATGACCAGCGTACCGATTGCCGTTGGCGAACAGTTCGGCGACCGCTGGGATAGCAATACGTTCATCGAGCAGCATTTGATTGACTATACGCGCTTTACGTTGCCCAACACAGGGGGGATTTCCGAATTTAAAAAGCTGGCATCGATGTGCGAGACGCACTACGTTGGCATGATTCCGCACTTTACCGGTCCCCTGGCAACAGCTACGCTCGTACACGTATTAGGCTCCAGTAGCCCCATGCGCTGCCTGATGGAATTGGGTGGCGGTGAACCCGAACGCCCTGCCTACTTCAACGAGGATTTTGTCAACTTCAAAAATGGTAAACTTTACCTGAATCCCGAACCGGGTCTGGGTGTGAAGTTTGATCCCAAGAAGGCGACGTTCCTTTTCGAAGTGAAAGAGAACACCAAGTTTCCGCATCCAATTCTGAAAGCCCCCGACGGGTCAATTCATAACTGGTAATACTCGCTGCCTGCTACCGGACAAAACCCGGTACGATGCTTATCTGAAAAGTCGCTTATACAACCTGAAAAAGAAGAGATAGCTATTGACACTCAGCTAATTGCCTGGGTTGAAAAGCTATTTTTAGAGCCCTGAAAAATTGGAATTATATCAATAATCAATATTGATATATGTGGATGATTTTACCAGATTTCCTATAACCTCAATCTCTACTACAAATGAACAAAGCTCTAATTTTTCTTTTTTACCTGCTGCTGAGCAGTGGTATAGCCCAGGCTCAGACCAACCGAGTAACCGGAAAGGTAACCGGTACGGATAACCAGGGCCTGCCTGGGGTAAACGTAGTGGTAGGTGGTACGTCGGTCGGAACGGCTACCGATGCGTCGGGTAACTATTCGATCAATGCCCCGGCAAACGGCTCGCTGGTTTTTTCGTACATCAGCTACGTCAGCCAGACCATTCCGATCAACAATCGCTCCATCGTAAACGTACAACTGGTAGAAGATGCGAAAGCCATTGATGAGGTCGTTGTAACGGCTCTTGGTATCAAACGGGAAGCTAAAACGCTGGGCTATGCCACGGCTACGGTTAATTCTGAGCAGATTAACGTGAACCGTACCAACAATTTCATGAACGGCCTACAGGGAAAAATGGCCGGCGTAAACATTACCAGCATGGGGTCGGGGCCGGCCGGTACGTCGAAAATCCGGATTCGCGGGCAATCGTCGTTCAGTGGACAAAATAACCCGCTGATTGTTGTGAACGGCGTACCCATCGACAATTCCAACTATTCGCTGGGCGGTGACTACGGTTCGCGCGCGATGAACAACTCCGACGGGGGCGATGGGCTGAGCAGTATCAACCCCGACGACATCGAAACCATGACCGTATTGAAAGGAGGTACGGCAGCCGCGTTGTATGGCTCCCGCGCCAAAGATGGCGTAGTGATGATTACTACCAAAAGCCGGGGTGTTGGCAAAGGATTCGGCGTTACGTACAACACCAACTTCACCACCGAAACAGCGCTTGACTTCACTGATTTTCAATATGAATACGGGCAGGGTGAAGGCGGAAAACGGCCCACATCAGCGAACCCAACTTCAGGTGTGTGGAGCTTCGGCGAGAAATTTCAGCCAGGCATGACCCAGACCCTGTTCGACAACGAAACCTGGCCTTACGAACCCGTTTTCAACCGGGTAAAACAGTTCTACCGGACCGGCACCAACTTCACCAATACGGTAACCGTATCCAATAATGGCCAGAACGGCGGCTTTAGCCTTTCGCTGAGCAACACCGACAACAAAGGCATTATGGACAACAATACCTTCAACCGGAAGGTGATCAACTTAGGGTTTTCGCAAAACATCAACAGTAAATTGACGGCTTCGGGGAACATCAATTACTCCAAGGAAAACAACGTTAACCCACCCCAGTTGAACGCTCAGGATTTTTCGGTATCGACGGTCATTTTCACGCTGGCCAACTCCATGCCGTTTCAGGCGCTACGCGAAAACCAGACCTTACCGAACGGCGACGAGTTTGTGTTTTCCCGCTTTCTGGTACGGAACAACCCGTACTATTCGATGAATTATCACTTCGAGAATATTCTTCGTGACCGCATTTTTGGCAACATCGCCCTCAAATACCAGTTCACCGACTGGCTTTATTTACAGGGGCGTATCGCACAGGACTATTACATACGAAATCAGGACTATAATATTCCCAACGGTTATGCGCCCATTGCGAAAGCGCCCACCGGCTACGTGAATGGCTCCTACACCCAGGACGTCCGGCAGAATACAGAGCGAAACATCGACTTCATTCTGGGCGGCAACAAAACCTTCGGTAAAATTGGCGTCGACGTAACGCTGGGTGGTAACGCCCGCTACGCCCGTAACGATTACAACAGCGTAACGGTACAGGACTTCGTACAGCCGGGTCTTTACACGGTTGCAAACGGACGGGTTAAAAATCCGGTTTACGGGCTGTCAGAGAAGAAAATTAACTCACTGTTTGGAAGCGCAACCTTCTCCTACAACGACTACCTTTTTCTGACCGCAACGGCACGTAACGACTGGTTTTCAACCCTGGCCCCATCAAACCGCAGTATTCTGTATCCTTCCGTAACGGGTAGCTTTGTCTTCTCACAGGCCTTCGATAAACTGCCCGAATGGATATCGTTCGGAAAGATTCGTGCGGCCTACGCGCAGGTCGGCTCCGACAACGTAAACCCTTATTCCAACGCACTTTATTACCAGGTCGACAACAACCCATTCCCGAACCCAGCGGGCCAGGCTGTGCCAGTAGGAGGTATCAACACATCGGTTGTACCGAACAAAAACCTTCGTCCACTCCGCATTCAGGAAGCCGAAGTTGGCCTGGAGCTGAAGCTGTTTAACAACAAAATAGGCTTCGACTTCACGTATTACCACAAAACCACCAACGATCAGATTCTGTCTGCCCAGATTTCGGATGCATCGTCGTACACCAACAAGCTGATCAACGTAGGGCGGAGTATGAACCAGGGCATCGAAATGGCCCTTAATTTCTCGCCCGTTGTTACGCCCGCTTTCCGCTGGGACTTTAATGCCAACGTATCCTACAACACGTCGAAAGTGCTGCAACTCGGTTTATCGCCCGGCGATACGGTAATTACGGTAAGCGGTGGTAGCGGTCGGGTACTCAATCAGGTGGTGGGCAAACCCATCGGGCAATTGTACACTTTTATGTACCTGCGCGATGCCCAGGGCCGGAAAGTGTTTGACCAGAACAGCGGTATGCCACTACGCAATAACACGCTGATGAACGTTGGCAACGCACTTCCCTCCTACTTTGGCGGTATTACCAATACATTCACGTACAAAGGCATCTACCTGTCGGTGCTGATTGACTTCAAGCTGGGTCATAAAATGATTACGGGCCGGAACATCAACTACCTGCGCCACGGTTTGTCGAAGCGGACGCTGCCGGGCCGGGATGTAGGCTACGTCATTGGCGATGGTGTCAACCCAAACGGCGAAATCAACAAGACCAGAGCCGCCGTACAGCCTTTCTACGAATCACTTAACCCGCTGGGCATTCACGAAGATTTCGTAAACAACGCTGGTTTCTGGAAACTACGGCAAATCACACTGGGCTACGATTTCAGTAAAATACTTCCTCAGACTTTCTTCATCAAAGGACTGAAACTGAGCGCCGTAGCCAACAACGTGCTGATTATCAAGAAATGGACGGAAAATATGGACCCGGAAGAAGCCATGGTCTCATCCGACAACTCGGTTGGACTCGACTTCTGGCCTGGGCTACCGCCAACACGCACCATGGGCTTTAACCTCAATGTCCGGTTCTAATTCTTAGTCATTTCGCTTCGCTGACATTAGGCATTCGTCATTCATCATTTGGCCACTAGTAAATCGATAACGTAACAAGTGACCAATGACAATCAATGACTAACAACCAATGACCAGTGACAAATGACCAATAACCTCTTCAAATCCATGAAAAAAAATCTGAAATATATCCTTACGCTGATGCTCTCAATGAGCTTGCTTACGGGCTGCGATGAGGGCTTCACCGAGGTCAATACCAATAAGGTTGACCCTACTTCGCTGGCGGCATCGCTGGTGCTCAATAAGGCGATCATCAATACCAACTACCTCGACGGGTTCGGTACGCTGGGGATGCTCACCTACAATTTCGGTATTGTGCAACAGATCATTACGCCCTACGGTAGTTCGCTGTCGGGGGCAAATTATGATCAGGTCAACAACGGCAATACTCCGCTGGTATGGCAGAATATGTACCGCAACGTAGTGAAGCAGCTCGTGTCGGTGCTGGATCAAACGAAATCTGATCCGTTGCAGATCAATACGTATCAGGCAGCCCGTATCTGGAAAGCGTATATTTTCATGATACTGACCGATACGTACGGCGACATTCCTTATTTTGAAGCGGGACAGGGATACACAACCGAAATTATTACGCCCAAATACGATGCGCAGCAGGACATCTACAAGGATATTCTGAAAGAGCTGGATGAAGCGTCGGCCGCGCTGACCACCGCCCAAGCCCCCGTAACGACCGATATTCTGTATGGTGGCGACGTAGCAAAATGGAAAAAGCTGGGGTATTCGTTCATGTTACGCGCGGCTATGCGCCTGACCAAAGTGGACCCCACTACGGCCGAATCCTACGTGAAAAAAGCGGTAACGGGTGGTGTTCTACAATCCAATGCCGACAATTCAGTCCTCCGGCATACATCTTTGTATAACAACTACATTGCCAACCACTTACAGGCCCGCGAAAAAACCAACTTTTACCTGGCTGCTCCCTTTGTCGATTACCTGAAAGCCAACAACGACCCTCGTCTCCCCATTTTTTCGGTTCGTTACGTAGGGGCCAAAGGAGGTCAGGAACAGGTTGCTGCCCGCGCTTCGTCGGACCCGGCCGTTCAGGTGGGTATGCCAATGGGGTACAACGACGTATCGATTTCTTCGACGTTTGCCGCAAACGGTGTGGTGAGTTTGTGGGATTACACACAGGTCAACCTCGGTACGGTCCTGAAATTAGACGCGCCCGAATTTCACCTTACCTACGCCCAAACGCTGTTTTTGCTGGCCGAAGCAGCTACCAGAGGTTGGGTAACGGGTTCAGCAGCGGACTACTACGCTAAAGGCATTCGGGCGAATCTGGAACAGATGGCGTCCTACGGTACAACCATTCCGGAAGCCACCATCAAAGCGTATCTGGATGCGCACCCGCTCGATGCCAGTAAAGCCCTGGATCAGATCAATACGCAATACTGGGTCGCCAGTTTTCTGGATGGCACCGAAGCGTGGGCAAACTTCCGTCGCAGTGGTTTCCCGGCGCTCAAGAAAAATCCATATCCCGGCTCTGAAGTGAAAGGCGACTTTATCCGCCGACTCCCTTACCCCGATAGTGAAATTATCGTCAATTCCGGAAAGCTGAACGAAGCGATTACACGCCAGGGGCCGAATACGCTGGATACACGCATCTGGTGGGACAAAAAGTAGAATTAATGTCGTGGTGTCGGGTTTAAGATGGCACCGGCCACCCGGCCCGACACCACGACATACCTGCTCACATATAAATCAATTTTCTCAAACCCTTTCTTTTCTCTTATGAATAAACCTGATCAAAGTCGCCGTGATACGTTGAAAATGCTTGGTTTTGGCTCTTCAGCCGGTTTAATGGGCTTGTTCGGTGGCATGTCGACAGCCGAAGCCCGTGAACAGCAAGGCAAACCACAGTATGCCGTTGGGGCGCCTGCCGTCAAAATTAAGTCTGTAAAAGCCATTGCTACTGCACCACAAGGCTCCAACCTCATCGTCGTAAAAGTGGAAACCACCGAGCCGGGCCTGTATGGACTGGGCTGCGCTACGTTCACCCAGCGCGCTGCGGTTGTGGTGGTAGCTATCAATACGTACCTCAACGAATTCTGTGTAGGCAAAGACGTCGACAACATCGAAGATATCTGGCAGGGTGCTTACGTAAGCTCCTACTGGCGCAATGGACCGGTGCTGAACAATGCCCTCTCCGGACTGGACCAAGCTCTTTGGGACATTAAAGGTAAACGCGCCAAAATGCCTGTCTATCAATTGCTTGGTGGAAAAGTTCGTTTTGCCATTCCCTGCTACACCCACGCGGGCGGCAACACGCCCGAAGCGGCCGCCGACAGCGTCAAGAAATTTATGGAGCAGGGGTTCAAACACATTCGCATTCAGCAGGGAGGCTACGGCGCTGTCGGTGCTACGTCCGATAAACCGGATTTTAAAGCGGCCAACTTCGGGGGTGAAACCGACAATTACATGAACGTACAGCTTTACCTCAAATCAGTTCCGAAGATGTTTGAGGTGGTCCGTAAAGAATGCGGTGACGAGGTTGAACTGCTGCACGACATTCATGAGCGGGTACAGCCGATCGAAGCCATCAACATGATCAAGAAGGTGGAAGAGTATCGTCCTTTCTTTATCGAAGATCCTTTCTCGCCCGAGAACATGAAGTGGTTTGCTCAACTCCGTCAGGCCACGTCGGTACCCATTGCAATGGGTGAATTGTTCAACAACATCAATGAGTTTAAGGAGCCGATGGTGAATCAGTGGTTCGATTTCATCCGGATACACGTATCGCAGATTGGCGGCATCACCCCGGCTATGAAAGTTGCCCGCCTGGGCGAGTGGTTCAACGTGCGGACAGCCTGGCACGGTCCGGGCGACGTATCGCCGGTAGGACACGCTGCACACGCGCATATCGATCTGGCCGTGTGGAATTTCGGCATTCAGGAAGCCGTGGCCTTCTCCGACAAGATGAAAGACGTGTTCAGCGGCTGCCCAACGATGGACAAGGGCTACATGTCGGTCAACGAGGTGCCGGGCCTGGGCGTGGATATCAACGAAAAAGAAGCGGCTAAATACCCGATCACAACCAAATCAAACTGGCAGGTACGTAAGATGGATGGCACCCTCATTCGCCCCTAGTCCCTTATTGATGGTGATCGTTCCCGTGGTGTCGGGTTTGAGAACCCGACACCTCTCGCGTCAGCCAATGCGTCGGGTTTGAGAACGGCTGCGGCCGACCGTCCGATGCCACGGAAACGACACCACGACAAACAAATCTTTTTTCACCTGAAGCTTAATCGATTAACCCAGAATCCTTAATCATAGCCTAATGAAATCTCCTCAGAAATCGGGCATTTCCCGTCGCTCTGCTATTCAATCCGTGTTGGGGGTTGCCGGTATGAGTACGCTGGTCTTGCCGAAAACGTCGTATGCCTCTGGTCCCGGACATTTTGCTGATTACAGCAAGGTCAAGATTACAAAGCTTGAAACCTTTCTGGTTAAGCCGCGCTGGATTTTCCTGAAAATCCATACGGACGTAGGCGTTCATGGTTTAGGCGAACCGCTGCTGGAGGGCCGGGCACTGACCATCCAGACAGCCATTAAAGAGGTAGAACCGTACCTGATCGGGAAAGACCCGCGGGCGGTGGTTCATCACTGGCAGGCTATTTATCGGCATGCATTTTACCGCGGTGGCCCGATTCTGACGAGCGCCCTCAGCGGGATCGACCATGCCCTGTGGGATATCAAAGGCAAACTGCTCAACGTACCGGTCTATGAACTTCTGGGCGGCCCCACCCGCGACCGCGTGCGGATTTACGGGCGAGCCAGCAATGCCGAAGACATGAAAAAGCGAAAAGCCGAAGGGTACACGGTCATCAAAACGGGTGTTGCGCATAAGAATCCAGCCAATATTGTCGAAAATCCACAATTCATTAAGTATGCCATCGACAATTTTGCGTCGCTGCGGGAAGCCGGTGGACCCGACATGGACATTGCCATCGACTTTCACGGGAACATCTCTCCGCAAACGGCCAAAGTGCTCATCAAGCAACTGGAGCCATTTCAGCCCATGTTTGTTGAGGAGCCCTGTCAGGCACAAAATGTGGATGTTATGGCTGATATCGCTCGCGGAACGCACCTGCCCATTGCCGCTGGCGAACGGATTTTTACGAAATGGGGCTTCCGCGAGTTGCTGGAAAAACGAGCGGTCAGCATCGTCCAGCCCGATCTCTGCCATGCGGGCGGCATCACCGAAGGACGTCTCATTGCAGGGATGGCCGAGGCTTATTACGTGCCCATAGCCCCACACAATCCGATGGGACCGATCTCCCTGGCCGTGGGCCTGAACCTGGCGGCCAGCGTTCCGAATTTTCTGGTACAGGAGCAGGTCTCTCTGGGTGAAGGCTACATCAAGACGCCATTCAAATTACAAAGCGACGGTACGGTGATGATTCCTAAAGGGCCGGGACTTGGCGTCGAGCTGGATGACGATAAAATGAAAGATAAAATCGGCCACGACTGGAAAAATCCTGAATCGTACAATGCCCTCGACGGCTCTGTAGTCGACTGGTAAATTATTGGTTGCTGGTCATTTCCCGTGGTGTCGGACGGTCGGCCGCAGCCGTTCTCAAACCCGACACCACGGGAAATGACCAGCAACCAATCTCCACAATTAGCGAACCTAATTCTCTTTTATAAACCTTTATGAAAAACTCTCTAAAACTCTTTGTCCTGCTTCTGCTGCTTGGTCAAAGTTATGCCTTTGGGCAGAGCAGCAGGATCACCGGACGCGTGACCGGCCCCGACAACCAGGGACTGCCCGGTGTTAACGTTCAGGTAAGCGGCACTACGTTGGGTACGTCTACCGATGCGTCGGGTAATTTTGCACTCAACGCGGCCAGCAATGCATCGCTGGTATTCTCGAATATTGGCTACGTCGGTCAAACCGTTCCAATCAATGGACGCACAGTTATTGAGGTTCAACTGGCGGAAGATCAGAAAACGCTCAACGAGGTAGTGGTGGTGGGGTACGGTACGCAGCGCAAAACCGACGTAACCGGTGCCCTGACAGCCATTTCCACCAAAGAGTTTGCTCAGCAGCCCGTCACTCGCCTGGATCAGGTGTTGCAGGGTCGTGCTGCGGGCGTACAGGTAAGCCAGACCAACGGCGCACCGGGGGGCGATGCCCGAATCAGAATCAGAGGAGCCAACTCTGTACTGGGAAATAACAACCCCCTGTACGTTGTGGATGGGTTCGTAGGGGCTGATTTCAACTTCGTAAACCCCAGCGATATTGAGACCATTCAAATCCTGAAAGATGCCGCATCAACGTCCATTTACGGTAGTCGCGGGGCCAACGGCGTCGTGATTATTACAACCAAGAAAGGATCGAAAGGCCTTAAAGTTAACTACGAAGGGCAGTTCAGTACGTCGGAGGTGATCAAACGTTATGACGTATTACCGGCCGGTGAATTTGCTGAAATCGTAAATGCACGTGCTACGGCCGTCGGTTCAGGGTTACCGTTTACGACAGATCAGATTGCACAGTTCAAACAGAATGGCGGCACCGACTGGCAGAGTCTTGTATTCCGCAACGGGAGTGGCCAGCAGCACCAGATTACGCTGTCGGGTGGTAGCGACAAAACGACCTTTCTGGTGTCGGGAAACTACTTAAATCAAAATGGTATCGTCAACAACAGTGGGTTTAAGCGGTATAACCTGCGTACCAACATCAATACGCAGATCAACGATAAACTTTCGTTTCGGTTGAATCTGTGGGGTACGCGCTCGCAAAATCACAATACCCTCGATGGTGGCGCCATCGTTCAGGCGCTGGCCTGGGCACCCACAACACCTGCCTACGGCGCCGATGGTCAGCCAACGTTTACGGACCCGATTGGTTCTGTTTACCGTAATCCGCTGGACTACCTGTATGATCAATCGGTCGATGCGAACCGGAGCGGTATCAACATCAACGGCGGGCTAAATTATAAACTTCCCATCAAAGGACTGTCGATCGATTTGCAGTACGCCGTCAATTACCTGAATGCGCAAAACCTGAATTTGAACGGCAAGCGTCTCTCAAACAACGTACCGACGGCAAGCCGATATTCGGCAGAACAGGTAGTCTTGCAAAACACGAATAATTTGAATTACGACGTTAAAATCGGCAATCACTCAATTAACGCCGTTGCCGTTCTGGAGACACAGCAATTTACAAATAGAGACTTTACTGCCAGTGCATCAGGGCTTCGGTTTCCGCAATTAGGATACGACAACATCGGCGGCAACACAGCCGCTACCGTAGCGTCGAGCTATCAGAAATGGACGCTGTTATCGCTGCTGGGACGTATCAACTACGGCTATAAAGACAAGTACCTGGTATCAGCAGCCGTCCGGCGAGACGGTTCATCTAAGTTTGGCCCTAATAACAAATACAGTGTTTTCCCGTCAGTGGCCTTGGGATGGCGGTTATCGGAAGAAGAGTTTATCAAAAAAATGAACGTATTCAGCAACCTGAAGCTGCGCGGAAGCTGGGGTATGACGGGTAGCCAGGCGATTAATCCCTATGCTACCATATCGACCTATGGTACAGCGGTGTCAGCCTTCAATAATACGGCGGCTACGGCTGGGGTGTTGTTGGGTAACCCCGGCAATCCGGATCTCAAATGGGAAACCACCAGGCAGGTGGACGTAGGCCTTGAAGCCGAATTCCTGAACGGCCGGCTGCACATCGAAGCCGATTATTTCAAGAAAAATACGACCGATCTGCTCCTGAACGTAGCAATTCCAAGCTATGCCGGTGGCGGTACGCAAGCCCGGAACGTGGGTGAAATTGAGAACAAAGGCTTCGAATTTTCGATCGGCGGTACGCCCCTGATAGCCGGTGGTTTTCGCTGGGAGACGAATTTGAATTTTTCCACATTGAAAAACCAGGTGATCAGTTTGGGCGGTCTGCCACGGCTGGGCCAGGGTACAGGCGTTGGCGCCGGTATGTCGACGACCAACGAATTCATGCTGATACCGGGTGAGCCACTAGGCTCGTATTGGGGCCTGAATTACTTAGGCACCTGGAAGCCCGGTGAAGCGGATGCGGCTGCCAAACAGGGACGTGTACCGGGCGATCCGCATTACCAGGATCTTAACGGCGACAACGCAATCACTACCGACGACTTTCAGATCATTGGCCGGGCATTCCCGAAAGCAACGGGTGGCTGGAACAACACCTTTTCGTACAAAGGGCTGACCCTGAACGTATTCTTCAACGGTGTGTTTGGCGTCGATAAACTCAACTATACCCGGGCGGCCGCGCTGTCGGGCTCGGGCGATGCACGGCAATTCATCCTGTCTGAAATCCGGGATTACTACCGGCCAGGCAATGAAACGTCTGACGTACCGGCCTTTACGAAAACGTATCAGCCCTTCACCCAGTCGAGCCGATTCCTGGAAGACGGCAGCTTCATTCGCCTGAAAAACGTAAGTCTTTCGTACAACGTACCAACCGGCTTTATCCGCAACAAAGCGAGTATCCGGGTATTTGCCAGCGCCACAAACCTATTTACAATCACCAAATATAAAGGTCCAGATCCAGAATCGGCTCGGGTTGGTTCGGCCACCGATACCGCCATTGGTATTGACTACGGTTCATATCCAAATGCCAAACAGTACACACTCGGTATAAACCTGGGCTTCTAAATTCCTTGATGCATCATGAAAAAATTACTAATAGTTGGACTGGCAGCCGTACTCACCGCAGGCTGTAAGGGTTACCTCGAAGAAGACACAACCGGGTTGCTGTACGGCGGAAACGTACTGTCAACGCAGGATGGCCTGGAATCGGCACTAACGGGTTCCTATCGGGGCCTGGGCAACCAATGGACGTACGGCTTTCTGCACCCGTCGGCCAATGCAGCTACCATCGGCAGCGACGACGTAACAACGCACCCGGCCAGCAACAAAGCCGACTGGCGGGAATTCGATCAGTTTAACGTATCAACCACGAACCAGCGCTCAGGTGCCGTGTATAACGGCTGTTACAAAGCCATTCAGGGCGCTAACAATGTCATTAACAACTATGCCAAAACGGTCGGCACCAAAGCCACGATCGATATTATTGCCGGTGAAGCCTTTTTCATTCGGGGATTTTCGTACTATTGGCTAACGCGTTTTTATGGCAGTATTCCGCTGGTGCTTGCCGGTGAATACTCGGCAGATCTGCTCACGATCAAAAAATCGACACCTGCCGAGGTTTACGCCCTGATTGTTGAGGATTTGAAAAAAGCCGAAACCATGCTGCCCAACACCCGGCGCGATCCGGGTCGGCCCAACGCAGGCTCAGCGAAAGCATTTCTGGCGGACGTATATCTGACAATGGCAGGCTGGCCGCTGAAGCAGACCGACAAATACGACCTGGCAGCCGCCAAAGCGAAAGAAGTTATTGACAACCGCGCTACGTATGGTTTTGCATTGATGCCGACGTTTGCGGAGGTTTTCGCTAACGACCCGGCCGTGGCTATCATTCCGGAATCGGTGTTTCAGATCAACGGGTTCACGGGCGGCAGCGGTACGGCCAACGCTACGTATGGCAACACCACGATGCCCGGTGAAGAAGGCGGCTGGGACGATATGTTTGCCGAGCTGAATTTCTTCAAAAACTTCCCCGAAGGGCCTCGTAAAGACGCTACGTTCCGTACGCAGTTTGGCCTGGGCGCTACAACGATTCCCTGGCAGAACAGCCTGACCAAACACCCGTATTACAAGAAGTGGTACATCAAAGGCAACGTCGTGACGTCGAGTATTTCGCTACCTTCGGTTATGATGCGGTATCCACACGTATTGACCATTTACGCCGAAGCGAAAGCGCGGGGTACGGGTGGTCCTGATCAGGCGGCTTACGATGCCCTGAATGCTGTTCGGTTACGGGGTTTGCCAGCGGGAGCTAAGGCGCTTACACCGGGCGATGGGCTGACGGCGGCTCAATTTGCCGATGCCGTCGTGCAGGAACGGGCCTGGGAATTTGCCTGCGAACGTACCCGCTGGTTCGACCTGATTCGACTTGAGAAGGTGGAGGAAGCCAATGCCGCCAAAAGCCCCGAAGATTTGCAGCCCATCAAGCCGATTACGAAAGCAAATTACTGGTTCACGCTGCCGTACACCGATACGTCGATCAATCCGAATCTATAGTTGAATTAATTAGACCTATAAGGTTTCAAAAACCTTATAGGTCTTTACAAACTCTAACCACATTGAAAAAGTCACTTATCGCAACAGTCGCACTTTTTGGGTTATATGCTGCGACCTTGCCCCTGGCCGACTGGACGCAGGCTGACATTTCCAATGGTCAGATCAAAACAACCCTCTACCTGCCCGATGCCCTCCGCGGGTATTATCAGGGCACTCGCTTCGATTGGTCGGGGGCATTCAAAAACCTTGAGTATAAAGGCCATAGCTTTATTGAACCGTGGTTTGACAACTACGACCCAAAGCTGCACGATGCCATAAGCGGACCGGTAGAGGAGTTTACGGCGCTGGGTTATGCTGAGGCAAAACCCGGCGATACGTTTGTGAAAATCGGCGTGGGGAGTCTTCGCAAACCGGATGATAAGCCTTACGCTTTTGGGCAGTATTACGACATTGTAAACCCTGGCAAATGGACGATACGGGAGCATAAAGACCACGTTGATTTCACACACGAGTTAACCGACCCGGCAACGGGCTATGCGTACCTCTATCGCAAAACAGTACGGCTGGTCAAAAACAAACCGCAGCTTGTGCTGGAACACAGCCTGAAAAACACAGGTAAACAGCCGATTGAAGCCAGTACGTATAACCACAACTTCTTTATCATCGACAAACAACCGACCGGCCCGACCGTAAACATCCAGTTCCCGTTCGATGTCAAAGGGGAGGGAAAAGGATTCGGTAGTACCATTCTGACGCAGGGAAACCGGCTGATTTATTCGCGGGCACTGGACAAGAAAGAAAACGTTTACAGTGCGGGTTTACAGGGTTTTGGCCCAACGCCCAGCGATTATGACATCCGTATTGAAAATCAGAAGACGGGTGCGGGTGTACACATTACGGGCGATAAACCCCTGCAAAAACTAGTCTATTGGGCCTGCGCAACGACGTCCTGTCCTGAACCGTACATCCAACTGAAAGCAGCCCCCGGCGAGGAACTGAACTGGAAAATAACGTACGAATTCTACGAAAAAACGCCTAAATCTGACTGAACGAATCAGGCTTCTATCCCTGCTTCCTTTACTCTTAACCGATCCGATATTTCATGAAGCTTTTGTTAAAGCCACTCTTCATCAGCCTGTTCCTTGTAGGGGGATGCATGCACTCAACGTCCGTTAGTACACGTAGCGCCAAACAACCCGAAAATGTTGACTGGACTACGTACGGCGGCAATGACGCAGGCAACCGCTACTCGCCCTTGACGCAAATCAATACGCAGACGGTTCAGAACCTGCAACTGGCCTGGACCTTCGATACAGGCGAAAACAACAACCCCAATGAACGGGGCATGGACATTCAATGTCAGCCGATTGTGGTGAAAGGCATTCTCTATGGCACTACGCCCCGCATGAAACTGTTCGCTGCGGATGCCGCTACGGGTCGCCAGCTCTGGAAATTCGACCCCTTTGCCGAACCGGGTAAACGTCCTCGGTTTCATCCGCTACGTGGCGTCGTGTATTGGGAAGATGGCGAGGACAAACGCATCCTTTACTCCGTCGGCTCATCACTGTATGCCATCAACGCCCAAACGGGCATAGCTATTCAAACGTTTGGTAAAAACGGCGAAGTGGATCTGCACGAGGGGCTGGGCGACAAAGAAACGATTGGCCACGATCTGACCAACTTCTCCATTCGGGTTACCACGCCGGGGGTTATCTACAAAGATTTACTGATTACTGGCTCCGCCGTTAGCGAAGGGGGCGATGCGCCACCGGGTTATATCCGGGCCTTTAACGTACGTACTGGAAAGCTGGCCTGGGTATTCCACACCATCCCGTTGCCGGGTGAGTTTGGCTATGAAACCTGGTCGAACGATTCGTACAAAAAATTGGGTGGTGCCAACTGCTGGGCGGGTATGGTTATCGATCAAAAGCGCGGTATGGTGTATGCTGGTACGGGTTCACCTTCGGTTGATTTCTACGGGGGGGCTCGCAACGGACAAAACCTGTTTGCCAACTGCGTGATTGCGCTGAACGCCGAAACCGGCAAGCGGGTGTGGCATTTCCAGACTGTTCACCACGACTTGTGGGACCGCGACCTGCCTTGCCCGCCCAATCTGGTGACAGTTAAGCACAACGGCCGAATGGTTGATGCCGTCGCGCAGGCGACCAAAGATGGGTACGTTTTTCTGTTTGACCGCGATACCGGTACACCCCTGTTTCCGGTTGAGGAAGTGCCGGTGCCCACCTCACCTGCCCTACCCGGCGAACAGCCCTGGCCCACGCAACCCGTTCCGACAAAGCCCGCTCCGTTTGTGCGTCAGGAACTGACCGAAGCCGAAATCACGACCCGTACGCCCGAAGCCCATGCCTACGTACTGGATCGGTTTAAAAACAGCCGCTCTGGCAGCAAATACATGCCGCCAAGTCTGGAAGGTACGCTCTATTACGGCTTTGGTGGCGGAGCCGAATGGGGTGGCAATGCCGCCGATCCGGAAGGCATACTATACCAGAACGCCAATACCATGCTGTGGTGGCTCAAAATGCGCGACGTTCAGGCGCAGGGTAAAAACGTCGCCATGACACGCGGTTCTGCCTTATTCAACACCAACTGTTCGGTGTGCCACGGTCTGAGCGGCAAAGGCATCGCCGATGCGAAAGCGAGTGCTGCACAGGCATATCCCGACCTGAGCGAAGTGGACAAACGCCTGACCCGTGAGCAGATCAACACAATACTGGCAACCGGCCGCGGACGTATGCCTTCGTTTGGTCACCTGTCGGGTCAGGACCGGGAAGCCATCGTTAACTTTCTGCTGAAACTCGACGCCAAACCAGCAACTCCTGCCGTAGCGTCAACCGATTTGCACAGTTCGGTTGTTACGTCGCCGGTGGCCGAAGGGGCCGATTTTCCGTACATGCCGCCCTATCTCAACAATGGCAATACGCAGTTTCGGGATCAGGACAATTATCCGGCCATTAAACCGCCCTGGGGTACGCTCAACGCCATCGACCTGAATACGGGCGAATATCTGTGGCAGGTCCCCCTTGGCGAATACCCGGACCTGGTCAAAAAAGGGATGCCGAACACGGGCACCGAAAACCACGGCGGACCAGTCGTTACAGCAGGTGGACTTCTATTCATTGCCGCTACGTATGACGAGAAGCTGCGGGCTTTTGACCGAAAAACCGGTAAGATTGTCTGGGAATACAAACTTCCGGCGGGTGGGTTTGCTACGCCCATTACGTACATGGTCAATGGAAAGCAGTACGTCGTTATTGCGGCTGGCGGCACCCGATACGGTTTAAAATCGGGTGGTTCTTATGTTGCGTTTGCCTTACCCTAAGTCGTACGAAAAAACACGAGCAGCAATGAAAAACTATCTGTTGGGTTGCGATTGGGGTACGTCCTCGTTTCGGCTTCGCCTGATTAATGTTCAGAGCCAGCAAATCGTCGACGAAATTACTTCGCAGGAGGGCGTTGCCAGCACCTTTACGGCCTGGAAGAAAACGGGAGAGCCTAAAGGTATTGCCCGGGACCAGTTTTTTCGGCAACAGCTAAATCAGCAAATCAGGCGGCTTTCCGAAAAGGGATCGCTACGTCTGGAAGGGGTAACCATTGTCATTTCGGGTATGGCATCGTCGTCAATCGGTATGGAAGAAGTGCCTTATGCGCGACTGCCCTTCCCGGTAGATGGTAGCCAGGCCAGTGTTAAACGGCTCGAAAGTCAGGCTGATTTTCCGCATGATATTCTGCTCATTTCGGGCGTATGCAGTGAGCACGATGTTATGCGGGGTGAGGAAACGCAGTTGATTGGTTTACTGGCCTTACCAGGTGCCGATCATTACCCGGTTAAAGACACCATCATCCTGTTTCCCGGCACTCATTCCAAGCACCTTTATATTCAGAACCAGCAGCTGGTTGATTTTCAAACTTTTATGACGGGTGAAGTCTTCAATCTTATGTCGCATTTCAGTATTCTGAAAGACTCGCTGGAAACTACACGGTCAATTAACTTCTCCAAAAGCGAATTAGACGCCTTTAAATCGGGCATTCGTGAACTCAATGCTACGTCCATCCTGAACAGTTTATTCAGAGTTCGTACGAATCAGTTATTCGGTAAACTGACCAAACGACAGAATGCCTTTTACCTGAGCGGTTTATTAATTGGCAGTGAGATTAAAACGCTGGTACATAAACCAAACTGGCGGCTTCTTTTGTGCAGTGGCAGCAATTTGTATGAGTTATACAAACTGGCCATGCAGGAACTGAATCTGGCCGAACGTACTACGACAATTTCTGCCGATCTGCTGGATAAAGCGACCATTGCCGGTCAGGTTAAAATCATGCAGAGTCAACTCATCCCAATCAGCAAATGAACAGTAAAGTTTCAACTACGTTTTCGTGGGAATTATTTACAAAAGCACCCGTAGTCGGCATTGTTCGCGGGTTATCGTTCGATGATATGCGCCAGCTTCTGCCGGTTTATCGCGAGGCCGGGCTAACGACCATCGAAATCACGATGAACACGCCCAATGCCGAAGCCATGATTCAGTACGCGCTGGAAAATGAGCATAAAGGCCTGAATATTGGGGCTGGTACTGTCTGTACAGAAGATGATCTGGACAAGGCTCTGGCGGCCGGAGCGCAGTTTATTGTTACGCCCGTTCTCAACAAAAAAGTAGTGAAAGCCTGCGTGAAACAGGGCATACCTATTTTTCCCGGCGCCTTTACGCCCACCGAAATTTATAACGCCTGGAAATTAGGGGCATCCATGGTCAAGGTTTATCCGGCCACATCACTCGGACCCGGTTATATAAAAGACGTAAAGGCTCCGCTGAATCAACTCAGGCTTTTGCCAACAGGGGGCATTCATTTAAGTAATATGGCTTCCTATTTTACAGCCGGTGCCGACGGCGTTGGAATCGGTAGTCATTTATTCGACAAAAACCTGATTCAGCAGAAAAACTGGGCAGGCTTGAAAAGCCACTTCGAACAATTCGCTAAACTGCTAAACTAATGATGAATGATAAATGACGGTTAGCAGAACCAATTCATCATTTATCATTCATCATTTATCATTCGACATCATGTTCAATTTCCAACTAAAAAACTACCGCTGGTTTATTGTCTTTCTCCTGTTTGCGGCCACAACCATCAATTACCTCGACCGGCAAATAATTGGCTTGTTAAAACCGATTCTGGAGAAAGAATTCAACTGGTCGGAAACCGATTTTGCACGTATCGTAATGGCCTTTACGGCGGCCTACGCTGTTGGCCTTTTAGGTTTTGGCTGGGTAATTGACAAAATCGGAACGAAAGCAGGCTATTCCATCACCATCATTATCTGGAGCATTGCCGGTATGCTCCATGCGGTTGCCCGAAGTGTTTTTGGCTTTAGTCTGGCACGTATCGGATTGGGCATTGGCGAGGCCGGAAACTATCCGGCAGCCGTAAAAACGGTAGCCGAATGGTTTCCGAAAAAAGAACGGGGTCTGGCAACGGGCCTGTTCAATGCCGGAACCAGCATTGGCGTTGTGGTGGCCGTGCTGATTGTCCCCTGGCTATTAAATCACTACGGCTGGCACGGCGTTTTCTGGGTTACGGGCGCTCTGGGGTTTGTCTGGCTGATTTTCTGGTTAATTTTCTACGATATTCCCGCCAGACAAGGGCGGTTGACCGCCAAAGAACGGGATTACATCATCAGTGGTCAGGAATTACCCGAAAGCGAGACGGACGATAAAAGTACGGTCAACTGGTTTAAGTTATTTACGCTTCCGCAAACCTGGGCCTACATCACCGGCAAAGGATTAATTGACCCCATTTACTGGTTCTTTTTGTTCTGGCTTCCTTCCTATTTTGCCTCCACGTTTAATCTGGACCTAAAAAAACCAAGCCTGGAGTTAATGCTCATTTATACGGCGACTACTATCGGCAGCATTGGGGGCGGCTATTTATCCTCCCGATTGATAAAACGTGGATGGCCCACGATAAAAGCACGTAAAACCGTACTGCTGGTACTTGGCACGCTGGAGCTTTCCGTTATACTGGTTCAATTTGCTACGGATGTCTGGGTAGCCGTAGGACTTATCAGCCTGGCCGTAGCGCTGCATCAGGCATGGGCCACAAACGTGTTTACACTGGCTTCGGATATGTTCCCGAAACAGGCTGTAAGCTCAGTGGTGGGCATTGGCGGTACGGCGGGGGCGCTGGGCGGCATTCTTTTTCCGATACTCGTCGGCAGCTTACTTGATAAATATAAAGCCGCTGGCAATCTGGCAGTTGGCTACAATATCTTATTTACTATCTGTGGCTTTACGTATTTGATCGCCTGGGTCATCATTCATCTGCTTACCCGAAAAGGCAACATTGTTGAAGCCAACGAGATAGCCGAAACGCCGTCCGAGCTGACATTGAGTAAATAGCTCAAACACCCACTCGCCCAATGACCATTACTAATGACCAATGACATTCCCCGTTAATCGACCAGTGTAGACGTAGCAAATAACGTAATCTGCATCCCGTCGGGAGCCTGTACTCTGGACACCTCGCTCCAGGGCGCTGTGGTTGGGGGCGCAACAGAACTGGCTCCCCCTTCGATTAACGTAGCGGTTGCCGACGTAATAGGTTCAGTCACGCGTAAGGCGATCCGGACAGGCCCCGATACCCGTTCGCCCACTTCGATCTGATCGATACGGGCCGCATGTTTGGCATCAATCAGTTCGAGTGAGGCCAGGCCCGCATCCAGAATAATCCCGTTGCCGGCTTCTTCATGCCATTCTTTCGATGTTTCCAGACCGACCGTATCGCGGTAAAAATTGATTAGCTCGTCCAGATTCTCGACGGTCAGAATCAGACGGAGTTCTTTTACTGTAGTTTTCATAAGAGGTGGTAATTTACGGCTCCCGATTAACCTGGCATATGCTACGACAGGCTGAGCCAGACGGAAGTCTCATTTTGCGATAAACATCTGACTGCTGCGCGATCAATGCAAGCCTAGACCCACCTTATTTAATACGGCCTGCTACTTTATCCAGACTGACTGTCGCGACAAGGTAATCATAGACGGCCTGTAAGTAATTTGATTTGGCCTGCGTAAGCGACAGTTCGGCATCCGACATGTCCAGCCGCGAGGCAATCCCCTGTTTCCAGCGGTCGCGGGTGATGCGGTACCCCAGTTCAGCAACCGATATGGTCTGACGCTGCGTTTCGATACGCAGCCGCGCTTCGTCAACATTTGCCAGTGCAATTTTGACCTGAGCCCGAACAATCTCTTTCAAATTTGCCACCTGTACTTCGCTTTGTTGGCGGGTAATCTGCGCCTGCTGAATCCGGGAATTCGTGCGGAAGCCAGTAAAAATTGGCACGCTCAGTTGTAATCCCAGATACGTGCTGACGGGCCAATTGTAATCGCCGATCCTGAAATTATTGGCCTGCGACTGCGATTGCGCTAACCCAATGGCCGCCAGTTTAGGCCGACGCTCAGCCGTCTGAATAGCGACCTGCTCCCGGTTTAGTTGCTCAATCAATTCCAGTCGACGGACTTCGGGCCGGGCCTGCACCGCTTCGAAATAAACATCGGCGCTCGGTGTAAGCACCTGTGAATCCTCATAACGTAGTGAGTCCTGTAATTCAATGGTTTCCCGCTCGTCGAGGCCCATTGTCCGCTTTAAAACCGTTTTGGTTATCCCGATTCGGTTGGTCAGCTGGATAATCGCCGGACGCAGATTTTCGACCGTTACGAAAGCCCGCAACGTATCGACCCGCGAGGCCCGTCCCTGAGCCAGAAGCGAACGGGCGTCTTTCAGTGCCTGTTCGTTTCGAGCAATGCTCTGCTGCTGCAAACGAAGTTGTTCCTGCGTAATCAGTACGTCCAGATAGGCTTTTTTCACATCGGTCACTACGTTCGCCCGAACATCGGCCAGGGCTTCGGTTGTGGCGGCTTCATCGATCTGGGCGGCTTTAATTCCAGACTTTATTCCCGACTGGAACAGCGGCTGCGTGGCGGCAATTCCACCAAACAGTGCGTTCGATCCGCCTACGCGAAACGTAGCCAGCTGATTTTCCGGCAATCCAACAAAACTGCCCGGCAGAAACGAAACCTGTTTGTTGAAATAATACAGATACTGCGCTGAGCCCGCTACATTGGGGAGGGCGTAGCTCCGGGCTTCTGTTACTTTCTGGGCCGATTTGGTAGTTTCGAGCGTTGCCACCTGCAAATCTCGGTTTTTATCCAGCGCCAGTTTAACAGCGCTGTCAATTGTTAGTTGTCGAACCTGCGCCTGAACGTACTGACTGAAAATCAGATGAACAAAGACGATAAGCAGGACGACGGTATAATTCGTGTGTCTCATGATGATTGTAATGAAAGATTGGCTGTACGTTGGTGTGGCCCCGACGAGCTGGATTTTAAGGGAAAGGTTGTATTAACCCGTTGAGCCCGTCGGGGTATAGGAAACGATAGCCTAGTTTAATACGGCCTGTTCACTCGCCAGTTCCGGTTCTTCCTGAATAGGCTTATGTTCTCTGGAGAAATAGGAATACACGGCGGGTATGATGTAGAGGGTCAGCAGCCCCGCAAACAATAAGCCGCCGACAATGACAGTACCGAGCGAATTCCGGCTATTTTCGGTCATTGCAATCGGAATGGTACCAAAAATCATGGCAAGGCTCGTCATCAGAATAGGCCGGAACCGGGAGGTAGCCGCTACCTTGGCAGCCTCCAGCGTGCTTAAGCCCTGTTCTTTACTCTGGTTAGCAAATTCCACGATCAGAATCCCATTCTTCGTGATCAGACCAATGAGCGTGATAATGCCGATCTGACTAAAAATATTCAGCGTTTGCCCGAACAGCCACAGGCTCAACAACGCACCGGTCATAGCCATCGGCACGGTCAGCAGGATAATGAACGGATCAACCAGACTCTCGAATTGAGCAGCCAGCACCAGATAAATCAGGACTAGTGCAAATACGAAGGCAAACAACAGGCTCGACGAGCTTTCAGCGAAATCGCGCGATTCGCCCGCCAGTGAGGTTTTGATAGTTGGCGGCAAAACTTTCTTGGCTATCCGGTTCATTTCAGCCACCCCATCGCCAATGGTTTTTCCGGGTGCCAGACCCGCCGAAACCGTTGCCGAAATGGCCTGATCGTAGCGATAAATAGCCGCTGGACTGATGCTTTCCTTAAACGAAACCAAATTATCGAGCGAAACAACATCACCCGAGCGCGTACGAACATACATGGATTTGAGGTCGTAGGGCGTATCACGATCCTGACGTTGTAGCTGGCCAATGACTTCATACTGGCGGTCGTTGAAGATGAAGTATCCATACCGCTGTCCACTCAGTGCCAATTGTAAACCACGGGCAATTTCGGCGACTGAGATGCCTAGTTCAGCCGCTTTATCCCGATTAATCTGGAGCACCAGTTCGGGTTTGTTCACTTTCAGATCGGAATCGGCAAAGCGTAGAATCGGGCTTTTGCGGGCTTCATCCATAAATTTGGGCAGTACATCCGTTATCGCGGCCAGGCTGGTTCCCTGCAATACGTACTGAACGGGCTGCGCCTGCCCAAACCGGCTACCAATGGTTGGCGGCTGAACCGGGAATACCATCACGCCCCTGAAATTCTGCGCATTCCGGGCGTAGGTCGCAAAGACATCGGCCTGCGTGGTCGTCCGCTCGTCGGCTTTCTTCAGGAAGGTATTTTGAATGGCAACGTTAACGGGTGCCGGAGGACCGAACGTTCAGGGCCAGAATCGAATACGTCTGGAACAGGCCTTTCGTTGAATCGACCGAGAACTTAGCGATCTCGTTCATGTATTTCTCCGTGTACTCGTAGGATGACCCTTCGGGCGCCATCACCGCCAGACTAATCTGCGACCGATCTTCCAGCGGAGCCAGTTCGGAAGGTAACTCCCTACCGATCAGATAGATCAACCCGAACGTAACGATCAGGCTGGGGAAGGCAATCCAGCGGTACTGCAAAAACCAGCCCAGCGATTTTTCGTAGCCCCGGTTCAACGCCACAAAATAAGGTTCTGTGGTGCGGTACAGCCAGTTGGGTTTATTGTGGCGCTTGAGCAGGTAAGCGCTCATCATAGGCGAGAGCGTCAGCGCAACAAAGGCCGAAACCAGCACCGAACCCGCCACCACTACGGCAAATTCCTGAAAGAGTTTTCCGGTTATGCCCGGTAGAAACAGAATCGGCAGAAACACAGCCGCCAGCGTAATGGTCGTTGAGATAACGGCAAAATAGATTTCCGATGAGCCTTTAAATGCGGCCTGCAAGGGCGACATCCCTTCTTCCACTTTGGCGTAGATATTTTCCAGGACAACAATGGCATCATCGACCACCAGTCCAATCGCCAGCACCAGCGCCAGTAATGTCAGAATATTGATGGAATAGCCCGCCACATACATGATGAAAAAGGCCGAGACGATAGACACTGGAATGGCCACCACCGGAATGATGGTTGAGCGCCAGTCGCGCAGGAAGAGAAACAGAATCAGAATCACCAGTCCAAACGCGACAAACAGCGTTTCTTCCACCTCCGAGATTGAATCCCGAATCGGTTCCGTAAAATCTTTTCCGATGGTCAGTTCGTATTCGGCCGGAATCTCTTTACGTAGTTCTTTCAATCGGCGGTAGAATTCGTCGGCAATGGCTACCGCGTTGGCTCCCCGCTGCGGTTCAACAAACACACCGATTGTGGGCGAGTTGCCCTTCAGACTGTTCAGAATGGCGGTACGTTCATTCTCAGCACCGAGTTCGGCATAACCAATATCCTTGAATCGAATAATACTGCTGCCCTCCTGCTTGACGATCATGTTGTTGAAATCGTCTTCTTTCGTCAACCGGCCCAGCGTCCGAACGGTCAGTTCGTTACGGTCGCCTTCAATCCGGCCCGACGGCAGATCGACATTTTCTTTCCGTAAAGCCTGCTCAATATCCGAGGGTGTAAGCTGATAAGCGGCAAGTTTAGCCGGGTCGATACGTAGCCGCATGGCGTATTTTTTCTCTCCCGCGATTCCTACCCGTTTCACGCCCGGAATGGTCTGCATCCGTTCTTTAATGACCGTCGATGCGATGTTGCTGACTTCCAGAATACTACGGGTTTTGCTTTCGACGGCCATGAAAATCACGATGTCGCCACTGTTTGCTTTTTCAACAATGGGCGGATCAACGTCGCCGGGCAGCAGCCTGCGGGCTTTGGTCACTTTGTCGCGAACGTCGTTGGCAGCAGCTTCCAGATCAGCGTTCAGGTTAAATTCAACCGTGATCACACTAGCCGCTTCACGCGACACAGAGGATATGGTTCGGATTCCGTTGGCCTCGCCAATGGCTTCTTCCAGAGGTTTGGTGATCTGGTAGGCAATTACGTCCGGACTAGCGCCGGGATAGGTTGTGGTGACCGTAACGATGGGCGAATCCGTGACCGGATACTCCCGGATTCCCAGGTACGTTAGCCCCACGAAACCAAATAGAATAATTAATACAGACAGTACTCCAGCCAGCACTGGCCGCTGGATACTAATTCCCGATAAACTCATAATTGGGTAAATTTTGATTCGATAATGAAGGGAAGGAGCTACCTATTGCTTCGACAACGTAGTGATCTTTGCCAAAGCTCGGGGAACGCTAGTTCACCGAAGAAACGCCCACCGGTACGCCCGTGTCGAGACGTAGCAGATTGGTTGTGAGAACAGTATCACCAATTGACAAGCCTTCCAGAATTTGTACCGTTCCTTTCGTACGGCTACCGGTTTTTACTTCACGACGTTCGGCTTTTCCGCCTTTTAATCGAAAGAGCGAATACCCTTTGGCATTCGGAATCAAGGCTTCGGTTGGAATCAGAATGCCGTCCTGCGCTACGTGCAGCGCAAAGGCAATTTTAGCCGAAGAACCCGGAACAAGTTTGCCATCGCGGTTATCGCTTACGGCCTTGACCAGCAGACTGCGCGTGTTGGCTTCCATTTTAGGCTCCGTTGCGATGACTTTACCCGCAAACGATCGATTGCTGTTTTCAGTCATGAAATGAATCGATTGACCGGGCCGAACATCGGAAGCGTATTTTTCGGGGATGGTGAAGTTGACCTCGACCCGACTGACATCATCAAACGAACTCAGTACGGTAGCAGGCGTTACGTAGGCACCTACGTCGACCCGTTTCAGGCCCACCCGACCAGCAAAGGGTGCCCGAATTTCGGTTTTGGCCAGATCAACATCTACCATCGCCAGTTCGGCCTGCAATACGTTGAGGTTCGTCAATATCCGGTCGTATTCCTGCTGATTGACGGCTTCATTCGCCAGTAATTCGCGGAACCGTTTTTCGTCGAGCTTAGCCAATTTTTCCTCAAGGGCTATTTTCCGTTTTTTAGCCAGCAGGTCGGCATCGTCCAGTTTATAGAGCAGCGTTCCCTGACCGACGTAACTTCCTTCGTGAGCATATATCCGGACGAGTTTACGGGCCACTTCACTAACCAGATCCACTTCCTGATTGGCGGCAATGGTTCCGGTAGTCTGGAGTTCATCGGTGATCGTCTCGCGTTTTACAACAAAAACATCGCTGGCTACTTTGTTTTCGGCAGGTGAGGCCGGTGGGGCTTTACGGGTCGATGGTTCGGCCTTGTTCGAGAAAAGCTTTGGCGTAATAAAAAAAGGGCAATCGTTAAAACGACAGCACCGGCCAGCAGCGATTTTGTTCGATTATTGAGCGTTTTCATAAATTTACGAGGTTGTATAGTTTGAATGTTCTATGAATATCGAACTATTATTGTTTTATGGATGTCGAACAAGCAGCCACTGAAGATGGTTTCCTAAGTCTGAAAAAAAATAAATGAATTTTTTGGGACCGCCTGATCGTTGTATTGGCAATTACTGTAGCTACTTCATTTTTGTAGACCTACCGCAAATCAGGAACTAGAGCGAATAGAATCATGAAACAATACCAGCACCCCACCATCGATCAGATTACGTTACCCGGTGTGCTGCACGCACTGAGCGATCCGGTACGTCTGAATTTTGTCCAGTGTCTGGCTAAGCTTACCTGCGAACAGCCTTGTGGTGCCATTCCGACGCCCGTTGCTAAATCAACCATGTCGCATCATCTGCGGGTGCTGCGAGAGGCTGGTATTGTCCAGATTCGCACAGAAGGTACGCAGAGCCTGACATCACTACGTCTGGATGAGCTGGAAAAAAAATTCCCGAATGTCTTGTCCTCGATTTTGCAGGTACCTGAAACCGATATACTCGACAAGAACGGGTAAGCACTGATCTGGCCGGAAAGCTGCTTCTTTTTACTACGCAAAGCTGAGTAGTATAGCTACTTATTCAGTAGGAAATACGTATGTCCGCCGTCGCCTTCAGGCACAAAATAGCGGTCCAGAATGGCAAACCCAATGTGAGTAAACCAGGTCTGATACGTATCGGCATCCGTATGGCTCCAGTACATGCCTGTACCCGGCTCAATCCAGTTGGAATCGGTACCTGTCCACTCACCAGCCCCCACGATACATAGCAAGTACCCGTTTGGCCTAAGCCATTGATAAGCAGATTTAAATAAAGCGGGCTGCTCGGCAAGTGGTAAATGAATGATGGAATACAGCGCAATGATCCCATCAAACGAACGATCAGGAAATACCAGCGCAGCCATATCCGCAACCTCAAAATGAGCCGATGGAGCGTTACGTCGGGCCAAATTAATCTGGATAGGCGAAATATCTACTCCCTGATAGTTAACGTACTGACTCAGATACTGAGCCGTAGGAATACCATCGGCGCAGCCCAATTCCAGAACATCGGCATTGGGTGACAGTACCTGAATAAAAGTCCGCAACAAGTCTTCGTATCGGTGTGGATTCTCTTGTTCGTAATGCGTTCGGTACCGATGACCAAGCCGGTCATAACCTTGCTGCACAATACGTTTAGGATCTTTCAATGCCAATTATTTCTGAAGAATACGACTGGATACGGTATGGTGGTATAATTTCCCGGAAAGGAAATCGATTAGCGACGGGCCTGTGTAGTGACACGCGGAGAGCCGAAGTTCTGTACCAATCGCCCAAACGGGGCCCGTCGTTCCTTGAATGGATGAGCCGACAGACGTACCGCACACCCCACGTGCGTAAATAGCGGATTGAGCAAATTGGCTCGATGATGCGGGGAGTTGAGCCATTGAATCACGGCATAACGGGCGTAACTAGCGTAGCTATACGGCTTATAGGGTTGTTTAGTGGCCGAATTAACAAACTCATACTGCTGACGCCGGGAATTAAAGCGCACGCCAAACCAGTCGGGCGTATCAATCGTCTGGTACTGCCCGATATTTTCTGCCATAACACCAAAGCGATTGGTTTGCTTTTGAATACGCTTGAGCAGGGTCAGCCCCGACAAGTCGAAATGGTCCTCATGGCTGATGTAGTTATTCTGCATCATCGATTCGGCATGATTCCGGGCTGCCTGATACAACGATCGATCATACTGCAGAATAGGCAAACCAGCCAGCCGCCGGGCCTCGTTAGTTGCCTGAAACAGAGCCATATCTAACAGGACTGTATCGGGTTTGTCTAAAACCAGTGTTTGCTGACTTATGGGCTGAGCAAAGAAGGCTTCGTCGCTCAATAGGTACCCCTGAGGTGGGCTGTTCCATTGAGACAGCCATTGACCTACTTGTATAATAATCCACCAGTTCATGTTTAGCATGTAGGCTGTACGTAATCTGGGCTGCTCCCGACCAATCGGATAGCTTACGTATGAGCTATTAACGGTAACAACGCTCTAAAATTGAGTTAATCTATAGATCAGCTTAGACTGGTACATGGAGCCTGGCCACGATTCCTGTCACAGGCTTGTTCGATCTGCCCTGTTAATATACTAATTATTTATAAATGATTCAGTATGTACTAGTTGCGACTGATCAAGCTGGTTAAGCTGCAAAGTCTTTATTTATTAATCGGTCATTAGACAGCTCATCCCTAATTTCAAGAATGCGTTAGGCTTTCCTCCCTTCTGACAGAATAAGCTGAGTTTAACTGAATCTGTAAAATATCATTCAGTTGTTCATTGCTAGTTGCCCTTCAACTCAACGTACTTAGACATTAAGGCTTGGACTACCAATGACGTATGGAAGAGAATTATAATTAACTAATTAAAGGTAGTACTAAAGTCAAACGAATTAGCAAATTCGTCAATTTATCATGTATAGTTCTGTTCAACTTAAATAATTCCTATGGCGTTGATAACCACTTAATAAAACCGAAAAATAACTACAGGAAAAACGGGAAAATCTAAATACTCACTTATGCGTATATATTCAAGCGAATAATTCCTAAGTAACCCAGGATATCCATTAATCTATTTTTTAACCTAGTATTTATTGATTAAAAGGTATTACATTGTTTTTCCAGCGGTTTTCCTTAATAAAGAAAACATGAATTGTGTCAGAGAATCACCAATGAATTTGCGAAAAAATTTACTTTATGGAGGTGATAGTTTGTGCACGAGAGAATAATTTGCCCTTGGAAGTAAATAAGTAGACCATCTAATAACAATATTAGAAGTTAATGAGTAAACGGCCATACATTTAGCCTTGCGCTTTCATTACCGGATGTAAAATATAACACAGCGTATACTCCCGGTAGTAACGTATCAAGATTACGCAGTGAGAACGCTTGATTCAGTAAAATAAAAGGAAATGCACTTGAGGAGGGTAACTGGAAATTAGCACTAAACCTTTACTTACTATTTAACATCAACGGAATGCATACGACTAAATTTACCAGACCTTCACTTAAGAATATTCATTCGCACTATTTGGAATGTATATTTAATAAATTACACGCACGTCAGACCAACAAATGCCGAGTACTTCTGGCAGCAGCCACCATCATTATATGCAGTAGTGCATTACCGACCTTGGCGCAAACGTATTCTTCACAAAACCGGGAAAAATCTGTTTCATCCCATCAGACGGATAGCATTCCCCAAATAAATGGTCAGTTTCCTTATTTAAAGAGAGGTGGTAACACGGTTACTATAAATCAAAGTTCACCCGTTAATTCAATAAAAGTAAACTCCAAGTCGACAACAAGCTCGCTTCGCCGTAAAAATCGGTTACGATTAGAGAGGTCACCAGTTAGTTCTTTAATAAGAAGGACGCAAACACCTGAGCTAGCTCAACAATCCTCTACTGGATCAACTGCTTTTAAAATTTCTAAAAAATCTGCTTTTCGTACAAAATATCTGTCATCTGCTACGGCTCGAAAAAATAATTCCCACACCATTGGATCACGGGTAAAGTCGATTCACAATCCAGCCTATCAGCAAAAGGTAAAAAGTCCAAAATCGACACAGAGTCTTGCCTACAATAAGGCTGGAAAAACTTCCGGCGCATCCAGAAATTCTTTAGATAAGAAACAGGGAACTAGCTCTCCGTCAATTCAGCGTTTCTCGGCCCGACAAACCATTTCTCAACCTAAGATTAATCGGCCTGTATCGGATATTAAACCTAAGCCTGGTTCTACTATGAATCAGAATAGTTCTGAGGGTGGAAATACTCCCGAGATTGGCCAACAAAATACTTCTGATCAAGGTGCTACTCCTTATTCAGAACCTCAGGGATTAGCCTATTCAAACTATGGCAATATAGCTGCCAAATCTAGCGCCAATGCGCCATTAGATGGTGGGGTAAGCGTTTTACTAGCCGCAGGTGCAGCTCTCGGCATAAAAAAAGCTTACAAGAAAAGGCGAGCTGCGAAAAATAAGGTATAATAAATAAGGTACGTAGCACTGTCAATTTTTCACAGAGCTACTACGTAAAAGCTCAATCGTTTTCGAGTCAAACAGACTGAAATTATATAATCAGCTTTTTAATAAACGAGCTATTATATTATTGAATAATAACTCGTTTATTTATTCTTCTTAGTAGGCTATTGTTCAACTACGTATTCATAAATAATACGTGGTATTTATACAGGATAAAATACTATCAAGCGTTCAATAAAATTAATACCTAAAGTTTAAATAATAAGCTTTAAAAAAATAAGGACTGAAATTGTATTGATTCCCTTAAAAAATTAATGATTAATACATCAAAAATTCACCTTGCCCCTTATTTAAATGTCGCTTATTTTATTAAGCTCTTTTCGCTATTTATTTTATTCTATTATTTCAATATTTCTTATTTAGCCATTACCGATCCACAACATTATTATAACTATTTCCTGGATCATTACTTTAATTATATTTACTGGCTGAGAACCTCAATTTTATACGGAGCCCAGCTCATTACTTATTTGTTCGGGCAGCAAACGTATATCAATCCGCCCCACACAATAGAAACCGCAGCAGGAACAAGCGTTATACTATCATTTAGCTGTCTGGGTCTGGGCATCTTAAGTTTCTGGAGCGCCTTTGTTATTGCGAACAACGGAACCTGGCAGAAAAAAATATGCTGGTGTTTAGGAGGGCTGGTATTCATCTGGTTTATTAATTGCTGGCGTATTGGTTTGCTTCTCCTTGCTATGGAAAAGCAGTGGAAAAGCCTGCGCACAATTGATCACCATGACCTATTCAACATAGTCACTTACACAAGCGTTTTACTGCTCATGTATTATTACAGTCGGGAGAAAGAGGACGAACTGGTTGTAGATGTCTAGCCCAAAGTCGATAATTCTTTGTTAGCCGCCCGATGCTTTAAAACGGCTAGTTCTTTCATTTTGCACTCAAATACGATATCAACTTCTTTCCCGTACGTATTCACCGGCGAGTAGAGCCAGTCGGCATGAGCTTCACGACGCGCTTTTGGATCTTCATGATCTCTGCGTGAATCAGAAAAGTGAAATACAGGCCGAACATCCCACGTATTGTAAGCGGTTAGAAAAGCCTCCTGCTCCGTTTGCTCACCGGGATTAAGCGCATGATGAAAATAATCGAATACAATAGGGATACCGGTACGTTCATACACCGAAACCAGATCGACTACGGTGTAGAGGCTTTGGCGGTCATCGTTCTCCACAGTCAGCCGCGCCCTGAGATTTTCGGAGAGCAGGCTAAAGTTTTGTGTAAACCGCGCCAGTGTTGCCGCTTTATCGCCATACGTACCGCCCACATGAATATTGATTTTGTTCCAGTGTGAAGGCGTTAACCCCATCAAATCAAACAGTTCTGATTGATACTCAAGATCGACGATCGTATTATCCAGTACTTTGCCCTGCCCAGCCAGATGATTGAACGGACCCGGATGAGTGGTCAGTCGGATAGGTCGACTCCCGATCTCTTCAAGCGTGGCTCGGATGTCGGGGAAATCGGGCAAATCGGCAATGCGATATTCGGATGCCCAGGGAAACAAATCGGATGATATGCGAAATAAATGCAACCCGTTCTTAAGATTCCAATCCACAATCTTCAGCAAATCCTGTACGTTTTTGAGCGCCAGTTCCGAGGCATAGGCAATCCCTCGTTCCGTGAATGTTTTCCGTATCATTCCCCGGTTTGTAGTGATTTTGTCAACCTGGAGACTCAGGTTGATACAGGCGTAGCCGACGTTACCCAAAGTTAAATTCATACCGTAGCAACTCGAATACTAACCTCCAGGTTTCAGCTTTATGACCGTTTGGTCAAAAAGTAGCTGATTTTATCAATCAGTAACTTATCTTCCGAAAGCGAGTTATTATAGACACAACAAACTTCAATAAACCATGAACCAGTGACCATATTAACGATAAGTGGTCCTAATCCATATTATTTGGATAAAGAAATAGGTAAATGGATTGCAGTTTGTTCATGTAAACGAACGCTGGTGCAACGTAAGCAAATACGGATACGTACCTGACTTTATTTTTAGTTATAAACAGTCTGAGCCCCGAATAGGGAAATTGACCTTATGGAAGACTTCACACCTGAACAAATCAACGGGATTGCGAATAGCTACAATGGTATGGCTCGTGCCCTGAATAAGTTTCAGGTGCTCTATTGGCCAGAGCTTACCTATGAGCAACAATTAGATCTGAATGCCTATCAGAATAGCCTGCTCAATCGGGTTCAGGATTTGCAGACCCGGGCTGTTCGACCTGCTTTCAAAAACGCAACTGAAATGGCGACGATCATTCTGCAGGCAAATCATGAAGCTACGTTGAGTTTACATCGAATTACCGATACTACAGTTGCTCTTAATATTGGCGCGATCACAGTGGCGCTGGCGTCGTATATAGCCCGGGCTAACCTGCGTGGTATTCAAACTGCCCTACGTGAGCTGGGCGAGTTACTGAAGTTACAAATGGAGGAGCAATAAAAAAGGAAGAAAAGGACGAGCGGGAGGAAAGGGACGAGGAGGAAAATGTAGTAATGCTTTATTTTTCCCGCTCGTCCCTTTCTTCCCTCCCTTACAATATCAACCCCGATGGCGACTTAACACCCACTAATTCTACTTCAAAAGTCAGATCCTGACCCGCTAACGGATGATTAGCATCAAGCGTAACGCTTGTATCCGTCAAATCCCGAACAATTACCGGAATAGGTCTTGGATTGCCATCTTCATGCATGTTGAGGGTCATACCCAATTCAAGCGGAATGTCATTCGGGATATCCGAGCGGTTCAGCGTGAAAATCATGTCTTCGTTTGCCGGGCCATAAGCATCTTCTACCGGAATATTGATGGTTTTTTTATCGCCCTGATTCATACCCGCTACGCCTTCATCAAAGCCTTTGATTACCTGACCGCTGCCTACAGTGAACTCCAACGGAGTACGGCCTACTGATGAATCGAAGATGGTTCCGTCGGTCAGAGTTCCGGTATAATGAACCTGAACTGTATCGCCAGATTTTGCTTGTGCCATAATACTATTTGGTTTATTGGAAACGTAGCCGCAAAAGTAACCGAAACTTCTGGTTCCCTTAAGCAACAGGCTAACTTTTGACCAACTCGCCACCTAATCCAAATGTTCAATATTCAGCAGAAAGACCGCCATAACTTCAGCATAAAACGCAACTGTTACGTTGGTATAAACACAGTATATATCGGAAAATTATATATTTTTACAGTATACTAGTCTATCCGTTTGCCTTTTTACACTATGGAACCCTCAGGTAATGAATTCCTTCGTGGTACGTTGAAAACAATAGTACTGAAACTGCTGGCCGAGCCGGGTCATGCCGATCCGCATTCCTCCGGCGGACGACGAATGTATGGCTACGAAATCACCCAGGCCGTTAAGGATCGTACGCAGGGAGAAATCATCCTGTCGTTTGGGGCCTTATATCCCGTACTTCACAAACTGGAGCAGGAAGGGCTTTTGCTAACCGAATCGGTAGAGGTGGAAGGTCGCTTACGTAAATACTACGCACTAACCCCGCAAGGTACAGAGGTTGCAATTCAGAAGATCTCTGACTTTGAGCGCTTTATGGATACAATGCGAACTTTATTCCGGTTACCGGCTAGTCTGGCAACTGCTCATTAAGTACATTAAACGTTATTGAATTAACCGAAAATGCAGATAGAGTCATGGAAAAACTCAACCCGCAACAAGTAGCTATACTGCACAATCACTTGGTTCATAGTGGCTCAACCGATGCCTTGCTTGATGAATTACTCGACCATCTGGCCTGCGAAGTGGAGTATTATATGTGGATTGGCCTGCCGTTTGAGTCGGCATTGAACGCCGTGCTGGAACAGGCCAACGTAAAGGCCGTCCGGCATCTGCAGGCAACGTATCAGACAGAATTGGCCATGACCGACGAGCAACTTCAGCGAGCTAGTCTGGATGATATCGTTTTTGAATTTCGGAATAAGGCGTACGGCGCGTACGATTTACGCCAGGCTTACCGAATCTCACTGCGAAATGCCTTTATTATGGCCATTGGCCTGTGTATGATGCTGATGGCGATAATGGACCTGATGAGTCATAAAACCTGGTCGTATCTGAGTGTGAGCGGACTTGTCTGGCTAGCCGGGTTATGCGCCGTTACGTTCGCGGGGGGCAGCTGGTATCTGCAACACATTCGCCAGCAACAGTTGTCGATTCGCTAGCCCGTTAGGGCTATGCCTGAAAGACCAGGATATTTTCCAGCTCTTCCTGCATAACCAGCAGATTTAGCTGCTCATCGTATTCGGCATCGAATACAAACGATTTGTTTTTCAACAGATAGTCATAAATATACCAGTCTGTTTTGGGCGTTGGTACGTTCAGCACATCGGCAAACTCGATCCATTCCAGGTCGCCTTCGTTACAGGGTGGCGGAGGCAGCAACGGAATTTCAGCCACATACACATAGCTCATCCAATTGTATGCCGTTGGCGAACTTTCGGTTAGCACACCGCAGAATTTCATCGCATCGGCTTTAATTCCGGTTTCCTCCCAAGTTTCGCGGTAAGCCGCCCGAAGCGGACTTTCAAACGGGTCCAGTTTCCCGCCAACGGGCGTGTACTGACCTTTGTTGGGATCTTTTATGCGCTTCAGCAGTAAAAAGCGACTGCCGTTACGCAATACGCAGATAACGGCAGCACGCTTTAACCCATACGGTATGGTAGTAGGTGTCATCGTAACGTAGCAAACCGTATGGCATCTTCCGACCAGACGGGTGCATTCTGTAGGGCATCAATAACCTGCTCCGGTTCATCCACAAATGTCCAGATCGACCGGTGTACAGGCGCCATAAAATTTTCGGCAATGCCCCTATCCAGCATTTCCTTCAGGGGCGCATAATAGTCACGGGTGTTCAGAATGATGATGGGTTTGGTGAATAATCCCAGCCGTTTGAGCGTAATGGCTTCGAAAAGTTCTTCAAGCGTACCCGTTCCGCCAGCTAAAGCCACCAATCCATCTACTTCCTCCAGGAATTTCTGCTTTCGCTCGTGCATCGAAGCGGTAAACACAAAGTCGGTCACTTTCTTATGCGCCCATTCAACCTCGCGCATAAAATTGGGCATGATGCCCGTGATACGTCCGCCTTTTTCGAGCACTGTATCGGCCAGTTGACCCATCAGCCCAATTCCCCCACCCCCATATACTACGTCGATCTGGTTGTCGACAAAGGCCGTAGCCAGTCGCTCGGTAGCGTCGAAATAAGCCCGATCAACCTGCGCGCTGGAGGCACAATACACACAAACCCGTTTTATGGAATGCATAATTAATAAGCTCTTGCAAACACGACCCGCCCCTTCGACGGTTTACCTGAATACACACAAACACCTTCTTCAGCTTCCTGATCGAAGGGAATACAGCGAATGGTAGCTTTGGTGGCTTCTTTGATAGCCTCTTCGGTTTCGCTGGTGCCGTCCCAGTGTGCCAGCAGGAAACCGCCTTTTTCGATCTGTTCCTGAAACTGCTCGAACGTATCGACTTTAAACGTATTTTCTTTCCGGAACGACAGCGCTTTGTTATAAATCGTTTGCTGAATGTCGTCGAGCAACGCTTTGATTCGCTCTGTCAACCCATCAAACGGTACGGTTTCTTTGGTTTTGAGATCACGCCGGGCAATTTCTACCGTTCCATTTTCCAGATCACGACCGCCCATAGCCAGCCGAACAGGTACACCGCGCAGTTCGTACTCGGCAAATTTCCAGCCGGGTTTATTAGCATCTGAGTCGTCATATTTTACCGAAATTCCAGCCTTTTTCAATTCCTGCACCAACGGCTTGATCTTTGCCGACAGCAGTTCCAACTGGTCTTCGCTACGGTAGATAGGTACGATCACGACCTGAATAGGCGCCAGTTTCGGTGGTAGCACCAGACCATCATCGTCGGAATGGGCCATAATAAGTGCCCCCATCAGCCGGGTTGAAACGCCCCACGATGTTCCCCAGACGTAATCTAACTGATTCTGTCTGTTCAGGAATTGTACCTCGAACGCCTTCGCGAAGTTTTGCCCCAGGAAGTGCGACGTACCGGCCTGCAAGGCTTTGCCATCCTGCATCATGGCTTCAATACAAAGCGTGTCCTCGGCCCCGGCAAAACGTTCGTTAGCCGTTTTGGCTCCCCGAACCACGGGCACAGCCATCCATTCCTCGGCAAACTGCGCATACACATCGAGCATCTGACGGGTTTCGGCCTGTGCTTCTTCCGACGTAGCGTGGGCCGTATGCCCTTCCTGCCAAAGGAATTCGGTCGTCCGCAGAAAAATCCGTGTTCGCATTTCCCAGCGCACTACGTTTGCCCACTGGTTGATCAGCAGCGGCAGATCGCGGTACGACTGTATCCAGTTTTTGTACGTACTCCAGATTACCGTTTCGGAAGTTGGACGTACAATCAGTTCCTCTTCCAGTTTCGCTTCAGGATCAACAATAACGCCCGATCCATCTTCGGCATTTTTAAGCCGGTAATGCGTTACCACCGCACATTCTTTGGCAAAGCCTTCCACGTGCGACGCTTCTTTGCTCAAAAAAGATTTTGGAATAAACAGCGGAAAATAAGCATTGGAATGGCCGGTTTCCTTGAACATATCGTCCAGAGCCCGCTGCATTTTTTCCCAGATTGAAAAGCCATAGGGTTTGATGACCATACAGCCGCGAACAGCTGAATTTTCGGCCAGATCGGCTCTTTTTATTAACTCATTATACCACTCGGAGTAGTTTTCACTACGGGACGGAATTGCTTTTGCCATGCGTACACAGGTCAGATATAGCCAGGTAAATTTGTTGCTGCCAGGCCATAGCTGACCTGACTTTACTTAACCATATTTAACTTTTTTTAATATTGGATTAAACCTTTGGGATTAAATGGGAATCTAACAGATATAGGACTTGCAAAGATAGGTTTTTACTCTATTTTTGTAATCAAACTAGTCAATCCTGTGTTATAGATTGAAAAGGATACTTACAATACGTCTTTACGACATTAATTCCCTGGCCAAATGAAAACGCAACGTCTATATCGCTACCTGACGCTGGCCGCGCTGATGGGCTTCTGGAGCTGTACTTCCAGTCGTCAGACCGCCCAGAATGCTAGTGAAGTCGATGACCTGTACGGCAACTCTGGTAATGCAGAGGTGTATGCCAGCAACCGTCAAGTTGACGGGTACAGCGATTATCGGTCGAGTCGCCAGCAACAACGCTCCGACCGTCAGCAGCGGTCCATGAAAAACGCAAACCCTGACTTCAACGATGAACAACAGGGTTACGACACTAACACCGACGAATATTATTCGGAACTAAGCACTCGCAAACTAAACCGTGGCTTATCGCCTGATCCGGGCTGGAACGACACGGGTACCAATGCCTATAATTCCGGCTTTGTGAATGGGTATAATTCGGCCATGACATCGGCTTATAGCTGGAATCGCTGGGGTTTCAACAACACCGGATTTTATAGCGGTCTGGGTCTTGGCTTAGGGATGGGTGGTCTTGGGTTTGGTTTCGGCAGTCCGTACTATTCGCCATTCTATGGTGGCTCGTATGCATACAGCCCCTTCTATTCGCCTTTCGGCTACGGCGGTTTGTATGATCCATTCTATAGCTCATATGCCTATGGGTGGGGCGGTGGACTTTACAGTCCCTTCTATTCACCTTTCGGCTACGGCGGCTATTATGGGGGTGGCTATTATGGCGGCAGTCCGGTATACGTAATATCCGGTGCCGATCCGTACCGTACGCGGACGTACTCACCTACAACCGGGCGAGCATCAGGCCGGTATACCTCCAGCTTCGACAACAGCCCACGGACGTATAATTCAGGTGGCGGACGTAGCGGCTATACAAACGCTGGTTCAGCCGGAACGTATACCAATAGCCGTGGCAATCGGGCCAACAGCGACAATTATTACGCGCGGCCAAGCACCACGAATCGGGGCAACTATTATTACGACAACAGTGGACGGGGTACTACCAATACGGCTACCGCGCCATCGTATAATAGCAATTCAGGTAATACCTACTACGCTCAGCCACGTCAGAGCAACCGGGGCAGTTACACCCCTTCAGACAATGGCTTTAGCAACCGCAGCTACCAGCAGCCTTCTTATCAAACCCAGAGCCAGGGCCGGGGTAGTTACAGTCAGCCAAGCTACAATCAGCCAAGCCAACCTACTTACAGTGCCCCAAGCCGGAGCTACAGTACGCCAAGCTACAGCGCGCCAAGTAGTGGTGGTGGTGGCTTCTCAGGCGGTGGTGGCCACTCAAGTGGTGGCGGACGCGGTCCCAGATAGTATTTGAGAAATTATCTATAAAAAAATCCCCGCTGATTAGGACAATTGGCGGGGATTTTCGTTTTGTATTCGTTGAGTGACTACGTATTTGAAAGATAGCCATTAAACGTTTATGGGCCTATCTGTTCTAAGTCGTAGAAACAGAACCTGGTCCCCCAATTGCTTAATAAAGTTTATATCCATGAATAAGCATTTCTTTCTTTCGGCGACTCTACTCGTATGCTCGCATCTGGCCTTTGGGCAGGGCGCGGCCTACGACTACGCGGATGACGCCTTCCGGTTTTCAGATTTCAATCAGAATGGCACGGCCCGCTTCCGTGGCCTTGGTGGAAATCATGCTGCTTTAGGAGGGGATGCCAGCAACCTTTCGGGAAATCCGGCAGGTCTGGCGTTCTATAATCGTTCTGAGATAAGCATAAGCCCTATGTTTACCTCATCCAATAACCAGAATACATTTCTGGGGCAGCAAACGAATAGTAGTAGTGGCAAAGTTAGCGTAGGTCAGTTTGGCGCCATCTTCGCGGGAGGGAACAACAATGGCAGCCGGCGGTTGCGTCGGTCAGCCTGGGGTGTTACGTATACACAGTCGGCAAATTTCTTTGATTACTCAAATGCACGCGGGCTGAACAACAACCCAAATTCATCAATTGCTCAGTCGTACGTAGAGGGGGCTAATAGTGCCGCGTATAGCGAAACGGATTTGATCAATGGATTTTATCCCAACGACCGGCAGGCTGATTTCCGGGAAGCTGCCGCCTATGGTTTATTTCTGATTAACCCTACAA
The DNA here is from genome assembly GCF_045160025.1 of Spirosoma sp. KNUC1025. Lineage (GTDB taxonomy): Bacteria > Bacteroidota > Bacteroidia > Cytophagales > Spirosomataceae > Spirosoma. The sequence continues at coordinate 5,548,767 of NZ_CP087139.1, forward strand.
CAACTACTACGCCTTCGTATTCGGGACCTCCCTACACGCGCTTTGATGTCAATACGCAGAAAGATCAGCAATCTACAATAAGCCGTTCAGGAACCCACTCGCAATGGACATTAGCGTATGCGGGCAACCTGGATGATAAACTCTATATCGGTGGTTCGATTGCTCTGACTCATTTGCGCTATTCATCGGAGTTCAATTTTATCGAATCGCCGGTCAATGGTCAGTACTTTGTGAACTATGGGCAGGTTAACCGCTTCGATGTGAGAGGGAACGGCATTAATGCATCGTTTGGCCTTATTTATAAAGTAATTCCGGACCTGCAAATTGGTGTTACGGCAACATCGCCTACCTGGAGCAGTGCCAATGAGGTATTCAGCCAAACGCTTACCGCCAACGTAAAAAGTCCGAACCCCGGCAACATTTCGCTGATGACAAACTACGTTGACGTGGTAGACCCATCCAACAATTTTGAATATACACTCCAGACGCCTTTCCGCGGATCGTTCGGCGCTACGTATTTCATCAATAAAGGCAAAATTGGCTTTATCACCGCAACAGCCGAATATGTGAATTACGAAGGCATGCGCGTGCGGACATCGGCTTTCACAAACCAGCAGGACAACACCAATTTTAAGAATGACGTAAAAGGATTTGTTCAGGAAACGTACCAGAACGTAGTGAACCTACGGGCCGGTGCTGAAATTCGGGCGGGTCTGTTACGTGTACGGGCAGGCGTTGGGTATCTACCAAGTGCTTATAAACTTGATTTAGACCGTGTTGCGGCTACAGATCGGTCGAAGTTATTGCTATCGGCGGGTTTGGGAATGCGTAATGATCGCTTCTTCGCTGATCTGGCGGCTTCTTACCTGACGTATAAGTCGGGCTATTCACCCTATCAATTGAACAACGACTCTGCATCACCCACGGTAGCCATTAACAACCGTACTGCGAACGTAATGCTATCGGTAGGCGTATTTTTCTGAGCGTAATTGCCAAATCGCAAAGGCGTGCCACGGATAAAACCGTGGCACGCCTTTTTGTTTTATAACCACTCCCCTATTCTTCTCAACACTTCTTCCTCGGTCGTTTCTCCGGAAATAATGACGTTTGCCTGAGAGTAAAACGGTAAGCGCGTTTCATACCGCTTTTGCAGCACAGCCGGTAATTCAGGATCACTGGGATTGTTCAGGGGGCGATCTTCCTGCGCATGAGCCAGAATGCGCTTGACGAGAATATCTACGGGCACGTCTAAAAAATAGAAATTCCTGTGGCATTCATATAGGCCATGTTATCGTGAAAGCAGGGCATCCCCCCTCCGGTCGAAACAACCTGACTTCCACCCGGCCGAATAGTTCGCAGTACATTCCGTTCGGCTTCTCGAAAATACTCCTCGCCCGACTGCGCAAAAATATCGGCAATCGAACGGCCTTCTTTCCGAACAATCAGTTTATCGGTATCCACAAAACCATAGTGCAGCGCATCGGCAACACGTTTTCCCAGCGTACTCTTGCCGGATGAAGGCATGCCAATCAGAAAGATGTTTTTCATTCGCAATGGACGAATGAGTGAATGAGTGAATGAGCGAATAGAACAGTCGATTGTTATTCACTCATTCACTCATTCACTCATTCACAATTTTTTTAACTTCAGCCGCATCGGGCGTGCTGTTGTAGTGCCATTTACCACGTACTACGCCATTACTCATCAGCCACGTACCCGGGTTGGAGCGCATAATGGTTTTGAGAACGGTAGCATCCGCTTTGTAATAGGGCACGTTATCCAGCTGAAATTCGGTACGAAACGCTTTGATTTCGTCGTCGCTAACCGATGTCAGTATATACGGCGAAACCGCTGATCCCTGAAGGCCCTCAACCAGCGAACGTATCGCGGGCAGGCTTCCCGGATCGATATCTTTGGTGTTTTTGACAACAATGAAGAGTTTGTTTCCGGTAAAGGTTTCCTGCGTAAAATCAGTATCGCCGTTCCAGATACGGTAGTCCGTTATTTTGGGCTTGGCACTTTCATTGATCAGTACCATTTCCTTAAACTTATAGCTCTGATCAGACGGATATTGTTCGAATTCAGCCGTCTTGCCATCCTTCTCCATGATATACTTGTAGCGAAGTGGCTCCGACGGTTTCATTTGGGTAGGAATCGTTTTGCCAACCGCGTAGGGTAGCAAATCCAGCGGGGGTAAAAACTCAACGGCATAGATGCCTAGCCCCAGCGTAAGCAGAACCGTAAGCGTAACCAGCCATCCCGTTTTCCGAGCCCGAAGGCGGTTCCGGTGCCCAATAATGAACAGAATCAATACGGTCAGGATAACATCTTTGCCAAACGAGGTCCAGGGCTTTAGTTTAATGGCATCACCAAAACAGCCACAGTCCGTAACTCGATCGAAATAAGCCGAATAGAATGTCAGAAACGTGAAAAAGACAATCAGGAAGAACAATAACCAGACGGTCACTTTAGGTTTGTACGACGCCAGCAGAGCAACACCCAGAATCACTTCAGCCGCGCAGAACAGCACCGACATAACTAACGTAAAGGGAATCAGCGCCATGAAAAAATCGTGCAGAAACGGTACGTCCTGCGCGAATACTTCAAAATATTCCTCAAACTTGATCTGCGTGCCAACAGGATCATTAAGTTTGATAAGTCCCGAAAAAATAAAAACAACCCCGACCAGAATGCGGGCAATACGAGCCGCAATAAGCATCGGTGGCGTACCGGTTTTAACTTTAGGATGCGTTGTTGCTGGGTTCATGGTTTGCCATGAATAATGGGTAATGCAAAATGAACAATGGTACGCAGCACCAGTATTCATCTTACATTATCTATTATTCATTATTTAGTGAGTTTTATCAAACAAAAAACGGCGTAATTGATCATATCCATATAGTTGGCTTCCACCCCTTCCGAAACCAGCGTAGCCCCCCGATTATCTTCGATTTGTTTCGTACGCAGAAGCTTCATCAGAATGATATCCGTCATCGAACTGACTCGCATATCGCGCCAGGCTTCGCCGTAATCGTGGTTCTTGGCAAACAGCAGATCCATAACCTGCCCAACCTGTTTATCGTAATGCGTTTCAAGCTCGTCGGTAGGAATGTCGGTACGTGAGTCGTTAGCCAGTTCCATCTGAATCAACGCCATCACGCAGTAGTTAATTATTCCAACAAATTCAGGCTCAATACCCTCCCCCACGCGACTAACGCCCGTTTCCTGCAACGTTCGAATACGTTGGGCTTTAATAAAAATCTGGTCAGTGATGCTTGGCAGCCGCAAAATGCGCCAGGCGGTACCGTAATCTTGATTTTTTTTCAGGAATAAATCTTTGCAGCGTTGGATAACCTGCCGATATTCGGTTTCAGTTTGGGACATACAGATTGGTCATTCGTCATTGGTACGTTGTACGTCAGCTACTAAAGAATGGCTGATGACCAATAACATAATCAATGCCGAAAGTTACGAAAAAAACGCTGAACTGCCGGGGCCGACTGGTCGATTTGACAACACCTGCGGTGATGGGTATCCTGAACGTAACACCCGATTCGTTCTTTGCAGGCAGCCGTCTTTCAGGCCAGCAATCTGTGGCTGAAGCGGCCGTTGAGATTGCTCAGAAAATGCTGGCGGATGGCGCTACGTTCCTGGATATTGGCGGCTACTCGACTCGTCCCGGTGCGGCTGAAGTTAGCCCTTCTGAGGAAGCTGCCCGCGTACTGCCCGCCATTGAAGCCATAGTACATAGATTTCCGGATGCACTTATTTCTGTCGATACGTTCCGCGCTTCGGTGGCCAGGCAAGCCATCGGAGCCGGGGCTGCGCTTATCAACGACGTAGCAGGCGGCACACTCGACCCGGCCATGTTTGAAACCGCAGCCGCCTTGAATGCCCCCTATATACTCATGCATATGCGGGGCACACCCCAAACCATGCAGTCGCTGGCAACGTACCAGCATGTCGCCACGGAAGTCATCGATGAACTGTCAATCCGGCTGGCGGAACTGCGGTCGTTTGGCGTGAAAGACGTTATTCTTGACCCCGGATTTGGCTTTGCGAAGACGCCTGCGCAAAATTTTTTGCTCCTGAATTCTTTAGCCAACTTCGGTTTATTCGACGAACCGTTGCTGGTTGGACTGTCCCGCAAAACAACCATCTGGAAAACCCTGAACATCAGTGCGGATGAAGCCCTGAATGGAACCACTGTTCTGAACACGATTGCTCTGCAGAAGGGGGCTTCGATCCTGCGTGTTCACGACGTTCGGGAAGCCGTGGAAGCGGTAAAATTAACCCGGCACTTAACTTTTTTTTGATTCTCTCTTGCGTAAAGCAAAACAAACTCCTACTTTTGCATTCCCAAACGACGACGACAGGTTCGCTCGCAGGGAAAATGATTCGGTAGCTCAGCTGGTAGAGCAATACACTTTTAATGTATGGGTCCTGGGTTCGAATCCCAGCCGAATCACAAAAAGCCCAAAGCCGCTCAATCGAGCGGCTTTTTTGTTTTCACTCACACCTGCCTGGCTGTTTTTTCCCAACGTTATATCGGATACGTTTCGCGATTGCCAAACACTTGTATCCATTTTATCCGCTACGTTATCCGATTAAAAACCGACTGATTACCTACCCACGTTGATCTTCAGGAATTACTTATTTAATGCCACTAATATGACGTTAATAAAGCCAAATAATAGTCGTCAAATACACGTCTTTTCGAGTAAACGCGACTAAAACCAATTAATGAATTGGCATTTTTCAAGAAGAATTATAATCAAAGTTACAATTAGGGCCGTTTACTATTAAATTCCGACAAAAGCTGTTTTTGCCCAATTTTTTTCGTAGTATATTGCATGACTTTGTCACAAACGCCCTTCAGCCCGACCACCATCTCCGGATTTTATTTTACGCCGGGCTACTTGTTAATTTAGATTTTCTTAATAATCGGCACTGTTTTTTGCGATTCTTTCAATAAGAGTCTTCAAATCGGTAGCCTTATCCAACACTGTTACGACCATGTCTGATCAGGTTGACCAATTAGCGGGCCTATATCGCCCCGAGTTTGAACACGATAACTGCGGTATCGGCTTTGTAGCCCATATTAAAGGCCGTAAGTCTCACAAAATTGTATCGGATGCGCTCCAGATGCTCCGACGTATGGAACACCGGGGTGCCGTTGGTTCGGAGCCAAACTCCGGCGACGGAGCTGGTTTGCTCATCCAGATTCCTCACGAGTTTTTCGTCGATGAAACCCGTAAGCTGGGCGTTCATCTGCCACCTGCGCTCGAATATGGCGTGGGTATGGTCTATTTCCCGAAAGACGTATGGCTCCGTGAAGAATGTCGGGCGGTGTTGAACCGCAAGATGAAGAGGCTCGGCCTAGAGTTGCTGTGTTACCGGGTGGTCCCTGTCAATAATAGTGATTTGGGTAACGGCTCGCGTTCGGCAGAACCTCAAATGGAGCAGGTGTTTATCAAACGCCCTGCCGACGTTACTAATGCCGACGATTTTGAGCGTAAATTATACATTCTTCGGAATTACAGTACCCGCATCATCAATGAGACCATTGCGGGTGTTGATCACTTCTACTTTTCGTCGCTTTCCTGCCGGACCATTACGTATAAGGGGCAGCTTACAACCCTTCAACTGGAGCCATATTTCCCGGACCTTCAGAACGACGAGGTTGTTTCAGCGATTGGGGTTGTGCATTCACGCTTTTCAACCAATACGTTCCCTTCCTGGAAACTGGCCCAGCCGTTCCGGTATATCGCACACAATGGCGAAATCAACACCGTTCGGGGCAACGTAAACTGGATGAAGGCCGCTGAAGGGCTGCTTGAATCAACCAAGTTTACGAAGGAAGAGATGGACATGCTGTTGCCCATCTGCGATCCAAAGCAATCGGATTCCGCTAACCTCGACAATGCAATTGAGTTGCTGGTCATGAGCGGCCGGTCACTACCGCACGTCATGATGATGCTCGTACCGGAAGCCTGGGATGGTAATGAACACATGGACCCGGTTCGGAAGGCGTTTTATGAGTTCCATGCAGCGCTTATCGAGCCCTGGGACGGTCCGGCCTCGATTTCCTTTACGGATGGCCGTATTGTTGGTGCTACGCTCGACCGGAACGGCTTGCGTCCATCGCGTTTCTGGGTCACCAGCGACGACGTAGTGATTATGGCGTCGGAAGTTGGAGTTCTGGATATTGATCCGGCCATCGTTGTTTCGAAAGGTCGTTTACAGCCCGGCAAAATGTTCCTGGTCGATATGGAGCAGGGACGTATTGTATCCGACGAAGAAATCAAAGCCGATATCTGCGCCAAGCAGCCCTATCAGCAATGGCTCGATACCAATAAAATAAAGATTCACGATCTGGAAGCGCCAATCCGGTCGTACAACCCGTATGATCCGGCCAAGCTGCTTCGTATGCAGCAGGCATTTGGCTTTACGTCCGAAGACCTTCGGATGATTCTGGCGCCAATGGTCGAAACAGGGAAGGAAGCCCTTGGCTCAATGGGCACCGACGTTCCGTTGGCGGTATTGTCGGAGCAGAGCCAGCACATGAGCCACTACTTCAAGCAATTGTTCGCGCAGGTAACCAACCCCCCGATTGACTCCATTCGGGAACGGGCGATCATGTCATTGATTTCGTTCGTTGGTGCTACGTATAACTTGCTGAGTGAGTCGCCCGAACACTGTCGTCAGGTTGAGTTGGAACAGCCGGTTCTGACCACGAAAGAATTTGACAAACTTCGGTTCATCGATAAACCCAAATTCCAGGCCAAAACCATCAACTGTCTGTTTACGGCTGATGGCGATGGCAAGTCGCTGGAGCGGGCTCTTGATCGCATCTGCCGCTACGCTGAAGATGCCATTCAGGATGGCTATTCGATTCTGGTTCTCTCCGACCGGGCCATCGATTCCAGCCACGCGCCGATTCCGTCGCTACTCTCAACGTCTGCTATTCACCACTATCTGATTCGTCAGGGATTGCGGGGGAAAGTCGGTATTGTTGTCGAAGCGGGCGACGTTTGGGAGACGCACCACGTCGCTACGTTGATTGGCTATGGCGCATCAGGTGTGAACCCCTACATGGCTTTCGAAACGATTGCCAGTATGAAAGAAAAAGGGCTGCTGACGGTTGACTACGACCTCGACAAGTTGTTCAAAAACTACGTCAAAGCGGTTAACGGCGAGCTGCTCAAAATCTTCTCGAAGATGGGGATTTCAACCCTGCAATCGTATCAGGGTGCCATGATTTTCGAGTGCCTGGGTCTGAACCAGGACGTAGTGAGCCGTTACTTTACTGGTACGGTTTCGCGAATTGGCGGCATGGGTCTGGATGAGATTGCCCGTGAGATTCTGGTTCGGCACTGTGTGGCATTCCCGCCTGCACCTGTAGCGGCTCCACGGCTGGAAGTTGGTGGTATCTATCAGTGGAAACAACGGGGCGAAAAACACATTTTCAATCCCGATACCATCCACCTGCTTCAGCAGTCTACCAAGAAAAACGATTATACGATCTTCAAGAAGTACTCCAAACTAATTGACGATCAGACGCAGAAGGCGATTACACTACGTGGTCTGCTGAAATTCAGAAAAGGCACGCCTGTACCGCTTGACGAAGTTGAACCGATCGAAAGCATTTTCAAACGCTTTGCTACCGGCGCAATGTCGTTCGGCTCCATTTCGTGGGAAGCGCACACAACGCTGGCCATTGCCATGAACCGCATTGGCGGCAAAAGCAACTCCGGCGAAGGTGGCGAAGATGAACTGCGTTATAAGCCGCTTGAAAACGGCGACAGCATGAATTCGAGCATCAAGCAGGTAGCCTCGGGCCGATTCGGCGTAACGAGCTACTACCTGACGAATGCGAAGGAATTACAAATAAAAATGGCGCAGGGTGCCAAGCCCGGCGAAGGTGGTCAGTTACCCGGATTCAAAGTCGATGACTGGATTGGCCGGACTCGCCACTCAACGCCCGGTGTGGGTTTGATTTCGCCCCCACCCCACCACGATATTTACTCGATTGAAGACCTGGCCCAGCTCATTTCCGATCTTAAAAACGCTAACCGTGATGCCCGCATCAGTGTTAAGCTCGTATCGGAAGCCGGAGTTGGAACGATTGCCGCCGGGGTAGCCAAAGCCCACGCCGATCATATTCTTATTTCGGGGCATGATGGCGGAACGGGTGCATCCCCGCTTTCGTCGATCCGTCACGCTGGTTTGCCCTGGGAATTAGGGCTGGCTGAAGCGCATCAGACGCTGGTTAAAAACAAACTGCGTGGCCGCGTTACGGTACAGACCGACGGACAAATCCGGACCGGTCGTGACCTGGCCATAGCTGCCTTGCTGGGCGCCGAAGAATTTGGCGTGGCCACGGCCGCTCTGGTAGCTGCGGGTTGTATCATGATGCGTAAGTGTCACCTGAACACCTGCCCGGTAGGGGTAGCCACCCAGAATACGGAGCTACGTGCCCTGTTTACTGGTAAGCCCGAACACGTGGTGAACATGTTCACCTTCCTGGCGATGGAACTACGCGAGATTATGGCTGAGCTGGGCTTCCGGACCATCAACGAAATGGTTGGGCAGGTCCAAATGCTCGAACTTCGCGAGAACCTGGCTCACTGGAAATACAAGAACATCAACCTCGACGCGCTGCTGTACAAAGAGCCTACAACGCTCGACGTAGCGCTGTACAAGCAGGAAGAGCAGAATCATTATCTGGACGATGTACTCGACCGGAAACTGATCGAACTGGCCCAGCCTGCCCTGAAGTCGGCGGAAAACGTATACGGCGAGTTTACCGTACAGAACATTGACCGAAGCATTGGTACGATGCTCTCCAACGAAATCTCGAAAGTGTACGGTGGGCCGGGTCTGCCCGAAAGTACCATCCACATTAAACTGCGGGGTACAGCAGGCCAAAGCTTTGGTGCCTTTGGAACAAGCGGTATCAAACTCGAACTCGAAGGCGACGCCAACGACTACTTTGGCAAAGGCCTTTGCGGAGCGCAACTGATTGTTTACCCGGACCGGGCGGCCCAGTTCCAGCCCGAAGAGAACAGCATCGTGGGGAACGTATCGTTCTACGGCGCTACGTCGGGCGAAGCCTTTATACGCGGGATGGCGGGCGAACGATTCTGTGTTCGTAACTCAGGCGGTAAGGTAGTAGTAGAAGGCGTCGGCGATCACGGTCTTGAATACATGACGGGTGGACTGGCCATTATTCTCGGAAAAACAGGTCGCAACTTCGCAGCCGGTATGTCGGGCGGTGTAGCTTATGTCTGGGATCAGGACGGCACGTTTGCGTCGAAAGTAAACCCCGAAATGGTAAGCCTGGAGCCACTCAATGAGGAAGACATGGGCATCGTTCGGGAATACGTCGACAAGCATTTCCAGTACACGACCAGCAACGTAGCGCTCAATCTGATTCAGGACTGGGACAACCTGATTGGTCAGTTTGTAAAAGTAATGCCAGGCGACTTCCGCAAAGCACTGGCTGGTCGGGGCATCTCGCTGGCCGATCAGATTCGCGACAAAAGCATTGTTTATCAGGATATAACCGTAGACGTAACGCACGGGTAAGAATTTAGTACGAATGGGAAAACCTACCGGATTTTTAGAATTTGCGCGCGAACTACCCAAAAAGCGCGACCCGCAGCAGCGGATTCACGATTACAAGGAAATTGAAGTGCCGCATTCGGAAATGGATTCTCAGCGGCAGGCAGCCCGCTGTATGGACTGCGGTACGCCCTTTTGCCACAGCGGATGCCCCCTAGGGAACATCATTCCGGAGTTCAACGATGCCGTTTATGAGCAGAACTGGGCTTATGCGTACGAGATTCTAAGCTCGACCAACAATTTCCCTGAATTTACAGGGCGCATTTGTCCGGCTCCCTGCGAAGCATCCTGTGTTCTGGGTATCAACAAACCACCGGTTGCTATCGAGTTTATCGAGAAATCGATTGCCGAGGCCGCTTTTGAGCATGGCTACGTAACGCCTAAAATTCCCAAAGAGCATACCGGCAAACGGGTAGCCGTTATTGGGTCTGGTCCGGCTGGACTGGCAGCGGCAGCACAGCTTAACAAAGCCGGGCATTCCGTCACGGTGTTTGAGCGGGCCGATCAGATCGGTGGTCTGCTGCGCTACGGTATTCCTGATTTCAAACTGGAAAAATGGACCATCGATCGTCGGCTGGCCGTCATGGAGGCCGAAGGCGTTACGTTTAAAACGGGAGTTAACGTCGGCGTCGATCTGAAAGCCAACGACTTACTGGAACAATTTGATTTGGTCATGCTGACGGGTGGATCAACGGTGCCACGCGATCTGCCCATTAAGGGCCGTGAGCTGAAAGGCATTTACCCCGCCATGGAATTCCTGAGCCAGCAGAACAAACGGAACGCAGGTCGCGCCGTAGAGGTCGACCACCGGGGCGAAAAATACGGTGATGGTGAACTCTGGGCAACCGACAAAAATGTGGTAGTAATCGGCGGTGGTGATACGGGTTCCGACTGTGTGGGTACCTCAAACCGGCATGGGGCAAAAAGCGTAACGCAAATTGAGCTGATGCCCATGCCGCCAAAAGATCGGGCAGAGAGCACACCCTGGCCCAACTGGCCAATGATGCTACGTACCAGTACGTCGCACGAAGAAGGGTGCGACCGGCACTGGTCGATCAATACGAAAGAATTTATTGGCGACGAAGCCGGAAATCTGAAAGCCTTACGTATCGTTGATCTAACGTGGAAAAATGAAAACGGGCGGATGCAAATGGTTGAACTACCCGGCTCCGAGCGCGACATTCCCTGCGAGTTAGCTTTGCTGGCTGCTGGTTTTCTGCATCCACAGCACAACGGTCTGCTCGACGACCTCGGCCTTGAATATGATGAGCGCGGCAACGTAAAAGCCACCAATTATCAGACGACTACTAACCCTAAAGTATTTGCAGCTGGCGATATGCGTCGGGGGCAGTCTCTGGTGGTGTGGGCCATTTCAGAAGGTCGCGAAGCCGCCCGTGCTGCTGACTGCTACCTGATGGGCGAAACCATGCTCGAAGCCAAAGCCGTTTCGATGATTTCTGTTGAGTAATAATTTATTGATAAATAAAAAGTTGCCCGGGAGTCGATGTTAACATTGGCTACCGGGCAACTTTTTTGTATTCAGGTAAAGCGCCTACGTACGATTGATGTTAGAAACCCAAGTCTCGGCTACTGCCTTTGCGGACACAAAACCGCATTACAATATACTTGACGGATTACGTGGCGTAGCGGCATTAACAGTTGTGTGTTTTCATTTATTTGAAGCCTATGCAACCAGTCATATAGACCAAAAAATCAACCACGGATATCTGGCTGTTGATTTTTTCTTTATCCTGTCTGGCTTTGTTGTGGCCTATGCATACGATGACCGATGGGCGACGATGACCATAAGCGATTTCATCAAACGGCGATTTATTCGTCTGCATCCGATGGTCGTCATTGGGGCGATTATCGGAGCTGTACTGTTCTACTTCCAGGGTTGCGCTGCCTGGGACGTTTCAAAAGTATCGGTAACCAGTTTATTGATAGCGACCTTTATCAATGCCTGTCTCATTCCGGCAACTCCCGGTTTCGAAATTCGGGGCGTTGGTGAAATGTACCCGCTGAACGGGCCAAGCTGGTCGTTGTTTTACGAATATATTGGTAATATTCTCTATGCATTCTTTATCCGTAAGCTTTCGACCAGCGCCCTTTCTATACTGGTTCTATTGGCAGGTTGCGGATTGGCAGCGTTTGCCATTTGGGGGCCATACGGCGATATATGCGTCGGATTTTCTCTGACAGGAGACAATATAATCGGCGGTACGCTGCGTATGTTATTTTCTTTTTCGGCAGGCTTGTTACTAGCTCGCAAATTCAAACCTATCCCTGTAAAAGGGGCTTTCTGGATAGGAGGTTTGGCTATTGTTATCTTATCAGCCATACCACGTATCGGCGGTAATGACCATTTATGGATGAACGGGGTATATGATACGGTCTGTTTTGCTGTTGTCTTTCCGCTACTTGTTTATCTTGGCGCTTCAGGAAAGACAACGGACGAACTGACCACCCGGCTATGCAAATTTTTAGGGGATATTTCTTACCCGCTGTATATGGTACATTATCCCTTTATCTACTGGTATTATGCCTGGGTTAAAAACGAAAAGCTCACATTCGTACAATCGCTGCCTGGTGCCTCAGCGCTCGTTCTTGGCTCTATAGTATTGGCATATTTGAGCTTAAAACTGTATGATGAACCCGTGCGCAGGTTTTTGACGAAGTATCTTTTAGGAGTACAGAACTCGTTTAGAGCGTAACCGACTCTTCTTTTTCATCAAAAAACAGATAATTCAGCAAATCGCAGTAGGGTTTAATGATCAGACAGCCACGTACCAGTTCCTCGGCAAAGTTGGGTTTCAAAACATCTTTATCGGTATAGCGGTGCATAAAGAACAGCTCTTTCCGACGTAGCAGATCGATTTCCGGATGATCGGCCGGATACCCTTTCGGCATCGACTTGAGCATTTCACCGTGCGCTTCCGGAAAATACGCTTTAAACGCTTCTGCTTCAATGATGTCTTTCAACTCCTGAACATTATAATCTATTTCCTGCCGAAACTTGGCGAGGTTTGCCGGAGTGGGCTGCCACATACCCGCGCCCAGAAACGATTGATTGTCGGGCTGAATATGTACGTAGTAATCAATCCGGCCCGATTGCCGACCACCGGGGCCAATGGCGAACGCCAGATTCGATTTGTAAGGAGCTTTGCCTTTCGAGAACCGAATGTCGCGGTTGATGCGGAAAATGCAGTCTTTTACTGACGTATTGGCCAATGGCTCGAACGGACTTAAACCGGTCAGCACGCGCTCGGTTACGGCACACAGTTCAGCCTTGGCTGAGTCGTAACGGGGGCGGTTCGCATGAAACCATTCACGATTATTGTTTTGAACGAGTTCGCGCATGAACTCCAGCGTAGACGCTGTAAAGGCAGCTTTTGAGGCAGATTGTTTTGTCATAACTCATCAAAGTTAGACAAATTCGGGTTACGGTTTGTAGGGAATTCAGGTTTATAACCCGGCGTGTAGACCCATTAATGCAAAACGTATTAAGCGTCAATCGTTTAAACGTTAGTGTATAATCGCCCAGTCAATTCATGCCAAAAAGCTGCCGCTTAAACTGCCGGGGGCTGATGTGTTCTATAGATCGAAAGGCGGTGCTGAAATGCGCCAGACTATTAAAGCCCGACTCATAACAGGCATCGGTAATGCTTTTGGTCGGGTGACTCAGAATCACTTTAGCCCGACGAATACGTTCGGTCAGGATAAACTGCGCGGGCGAAACGCCAAGTTCGCTTTTGAACAGCCGGAAGAAGTGTGATTTTGATAAACAGGCTTTATCACAAAGTTCCTCCACCGAAAGAGCACGGGTCAGGTTCTCCCGAATATACGCCACTACGTAGGCCAGCCGGTTTGTGGTCAGATGCTGGTTTGTTTGCTGAAGAAGCCCCGTTCGTACCTGCGTTTGCGAAAGCCTGACAATCAACTCACGCAGCGTATTTTTGATGAAGAACGGTTTAAACGGATTATTTTCCCGAAACAGCCGAATCAACTTGTCGATGAGCGAGCTGATTTCCGGATCATTTTGAAGCAAATAGCTGTCTGTATCCAGTTGCCATTGATCGGTCGTTTCGACACGAGGCACCTGCTCATTCAGTTCAGCAACGGTTTCGCGGATAAACTCATCTGAAATGGTCAGGGCCAGGCAACGGGTTGGTTCATCGAACGTAGCGTCTGGAAAATCAATCTGCATCAGGCGATCAGAGGGAAGCAGCAACGATTCACCGGGCTGATAGTTAAACGGCTCACGCTCCCGCAGATGCATCACTTTCCGCCCGCTTAGCATACTGGTCATTACGGGTGCATTGAAGCGTAACTGAATAAGGTGGGCCTGCTGAAAAGTCTCGTATAAATGGAGTTCGGCCTCATCATGGCTTAGTGTCAGCTTATTTTCCACAAGTGTATCGAGCCGGGCGCCCCATGCACTAATAGCTTCATTTTTAATCACTTTCCCTGCTTTTTCCATACAAAGTGAAGATGAGACAATTCCGAAAGTATTTAAGACTATAACGCAATTACGCTTGGACAATTACGGCAAAATTTGTGAAAAAACCATTAACTTATATAAACCTGTTTAACAGATGCAAACCGCAGAAGCACCCAGCAAAATTTTGCCACGGCCCATGTTTAAAACGCAGTACGAAAACTACATCGGTGGCAAATGGGTAGCCCCCGTCGATGGTGAGTACTTTGCCAATCATTCCCCGGTAGATGATAGTCTGATTGCCCGCGTACCCCGTTCCAAAGCCGCCGATATTGACCTGGCCCTCGATGCCGCTCATCAGGCGTTTCCGGCCTGGTCGCGCACCTCAGCTACCGAACGGAGCAACATGCTGATAAAAATTGCGGAGGTCATCGAGCAGAATCTGGAGTTTCTGGCTCGGGTCGAAACCGTCGAAAATGGTAAAGCCGTCCGCGAAACGCTGGCCGCCGACCTGCCCCTGGTTGTCGACCACTTCCGCTACTTTGCGGGTGTCATCCGCGCGGAAGAAGGTTCCATCGCCGAACTCGATGCCAACACCGTTTCCATGATCATTAAAGAACCCATTGGCGTAGTGGGCCAGATCATCCCCTGGAACTTCCCCCTGCTGATGGCTACCTGGAAACTGGCTCCCGCCCTGGCTGCGGGCTGCTGTGTGGTGATGAAACCCGCCGAGCAGACGCCCACCTCTATTCTGGTGCTGATGGAAATTCTGGAAGGGCTGATTCCACCGGGCGTGGTCAACATCGTCAATGGGTTTGGTCCCGAAGCGGGCAAGCCTCTGGCTCAGAGCAAGCGGATAGCTAAGGTAGCCTTCACGGGTGAGACCACTACGGGTCGGTTGATCATGCAGTATGCCTCAGAAAATCTGATTCCGGTAACGATGGAGCTGGGAGGCAAATCACCTAATATTTTCATGGAGTCGATCGCCGATGCGGATGACGAGTTCTTTGATAAGTGTGTCGAAGGGGCGGTGATGTTTGCCCTCAATCAGGGAGAAATCTGTACCTGTCCATCGCGTTTGCTGATTCATGAAAAAGCGTATGATCGGTTTATCGAACGCGTAATTGAGCGCACAAAAGCCATCAAACTCGGCCACCCGCTAGATCCAGACACAATGATGGGGGCCCAGGCCAGCAACGACCAGTACGAAAAGATTCTTTCCTACATCGACATCGGTAAAAAAGAAGGAGCTGAGGTATTAACAGGCGGACAGGCCGCTAAATTAAACAGTGGTCTGGAGAACGGTTATTACATTGAGCCGACGATCTTCAAAGGCAACAACAAGATGCGGATCTTCCAGGAAGAAATCTTCGGGCCGGTGGTGTCGGTTGCTACGTTTAAAGATACTGACGAAGCGATTCAACTGGCGAATGATACGCTCTACGGACTGGGTGCCGGCCTGTGGACGCGCGATGCGCATGAGCTGTATCAGGTTCCGCGGGCGATACAAGCAGGTCGTGTGTGGGTGAACTGCTACCATAACTACCCAGCTCACGCGCCATTTGGCGGCTACAAAAAGTCGGGCTTTGGCCGCGAGAATCACCACATGATGCTCAACCACTACCGGCAGACGAAAAACCTGCTGATTTCGTACAGCAAAAGCAAGCTTGGATTCTTTTAATCAATTTTGAATGAGTAAATGATAGAATGAGTGAATAGCATACGTTTGCCTTATTCACTCATTCTATCATTCAATAATTCAATCATTATGACGAATCGCATCGACCTTACACCGGCGGCTGCCGAAGTTATTGATAAATTGCGCGCTCAGCACGGGCCGTTAATGTTTCACCAGAGTGGCGGTTGTTGCGACGGTTCTTCGCCTATGTGCTATGCGGTCGGTGATTTCATCATCGGTTCGTCGGATGTGTGGCTAGGACAAATTTATGGCTGCGACTTCTGGATGTCGGGCGACCAGTTTGAATACTGGCAACACACCCATCTAACCATCGACGTAACGCCCGGTCGCGGAGCTAGTTTCTCACTTGAAATTCCGCTGGGCGTTCGATTTCTCATCCGGTCACGACTATATGAGCCCGACGAAATGGAAAACCTGTCGCCGGTACATATTGGGCCGCTTGAAACCGTTTAAGCGTATTATGGATTTTGGGTAACGAAAAGCTTTATAGCGTTGACAATCAGCTTGCTTTTTACGAAACATGACGTTATATTCGATTAGTATTCTCTAAACCGATTATAGTTATGAACATGTTACATCGTATTGAGCATTGGGGCGATACGCATCACCCCGCCTGGACAGATGCCCTGCGGATTATGCTGGGGGTCATTCTCGTTCTGAAAGGCATCAGCTTTATCAGTGACACGACTTATCTGACGCAACTGATGGGCGGGCTACATTTCGGTCTTTTTCCGGTCATGGCGGTTCATTACGTAGCATTCGCTCATTTGGTAGGCGGTTTCCTGATTGCGCTGGGATGCCTGACGCGCCTGATGTCGATTCTGCAACTACCCATTCTGATAGCTGCGGTATTCTTTGTCAACATTCGTCAGGGTTTCTCTCCGCTGAATTCTGAGCTTTGGTTATCGCTGATCGTTCTGATTCTTCTGCTTACGTTCATCGTCCTTGGGTCCGGTCGCTTTTCAATGGACGAATATGTGAAACAACACGCCCACTGATACGTTATTGGTTTTAATCACAAACCAATCAACGTCATGAAAGATAAAACCCTGGAAAACGTAGAAAAAGAATACGAAGGACAACGTATTACCGGCGATCAGGACAACGGTACTGGTCATGGCCAGAAAGGAAATGGGCGCAGTTCCGTATCGCACAAAAGCTCCGCAAAAGGAAGTAGCAGTGCGGGCGGGTCAACAGGCGGAAGCAAAGGTGGACATAGCAATTAATAAGAACCAGGATTTGAACAGGATTGTAAGGATTCGCAAGATTAAAAATCAAGTAAATCCTTTCAATCCTGTTCAAATCCTGGTTCAGAATATATACCGGATCTGGCACCAGGGTATTTCTTCGCGTACCAACCCCTCAAATACCTCGATCATTTTACGCTTCAACTGGTGGTTGTAGCGGATGTTCCAGCCACCAAACTGACTGACCTTACTCTCCTGCAATTCGGGCACCCAAAGCAACTCTTCAGCTTTCGGATTGATGGCCAGATTGGCCTGATGCTGCCACTGGTTGTGCGTCAGAAAAATCACTTCGCATTTGAGCTGTTCCCTTACTTCAGGCCGCAAAGCCGCATCGAGCTGCCGGAACAACTCGCGGTAGTCGTTACGCCAGGTTTTACCGCCGTACACAATTACAGGTGAGAAATTGACGTGAACTTCGTATCCGGCCTCGTAAAAGTCGTTGATGACGGCAATACGCTTCTCGATACTGTCGGTTCGCACATCAACCAATTTGCTTACGTGACTAGGCATCAGACTGAACCGAATACGTACTTTTCGCTGCGGATCAAATTTCAGCATGGCCGAATTGACAAACTTCGTGGCAAAGGTGGCTTTCGCGCGGGGATGTGCCCGATAAAACTCGAATACCTGCCGTATACCGTCGGTCAGGCTATAATCAATGGAAATGTCGGAGTTACAGCCGATGTCGTATGTGTAAAATTCAGGGTCGGTTTGATTGATAACTTTAGGCCAGGCCAGGCTCATGACGTGCCGGTCGACCGAGGCAATGTTTTCTTCAACATTGGTAAAGAGCGTAATGGGATTCACATTCTTGTGCCGGTCAACGTAACAATACGCACACCCTCCAAAACACCCATTCGCCAGGCTGGGCGCAATGTAATCAGCGCTACGTCCGCTCCACTTGATATCCTGCGTTTTTAGTCGCCCCAGAACCAGTACGTCGGATTTAATCTTAAAATGATTCATACCCAACTCCGGCAGGCGATTATGCTGCTTTACTTCGAGCGTTTCGGCCTCCGGAAATTTTGCCAGTACAGTCTCCCCTCTTCCATTGAGTGCGTCGGCGGTATAGAGGATCAAAGACGGATTGAAATCGGGCATGAAACAGACGTTAGGTTATACTATTTAAACGCCTGACAGAAGCGCTTAGTTCAAATCGAAAAACTCGCAAATAACTGATTTACAATACCTTATCAATTATTATTGATGACTATCCGTTTCGGTTATTGAATCGAAATTATCGGCAAAAACAACCTCACCGCTGGGCTTGGTAAACCGAACGAAATCAACGGAACCCGTTCCTTCGAAGTCATACCCAATGCCAACAATCTCTTTAGCCTCCGTCGGAAGTTTGGCTTCGTAGGCTTTTTTACCGCCTATCAACAACGTAGCGTGCCCATCCCGAACGTCAAGCTGCACATCTACCCATTGCGACAGGTCAGCACCCAAAGCCGACAAGTCCGTATGTTTAGCTTCGGCATAGTGCCCAGCCAGATAAATACTCAGATTTCCCACACACCCTTTGGCCGAAAGAGGAATGGAGAAAAATTCGTTCTGGCACAGTATCATAATCGTTACGTTCTGGCAGATTGACGAGCCTTGTTTGTAATCACTTTTCAGGCGCGTTTCCAGTGTGAAATTGTCATTACGAAACCCCTTGAACTCGCGCACGTAACGATAGCGAACGCCCGGCGGTTTGGGTTGCATCGACATATTCTGCTGCTGAATCATAGTTACTGGCAGACTCAAAATACCTTTTTGAATGACGTCCCTGGCCTTGAAATAAACCGGTACAGGGTCCTGCTCTACGGCTACGTGCCAACCCTCCGACGGAATCAGCAGGTTGTGCTCCTGCACGATCTGATTGCCAATCACCAGCTTGGCCCGAAAATAACCGGGGTGGTAATAAATAGACGTATGTTCGTGCCCATCTTTCGGAACGGGTTGCCGACGCCTTGGGTCCCACGATTGTTGAATAAACACCGAATCGGTGGGCGAAGCGATGGCATCGTAATGAAATACGACCGAGTTCGGAATCCCTGTCGTTACGGGCTCACTGCTAAATGAAAAACTATCGGGAGAAAGCGGCCTATGGCTGGCGTTGTTCAGAAAGAATACGGAACCTCCTACCAGACCAAGCAACAGCCCCACCCAAATGCCCCATCGCTTTAACGTAGTCCGCCTAGTACTCCGGGTGCTTACTGACGTACTGGCTCCGGCAGGAGTTGATACAATGTCAGACTCTGGTTGCGATGTATTTTTGAACGCCTGCCAATTTGCGTATCCTATAAACTGAACCAGCGCATTGAGCGTCGTTGTTGTCGGAGCCGATTCGTATTTTACCCGCCCCCATACGCGCTTAAGTGTGGTTACGCTCAGCGCAACACCCGTCTGTTCGGCAATACGTTCACTAAGCTGCTCAAAGTCGTGGGTCGACCAGCCTTCTCCACTTCCCCACCCTACTTTAGCTTCGATTAGCCGACAACACTGGCTCAGTTGCCGGTCTTCCTGTTGAGTTACCATCACGCTTATAAATCAACTGGTTAAGGGCTTGTATAAACTTGAACACAAGTTGAACGGCCTTGAATCGTCCATCTGGCTCTCAGCTTACAAGTTTGTTTCTGTTCGATCAAATGTACTCAAACAAACTATGAAATTAATCCTGCTTGCCTTCGGGCTACTTGTCAGTCATTTCGCTATTGCCCAAACGATTGTTCCATTCGATACGTCTCACTGGACGTTTACGGGTAAGATAGAGCCCGACACGTTTAAAGGAAAAACAGGTATCAAACTGTCTGAGGGTGCGCTCTATCTGAACGACAGTACGTTCGTGAACGGAATAATTGAGTTCGATATGACGCTAACGAAAAGTCGCTATTTCCCAGGTGTTGGCTTCCGTCTGCAGAACCCGGAAAACTTCGAGTTCGTGTATTTACGGCCGCATCAGCTGGGCAATCCGGATGCGATTCAGTACATACCCATTTTCAACCTGCAGGACTCCTGGCAACTCTACTACGGCGACGGCTATTCAACCGCCATTACGTATCCGCTGGATGAGTGGGTGCATATCAAACTGCTGGTTCGGGAGACGCAGGCTGAGGTTTACGTTGACGATATGAGCAAACCGGGCCTGGTGATCCATCGGTTGAAACGTACGCCAAAACCAGGACGTATCAGGTTAGATAATGGCGCTCCTGTTGTTACCCGCTTCGCCAATTTTCAGTATGCCAAAACAGACAATCCGCCCTTCCAAGGCACCTTCAAGCCGGAAGCCGCTCCCCAAAAGGGCACTATACGGAGCTGGCAGGTGTCCAATACGTTTGACGAAAAGCTGCTTGATAGCAATTATTCGATCCCGCAGGATCTGGCCCGCCAATTAACGTGGCAAACAGTACGTACCGAAAACTCCGGCGTTATCAACCTGTCTCAGATCAGCAAATTACGGGAAGGGCATAATACGATTTTCACGAAGCTGGTTATCGTATCCGACAAACCTCAGGTTAAAAAACTACAGTTTGGCTTCAGTGACCGCGTCAAGGTGTACGTAAATGGAACGCTGGTATATGGCGGACAGGATGTGTTCACCTCCCGCGATTACCGATTTCTAGGCACGATTGGCTATTTCGATGAGGTATATCTGGATTTGAAGAAAGGGCAGAACGAAGTCTGGATGGCCGTGTCCGAAACGTTCGGAGGCTGGGGCATTCAGGGGAAACTAGTCGATCAGAACGGCCTGACCATCACGCCTTGATAAAGCTCCGAATACTACCACTGATTTATGTTCCTGGGCCGACCTGTATCAAATCACCTACCTTCCGCTGGCTCCAGGCCGGATTGGTTGATTGCAACTGCGTCGTGGCCGTTTCAATATACCAGTACTGCTGTATTTGATTGTATTCAATTCGGGTAATGGGTTCGGTAATTGCCCACTCAGCTTTATTGATCCGTTCGTCTGTTTCAATACGTCCCTGCACCAGTCTTATGACCCGATCTGCCAGGGCCAGTACGTCAACTTCATGATGGCTGACCAGTAGCGTTGTCGTTCCCCAGGCTCGGTGAAGATCAAGTAAAACCTGACGTAACGTTTGACTAGCCTGTGCATCCAGGGCCGCAAACGGTTCGTCGAGCAACAACAACTGCGGCCGACGAACCAGCGCCCGAGCCAAAGCTACCCGCTGCCGCTGGCCACCCGAAAGGCGTGCTGGTTTCTGATTGACAAACGATTCCAGCCCCGTGGCTTCAATAAGTTCGTTCACGAGTGGTTGCTGATTCATCGGAGCGGCATACGTAATATTCTCCCGAACGGTCATGTTCGGAAAAAGGGCCG
This sequence comes from Spirosoma sp. KNUC1025, assembly GCF_045160025.1. Lineage (GTDB taxonomy): Bacteria > Bacteroidota > Bacteroidia > Cytophagales > Spirosomataceae > Spirosoma. Next base: position 5,570,105 of record NZ_CP087139.1, read on the forward strand.
TATCCTGAAAAATATAGCCAATCGAACGCTGCTGCGGGGGCTGGTTTATCCGTTGTTGAGTATCCAGCCATACCGATTCGTCAACTACGATACGTCCCTGCCGGGGAGTTTCCAGCCCCGCTGCTAACCGCAGTAACGTCGTTTTACCCGATCCAGACGGGCCAACCAGTGCCGTCAGACTACCTGATTCCAGCGCAAACCGGGCCTGAAGATCACTAACCCCTTCCGTAAACAAACGCGGCATAACAACATCGATCTGAATCATACCGTTACGCGTTTGTTGATGATGTACACCAGCAATAGAATCGCAAACGACAAGGCCAGTAACAAGGCTGCATACGCATGAGCCGTCTGAAAATGAAGCAGTTCGACTTCATCATAAATGGCAATTGACGCAACGCGGGTTTGTCCCGGTAGGTTTCCGCCAATCATTAAGACCAGACCAAACTCACCAATCGTGTGCGCAAAAGTGAGGACTATACCCGTCAGCAGAGCAGGTTTGGCATTGGGAAGTAATACTCGCCAGAGGGTTCTGACCGGTGATTGCCCAAGCGTATAAGATGCCTCACGCCAGGAGATGGGCAAGTTTTCCAGGCCTGCCTGCACCGGATGCACCATAAACGGTAAACTATACAGCAAAGAAGCCACAACCAATCCTTCAAAGGAAAAAACAAGTTGCAGATCAAGAGTACGTAACAGCCAGTTCCCCAGCCCACTCGTCGGGCTAAAGGTCAGCAGCAAATAAAAGCCAACGACCGACGGCGGCAACACAAGCGGCAAACTAATAATGGCTTCTACAACCGGCTTGAGCTGAAACCGACTCAGAGCGAGCCAGCCCGCCAGCGGCACACCCATGATAAGCAGTAAAAAAGTGGTGATAGTGGCCAGGCGTAGTGTAAGCCAGATGGGCTCCCAGTCGATGGGCATATAGAAGAGGGGGACGAAAGGGAGGAAGGGGAAGAGAGGGACAAAAGGGAGATAAAATTGACTATTCTGCTTGTCCCTTTCGTCCCCTTCCTCCGCTCCTCCCTTTCCTCTTATTTATAACCAAACTGCTGCAAAATACGCCGGGCTGCTGGACTACGCAAAAACGCCAGAAACTGGTTGGCCGCTTTAAGCTGTGTTGTGCGTTTCAACACGACTACACCCTGCGCTATGGGCTTATACCCCGTTTGTGGTAAATCGACCCAATGTCCACGCTTTGTCAGACTGGGGTCAAGCACAACCGACTTGGCCGTAAAACCAACTTCAGCCGCCCCCGACAATACGTATTGATTCACCTGCGAAATACTTTCTCCGTACACGATTTTAGGCTGCGCCTGATCCAGCAACTTTCTGTATTTCAGAAAAGCGATAGCGGCTTCCCCATAAGGAGCCGTGGCCGGATTCGCAACGGCTATGTGACGTATCGCCGGGTCGGATAATGCTTTCAAATCAGCCGTTACCGGCAACTCACTCATTGTCCACAACACCAGCGAGCCATAGGCATAGACAACGGGAGCCGCTGTGGTTAATCCTGCCTTGTGCAGCGTTTGGGGGTAGGTCATATCCGCCGATAGAAACACATCGTAGGGCGCTCCCTGCTGAATCTGGGTAGTTAGTTTACCCGAGGAGTTGACAATGGATTCAACCGCAACGCCCGATGTCTGCTGAAAGGCAATTTTCAACTGCTCCATCACAAACTGTGCATTGGCCGCCACCGCTACCCGAAGCGGCTGGGCCAGCAGAGTCAGGGGACAAAGGAGCAGATAAAGAAGTAAATTTTTCATGAGAGTTAGTTGGCAACACGTACCTCAAGGGTTTTAACCTGTCGAACCCAGCGGGCCATTTTTTTCTCGCCGGGTACCGCTATTCGATATGGCCCCACATCCTGCCCCAACGGCTGCCCGTCAACACTGTCGATCAGCAAAACGGTACGTGTGGTAAATTCAGGGTCAAGTTCGGGAAGGGCAAAAACCACTTCATAGTCATCGGCCGCTTTAACCACTACGTATTTGCGCAGATTTTTTCCCCGCAGTTGCGCCCCCAACGTAACGCCCGCCTGTTTAAGCAGTTCAGAAAGTGGTACCCCCGAATAGCGGTGCTCCTTTTCGTCATGGTCTTTTGCCGTTACGTCGGCATGAGGCATGGCTTTCAGGTCTGTAGCTTGTAACGTGAGCGGTTTCGTCACTTCACCCGATACGGTAAGCAGCGTCTGCGCGCGGCCGTAAATCGTCAGCAGGCTAAAAATAAGCGTCAGTAAAGCATAGGTAAATTTCAGCATATAGTTTCCAGAAAGAACCGGATCGTTATATATGCACAAATATAACGTTGGAAACAGGATATAGGCGGTCCGTTTAGTAATATCTGTATGCGCTACGTGCTTTATATTCGCATCTCTGCTTCATTCGCTTGCGTTATGGCAATTTCTTCTGACCAATCTCCTCCCCCAACCGACCGTAGGCGATTCTGGACCGTACAGTTTATTTACCTGGGCGTTAGCTGCGGGCTTTTGAGTCTGCTGATCTGGTTACCCGGCAATCAGGGCTGGCTTTCTGAAACCGTTGGCTGGTTTTATGAGCAGCATGAAAAACTGAACAAACAGACGGACGTATCGGCTCGAAGGCAGGAAGGGTATGGCGACGTGTACACGTATACGGAGCTGATCCGGCAGCGTTGTAAACCCAACGATTACTTCCTGATTCCTCCACAGCAATATCTCATCCGTAACGCGTATCAGCAGGGTAAGTCAACCGGATATTCGTGGCTGTACCCCAGCGTACTGTATTATCACCTGGGCAAGTCGGTGCATCTGCTCGAAATGACGGCGCCGGATTCGGTGCTGCAACGCGCTACGCATACGTTCTGGGTATACGACAACAAGGTATTTCTGCTCACCTTCAGAGACCATAATCGCCCGCTCGTTATGGGTGAATTTAGAAAATACGACCCGCATTTTTTCGCCTACACGCCTGAACAGGCTCAGGCCTATTACAACGCCCGGCCATGAATCTATCCATCGCGTTCGTCATTCTTACCCAGTTTCTTATGGGCTTCGGGCTGATGACAAGGCTTCGGACCGTAAGCAACGGGTTCAGCCTGCTGGGACTTTCCATGCTGGCCGGTATGGGCATTAGCTCCGTACTGCCGTTCGTGCTGGAATTTGCTCATGTACCCATTACGCGTTTACCAATGCTGATCGGCTTGGGGATATTGGCAATCGGTTCGCTGGTTCTGTTACGTGGCCAACTTGCCTATCTACGCGAAATGTTTGCGCAAAGCCGGGCCTCAATTCGTTGGTGCGAACTGCCTTTTCTGGCTTTCTGGGCGTATCTGCTTTTCATAAGTGCCTGGAAATGCGCCTGGTTTCCGAATCTTCCGTTCGATACCATCGTTGGGCCTGATCTGGTCGCTACGTTTGCCGTTCACGAGAAAACACTGGTTTCGTCGGTATTTACCGAGCATTTGCCGTCGGTGTCGGTGTTTAGCAATCAGCCTTTTTACGCGCCATTTACGGGGATGCAGCAGATTATTTATTTGCTGGCCGCTCAGGGTACCGGTCTTTTTGCCTTCGGGAAACTTTGGCTTACGTTACTGGTCATTGCGTTTGGCTTATTTTTTTATGCCGAATTGCGCGAGCGCGTTCATCCCCTGCTGGCTGGCCTGTTGATCAGCGTACTGGCCTGTAGTCCCGAATTATTTGCCTACACCTTTCTGGTGCAAACAGATTGGGCCAATGCCGCTTTTTTTGCTTCGGGCGTCTTATTGCTTCAACGTTATCTGGACACGGGTCACCGGAATGTGTTTGTGGCTGGTACGTTACTTCTCGCATTGGCCTGCTGGACACGTACCGAAACCATTTTCTTCATCCCCATTGGTTCATTACTGGTGTTTGCCAAATCGGTACGTTCGTCGCCAGTCGAAGCTTTTGGGCGAGCTGCGGCTTTGTTTTTCGCTTGTCTGCTGCCGGTTGTTTTCTGGAATTACGGCTTCCTGCGCGGGTACGTACCGCTGCCGCCCAAAGCGCATCTGGGCGCGATTCATAACGTAACGGGCTCTTATTTTGGCGAACTGGGCGCAATTTTTACCCAGATGAATGAGCAGGTCGTTTTTGAAATTGATTACTGGAATTATGCGGTTTACGTATTCTTCGCTTTAACCGTATTGAACGTTATCCTCTTTCGCGACAAACAAGGCTTATCCATCTTAGGCTGGCTGCTGGGAACCTATGTTTTATTTGGCCTGCTCATCCTGCATGTGGAGGGGGCCAATATTCCCTATACGTTCCGGCGGGGTTTCTTCAAGCTGCTGCTGCTTATGTATGCCTACCCCGGATCAAGCTCGCTCTTTCGGTGGGTATCCGACTGGCTGTATCGGTGGGAAGAAAAGCCGCTTTTATCGAACGTTCAAGCAGATAAGCTATCCTGATTTTTTGCAGAGGTTTTACCTTCCATTCATTCTGTAATAAGTAAAGAACCCAGCAAACGGGTTTCATTAGCTTTAGCCCTCTTGACAATGCACAAACTCAGCCAGTTTTCACAAAAGACAATCGTTCTTTTTCTCTTTCTTTCTCGGTCGAAACCGCCTTTACTCAATCTCTGGCCAAGAGCCCAGGTCAGCCGCTACGGTTGTTTATGATTGGCAATAGTTTTTCACAGAACGCGTCGAAATACCTGCCTCAGCTGAGCAAAGAAGGGGGCCACGAACTGGTGATTGGCCGCGCCGAAATTGGCGGAAGCTCGCTGCAAAGGCACTGGGACCATGCCGAGGCCGCCGAACGTAATCCTGACGATCCGAACGGCAAACCCTACGGCGGAAAATCGCTGAAGATGCTGCTCTCGGAGGGCGTTTGGGATGTGGTTACGATTCAGCAGGCATCCATCCTTTCCGGTAATGTTGATACGTATCAGCCCTATGCCCGTAAACTTTATGAGTACGTAAAAAAACTACAGCCGAATGCTACGGTCGTTTTTCATCAAACCTGGGCTTACCGCACCGATTCAAAGGATTTTAGCCAGATTGCCAAAGGTGATTCGGCCAAAAGTGCCCGAGAAATGTGGGAGAAGTCAAGAGCGGCCTATCATACCGTTGCCGATGAACTGGCGATCCCGATCATTCCAAATGGCGACGCCTTCTGGCGAGTTAATTCGAGTGCCAAATGGGCGTACCACAACGATAACAGCTACGATTTTCGCCAGGCACATTCAACAGCGTTACCCGATCAGACACATTCGCTGCACGTGGGGTATAGCCTGAACAAGGATCGGCTGGCTTTCGATTCGCACCACGCCAACGATGCGGGCTGCTACCTGGGTGCGCTGGTCTGGTATAGCTTTTTGTTTGGCGAATCGCCGGTTAAACTAAGCTTTCGTCCCGAAGCAGTCGATCCAGATTTTGCCAGTGAACTGAAAAAAGTGGCCTGGTCAACGGTAAAAAAAACGAAAAAAAAGTCCAGTAATAAGTTTGTTACGCCGGTCATGGCCGACTAGTTCATGGCTTTCGTGGCTACCCGCACAAGCTGCGTCAATATGACAGGAGCAACACCGGCCGCCACAATCAAGCCAAGCTCGGTGGTCGTCATGGGCTGAATGTTGAGCACTGCGTGCAGAAAAGGGACGTAATACGTGATAGCCAGAATGGCCAGGCAAAGCAGCAGGGCGTACCAGATATACCGATTGCGCGTGATTTCATTGACCCAGAACGACTTTTCGGAATGCAGATTGAACACGTGCATTAATTGGGCAAACGACAGGGCGTAGAACGTCAGGTTATTACCTTCATCCTGACTCAGTCCCAACTGTTGCGTACCGATGATAAACGTACCCAGCACAGCAGCTGTCATAGCCAGCGCATACAGCACCACAGTTCGCCAGTCGCGGGTGTCCATGATGGGTGTTTTGGGGTCACGGGGAGGCTGCTCCATCAGGCTGGCGTTTTCCCGCCCGACGCCCAGCGCCAGCGCCGGAAATACGTCCGTAACGATGTTGATAAACAGGATCTGCAACGGCAGTAAGGGCGTGCCTACGTTCAGAAATCCGGCAAACGTAACGACGAAAATCTCGCTCAGATTACACGACAGCAGAAACAGCACGAACTTGCGGATATTCTCGAAAATAACCCGGCCCTGCGCAATAGCCGCCACTATCGACGAAAATGAATCGTCTTTCAACACCATGTCGGCGGTTTCGGCCGCTACCTGCGTACCGCGCAGCCCCATGGCAATGCCGATGTCGGATTTCTTGAGCGCGGGGGCATCATTCACGCCGTCGCCGGTCATGCCCACAATATCGCCTTCCTGCTGATACAGATCGATCATGTCCAGCTTCTGCGCCGGACTGACGCGGGCAAATACCCGACAGGCCATTAATTTTTCTTTTTCCCCGACGGTCAGCTGGTCGATTGGCTTAAGGTCTTTGCCCGTCATAACCAGCTCCTCACCGGGTTCTATCAGCCCGACTTTCGACGCAATGGTCAGCGCCGTAGCCGGATGATCGCCCGTAACCATAATGACCTTAATACCAGCCCGTCGGCAGGATTCGAGCGAGGGGGTAACTTCCGTACGCGGGGGGTCAAGAAAACCGATCAATCCCAAATACGTCAGATCGGCCTCCGCAAAATCGTCGCCGGGCGGGGATGTCTTCTCCAGTTCACGATACGCAAAGGCCAGCGTACGTAACCCGTTGGCCGCCATCTTTTCCGAAATATCGTACTGGGCTTTTCTGACTGCTTCATCAATCGACGTTGACCGTTTCATGACCTCTTCGGCGGCCCCTTTTACGGCCACAACGTACCGGTTTTCGTGCTCGTGCAGCGTGCCCATAATTCGGGTATCTGAGCTGAATGCTTTTTCGGCTTTTCGTGGATAATCCCGATTGATTTCATCGGGATTTTGCCCGGCAGCAATCGCAAATTTGAGCAGCGACACTTCTACCGGATCGCCCACCTCCTTCGCCGTACCCTCTACAACATCATAATCGGCATTATTGCAAAGCACACCAATCTGAACCAGTTTCTGAAACGTCTCCGAATCCGCTATACTGGAGTCGCCCTCTACAATCTGAAGCTTTCTGATCGCTGCATCCGCCTGAATCTCTGCCGACAGATCAGGAAGTTGCACCCGATTGACTTCAATGCGATTCTGGGTCAACGTACCGGTTTTGTCGGTAAAAATCACGTTGGTCCCGCCCAGCGTTTCTACCGCCGACAGTCGTTTGACAATCACTTTCTTGTCGGCCAGACGTAGCATTCCATAGGCCAGGGCAATGGTTGCTACGACCGACATCCCTTCGGGAATGGCGGCAATGGCCAGTGCCAGCGCCGTTTCAATTAGCCGAAGTGGCTCCTGTCCGCGAATCAATCCAACCACCAAAAACAAGGTTGCCAGGCCCACCGTCACCCAGATCAGTACTTTCGCCAGCGCATCCAGTTTTTCTTCCAGCGGGGTTGCGGAGCGTTTGGCTTCTTCAACCATGGTGGCAATTTTACCCAGCTCGGTCTGCTGCCCAATGCCCGTCACGATGGCTCGTCCGTTGCCCGCCGTTACGGGTGTTCCTTTAAATAATCGGTTGTGTTGATCGCCCAGGGCGCATCTTCGGCCGCGAGTTCCGTTGTTTTGTCGACGGGTAATGATTCGCCCGTTAATGCCGATTCATCGATCTGTAACTGACTGACCTGAAACAGATTGGCGTCGGCCGCTACCAGATCGCCCGCTTCTACTACCAGCACATCGCCGATCGTTACGTCTTCAGAAGCAATCTCCCGAACCCTTCCGTCACGTAGCACGCGGGCGGGTGTGCTGTCCAGTTTTCGGAGCGCATCCATCGACTGGCGCGCATTCCATTCCAGCACAAAGCCGGTAATGGCATTAATCAGCAAGACAGCAATGATGGCAAAACCCTCGACGGTATCGCCCAGAAAAAACGAGATACCAGCTGCTACCACCAGAATATAGACAATGACACCCGTAAACTGACGTAGCAGAATCATCAGTACGCTTTCACGCTTTGTTTCCTGCAGGGCATTGGGACCAAAATCACGTAGTCGGGTGTGGGCTTCATCAGCCGACAGGCCCGTTTTAATGTCAACAGCTAAATCCTGAACAAGCTGGTCGGTAACGATCTGATGAGGCCGATCGGGAATGGGGCGTTTCGACATGAGTACGTATGAGTGCGAGGAAGCGGCAAAGTACTAGTTTAATCCCATTTTAATACTCAGTCAACCACCCTAACCAGCAATTAGTTATGCCAAAATCTGGCAAAAATCCATCAAACAGTATCGATTAGCCTGCTCAGCGGCCTTCTAGCAGGTTTTCGATGGCGTATACCGCATTTATTCTATTTTTAAGCGCCAATTCAGGAGTCACTCAAAAAGACGTTTCGCTATGCCAGCCAGTGTTCCCATCGAGATTGACAGTGCCGTCACAACGATCATTATCCAGCGTCCTTATAAAAATAACATTCACGATTATGAAGCCTGGCTAAAGGAGATCGTGCCTTTGGCACAAGCTTCGCCCGGCCACCGGGGCGTAAATATTATCAGGCCACACGGTAATACGGAAGAGTATACCATTGTGCTTCATTTCTCGTCAGAGACGAATCTGCGAAATTGGCTGGAAAGCGACACACGCAAACAGCTTGTCGAGAAAGTGCGCCCTTTTCTGAACACAGAGGAAAAAATAGAGATCAGGACCGGGCTTGAATTTTGGTTTACACCACCCCAATCCAACAAAGCAGCCCCACCTTACAAACAGTTTCTCATTACGTTGTCAGCTATTTTTCCGCTGTCGATGCTGGTTTCATGGCTGCTGGCCCCACTTTTTGCTGCCCTGCCGTTTCTATCGGTTCTTTACATCAGAGCGTTTCTATCAAGCCTGATTATCGTTGCGCTTATGACATTCGTTATCATGCCCCGCTACGTCCGTCTTGTGGCCAGGTGGCTCTATAACTGAATACCCGGCTGTAGTGCTTGTGTTTTACGCAAACTCAATCAGAAACTCAGTCCAGCCGTCGGGTTTGGTTTGAAGAGAGAATTGAAACTGATGATTCAGCAGGATTTCGCGGGTTACGGTCAGCCCGATTCCCTGTCCATCCGGTTTGGTACTGTAGAATGGATTGAACAGGTTGGCGGCCGTCGTGTCGGGAATGGGGTGGCCGTTATCACGAATGACCAACGAGTCAGGTGTTCCCACTACGTCGATTTGATCGCCGGATTCGCAGGCTTCCAGTGCGTTTTTGATGACGTTGACCAACACCTGCTCGAACTGCTCAACATCGACCCGCTGGTTGTTCACCCCATCGACCGTACAGGTAATGCGAACGTTTCGCCCTTCGGCCTGCCGATGCATCAGTCGCACCACATTGCGGGTAATTTCACTCACATCGGTCGTCTGCTTCTGGGGCTGGGGCAATCGGACCACATCCGCAAACCGACGCATAAAGTGGTTCAATCGGTCGTTCCGTTCAACTGCCACGCGCAGGGCATGCTGTACATCGGGCTCATCGACGTACGATTGCGTAACGCCCAGAATCGAGTTGACCGCCCCAATGGAGTTGTTGACCTCATGCGCCATCATCCGAATCACTTTGCTGTATGCATTTTTTTCGGTGGCCAGAATCTCGGGCGTCAGCTCCTCAATGATCAGAAACGATCGTCGGAAGCCCCGGTCCATAAAATTCGACCGCTGCACTTTATAGGTTTCGATACCATTGGGCTTCATAACCCGCGAGTCGCCATCGGTCATATCGGCCATTTGCGCCAGCAGCGAATAGCCAATCTGGTCCAGCTGCCGGCCTATTACGTGATCCGGCTGCACCGATAACAATTTGCTAGCCCGTGGATTGATGGACGCGATACGTCCGTCGAAATCAAAAATCAGTATGGCAATCGGGGCGGCTTCGATGAGTTTTTCCAGAAAAAACTGCTGCTCCACCTGCCGGGTACGTTCCTGCCGCAATTGGTCGATCATGAGGTTATAAACGGTTATCAGTTCATCGACTTCCTGATTGCCGGTTGGTACGAACTTGACGGTAAAATCTTTATCCCGAATGGCTTCAATACCCGAAGCAATGAATTCAGACGGCTGCTGAAACTGCCGGTAAATGCTGACCGCCAGATAAATGGAAAGCAGTAGGCCCACTTCACTGGCAATAAACAGCGGTTTGTTCTGCTCTAATACCAAAAACAACAAGCCGCCAATAGCCAAATGAACAGCAATTATATAAAGCAGGTATCGGGTGCGAAAGCTAATGTGCATGGGCGCGTGGGGCATGGGGCGAAGGGCAGAGGGTATGGGGCAGAGGGCGTGGGGTACAAACGACTCTTTCCCGATACCCTTTGCCCCATGCCCTTACCCCTTTGCCCTATGCATCTTCGTACGGAATACCAAATTTCTCCAATCGACGGTAGAGTGCAAAACGGGTAATGCCCAATGCCCGCGCTACTTTCGCCACCCGATTCTGATGAAACGCCATGGCGCGCTGAATCATCTGATATTCCATCTCTTCCAGGGTCATCGCGCCAACCTCGGGCAGGGAGCGGGGAGCAAGGGGCTGGGCGTTGGTTTTTTGCGGGAGATTGCGTTCAAAATCGTCGGGCTGGAGTTCGTCATTGGGCGACAGCAGAACGGTACGTTCCACGACGTTCTTTAGCTGACGGATATTTCCCGGCAGGGCCAGATTTTTAAGCCATTTCTGCGCGGCAACGCTCACCTTCAGATTCGGACGTCCGTAAATCGTTTTCAGATTATCAACAAAATAATCGACTAGCAACGGGATGTCACCGGGACGTTCGCGAAGAGCAGGCAGTCGCACCGTAATGAGATTGATCCGGTAAAACAAATCCTCCCGAAACTGACCCTTGCTGACCATCTCTTCCAGATTTCGGTTGGTGGCGCAGATAACCCGAACATCTACCGTCCGCGACTTGCTGCTACCCAGTGGTTCGAAGGTCCGGTCCTGCAACACCCGCAATAACTTAACCTGACTGGAAGGGTCGAGGTCGCCGATCTCATCCAGAAAAATCGACCCTTTATTTGCCAGTTCAAAGCGGCCCGCCCGGTCGGTTTTCGCATCGGTAAATGCACCGCGCACATGGCCGAAGAGTTCGCTCTCAAACAGGGTGGACGAAATACCGCCGAGGTTGACTTTCACAAACGCCTGCCGCTTCCGACGACTATTCTGGTGAATGGCTTCGGCAATCAGTTCTTTGCCCGTTCCGCTTTCCCCCGTAATGAGCACAGGTGCATCCGTTGGTGCCACCCGCCCAATGGTCATCAGAATATCGAGCAAATTTGGGTCTTCGCCCACGATGTTTTCAAAGTGAAACTGCTGATCGAGTCTCCGTCGGTTGGGTGATGTTTGGGTAACCTGCGCCAGATTCAACGCTGTACGTACCGATTGCACGAGGTGATCGTTTTGCCAGGGTTTTGTAATAAAATCCCGGGCACCTGCCTTCATCCCTTCTACGGCCAGATCGATGCTCCCCCAGCCTGTAATCAAAATAACCGGCACAACGGGCAACCGCTCCCGAATCCGGCGTAGCAACCGTAATCCATCATCGCCCGACGTATCAACCGAGAAGTTCATATCCAGCAAAATAGCCTCGGGCGTTTCGTGATTAAGTATCTCAAATGTCTCAAATGGGCCATCAGCTATCCGTACGGTAAATCCTTCTTTCCTGAATAGCAGCGAAAGCGAGGTTTGTATAGCTGTGTCGTCGTCGATGATAAGAAGCATTTTATGGCAGGGATTGCAGGGTGCTTCGCGGGGGGATAGCTAGGGCTCCACGCAGGGATAGTTCGGATTGCAGTAGTTAGCGAAGGGTTTGCTGGAAATTGTATATTTTACGGCTCAGGTTAGCCAACTCAACAAATAAGCGTTGCTTGATTTCTTCATCAATTTGATTACGTCGCTGAATAACTACTAGAATATTTGCACATTCATAACAGGAACGGCGAGCGTAGTTTAAGAACTGACGAAACTCATTTGTTGAAGCAGTGCCTGTTCCTTCGGCAATATTGTTGGAAATACTCATGCCCGCTCCTCGTAATTGCTCCGCGAACCGATATAATCGTTTAGCTTCGAGGAGGTCAGCAATATCGTAAAGCTCATCACCGACCACAATCGCAGATTGCCAAATAGTTAAGTCCTCGAACCGAAACAATTTTTGACCAGTCATTACTAATTAAAATTAATGCTCAATAATACGAGATCTTCGTCTATAACCCCTACCGCCCATGTTCTGCCATCCCCGCTATCCGAGCGCGAAGCACCTTGCTCCCCGCTATTCCTCATGCAGTGCCGTAGCGGGTTGGATGAGTGCCGCCTGACGGCTTGGAACCAGGGCGCACAACGTAACGATGCCATAGATCAGCAGCACAGCAATAACAATGGCGATTATGTAAATTCCGGCCTGTATATCAAACACATTCAGCAACGGAAACTGAGCCGCAAAGAGTAAGCCGATCAGCATGGCAAACGTAGAAAGTACCCAGATTTCGCCCACAAACTGCGTTGATATGCCACTGCCGGTAGCGCCGATCGCCCGTCGTAAACCGATTTCGCCCCGACGTTTGGCAATGCTCAGGTTTAGTACGCCGAACAAACCCAGCCCTACATTAATGAGCAGAAAGCTGCACACAATCAGCGCAATGATCACCGGTACCAGAACCAGATTATGCTGGTTTTTTCGGGAGTCCGTCAGGTAATCGACCTCTACGTTCCAGCCTTTTACCATCGAGGCAATGTCTTTCACGATTTTCGCTTCAAAAACGGCATCGGTCCCCGGCTTTACTTTGATGAGCATGGTATCAATCCAGAATGCATCGACTTTGGCCAGTTCAAAAACCGCCGGGTTATTCGCCATAAATTCACCTTTAGCTTTAAAGTTAGTCACTACGCCAACCACCCTGAACCGATCACCGATAATTTTCCCCAACGGATTTTCATCTTCAAACAGTCCTTCTTTCGCTTTCTGGTTTATGACCACGGGGGTGTATTTACCCACGCTGTCGATGGCTCGGTACCAGTGACCAGCACCCACGGGCATGTCGAGTGTTTTTGCGAAATTTTCATCCGTTACGTAAAAGTCTGCCAGTATATGCCGCTTTTTGTAGTCAATGCCATTACTCATCTGGCTCGCCGAGAACGGGAAATTACTACCCATGCGGGAAACCGACTCGATTTCTGGATACGTCTTCAGCCGTTGCAATACGCGCTGTAATTTATTGGCGACTTCGGTAGTATCCTCATTACTCTTCAAGCCAATTGCCCATACGTTGTCATACGCAAAGCCTAACGGTTCCCGGTAGTTTCTAACGTTGATCACAATGAGCGTTGCCAGCCCGAAAAGCACCATAAACGAAGCCCAGATCTCTACAATCAGTAAAGCGTGCGACTTCTTCTTGTTCCAGATTAATTTAAACAGATGTGAGAGCATGGTTTGAATGATTGAATTGTTGAATGATTGGATTGTTGAATGACTGAATGATTTATCGACCCTAATTCTATCATTCAACAACTCAATCATTCAATTATTAAGCTTTTAGCGCTTCTGCAATGGTTAGTTTCGACATGCGGAGGGCGGGTAATACGCCCGACAGGAGGCCAAAAATCAGGCATACGAGGATGCTGATAACGAATACATTCAGGTTGATCGTCAGGTCGGCGTAGGCAATCCAGCCGCTGGTATTGATCAAATGAATAACGCCCAGCGTGAGCAGGAAGGCGATGGCCCCGCCAATGAACGTAATGAAAATATTCTCGACAATAAACTGCCAGACCAGGGTCCGTACGGGTGCACCGAAGGCTTTCCGGATGCCGATTTCCGAGGCCCGTTCCATGATCCGGCTGACATTGACGTTGACCAGATTGATGGCGGGCAGACCGAGCAGCATAAACAAAATGAACCCGATTATACCGAAGAAAACCGTTTTCAGCCCAGGGCCGCCGTCCAGTACAGTACCGACAAAATTTTCAATATAGGGTTCACACTTCACCTCCAGCGTATAATACTTAAATCCATCCTGCATTCCCGGCAGGGGAATCTGCGCAATACGGCTTTGAAATTCACTCTGTATAGCCCCGAAATCTGATCTGTTTTTGGCGAGTATGATGCACACGTAACCGCCCCGCATACCACTCTGCTGGTAATTGCTTTTGGGAGCCGTGTAGGGAAAATAAACATCGGAACAGGTATAAGGCCGGGTAATAGGCCCACTTCGTACGACGCCGATAACCCGATAGTTTATGCCCTCAATTTCAATCTGTTTCCCAACGACCGGCTCGCTTTCATTTTCAAAATACTGTTTCTTAAGATCGTCGGTAATGACCGCTACGTGGTCACTATTGGCAATATTCTGCTCATTGTAAGGCTTACCTTCCAGAAACTCAAATTCATTCACCCGCCAAAAATCGGCGTCGGTAAACTTGGTGTTGAGCTTTATTTTCTGCGACCCCACATACGCATTGGAGCTATTGACAAATGTGCAGATGGTGACCCGTTCGGGCGTTTTCAATGTTTTGACGTAGTTGGTCAAAAACCGAAAACTCATCGGTCCCGACTGTCGCCCGGATCGGCTCGAATCTTTTTGGGTCATCTGCATAATGTAGAGCGAGCGGTCCCGGCGGGTTTCCGGATAATGCGTCCCAAACAAATGATCGAGAAATGACGTCAGCACCATCAGCACCGTTAGGGTCAGGCTAATGCCGAAGAGCGTAATGAAGGTGTAAAACGGATGCCGCAGCAACACCTTCCAGGCTATTTTGATGTAGTTGATTAGCATAGGGCAGTGGGGTAAGGGCAGAGGGAGTAGGGGCAGTGGGCAGTGGATTCGGGGCAGTGAGCATGGGAATAATCGATCCTTTCCTTAGCTCTTACCCCATACCCTCTGCCCTTACCCCTATGCTCTCTGCTCAAGTGATTTTTGAAAATTTGTGATTTTTCGACTTAATTCTTCCAGGCGATTAAAGATGGATTGTTTCATTTCTTCTGTAACATGATTACGTCGTTGCAACAGGATTAAAATGTTAGCACACTCGTAACAGGAACGTTTAGCATAATTTAAAAACTGGTAAAATTCCTTCTTCGATGCGGAGCCTGAGCCTTCTGCTATATTGTTCGATATACTCATGCCAGCTCCACGAAGCTGTTCAGCGAAGCGGTATAATTTTCGCAATTCCATTGCATCAGCTATATCAAATAGGCTATCACCGATTTCGATACTTATTTTCCAGATTTCTAAATCTTCAAAGCGAAATTTTCGAATCAGCATAGGGATAAGGGGTTGGGTCAGACTTGTCTGCCGACGTCTATTTTTCTCCAAACTAAGACATCTGAAAGTGACTAAAGTATCATACACCCTCCGCCCTTCCCCCATGCCCTCTGCCCTCACAACACCTGCGTTCCGTCGAATAGCCGCACGAGTCGGTGGGTACGTTTGGCCATCTGTTCGTCATGCGTTACCATCACAATGGTGGCACCGTCGTCGTTGAGCTGCTGAAGGATGTTCATGATTTCGTTTCCCATGGCGCTATCGAGATTTCCGGTAGGCTCATCAGCCAGAATGATGTCGGGATTGCCGACGATGGCACGCGCAATGGCAACCCGCTGTTTCTGCCCACCCGACAACTGCTTCGGGAAGTGTTTCATGCGGTTACTCAACCCTACTTTTGTCAACGCATCTTTGGCGTAATCCTGACGCGGGCGGCCATTCTGTGACCGGTACAGCAGCGGAATCTCGACATTATCCAGCACCGACAAATCGTTGATCAGGTGGAAACTTTGAAAGATGAAGCCAATTTTCTGGTTACGCAGTCGGGCCAGCTCTTTGTCGCGGTACTGCATAACGGGCTGACCATCCAGCTCAACGGTTCCTTTTGAGGGCTCGTCCAACAGTCCCATTACGTTCAGCAGCGTACTTTTGCCGCAGCCCGACGGTCCCATAATGGAGACAAATTCACCTTTTCGGATGGTCAGGTTGATGTTGTTGAGCGCCAGCGTTTCGATGGTGCTGGTGCGGTAGACTTTTTCGATGTTTTTGAGTGCTATCATGGTTTCCTGGGAGAAAGGAAAAGGGTGGAAGGAAGAAAGAAATCATTCACAAATGGGTGATGTCTGGTTAATTCACTTCTTTCTCCTTTTTGCCTGTTCCTTTCTGCTTCATTTTATTTTCTGATTCGTTTCAAAATCGTATAAGGTTAATAGGCGAAGTGTGTAATAGGCCTGCCAGTAATCGCGGAGTGCTACGATCGCGTCGCGTCGGGCGCGGTCTTTATCCTGCGTGGCGATTCCTAAATCCGTTACGCTCAGATCACTCAGCTTAAAGCGGTCCTGGGCAATCTGATAACGATTCTGCGCAATCTGGTCCGCTTTGGCCGTCAGCGTTACCTGCTGACGCAGCATTTGCAGAAGCGTAACCTGCGTAAAAATCTCCTGCTCGAACGTCAGCTTGTCCTGCTCAACCGTCTGCTGAGTCAGTTCGCTATTGGCTTTGGCCGTTTCGACAATCGCCTTTGTTCGGCCCCAGGTCATAATCGGTAGCGTAAACTGCAACGATACGTACTCCCGATTCTGCGGATTTATGTAGACATCGCCCAGCCTGGGGCCCTGATTCGACAGTCCGTAACCGGCGGTCAACGTAGCGTTCAGGCCGTTATTTTTTCGCGCTTTTTCCAAATCCCGATTGGCTTCCATCAATCGGCGCCGGAAACCAATGGCTGCCGACCGATTCGCCACCGCTTCGTCGAGCGCCCGTTTGATATCCACGGCAAATACCGGAATCTGATTTGGAATGACCAGTTCAAATGAGCGGTGGTTTCCATCATCGCGGTAGCCAATAAACGATTTCAGCTTCAACGAGGCAACGGCCGCTGTCTGCTGCGCGGAGGCCAGGTCTTTTTCGGCATTCAGAACGCTCAGTTGCAGTTGCAGCAAATCGTTCTGCGAAATTTTGCCCAGCTCAAGTTTATGGAGGGCAATCCGGTAAAGCGTATCGTTATTGGCGCGGTTCGTTTCGGCGATTTGTAGGTTAACCTGCGCCACCAGCAGATCAAAATACAACGTAGTAGCCGACAGCGAAACCTGCTCGAGATTTTCGGTTAACTGCTGGTTTCCTTCGGCAAATAGTAGCGGTTGAATCCGTCGGTCCCAGCGCATCGGATTAAACTGAAAAAGCGGTTGGTTCAGGCCAATACCAAAGGGAATACCATTGTACAGCGTGTTATTCTGAATAAAATTATCGAACCGTTGAATCTGTTTCTGAATAAAGATGGTCCCACCCGTCGGAGCAATGGTCTGGCTGAGGGAGAGGTTCAGAACGGAATTGTTATACGATACGGGTTCAAACTGGATATTTCCGTCGGGTTGGGTAACCTGTATGTACGAGCGCGTAAAGTTCGGCAACGTACCGTCCAGACTGAGCTGTGGTTTGAACTGAGCCAGAAACGACCGGTACGACCAGACATTAGTACGTTGTTGTGTATTCGCCCGTTTGGAAGCTACCGATTGTGACTGAGCCAGTTGCAACACCTCGTTCAACGTAACCGTCTGCGTTTGCGCGAACGAGTAACCGCCTGTAACCAGCAAACCGAGAAGAAAAAGGTAAAAGCGGTTCATGAGTTTTTTGTTCAATAGTCTCCTGGTGAGAGGTTTTCTTTACGTAGTGTCAGGTTCTTTTTGTGGTGTCAGATTCTTTTGTGTTGTCAGATTCTCAAACCTGACACCACGTAGGCTTCCAGCAATTCAGACGCCATGTTAGCTTACAATGGTTTTGGGTCGATGGTAATTTCTTCCAGATGTTCGTACTCACTTAGGTCGGTCACAATCACTTGTTCGCCCGCCTGTATTCCTTCCTTAATTTCGACAAAGTCGAAGTTGGATAAGCCGATCTTCACATCACGACGACGCGCTACGTTGGACCCTTTGGGCAATACGTACACAAACTGTTTCTTTTTCCCTTTAAATGCCGGGCCATTTGCTACCCGAACCGCTTTGGCCGCACGGTCGGTGATGATGAACACATCCGCCTTCATGTTGGGACGTAACGAGGCATGCCGGTTGTTGTCGAGTTGAATCACGAACTGAACCACACCATTTTTTACGGCGGGTTTAACCTGAGTGATCTGCCCGCGCAGATTCGTTTCGTTTACCTTCACGATCACCGGAAGGCCAACTTTCACCTGATCGGCATATACATCGGAACAGGAACCTTCAACCCGGAAACTTGCCAGATCGGCCAGTTTCGCCAACATTTCGCCTTCATTGACGGCTGAGCCAATGTTTTCATTCACCCAGGTCAGCACACCCGGCCGGTCGGCTACAATGTCGGCCTGTTTCAGTTTATGCTGAAGTTCTTTCAGATTCTTTTCTTCGATCTGTGCCTGTATGGTCGTTTCGCGCAAACTTGCCCCCATCGACTGCCGGTTGTAGTTCAGATCGTTTTCCAACTGCTTTTTTTCCAGCTCGGCCACACGCAGGGTATTTTCGGCACTGGTAACATCTTCGCCCGTACTGCCACCCACTTTCTGCAGGCGCCGGGCGCCTTCCAGATCAGCTCGTAATTTGTTGATGTTGAGTAGCTTGATCTGGTCATTTACTTCAGCATCGAACAGACTTTTGTTGAGTTTCATCCGCAACTGATCGATGCCGTTACGTTTGAGGGCGAGCTGGTCGTTTATTTTTTCCAGTTCAATTTCGGTCAGCGATTTATCCAGATCGAGGATGGGCTGGCCGGGTTTTACCGACGTGCCGGGTGTCAGCAATACCCGTCGGATACTGGCCCGGATGGGGCTGGTGATAATCTGTTCAAAAGCCGGGATAACTTCGCCCGTTGCGTCGAGAGCATTTTCGACCGGGCCGATTTCTGCCGTTGCCGTCCGAATTTTCTCCGCTTTGACCGACGTTTTGAGAGCATCGCGCGTCCAGGTCAGCGCACCGGCCAGTACAACCACGACCACTGCGCCAACGAGCAGGCTTTTGTTGCGGCTTCGGGTTGCTACTTCCGGGGCTAGTTCTCTGTCCATGTTCTGTGTCGTATTTCACGGATAAACAGCCAAACAATGTGCCAGCAGATAAACACCTACAAATCAGCACAATACACAAATCAATCAATCAGAAACTTGTGCGGAATCGCACAGGTATTTGCATTTTCGCACCAGCCGATACTAGATAATAAAGCAAATCTCACGAACTGGTAACTGGTCTCCGACGGTGGCGGAAATACGCTTATTGGAAAGCTCTCAGCCAAGCTGTTGATAAAGTAAACCTATCTATTCTAAATAATAAATATTTATCGATTATCAATAAATATTTATTATACTTGCGTTATGGTTTAAAATTTTAAAAATCATCATGAAAAGAATTTCAATAATCTTTCTTCAGACATTCGTCGTGCTGATCGGTATTATAGCACTTGTCGTTATGATTCGGTTTCCCCTGACCGAAGGGAGAGCTAAACATTTAGACGTATTCAATGTTTACGCTGACCCATTCATCCTGTATGGATATGCCTCATCCATCGCTTTTTTCGTGGCGTTGTACAAGGCGTTCAAATTACTTGGATACATCGGTCAGAACAAAGTATTCTCCTCAAACGCTGCTGAGGCTTTAAAGAGCATAAAGTACTGTGCAATCGTGTTAAGTGCTTTAATTGTGGCTGCAGGACTATTTATAAAGCTATCCCATAATAAAGAGGACGACCCTGCGGGTTTTCTTGCCATGTGCATCGTAACTACTTTCCTTTCTATCGTAGTGGCGACTGCTGCGGCACTATTTGAAAAGATCCTGCAGAATGCTATCGATATGAAATCTGAAAATGACTTAACCATTTAAGCTATGCCGATCATTGTAAACTTAGACGTAATGATGGCAAAGCGAAAAATTTCTCTGAACGAACTTTCTGAGAGAGTTGATTTGACATTATCTAACCTATCTATCTTAAAGACAGGCAAGGCGAAGGCCGTTCGTTTTAGCACTTTAGACGCGATTTGTAAAGCACTAGACTGCCAGCCAGGCGACATTTTGGAATATATAAATGACAAAAAAATACCAGCGAACCCCTAACACTGTAATTGATGATTGTTTGCTCCACCACCAATCCATTAACCAGTTCATTGGCAAAGGACAGCTCTTTTTCACAAAGTCGCCGTTGGTAATCGAGGATCAATTGGGTATGGTTCAATCCGTACAACACGGCATTCTGCCTTCAATAGATGCAGGGGATCAATTAGTACATTGCGTGATGGCGATAACGGAACAACGGCTGATGGCAACGCTATTCCTAACGTGCGATGTTGGTGGAATTGAGACTCAATAAACTGCGGTAGCCCCGCTGGGGTAACGTGTGGATTATTCCAGCCGGGTGGCAAATCGGCCGCTTCCAGCCAAAGAAGGCTATTATCGGGAATTTCTATTTCGCAAAGAATCAAAGGGGGCAAATCGGCAAGTGGGGTTCCTTCCAGATGTACCATGTATTCCAGAAAGCACAGTTCAGGCGTTGTGGCCGTATAGACCAAAGGGCGTCCACGAACATTCCAGCGCCCTCCCCGAAGTTGGGCGCCAATACCATCCAGAATTGTATCCCGATGGCTATCCGTTTGAACCCTGTAAAGAGTCGTTGGCATTAACTAAAAACTCCGTATTCGATGCGCCCCAGAATATCCTCGATCAATTGGACACCTGTCGAACTATCCAACAGATCCAACGGTGAGCGATTGTCCAGAAGCCGCAGGGGCCGTCGTAGCCAGCGCGTAAATTTGCCCTTATCCTGAAAAACAGCTTCGCCATACGTAGCCAGCCGGGCTAGCAGCAATAAGCGTTCGGAGATTGGGGCGTCGAGGTGCGAAGCGTTGACCTGCCGATGAAATGTCGCTACGGATTGATTCAGCAATCGAGCCATTTCTTTATCTGTAACGCCAAGCAGACCGGCAACCCGGCTCGTTTCAGTACCCGCCAGCCCCTGCCGCGAACGCTCGATCAGTTGGAGTGGCGTAAGTAATGGATTAATAGTCATGGCTTAGCTTTATTCGTCAAGAGCTGTAGGCTCATTTGATTGCAATATAACACGCATTTGCGATTTATAATTGCAGAGCACTCAACTTCCTGATCGGTCTGATTATTCTAATCAGTAAGCTGTTGAAAATACATAAGGCTATTTTAGGCAGCATACTTATTTGCCGTTTCCAGCTAACACATCAACTTTGACTGTCAGACTATCTTTCAGATAAAAAATGGACCTATCTTCGGGAAAACGATTTGCATAAATGACTGTTCGCCTGACCATCTTACTTCAATTCCTTGTTTATTTCGCTTTTGCTCAACAAAATCTCGTTCCGTACGTACACCCGCTGATTGGCACCGAAAAAATGGGGCATACGTTTCCGGGAGCCACCGTTCCCTTTGGCGCCGTTCAGCTCAGCCCGGATTCTGATACGTTGTCGTATGAATTTAATGGCAAATACAACGGCGACGTGTATAAATACTGTGCGGGTTACAAATACGAAGACAAAACAATAGTCGGCTTCAGTCATACGCACTTCAGCGGTACGGGCCATTCTGACCTGGGCGACTTCCTGATTATGCCTACCGAGGGCGCTTTGCAATTGAATCCGGGCGTTGCCGCCAACCCGAAAAGTGGCTATCGATCCGCGTTTTCACACGCCAACGAAGTGGCCGAAGCGGGGTATTACAAAGTAAAACTGGACGATCACAACATCCTGGCCGAACTGACGGCTTCAAACCGGGTTGGTTTTCACCAGTATACCTTTCCCAAGTCCGATCAATCGCACATCATTCTGGATCTGACGCATGGTATTTACAATTATGAGGATAAAGTCGTCTGGACGTTCGTGCGGGTTGTGAACGATACGTTGATAACCGGCTACCGACAAACCAACGGATGGGCTCGTACCCGAACGGTCTATTTTGCGCTGTCGTTCTCCAAACCGTTTAAGTCATACGGGCAGAAAAGTCTGGATAAACCGCAGGTGTACAAAGGCTTCTGGGGTAAATTTAACCAGACCCGCAATTTCCCGGAGATTGCCGGCAAACGCATTCGGATGTATTTCGATTTCGATACGCAGGCCGGTGAGCCGATAAAACTGAAAATGGCGCTGTCGCCGGTGAGCCAGGAAAATGCCCTCGCCAACATGCAGGCTGAAATTCCGCACTGGAATTTTGACCAGGTGAAATCCCAGGCACAGGCCGTCTGGAACAAGGAATTAAACAAAATCCAGATCGACGCTTCCGAAACCGATAAAGTAAATTTTTATACCTCACTCTATCATGCTTTCGTCAACCCAACGACGTATATGGATGCCAACGGCCAGTACAAAGGGTTGGACCAGGGCATTCATCAGGCCAGTGGGTTTACCAATTACACTACCTTTTCGCTTTGGGATACGTACCGGGCGCTGCATCCGTTTTTCAACCTCATGCAACCCTCCCGAAACAACGATATGGTGCAGTCGATGCTGAAGCATTACGACCAGAGTACGTTGAAAATGCTGCCCATCTGGTCGCACTACGCCAACGACAACTGGTGCATGAGCGGCTATCACAGCGTATCGGTATTGGCCGATGCGATTGTCAAGGGCGTATTCAAAGGTGACGCTCAGAAAGCCCTCGACGCCTGCATTGCTACGTCGAATCACCGGGATTACGAAGGCATTGGCGACTACATCGACAAAGGGTACGTACCGGCCACTGTCAATAGTAATTCGGTGTCGCACACGCTGGAGTATGCCTACGATGACTGGTGTATTGCGCAACTGGCTAAAAAGCTGAATCGGCCGGATGTGTACGAAACCTACCGAAAGCGCGCTGAAAACTGGAAAAACGTATACGATAAGTCGATCAATTTTATGCGCCCGCGTCTGGCCGATGGTACGTTCAAAACCGGGTTTGACGTACTCAGTACGCACGGGCAGGGATTTATCGAAGGCAACTCCTGGAATTTCAGTTTTTTCGTTCCGCAGGACCCTGCCGCGCTGATTCAATACATGGGTGGTCCGAAGAAATTTACCGCCCGGCTCGATACGCTTTTTTCGATGAACCTGCCTGACAAATTTTTTGCCGAAACCGAAGACATTACGCGGGAAGGCATTATTGGTGGCTACATTCACGGGAACGAACCGGCTCACCATGTCGCGTATCTGTACAACTGGGCTGGTCAATCCTGGAAAACGCAGGAGCGTATCCGGATGATTCTGAACATGCAATACAAACCAACGCCCGACGGACTGGGCGGCAACGACGACTGCGGACAGATGAGCGCGTGGTACATGTTTTCGTCGATGGGGTTTTATCCGGTAGCGCCCGGTTCAGAAGATTATGCACTAGGTAGTCCATCCGTCAAAAGCGCCCGGCTGCAACTCGAAAATGGCCAGACCTTTACCGTTGAGGCCATCAATCAGGGCGATAAGAATGTATACGTACAAAAAGTGTTGCTGAACGGCAAGCCGCTGACCCAGCCCAGCATTACCCATGCTGATATTCTGAAGGGCGGAAAGCTCACGTTTTACATGTCGGCAAAACCGGTGAAGAAATAGGGATTCGGTTCGCTTTGTTGGCCTGAATTCACTGATACTTTCAAGGGAAATGTTGGTGGTGCCGCAACTCAGTTGCGGCATTTTTATTTTCTCTCCTTCCCCTTATTGACTTCTACACCCACTTCATTTGGAGATTTCCAACATCTCTTTCGCTTATTAAGAATTTTTCTAAATAATTGTTGACTGCAATCCATTCGGTTATAACTTTGCCTCAAATTATAATCAGTCTAAATAAATGAAACTTCGCTACGCTCGTCTTTCTTTTCCATTCATAATTATACTTCTACTCTTCAGTCTACAGGCTTTTGCACAAACGCACGGTACGGTCAGCGGTATCGTAAAAACCAGCGATGGCAATCCCGCTTCGTTCGTCAACGTAAGCCTGAAAGAGATCCGCAAAGGAACCACTACGTCAGAAGACGGAACGTATCAGTTGAAAGGTATTTCTGAAGGTACGTACACCCTGTTGGTCACATTTATTGGCCTACAATCGCAGGAAAAAACCATTCGGGTAAAAGCCGGTCAGGTAACCACAACGGATTTTGACCTGCTTGAAAACACGGCTCAGCTAAGCGAAGTTGTGGTTGTTGGAAACAACAAAGCCGTTACGCTGGGAAAAGCCAGTATTGCCCCACTCGATTTACCGCAAATGACGGGTGTCGTTAGTAACGTAGTGATTGCCAACCAGCAGGCGTCTCGTCTGGGTGATGTGTTGAAAAATGTAAGTGGTGTATCCCTGACCCAGCAACGGGGTGGTGTAGCCGAAACGTTTTCGGCGCGGGGTTACAGCATCGGTATTGCCGGAGCAGGCGGCAGCATCTTCAAAAACGGGGTTATCAGCAACACCATGGGTTTTCCTGAAGCGAGTACGCTGGAATCGGTAGAAGTGCTGAAAGGCAGCTCGGCACTGCTCTATGGCAACGTATCGGGCGGGCTGATTATCAACATGGTGACAAAAAAACCGAAATTCGAGTTCGGCGGAGAGGCCTCCATGCGGGCAGGCAGCTTCGGTCTCCTTAAACCAACCCTGGACGTGTACGGGCCGCTGGCCAAAAATCTGGCTTTCCGGGTGGTTGGTACCTATGAAACGGCCAAAAGTTATCGGGATGTTGTAAAGACGAACCGGGTTTACGTGAACCCATCCCTGCTCTATAAACTGGGCCAGAAAACGACTATCCTGCTTCAGGGTGATTACCTGAAATCGGATCTAACACCCGATAACGGCGTTGGTTCGCTGAATCAGAATCAGGACGCCATTATCCCCAATGTACCCCGCTCACGCTTTATTAACACAAACTGGGCTTACAACAATGTGGATCAAACCTCTGGCTCGCTCAACATCGACCACGCTTTCAACAACAACTGGAAACTAACCGCCATTGCGTCGGCGCAGGGAACAAACGTAACGGCTTATGGCGCTGCCGTACCCAACAACAACGTTTCGGCCACGGGCGACTGGACACGTACGCTCAGTCGTACGCTGACCAGCGAGAAAGATTATACCGGGCAGGTGAACCTGAACGGCCGATTCAACACGGGTTCTATCGGGCATCAGGTACTGGTTGGCAGTGATCTGGTTGGCATTGTTAGCGTCAGCAATTCATTTACCATCAATTATGGAGCTGGCAAAACCGCCTACGATAAAATCAACATCCTGAACCCGAACCTCTACGAAACCCGCACGGACATCCCCGACGCAACCGGCACCACCCGCACTACGTCGCCTTCAACACGTCTGGGCGTTTACGTGCAGGACTTAATCAGCCTGACCGATAAGTTTAAAATTCTGGCGGGTGTCCGCTGGTCGCAGCAGAAGACAGTACAGACCACTGTACTGAATCTGCTGACGCAGGCTGAAACGCGGGGCGCGGCCGAAACCAAAACAGATGCGGCATTTTCGCCCAAAGTAGCGTTGATGTACCAGCCAACAAAAACTACCTCCTTTTTCGGTAGCTACGCTAACAACTTCACCATCAATACAGGGGTCGATATTTACGGGCAAATCCTGAAACCGTCGATTGTCGATCAGTTTGAGGCTGGGGTGAAAAACGAGCTTTTCAACGGACGGATTTCGGCCAACGTAGGCGTTTACCACATCATCAACAGCAACTTTGCGCAAATGGCCCCGTTCAAGGCCGACGGTACGCCTAACACAGACGCCAACGTAAAGGAATTTACCGGGCAAACAACCAGCGACGGTCTGGAGGTTGACTTAACCGGCAACCTGTCGAAGAACTTTTATTTCATTACGGGCTATGGTTACAACTATATGCGCTATACCAGAACATCGCTGGTGAAAGGCTCGCCCATTGAAGGGGAACGCCTTACCAACAATCCGGCGCATACGGCCAATGCAACCATTTTCTACACCTTCGACCTGCCCAGACTGCGGGGCCTGAAACTGGGCGCTTCGGCCTTTTATACAGGCGCCCGTTACGGTGGAAATAACAACACTTATGGCCAGACACCTGAATTCAGCCGGTTGATTCCGCTGACCGGCTTTACAACCGTCGACCTGTCGGCAGGCTATACGTATCGAAAAGTGTCGATTCTGGCGAAAGTATCGAACATTACGAATGAATTGAATTACCTGATTCACGACCGGTATAGCATCATGCCGATTCCGCCCCGGCAGTTCGTCACTACGTTCTCATACCGGTTTTAAATCTGGTCATTACCGTGGTGTCGGGTTCTCAAACCCGACACCACGGTGATAACACCGCGTTAACACCAATGACTAATACCCAATAGCCCAATCAATTATCTTTGTACTCTTAAAAAATAAAAGCATGAAACGATTTATTAAAACGGTGCTTTGCGCTGGTTTGGTGATGATGTCCGGCCTTACCGCGTATGCAACGGGCAATTTCAGCGATACTACCCGCGCGTATGCCGTTCCGACGCTGGCGAAAACGCCCAAAGGCAACGTAGCCCTGTCGTGGACAGAAAAAGATAAAGATGGCATCGTCTATTTCTATTGGGCGGAGTCGACAGACAAAGGCCGTACGTTTGGCGATAAGAAATTAATTGCCTCTTCCATGGGGCTGGGCAGTTCCCGACTGATGCGGCCTAAATTACTTTTCAAGAAAGATGGCTCATTCGTCGCGGTGTTTGCCATGCCGGGTGCGCCCTCTCAGTGCACCACAACCGCAGTCAGCCGCTACACATGAGCATGGAACACCAACTGCAGGCCATAGCGAACATGCCGATCATGGCGCCGAAAAACCCAAAGGCAGCCCTAAAGGTGGTGGTCGACCTAGTGATTTGCAGATCGTATACAGCATTTCCACCGATCAGGGTACGACCTGGAGTCAGCCTGCACCGGTCCACGCCGACAGAACACCGAATACAGTACGTGGTTTTTTTGATGCTATCGTGATGGCGAACGGTGAAGTTGCCGTAGCGTACCTGAACGACATTCCGGGCAAACCCCACGAGCGCGATCTGAAGTTCGTTACGTCGAAAGGCGACAAATTCGGCGAGGTGAAAACGCTCGATCCCTTCACCTGCGATTGCTGCAACATCAGCCTGCTGGTCGATCATAAAGGCGTGCTGAATCTATACTACCGCGAAAATCAGGAGAACACCCGCGATATCTACAAGATGATCTCAACCGATAACGGAGCGACCTTCTCGAAAGCGGATAATCTGTATGCCGACAACTGGAAAATCAACGGCTGTCCGCACTCTGGTCCTACATCGAGCGCCAATGCAAGCGGCAACCTGATCGCGTGGATGTCGGGCACAACGGAGTCGCCGGGTATTCGGGTCGTTACGCAGCAGGGCAAGCGTTTGTTTGTTCTCGATGATCAATCGGCCAAAAATGCGTTTTTGGTTTCGGCACCAAAATCGTCGGTTCTACTGTGGGAACAAAACCAGTCTTCCGAAACCGGGCTATCATCGGTGATTGCCTATAAAAACATTACGTCGTCAGACCAGAATCCAGGCACGCAGTTCGTAAAAAATGCCATCAGCGGCACCAATGCGACTGGTGTTGTAGTGGATAATCAACTGGTAGTGGCTTACGAAATCAAACACCCCAACAACAAAAACTCTGTAGGCGTAGCGCAGGTAGACTTGTAATGCCAGGCTGGGCAATACGTTCTTCAATTGTTTACCAACAACATCCCGAAAGGTCGGACCTTTCGGGATGCTTCTTTTACAGGTTTACCCAACTACCTAAACCAGCACTGCCCCACCGTCGACCGTAACGACCTGCCCCGTGCTGAACGTCTGTCGCATGAGATAAAGGTACGTCTGAGCCACTTCTTCGGGATCTCCTATCCGTTTCGTCAGCAACGAGTTGCCGATCTGTTCGTACATGGCCTGCCGGTCAGTTTCTGTCATGGCTGACCACAGATTTGTTCGAATGACGCCCGGCGATACAAGATTGACACGTACCGGTGCCAGTTCAACCGCCATTGCCCGCGTAAATCCTTCCATGGCCGTGCAAATACTTGCCCCTGACGACCAGCCCGCGCCCGGTCGCTGACTGACAATACCACCTGTCAGCACAATAGATCCATTTTTTTATTGAGGTGCGGATAGGCATATTTAACAGCCGTAACAGCGCCCCAATAACGGAGATTGAAGTACGCGCGAGCCTCGTCTACGTTTGTATCTGCCAGATTACCTAACTGAAGTGTTTCACCGGCAGTAAAAACCAGGTGGTCAAATGCCCCAAGCTGACTGAAAAAATCGCTGATCTGCTGTTCGCTGGTCAAGTCCACGGCATAGCCCTCGCTCCCATCGGGTAATTCGGTTAGTGCCTGATCGATACGCTGTTGCTGACTTGACACAACAACAATTTTCGCACCCTCGGCTGCGGCTGCTTTAGCCGTCGCCAGCCCAATCCCCGAGCTGCCTCCTAACAAAACGACTCGTTTATTAACCAGAAATCCGTTCGACATTTGCTTGTTCATCTCTTATTAACTTGATGATTATAAGCAAAGGTCGCCGGGCAACACAGCCTTTTATTTACCAAATGGTAAAATCGGATTATCGGCTATTTTTTCGAATCCGGCTTAGTGATTGCTGGGTGATTCCCAGATACGAAGCAATACTTTGTAAGGAAACCCGCAACGCAATTTCGGGCTGACGAAGCAGAAACTGCTGATAGCGCGTCAGAGCATCCTGTCCCAGATAGGCGTTCCGGGTCTGAATTTTATTTAATAGCGTTTGTTGCGTCAGTTGACTGATCAGCAGTTTCAGGTAGGGCAACTGCTCGTACAGGTATATCAGTCTACTTTTGGCGATTACAATGACCTCTACCCGACAGGCCGCCTGAATACTTTCGCAGGCCAGACTGTTGTTGTTGAAACTTTCCAGAATGGTAACCAACTGATTTTCTTTCAGGAAAAAATGAGTTACCTCACGCCCCTGCTCATTCTGGGTAACAATACGGACCACTCCTTTGCAAATAAAAAACAGGTTTGTACTGACGGCTCCCTCCCGTAACAGAAATTCGCCTTCTTCCAAAACACGATACGTCAACTCCCGCTCAATCAGCTCAGCATCAGCCGACGAAATATCCTTGAACAGGCGTAAATAGTTGAAGAAAGGCGTAAACATAACCGGGCTTATACATCTGTATCGGCTGAAACTACCACCACCGCTTTGCCGATAATCCGACGTTCCACCATGTCGGTGAGGGCTTGCGGGGCTTCGGCCAGCGTATACAGCTTCGAGATATGGGGAGAAATTTTGCCCTGTATTACCCAAGTCGCTATCTCCTGAATATTCTGCTGATTCAGTGCCGGTTCTTTCTGGGCGAACATTCCCCAAAACACACCGACGATAGAGCTCCCTTTCAGCAAAGCAAGGTTAAGCGGAATTTTGGGAATTTCACCGCCCGCAAAGCCCACCACCAGATAACGCCCTCGCCAGGCCAGCGACCGGATGGCCGGTTCGGCCCATTTGTCGCCAACCGGGTCATAAACCACATCAACGCCTTTTCCGTCCGTGATTTCCCGGACTCGTTCGCGGAGGTTCTGTGTCGTATAGTTGATCAGATGCGTGGCGCCCTTTTCCTGACAAACGGCTAGTTTCTCATCGGTCGAAGCGGCCGCAATGACCGTAGCGCCCATCAATTTACCCAATTCAACCGCTGCCAGTCCAACACCTCCGGCAGCCCCCAGCACGAGCAGCGTTTCGCCAGCGTTAAGCTGGGCGCGGTCTTTCAGGGCATGGTATGACGTACCAAACGCATAGAGGGTTGATGCCCCGGTGATGAAGTCCATACCGTTGGGCAAAGGAATGGTTGCGCGGGCATCGGCTACCCGCTCTTCCGCCAGCCCACCATGCGTGCCGTAGGTAAATACACGGTCGCCGGGCTTTACGTGCGTTACGCCCTCGCCTACTGCTTTCACTACACCCGACGCTTCGCTGCCCGGCGAAAAAGGCATCGGTGGTTTAAACTGATACATATTCCGGATGGTGAGCGTATCCGGAAAATTCAGACTACAGGCTTTCACCTGAATCAGCACCTCGCCAGCACCGGGCGTCAGCGACGGTACGTCTTCCAGCGTAAGCGTGTCGGGCAGACCGTAGGCTTTGCAGAGAATAGCTTTCATAGTTATTCAACACATTCGAGTCAGTAGCCAGACTATTTATCCACCATTTGCGGCTGTTCTTCGGGTTTTTCTTCTTTCTCTTTGGCGTTTTTCTTCAGTTCTTCAAGGCCCTTCTTCCCGTATGCCAGTCGCGTGATCGCTACGTACAGAACCGGAACCACGAAAATAGCCAATGATGTAGCGGCAAGCATACCGCCCAACACCGTCCGGCCGATGGTAGCACGGGCAACACCACCCGCACCACTGGCAATGGCCAGCGGGAATACACCCAGAATAAACGCCAGTGAGGTCATCAAAATCGGACGGAGCCGTAGCCGGACCGCTTCAATCGTTGACTCCAGCAGATCTTCCCCTTTATCCACACGCTCTTTGGCAAATTCAACGATCAGAATGGCATTTTTGGCCGCCAGACCGATCAGCGTAATCAAGCCAATCTGTGCGTAGACGTTGTTGCTCAGGTAGGGAAACAGAATCAGGGCAACGATGGCACCAAGGGCACCAATCGGTACGGAAAGCAATACCGAAAACGGCACCGACCAGCTTTCGTACAGAGCGGCCAGGAACAAAAACACAAAGCCGATGGACAGCATGAAGATGTAAACCGACGTACTGCCCGCATTGATCTCTTCCCGACTCAAGCCCCCAAAATCATACGAATAGCCCGCCGGAAGCACTTTGGCCGCCACTTCGCGCAGTGCGTCGTTGGCCTGACTACTGCTGTAACCCGGTTTCGCTACCCCGTTCAATTCGACCGTACGGAACAGGTTGAAGTGCGAAATCAGCGGAGCATTTTCAATGACGCTCGTTTTTATAACCGCACTGATCGGCACCAGTTGCCCGGCCTGATTGCGGACATAATACTGATTCAGCGCCGTCAGGTCAGAGCGGTACATGGTGTCGGCCTGCGCGACTACCCTGAATTTTCGACCGTAAATAATGAAGTCGTTGACGTACTGACTACCCAGATACGTTTGCATGGTTGTATAAACTGAGCTGACGGGTATGCCCAGTTTTTTACACTTATCCCGGTCGACATCAACCCGATAGGCAGGCGTTTTGGCCGTAAAATAGGTGAACGCCCGACCAATTTCAGGGCGCTTGTTAGCTTCGGTTACGAAGTTCTGCACCACATTGTCGAAGGCCCGTACATCATCGTTGGTTTCGCGTTGCTGAATTTCAAACGTAAAACCTGAGCTTTGTCCTAACCCCGGAATGGCCGGTGGCTGTAGAACCTGAGGCCGGGCATCGTTCAAGCCTGCCAAAGCCCGCTGCAACTTGGTCACCAGCGAGTCGGCCTGAAGGTCCCGCTCTTTACGTTCGTCCCAGGGTTTCAGTTTCATAAACACCGTTCCGCTGTTCGATTTCGACGCGAACGTAACGGCGTTCAATCCACCCAAAGCCGCAAAATGGTCGACGTAAGGCTGCTTCTTCAGGATGTCCATAATCTTGTTGAGCACCACCAGACTTCGGGCCGTTGAAGCTGCTTCGGGAATCTCATACGTAACGATCAGCCGCCCTTCATCTTCCGTGGGAATAAAGCCCGTGGGTTTCGCCCGGAACAGCATGATCGTACCGATATACACGACAATCAGCCCGACAATGACCAGCGGAGTTGCCTTGATGAGTCGTTTTACGCCATTGGAGTAGGCGGTGGTGACCCGCTCAAACCACTGATTGAATTTATAAAAGAATTTGTTCAGACCCGTTGCGTTTTCGTCAATGTGCATGGGCCGCAACAGGATGGTACACAAGGCAGGGGTTAGCGATAGAGCGACAAAGGCAGAAATCAGCACGGATACGGCAATGGTAATGGCAAACTGCTGATAAAGCCGCCCGACGATACCCGGAATGAAGCCCACCGGCACAAACACCGCAGCCAGAATCAGCGCAATGGCAATAACCGGTGCTGAAATCTCGCGCATGGCCTCGCGGGTGGCATCTTTGGGCGACATGCCCTTGTCGATGTTTACCTGCACGGCCTCCACCACCACAATGGCGTCATCCACCACAATACCGATAGCCAGAACGAACGCAAAGAGGGTCAGGGTGTTGATGGTAAATCCGAGCGGCACAAACAGGGCAAATGTACCCACAATCGATACCGGAATAGCCAGCAACGTAATGAGCGTGGCCCGCCAGCTTTGCAAAAACAAAAAGACAACCAGCACCACCAGCCCGAGGGCTTCGAGCAAGGTTTCAACCACTTCCGAAATCGACACCTGAATCACCGACACCGACTCAAACGGCACTACGTATTCAATATCTTTCGGGAAGGTTTTTTTCAGGTTGTCCATTGCCTGATAAACGCCTTTGGCCGTTTCAAGCGCATTACTTCCCGGCAACTGATACACCAGGAGATAGGAAGCCCGTTTGCCATCGACGAACGAATTGCTGGCATACGAAAATTTACCCAGCTGCACCCGCGCTACGTCTTGCAGATACACCAGTGAGCCTTTAGAGGGATCGCTACGTACTACTATCTTGCGAAACTCTTCCTCTTTGCTCAGGCGGCTGTTGGTAAAGACAGAATATTCAAATGCCTGCGAATTGGGCTGTGGAGACGCTCCCACCGACCCTCCGGCCACCTGTAGGTTCTGCTCCTGAAGCGCCGTAATAACCTCATCGGGCGTCATACCCAGTTGGGTAAGCTTATCGGGTTTCAGCCAGATCCGCATACTAAAGTCATCGGCCCGGCTGAAAATATCGCCTACGCCCGGCACCCGCAGCAGCGCATCCCGTATATAGATGTTCGTGTAGTTATCCATAAACGAAACATCATGCGTGCCTTTCGGGGAGTAAATGGCAACCAGCATGAACAGAGACGGGTTACGTTTCCGGACAACAACCCCCAGGCGCGTTACTTCCTGCGGAATCTGCGGCTGCGCAATACCCACCCGGTTCTGTACGTCGAGGGCGGCAATGTTCACGTCGGTTCCCACCTTAAACGTAACGTTCATCGTCATCCGGCCGTCATTCGTGGCATTGGTCTGTACATAGTCCATGCCGGGCGTACCGTTCACCTGTGTTTCAATCGGGGTCGCCACCGTTTGCTCCACGGTCTGTGCATCGGCACCCGTATACGTACCCGTCACCTGCACAACCGGGGGCGTAATGTCGGGGTACTGACTGACCGGTAAACTCAACAGAGCCAACACCCCCAACGCCACAATGACGATGGAAGCAACGATTGCCGTAACCGGCCGATTGATGAATATTTCTGCGAACATGGCTTAAAGAGTGAAAGAGCGAATGAGTGAATGAGTGATTGGATAAATAGCGGTTCGCTTTTTCACTCATTCACTCTTTCGCTCATTTATTTTGCTGCTGTCTGTCGATTACTGGAATCTGATTTGGGGTTGCCTGACTGACCAGGCTGGTCTACGCGCACTTTAGCACCCTCACGGATTTTCTGGGTCCCTTCGGTTACCACTAACTCACCTTCGTTCAGGCCATTTTTGACAATCACTTTATCATTGATACGGGCGCCGAGCGTTACTTTTTTCTGACTGACTTTACTACTGTCGCCAACCACAAACACGAAGTATTCGCTCATTTGCTCCGTTACAGCCTGATACGGTATCAGCAGCTGCGGCTGGCCCGAACTGTTTTTCACCCGAACGTTTCCGGCGAGGCCGGGTTTCAGCTGTTTTTCGGGGTTCGGAAAGGCAATCCGAACGCGCAGCGTACCCGTTTGCGGATCAACAGCACGGTCGACAATACGTATCGAACCCGGATATTTATAAGGCTGTCCGCTCGGCAGCATCAGAATAAAGGTCGAATCGCGTACTACGCCCGCTTTGTTCTGCAACGACAGAAAACGCTGAATCTGAGACTCATCGATCTGAACATCAGCCGCAATCGGGTTATCTTCCGATATGGTATTTAGCGGTGTCGAACCGGGCGCTACAGCGGCTCCCAACCGTACCTGCGAGATGCCGATGGTACCGTCCAATGGTGCATAAATCGTTGTGTATTTAAGGTTGGTGGCGACCTGCTGAATGGCGGCTTCGGCAGCCGCTACCTGCATTTTGTTGGCTTCGAGCGACGCATTGGCGTTATCGACCAGCTGTTTGGCAACCGCATCCTGTTGCGCCAGCGTATTGTAGCGGTCGGCATCTTTCTGCGCCCGGTTCAGGTTGGCTTTCTGTACGTTAAGGTTCGCTACGGCCTGGTCGTAGCTGGCCCGGTATTGCTGGGGATCAATCGTATATAATTTCTGCCCCCTACTGACCCGTTGCCCGTCCTGGAAAAAGATACCCGTAATGTTCCCGGCTACCTGCGGCTGAATCTCAACCTCACGCAATGCCGTTACGGTGGCCGGAAAGGCATCGTAATACGTAGCACTTTCTTTCTCAGCTTTTACGGCTGTTACCGGTGTGGGGGGCGGTGGTGCCTGCTGCTGGTCGTTCTTGTTGCCGCCACAGGCTATCAGCAAAACTCCTCCCGTAATTAAAAATAGATGTGTGAAAAGCTTCATTTTGATGATGTCAGGTTCTCAAACCCAACACGTTAGGTTGTTTCGACTTGTAGGTTATAATAAACTGTCGTGTTATAAGTACCCAACAGTACGCTACTCTATTTTGTGGTATCGGGTTCTTAAGCCCGACATATCGGATTGTGGTGTCAGGTTCTCAAACCTGACACCACTTATTTAAAATCGAATGACACCCAAAGATCGCTGGACGTCCAGTTTGCTGATGAGTACCTGATACAGGGCATTGAATACGTTTAATCGGGCAGTACGCAGGTCAGCTTCGGCAATCGTTACGTCCAGATAGGTTTTTATACCGGATCGGTATTGCAGGTTAATAACCCTATACACATCCTGAGCCAGCTCCTGATTTTCGCGCAGCGCCAGATAGTTCGCCAGATTCCCTTTATACGTTGCCAGCGCCTGTGCATACTCCGCATCGACGGCACTCGTTAAAGCTGCCAGATCCCACTGCAACCGCTGCACCTGTAGCTCAGCAATTTTGGTCTGCTGGATACGTCGGCCACCCTGAAAAATAGGCAGCGCAATCGACAAACCAATTAGTGAGTTCGGAAACACCATGTTAAACAATTGCCCGAAGGAATTATTCTGGTACAATAGGTTGTAGTTGCCGAAAGCAGCGACCGTAGGCAGATAAGCCCATCGATTGTAACGCACGTTGGCATCCAGCAGCCGTCCCTGTGTGATTAGCAGTTGATATTCAATCCGACTTTGTGGGTTCACCAGTTGTAATGTATCCAACGTCACTTCATTCGCCAGTTGCAGTGTATCGTAAGCCACTGTCAGACGTGTATTGGGCGGGTACCCCATCAACTGCTTCAGCGTTTGGTATTTAGAACCAACCAGATCATAATATTGCTTTCGTTGGGCGAGGGAATTGTTCAGGGCAATTTTGGCGCGTTGTGGATCAGTTTTATCAACTATCCCGCCCTGATACTGATTCGTGGCATCCTGCAAACTTCGCTGGAGCCGGGCAATGTCTTCGCCCAGAATATCGACCTGGCGCTGGGTCAGGATGACGTCATAAAACGCCTTACTCACATTAACCACTACGTCGATTTTGTTCCGGACGGTGGTCTGTGACGCCTGAACGCGGTAGGCATCCGCTGTCTGGTTGGCAAGCAGCAGGTCGCGGTTAAAAATATTCTGGGTCAGTGAAAGCGAGGCTGTCGACGTGTTTTTAGCCCCAATCACCCGAGGTACAACTTCACCCGTTGTAGGATCAGGAAAGAGCGTAGCAGGCTGTTTCAGGTAATGCTGTAGATTATAGCCACCGGCTATTTGGGGATACCAGGCCGCTAAGTTACTCTGGACTGTCCGTTCGGCAATTTCCTGATCAATAACCGACTGACGGACAATAGGCTGGTGATCCAGAGCGTACTGAATACAATCGGTGAGAAACGCCTGTTTCGATAACGAATCCTTTGTTTTCTGCGCAGAAGCCTGTATCGACAAAATCCACCCGATCGCAAAGAGGAATCCGATAAACGTTTTTTTCATAAAGAGTTTATTGTGCAACCAACCGCCGTATGCGGACTGATGAATGGCATGTATTACACAAAACCCGTTCTAACAACCTTTTTGTTCGCTCATTAACAATAAATTAACTACCGGCATCTCCTTACTTAAGTAGTTTTTCAGTACACTGGACGGGAGAAATAACGATTCGGAAGGACGGCTATCTGGCAGTGCTGCCGTACAAGCCAGCGCGTATGGATTCCGGTTTCGGTAAATAACCCATTCCTTTTCGTTTGCCAAACCCACCCAAAGGCCGTAATTTCGGGACTTTATCAGTAGTGATTTAGCGACATGGCCGAAGTTACGAAGGTACCAGAAGAATCGATTCCCGGCGAAAACAGCGCGTCTGACCGGTCTCTCAACTTTATTGAACAAATTGTCGAAGATGATATTGCCTCCGGCAAAAACGGGGGGCGTGTGCATACCCGTTTTCCGCCCGAGCCCAATGGTTATCTGCACATTGGTCACGCCAAATCCATATG
The DNA here is from genome assembly GCF_045160025.1 of Spirosoma sp. KNUC1025. Classification (GTDB taxonomy): domain Bacteria; phylum Bacteroidota; class Bacteroidia; order Cytophagales; family Spirosomataceae; genus Spirosoma. The sequence goes on from NZ_CP087139.1 coordinate 5,606,688, forward strand.
CCTGAATTTTGGACTGGCCGACAAATACAGCGGGCAAACTAACCTCCGTTTCGACGATACAAACCCCGTTACCGAAGACACCGAATACGTTGATTCGATCAAGAACGACGTGCGCTGGCTTGGCTTCGAATGGGAAAATGAATTTTATGCGTCGGATTATTTCGACCAGCTTTACCAGTTTGCTGAAACACTGATCCAGAAAGGATTGGCCTACGTCGATGATTCGACCTCGGAGGAAATTGCTGAGCAGAAAGGAACACCCACCGAGCCGGGCCGCATGAGTACGTACCGCGACCGGAGCGTTGACGAAAATCTTGACCTGTTCCGGCGCATGAAAGCCAGGGAATTTCCAGATGGGGCCAAAGTGCTGCGGGTAAAAGGCGACATGGCATCGCCCAACATGCACATGCGCGACCCGATCATGTACCGGATCAAACACGCGCATCATCACCGCACGGGCGATACGTGGTGCATCTACCCGATGTATGATTTCGCCCATGGGCAGTCTGACTCCATCGAGCACATCACCCACTCACTCTGTACGCTTGAGTTCGAAGTACACCGGCCCCTGTACGACTGGTTTATCGAAAAACTCAACATTTTCCCCTCCCGACAAATCGAGTTTGCGCGGCTCAACCTGACCTACACGGTTATGAGCAAACGGAAGCTCAAGCAGTTGGTAGAAGAAGGTCACGTCAGTGGCTGGGACGACCCCCGGATGCCAACCATCGCGGGCCTTCGCCGGCGTGGGTATACGCCCGCCAGTATCCGCGAGTTCGCCGACCGGATCGGTATTGCCAAACGCGATAACCTCATCGACGTTGGGTTGCTGGAGTTCTGCATCCGTGAGGAACTTAACAAAACCACGCACCGCGTCATGGCCGTTGTGGATGAAAGGCCGTTAAAACTTGTCATTACCAATTACGAAGTAGGTCGTGAGGAAATTGTGCGGATTGAAAACAATCCCGAAGATCCCAGCGGGGGCGAACGTGACGTACCGTTCAGTCGGGAGGTGTATATCGAGCGCGACGATTTCATGGAAAATCCGCCGAAGAAATTCTTCCGGTTGTTTCCAGGCGGTATGGTGCGGCTAAAAGGCGCCTATATCATCAAATGTGAAGAGGTCGTAAAAGACAACGCAGGGGAAATTATCGAGCTGCGCTGCACCTACATTCCCGAAAGCCGGAGTGGTTCCGATACGTCGGGCATCAACGTGAAAGGTACGATTCACTGGGTATCTGTACCGCACGCGGTTGAAGCGGAAGTACGGCTGTACGACCGGCTCTTCTCGGTCGAGAACCCGGCCGCTGATGAACGTGAGTTCCGCGAATTGCTGAATCCGAAATCACTCGAGGTGGTACGTGCGTTTGTCGAACCGGCTTTAGTTGAAGCGGCCCGGTCAGGTACGCAAACCAACTTCCAGTTCATGCGGAAAGGCTACTTCATCCTTGATTCCGATTCTACCCCTGAAAAGCCCGTTTTCAACCGTACCGTTACGTTGAAAGATGGCTGGGCAAAGGAGCAGAAGAAAGGGTAAAATAAGGAAGGAATACGTAGAAACGGGTGCTATTGATTCGAACTTAATGGCACCCGTTTTATTTACAATTATTAATAGAATGCCCACCCTTTTTCGCCTGTTTGGTTTTCGATTTTTCTACCGGATGTACGATTTAATTAATGAACCGTGCCATATACATGCGAGTGATGATGGACTGAAATTATGCAAATACTGGATACGGGAAGATGGTAGTTTTAAATTGGCTGATTCAGTGAAAATTAAAACTGCAGAACGAAAAAAAAATTGAGAAGGCAATCGTCGACCACATAGATCAGATTAAAGAAACGTATGAGAACGCCTGTAAGAACAGTGGGATCAAGCCCAACTACTACCGTCAAGCGAACTAGCAAAGGTCGTCAGCGTCCAAATCTTGCCGATTTGCCCACATTCATCAACGTACAGGTCAATCCTGATACGATCTGTTTTAGCTTAAGCGATGGCCGTACGGTGACAATTCCCCTAGCCTGGTCGAAACTATTGAAAGAAGCGACCGTCAACCAACGCAACAACTTCACTATCAGTGCGTACAATATTTTCTGGGACGACATTGATGAAATAATTGGCGTTGAAAATGTGCTATTTGGTAAGGAATTGTATCTGTAGATAGCCTTCGGGTTACGGTATGAATAAATTTCACTTACATGATTTAGTGGCGTTAACACGTTTACTACCCGAGTATAATCTGCGAAATCGGCGTTATTCTTGATATTGGCCCCAATAACGAGTATATGCTTGAATTTGTCTGTATTCACTGGCGCACACAGGTAAATCCTGAAGCAATGGCCGTATAACTTCACTGCGTATGCCCAATTCGACAACCATGAAAGAAATTGCCCGGCAGTTAGGGGTGACGGTTTCAACGGTTTCGCGGGCTCTACAAAATCATCCCCGAATTGGTCTGCGAACACGGGAACGCGTGCATGAGCTGGCCCGACAACTGGACTTTGTTCCGAACTCAACGGCCATCAATTTAAAGCAGAAACGTACGTACACCATCGGCGTAGTGATCCCCTTCCTGACAGAGCAGTTTTTTTCACAGGCAATTTCCGGCATTGAAGACATTGCCATCAGCAAAGGCTATCACGTACTGGTCACGCAATCGCGGAACGACTACGAACGGGAACGGCTGGCTATCAGCAACTTTATCAGGCATGGGGTCGATGGCATTATTGTCTCGCTGGCGTCGGAGACGTTCAATAAAACCCATTTTCTGGAAGCCCAGACCCACAGCATTCCGGTCTTATTTTTTGATCGGGTTGCCAAAAACATGCCCAATAGCTACGTCTGTGTCGATATTACCCAGGGCGCGATAGAGGCTGTTGATTACCTGGTTAGCCGTGGCCTGAATCGCATTGCGCTGCTGAATGGTCCTGCTACGTTGCAGGCCACCGACGAGCGCCTGAAAGGGTATGTAACGGCGCTAGCTAACCACACTATTGCCGTTAATCCAGGCTACATTAAAAATGGCGATTTAACCGCCGAGGATACAATTCGGAAAACAAACGAGCTACTCGATCTGGCCGAGCCTCCTCAGGCAATTCTGGCCTTTAATGATTACCTGGCGCTGGATGCGATGCTGGTTTGCCGAAGCCGGAAACTGGTAATTAATCAGGACATTTACTTTGTCAGCTTCTCGAACTTATCCTTCTGCTCCTATCTGGAGCAGCCGCCTATTGCTTCCATCGAACAATTCCCTTATGAAATGGGGACGCAGGCGGCACAGCTGCTGCTCTCCGCTATGGAAAGCCCTGAGCAAACCGAAAGAAAGACCGTTGTCATACGTCCGAAATTGATTGTTCGAGCCTGAAACCCCACGATAGTGAGATTGGGAATGGCTTATAAAAACAAAAGCCCGGATACGTATCCAGGCTCTGTAACCTAACCCTTACTTCTTAAACCTATTATGTCCAGCTATTACTATTTGGCTATATTGGATTGACCACAACCTGTTTTTTCGTATCTATTTACCGACTGGGCTGCGATCATTTTGTGATCTACGTAACAAAGGTGGTTTGCCCGATACTTTTTCAAAAAACCAACTTACACAAACGGTCATAAATCAAGCGTAAAGTGTAGTAATCAGGGAATGAACCGTTTATGAATAAAGCTATTGAGTTGGTTCGAGTTTGGCGCCTAGTTGAAGCACCCGTCCCAGATCGTCGGCATTACGCCAGGTTTCCATAAACTTACCGTTTTCGATGTGGTGAATAAACGTAGCGCTGAAGTGCTGCCAACGCCCCCGGCTCGGTATACCAAAGAAACTTTCCTGCTGGCAACTGTTTGTGGCGCGTATCACCACTTTATTACCCTCAGCAATGATGTCTTCCAGTGCCCAGGTTTGTTTAATTTCGCCAAAGCTGGCAAACAGTTCACGTATCCCATCGGGGCCGGGCGACATACCGGGTTTGCCGCCGTGCATAATCCAGGTTTGAGCGGTCAGTTCGCAGATTTCCTCTACGTTTCCTTCGGAGATCAGATCAAGCCACCGTTTGGCCAGTTCTTTGTTTTCTTCGGTTTGCGACATGATTTTGAACGTTAAAAAGTCATTGGTTATTAGGCATTGATCAATAGGTTCTTCGCAAAATGGCCAATGACTGAATTGATTATTGACCCGGTGTTACCAACACAAATTTGTTATTGGTCGCTGTACCTTTGGCATCACCCCGCGCTACGTCGCTCTGGAAATAATACAACGGCTTTTTATTGAACGTACTCTGTTTACTGCCTTCAGGGCGCGTAATCGAATTAAACAGAGACGATGATACGGTTGATGGTGCTACGGCCGGTTCAGCCAGAAATTGCGGCCACAAAGCCAGGCAGCCATCTTTGCAATTGCTTACGTTGTCAGCATCATTGGCAAAGGTATACAGCGCTCTGGCCGACTTCATACCTACCAGATACTTACCAGCCCCTTTGTCGGCTACCATTACGGTGTAATCGGGCTTCGCTACGTAAAAACCGCCTTTGGCTTCGCCGGTTGCGTCGCCAGCCTTGGTGTCCTGCACAAACCGATACAAAGGCCAGCCTTTAAAGTTATTCTGCTTTTTGCCATCGGCGCGGGTAATTACCCCAAACTGAGTAGAATCCAGCCCAGCCGCAACCACTTTGTTCTTCTCATAAAAAATGGGCCAGGTATCAGCGCAACCACCTGAGCAGGCACTGTTGCCGTCAACATCTTTTGAGAAAATGTAGAGCGTGTTACCCTGTCCGTCGGTGAGGAGGCTACCCAGTTTGGCATCCTGGCGAACGTTGATGTTGGCAGCGGGCGCCGGGTCCGATCCGTTGTCTTTGCTACAGGCTTGCGAAACCAGGCTAAGAATGCCCAGCGCAGCCAGTGTACGTAACGTCTGAGGTAGTGTGATGAGGTGAATGGTACGTGTCATCATGGATTAATAAAAGAGAAAGTGGTTGATAATAAGTTGATTGATTAGAGCAGCAAAGAGGGTCAGATACGTATTGCTTTGGCAAGTTGTCTGTTGAAGAAGCTCTGCGACCCTCCTTCGCTGTTGACGGATCAAAATTGGCAGGCCGCTAAAGCATAGCGAAAAAAACTGGCGCGAGTCGGCAGGATCGGTGCCGGAAACGGCCTCTATCAGGCTGTGAACCGTTCGCTCAAACGCGTTACGCTGGCAAGGAATTAACAACTAATCAGGCATTTATATATTAGCAATTTTCCCCCTTCAGGGGGACGGGGGAAAATTGCCCAGCGCAGAGTCAGTCAACTCATCCTTACAAATACCGCCAGAACCAGCCTGTACGGGTACGTTTAAACCTGTAATACCAGTTGCATAACGGATAGAGAGCGACCACCAGGACAAACCAGATCAGGTAGGTCATCCCGAGCGAAACGCCTTCGCCGGGTGGAATGCCACCCGTTCCCTTTTTGAAATCAATACGTTGCCAGGAAACGCCCGCTGCCAAGAGATGCAGCACCGATACGGCATGAATCAGATAAAAATGCAGGACGTAATAAAACAAGGGCACACGCCCATAAACGGCAAATATGTTCATCCAGCTGACCCGCCGGCTTTCCAGTGCGCTCAACATCAGCAACGCAATGCCAAGTAACAGAAGCGTATAAAGCAATGAAGGCGGATACTTCGTAACGTTTAGAAACGACATGAGCGTAAGCACGACATCCGACTGCTTGTGCCATGATAACGGGTCGCCATATACGTTAGTCAGGCGAAGTAGAATAAAACTTGTAAGGGCAGCTATCCCGATCCACACAAGTTTTCGTCTACGCCAGGCTGGTGTCACCGACCGATCGTACCAGTTGCCAGCGCAATAGCCCAACGTCATGATTCCAATCCAGGGAAGCACCGGATACATAAACGCCAGTTGAAAATCAGGTGTCAACCGAATCACGCTACGTTCGTGCACCATTGACCAGAGCCAGTACCAGCGAGACGTAGCCGAAACGGTCACACCATCGAGCAGGTTGTGCCCCGTTACCAGCCCCAGACCGATACAAAGGAGCACACGGCCAGGCAACCAAATCAATCCACTCAGCACAATCATGCTTATTCCGATGGCCCACATCACCTGCAATTGCACAAACGAAAAGGTTGGATCGAACCAGAATGCAAAATTGATGACTGTGATCTCCAGAAAAATAAACCATAAACCCCGGCTCAGCAGGAAACCCGACAGTTGCCTTGCGCCCCTCTGAGCACCCGACAGCTTCGCCGACAGACCCGCCAGAAAAACAAAAGTCGGTGCACAGATATGCGTGAGGATACGCGTGAAAAAGAGTGCCGGATTGGTTGTGTTCAAATCCGTTGGATTGTAGAACATGCCATTTACATGCAGAAAATCGCGGGTATGATCGAGGGCCATTATCACCATTACCAGCCCCCGGAGTGTGTCGATGCTGGTCAGCCTGGCAGTTGACTGATTAACGCTGACACCATCCAGGCGGTTGGCGACGGGCACTAATGCGGATGTTGGTGTATGGCCCATCTCCGGGATCTGAGCTTCCATCGTTTCAGTACGCAGCATGAGCTATCGGCTGACAGACAGTTTGTTCTGACGGAAGCGTTTGCGCTCAATCCAGAGCAGTATCAGGCCCAATGCGGCAAATAGCATCGGAGCACCAACCTGATTGCTTTGCCCCGCCTGTACATGTGTCAGCACAGCGCCTGTTGCCCAGAAGAACAATTCATACACAGCAATGAGCCGGAATTTAGGCCAGAGTAGGCCAATAGCCAGCCCCATTTCAAGAATACCCACAACGTAGCGCATGGCATCCGGGTACCCCCATTGCCGAAAATGATCAATGTGCATCTGCACCCCAGCTAGTTTCGACATACCGGCTCCCATAAAGGCGATAGCCAGTAGCCCGGCCAACAGCCAGCTTAAGCGATTGATTGTTTTTGTTTTCATCGGTAAAAAACTGTTTTAAAAATGGCTCGTATACGTAGTCGCCGTCGACAGGGCAAAGTTGACGAGTGCGAAAAGGCCGCCAAAAAGAAGTTAAACGTAGCGCGAAGAATCTAGCCGGAAACGTAGTGCAGTGTGGTGCGAAGCGTAGCGGTTAATCATCATCGCCACCGTTCCAATCATCCCCATCCGACGTATCGGAATCGTCGCGTAACGAATCGGATTCAATGTTCCCAAGGCGTTTTATCTTGATATACAGAACGGTTACTGTACCGATCAGTGTCAGCAAAATCAAGACGGACCTGTAGGCCAGCAGTAAAACCAGAATGAGCCGCTGAAATTCAATGGGGAAACGTAGCGATTGCCGATATCAGAAGTTACATCGACGCGATTATTTGCCAGCTGATCGGGTATATACTGCCCTGTGTAGCCCGGCCGCCCAAAACCAACGGCTTATGCTCACAAACCGACGCTTCATGCCGATTTAATTGGCAACGGCAGCCAGTGGCCGTAACATTCCACTTTCTTATTTTTCTGTTAATGCTGACTTCCGTACAAATAAAACTCGTCAAACAATCCTGGACGAGTCTGCGCGACGTAGAACCAACCTTGCTGGGTGACGTTTTTTATAGCCGTCTTTTTTTACAACATCCGGCCCTACGATCTCTTTTCGGGCCATCTTTACTAACGCAGTATAACAAACTGGTTGATATGCTTAATTTTTCGGTAGCCCGCATCGATCAGCCGGACGAGCTGACGACCGTACTGAAAGATTTAGGGAAACGGCATGAACAGTATGGGGTTAAACCAGAGCATTACGCTGCTGTGGGGAGCGCGCTGCTCTGGACCCTGCAATCGGCCTTAGGAAGCAACTGGACAGTTGAGATTGCATCGGCCTGGGCATCGTTTTACCAGTTTCTGGCCGATGGCATGCAGCGGATTCAATAAGGTATAAGCCGTTGGGTTACGTCAACGACTTTTAAGGGATCGGTTCCAGTTCAGGGCTTTTCAGGGCAATTGGCTTCATTTTGGGCGCAAACAGATGAATACATACCCAAGCCAGCAAATAAGCACTGCCGCACATGACAAATAAATAATTGTACCCGATTGTGATCGACCCAGCCGCTTTGTACGTATCGAGCAGCGCCCCGACCACAATTGGGAAGAGAAGCCCACCGACCGAACCCGCCATGCCACCCAGTCCAACGACCGAGCTAACGGCCTGTTTGGGAAACATATCGGACACCAACGTAAATAGATTGGCGCTCCAGGCCTGATGCGCGGCTACAGCCAGGCTCAGCAGCCCAACGACCTCCCATATGCTGGTGGCGTACCGGGTAAACACAATGGGCAGAATGCAGAGTGCATAGAGCATCATGGCCGTTTTGCGTGAGCGGTTGATGGTCCAGCCCCGGCTCAGAAAATATCCCGACAGATATCCGCCCCCAACGCTTCCGATGGTGGCGGCCGTATACACGAAAATGAGGGGCAGACTCGGCTTTTTCAGGTCAAGATTAAACGAAGAAGCAAAATAAGAGGGTAGCCAGAACAGGAAGAACCACCAGACCGGATCGGTTAGCAGTTTGCCTAAAACAAACGCCCAGGTTTGCCGATATTGTAGCAAATCGCCCCACTTCACCTTTGCCGACTCTTCTGTGCTGTTGTCGGCATCACCCGTAATGTAGTTGAGTTCCTGCGTCGAAACCTGTTTGTGGCGCTGGGGACTTTCGTAATACCGCCACCAGAAAAACAGCCAGATAAACCCAATCAGACCCGTCAGCAAAAATGCAACCTCCCAACCATAAGCGCCTAAAACCCAGGGAACCATGATCGGTGCTACGACCGCACCAATGTTTGTACCCGCATTAAAAATACCTGTTGCCAGGGCCCGCTCCTGTCGGGGAAACCACTCTGCTACGGTTTTGATGGCTGCCGGAAAATTGCCGCCCTCCCCAACCCCAGCAAGGCCCGATACACGCCAAATGTAAACGTACTGGTCGCCGTAGCGTGAAGTGCAGCCGCAATGGTCCACAGAAAAACAGCCAGTATATACCCCAGCTTGGAACCGATTTTGTCGATCAGACGGCCAAACACGACGTAACTGAGCGCATACGCCCCCTGAAACGCCATGACGATATGGCTGTAATCGGTTTCGGTCCAGTCGAAAACGGTTTCCAGCGTTGGTTTGAGCAGGCTGATAACCTGACGATCCAGATAATTTATGGTAGTAGCCACAAACAGCAATCCGACAATATGCCAGCGGTAGTTGGTCATGATCAAAACGGTAAGGTACGTTGAGTTTGGCTGCTCTCGATGGCTAGTTCAATAACGCGCGCCAGTTGCTGGATGTCGGCAGGGGTAACAGCGGGTTCGGCTCCGTTTACAAGTACGTCGTAGAGGTTATCGTAAAAAGGCGTGTAATTGCCCGGCAGGCTGGTGATTATGTCTGCCCGGCCCTCTCGATACAGTGTTCCCCAGCGATCCGCCGGCTCAGCGCCCCAATCGGGTATATTGGGTAATTGATTCAGGCGCAGTCGCTCTTCCTGGGCATCGAGACCACCTTTCAGAAAAGACCCTTCCGTTCCATGCAGGCTGAAGCGCAACTGGTTCTGATAGATCATCAGGCTGGATTCAAGCCGGACGATTTTATCCGCATAGCCGAGTTTTATGTCAAAATAATCGGTGACCTGGCTATTCGGGCGAATGATCCGAACCGTAGCCTGCACCGTATCGGGTTTGCCAAACAGGTGTAAAGCCTGGTCGAGCAGGTGCGGGCCCAGGTTGTAGAGATTGCCCCGTCCGGCACCGGGCAACTCTTTCCAGCTCTGCGAATTGGGAGGAACGGGCGAGAAGCGATCATACCGACACTCATAATCGATCAGGGTGCCCAGAGCACCTTCTGCCAGCAAGCGCTTAATGGTCAGAAAGTCGGAATCCCACCGCCGGTTCTGGTAGGCCGTAGCCAGAAGGCCCTGTCGCTGTGCCAGTTCCAGCAGTTGTACAGCTTCGGATTCGGAAAGTGCAAATGGTTTTTCGACAACTACGTTTTTACCCTGCTCCAGTGCTTTTCGGGCGTAATCGGCATGCGTTTCGTTGGGACTGCAGATAAAAACAAGGTCTATCGCCGGGTCGGCAAACAACTCATCGGCAGTAGCTACCCATTCGATAGACGGATCAAACGCACGAACCGCTTCGGGTCGGCTACTGGCAATTTTTTTGAGATTGAACTTCGGATTAACGGATAAAAAAGGCGAGTGGAAATACCGCCCCGACAGGCCAAACCCGACCAAACCAACGTTAATAACTTTATGCATAAGCCGTTAAAGGTTTACGGTATTGAGGTCACAGATGTCGGTGGGCATTGTCCTCGACTACTATAACCTGTAAACCCTGAATCGAATACCGTTTCAACCATCAGGGAATAGTAGGTAAAGCAACTGCTACGTACTTATCTCCTGATTCGGTCTTCGATTTTCTGCCCGGTCAACAATCATTACGCCACCAGGTATCGGCTGAACGGCCTATCGGTCGAGCCACCGGCGAAACAGAGGGGCCTTCTCCCGGCTGATTTCTACGGGTGCCGACGTATTGATTTTGAGCTTCAGATACAGTTTGCCGGAGCTGTCGGGCCGAAAACTGTCAACGGCATTGATGTTGATGATCTGCGTGCGGTTGGCCCGAAAAAAGAACGCCGGATCGAGTACGGTTTCAATTTCATCGAGCGACGCGTAATCAGCCACAAACGACTGGCCGTCATTACGTAGCAGAAAAATAATTTCATCCCGGTAAATCAGGCCGATATCGTTTACTTCCACCATCACTACGCTGTTGCGCTGGTGGGTCAGTAGTTTTTCCTTGTACACACGAACGGGCGATGTTGCCTGCTGCGCCATGAACTGAAGCACCTCGGCGGGCAGGCTCATGGGCGCCGTCCGCGTTTTCAGCTTTTCCATGGCCCGAATCAGCTCATCCTCATCGATCGGTTTGAGCAGGTAGTCGATGCTGTTGACCTTAAAAGCTTTGAGGGCATACTCGTCGTAGGCGGTTGTAAAAATAATCGGGCAGCGCAGATCGAAGTACTGAAATAATTCAAAGCTGACTCCGTCCGACAGTTGAATATCCATGAACAGCAGGTCGGGCTGGGCGTATTGGGAAAACCACCGTCGGGCGGCTTTGATGCTGGGCAGTATGGTTTGAACCTCAACATGGGGAGCAATTTCACTCAGCGAATCGCGGAGTTTATCGGCAATAATGGCTTCGTCTTCGATAATGATGGCTTTCATGACTAAAAAGGAGGAATTTGTAAATCAGGTGGTTTTTGATAGTGGATATATTATTTCTATGCTACTGTATATCAAAGGATTACTGACAAAAATCTGACCAATGGCCGTCCCTTAAACATTACGTACGGTATAAATAAGCCCCTCAAGAACCGAGGGCGTAAGCATCCCATGAGTATAGCTCAGCACAACGAACCGTTACTTGTTCAACAACGGAACGTAGACAGCGAACGCGTCATCTGTCTCTTCAGTACGTAGCGGGCGGTCCGTCAGGTACCGATAAAGTCGTTCCAGATCGCGTAATCCTTTCCGGTTAGAAGTATTCACAACCGCCCGTTTTTGCAGGTTATTTGCCACCACCAGATAGTCATCTTCCACCCGAATAGCGACCCGCAGGGGCGACTCTTCATCAGTCGTATTGTGCTTAATGGCATTCTCGATCAGGTTTTGCAGTGTTACCGGCACCACCTTACGTTGCAGGGCCGATTCAGGGATATCGACCTCAGCCGTAAAGCCCCCGCCGTAGCGCGTGGTCAGCAAAGCGATAAAATCGGTTAGAAAACGGAGTTCCTTTTCCAGCGCCACGACTTCAACGCGATCGTTTTCAATCAGATACCGATACACTTTGGTCAGGCGGCTGAGGTAGCGCGACGCCAGTTTGCCATCCCTGGTAATCAGTCCATCGAGCACAGCCAGGCTGTTGAACAGAAAATGCGGGTTAAGCTGGTTAATCAGGTTCTGGTACTGCACCAGCGCATTCGCCTTTTCCAGACTCGTGGCCTGCATTTTGAGCTTAGCCACCCGGATGGTATGCTGCATTCGGTACTGATAAAACCCTACCGCCAGCCCAACGATTGTCAGCAAGACCAAGCCGATAAACCAGCCGGTTTTGTAATAAACGGTGGCTACCCTGACGTGCACCCGCTGAACCGGCCCATCCCAATGGCCGGGCGTTACGGTACTGCGGAACTCAAAATCATAGTCGCCACCCGGTACGTTGGTATACTGCGCCATCGGTGTTTTGGGGTAGTTCCAGCCACGGTCGAAACCCACCAGGCGATACGAATAGCGGCATTTTTCGGGATTATCGTAATGCAGGGCCGCCCATTCGAAGGCAAAAAAATTCTCGTCGGGTTTGAGGTCGATTGTCTGCGTGACTTCCGTGGTTTGCGGCAGCGGGTGCGGCTGATTGAAAACCGAAAATTTTGTCAGATATGTAAGCAACACCACGCTACGTTCACTGGCCATCAATACGTCGGGCCGGAACAAAGCAAACCCCTGTAAGGTAGCGTAACAAAATCGCCCATCGCGCAACCGGATCGCCCGCTGGTCGTTGAACTGATCCGTCGGCAAACCATCCCCAATATCGAACCGGTGCGTTGTCTGCCGGTCTGTATCCAGACAGAACAAACCCGTATAGCTGCTCATCCAGAGCCGGTTACAGTCGTCAAAAAGCAGCCCGGAAAATCGATTTACAGGAAACAGATGATCGAACGAGCGGAACGTCTGCGAGGCCGAATCCAGCACACACAGCCCGTTGAGCGTTGAGACCCATACCTTACCGGTTGCATCGAGGGCAATCGACGTAATGAAATCATCGACCAGCGACGACCGATTGCCTTCCTCGTGCTGATAATGGCGAAGAATTCGTTTGCCCGGATGCCAGTAGATCAACCCATGCTGCATCGTTCCAATCCAGAGTCCACCGTCAGCAGCCTCAGCCAGACAACGAATTCGTGTGTTGGCGTAGGGCTTAAACAACGAATCGGCTTCCATTTTCTCGAATCGATCCGCGCGGGCGTTATACCGACGTAATCCACCGGTTGAGGCTGCCCATACGGCTCCCGATTGCGTAACGAGCAGATCCCAGTAAAAATAGCCGCCACCGGGATCAGGTTCGGGATACGAACGGAGCCGGTTTGATTGGGGTGAAAACCGATTCATTCCCTGGGATGTCCCAATAAAAACAGCGCCTGTTGAATCGGTGGCCAACGCCCGGATGGAGTACGATGGCAGGAACGCATCCGCTGGGGAAAACCGACGGATATACCCACGTCCGGCCTGGTAAACAACCAGACCAGTGGCCGTACCAAACCACAGGTTGCCGGTCTGATCTTCAGTTGCCACCCGTGCCCAGTAATTCGGCAAACTGGTACGTGGATTCTGCGTTTCGCCAAAAACCGTAAACAGCGACCGATTCGGGTTGCACCAATTGACACCAGCCGCTTCCATTCCCAGCCAAAGCAACCCCTGACGGTCCTGAAAAAGCAAGTTAACGTACTCGCCCTGTAAGCTGGATGGCAGGCGGGTGTTCTGCTGATGCTGCTCAAACCGGGCGGTTATCGGATCAAACATCAGCAGGCCAATCTGGGTACCTCCTATCCAGACGCGCCCGTTACGTTCGACCAGAATCGTATTGATCCGGATGGATTGAGACTGATACAGCATAAACTGGCGCATATTCACTTTCGTGACCTGCCCCGTTTTTAGCACGATATGCTCAACCAGCCCTTTGCTCGCGCCAACACCCAGCCATACACCGCCTTTGTTGTCGGGCGCGACCGAATAGATGTAGTCATCGCTGATGGAACGGGGGTCAGTCGGGTTATGGTGAAACTCCTGCACCGACTGCGTTTTAAGATTGACCACCTTCAGCCCGTTGTCGGTACACACGTAAAGCGTACCCTGATCATCGGCCTGTATGCCGAACACCCGGCAATTCCGCAGTTTCTGCGCGTTCAGCGAATCTCGTATGGGTATCGGTACGAGCCTGTTTTTGCGCCGGTCGAAGCAAACAATGCCGCTGGTTGTTCCGATCCAGAAAATGCCGGGTGTGGCCTCAAGAATCGTAGTGACGCTGGTTACGTTAGGCAGCTTAAACCGGCGAAAGGTCTGTGTGTGATCGTCAAAACGGGCAATGTACTCAAAGGCTCCCATCCAGACGGCTCCGTTGGCATCGGTACAGAGGATGTCGGTTGCGCTGGAGGGTATGGACGACGAATCATGCCGAATATTCGTGTATACCTTTAAGGCCTGTCCGTCAAAGCGGCATAAGCCGTTGTCGGTGCCAATCCAGATGAACCCATACCGGTCCTGTGTAAACGCACGCACATTGCCGTTGGGCAACCCATCCGCTACCGACAAATGCTTAAAAGGCAGATTATCGGCCTGCACAAGAGCCGCTGTCTGCAAACAGACAACGATCAGGAGTAGGCAGGCGGGGATAACGGACATGACGGTAGTGAAAACAATCGGCCCAAAGCATAATTTCGGAAATTGTTTCAAAAAGGTAGCCCCTGACAGGTAACGTACCGAAAAAAAGAACCACGAGCCGTTGAAAATCTACTGCAAAGCGTAGCCGTCGCCCTCTAAAGCGTAGGCACTTTCCACTGACGTACGGCTTGGCATCATCACGAATGCAAAGCGATAACGTATCAAAACGAAGCCGGGTTTGTCAATGAATCCGATAGCAGTTTTTCCTTTTCTGGCTTCGTGGCTGTCCGCATAAACAGAACAAGTTTCGTTAGCTGCCTCTCGTCTACGTTTAAGGCTCCCAGATTTATATTCAACTCCTGAGCCCCTATCGCTTCATTAATTATGGCAAGGCTTTTATAGAGCAACCCTTTCTGCTTTGAGGGCTTAAACTCATCATCTACGACTAAACACACAAATTTCACGCCATTGATAGCAATAGGATAAGCATCCTGGATGATCTCCCAATTAATAAAGTCTTTACGTATAGTTCTGTCAAAGACGCCGTGTTGATTAATAATTACCTGCGGCCTTCTGTCTAGTAACTGATACAAACCTAGCGGATAGGCCAGTCCAAAAAAAGAAATGTTGAGCCAACATATCCATGAAGAAATACTGTCGGCCGTTATCCCCCATATACCTAAGCCAACAAAAATTGAGCACAAAGCCATCATTTTGAAAGCCTTCCAGGGCGATTTATAAACTTTTATTTCCACGCTTTTAAAGCAGTTCTCGTGTCGTACCTAACACAGAAGTGAAAGCCAATGCCTACTCAGGTGTTAAGTTAACTAGCTAAAGAAATCAGTACGTCCGCCCATGCGACCGTTTACTTGTCAGCCAGGAGCCGTCTGGCTAGGCCGGAACTGACTAAGGTGTGAGACCAGCCTTTAATTGATTCTGACAAGCAGTATTAAACCGGATGCCCACTCCATATATACCAATTTAAATCGACTATCTTCCTGAAGCGTTTGAAGTAGATTGTTCACCTTCAAATCGTGACCTTCCGGCCAGTTTGGCTGTGGGAGCATATCATCAATTACATAAAACCCACCTATTTTAACCAACCGCAACGCTTCCTCTAAATGGTTGTATTTACCCGGCCAGGTATCAGCAAATACCAGATCAAATGAGGCTGGCACTAACCGCTCTAAAACTGTTTCGCCGACTTCCTGAATTATTTCCAGTCGACTATCATTACTGAGTGCGCTTCGAGCAATGTGTACCAACTCTGCGTCAGATTCTACAGTTGTAAGCCTGGAACCCTTATCCATACCTTGTAAAATCCAGGCGGTCGCTCTTCCGGCACCCGTACCCAATTCCAGAAAGTTTCCGTTAGGCTTACTGGCGACTAAGACCTGAAGAAAAGCGCCTGATAAGTCATCAGACGGTTGGTTGAAGCCAGCAAGGTCCGACTGGCTGTCAATGTGTTCGATAATGGGTGGTTTGTCCTTAATCACTTTATCACGCCAAATTTCAATCATTTTTTACTGGTTTTAAAGCCCCTTGGGCGCCCGTCGGAACGTGTTAGCAAGTACCCCGACAAACACACTTTTTATCCCTGAACTATCCTATCTACCTAATTCCTAGAAGGGTGTCATGTAAGTTGCTCAAAACAATGAACGTAGCGCCAAACTTTACACATTCAGTCTTGTTAGGCTGCAAACGTTCCTTCGAGGGTGAGCGACCTGTCACCGGCGGTGACAGCGAAGAGCGAACTAAGCTCGTCAATCTTTCGATTGAGTAACTCGATACCCTACGTCTTTGCCAGCCACAACCGCGCCTTCAAATAATTTGTAATGTTCCGCTCCCTGCTTTGCACCGTACATTTTTTTGACCAGCGATCCAATATCATAGTCTTCGCCTACAATGTATGGGTCCATAATAAACAGATAGGTGTACGTTCCATCTGCATTTGCCTTGGTAGGGTGCATCACGCGGGTTTGCTTGAAGACTCGCTGAGTAGCAGTCGGCAATTTCTTGGCCCCAGGCCAAAAGATGTCATGAACAAAATGTTCGTATTGCTGGCGCTTGGCTGCCTTGACCGGGTAAGCCCAAACAACGACGCTTTCGCCTGGCTTCGCTTGCATACGAGCCGGAGGCTGCGTTTGCGCCAAAGTAGTTAAAACTATAGAAAACAGACAGAGTATAAGCGAAGCCTTCATGAGATAGATGAGTTTAGTACCGAGTGAATATTATTTAAAAGCTAATTTATCAGTGCGTTTAACTTGTCAACCGGAAGCCGACCAACGAGCTGTAAACACTGTAGCAGGGAAGCCGCCATTACGTCCATCTTGTCCAGTTCATCCAACAATCATAGGGTTAATGTATGGTGACGCTACAAAACTGAACACGAGCGTTTGCAATTTTTACTTCCTCATTTGGTTAGGCTGTGAAGCATCCGAAGGGGCATGCTCCTGTCGCCCGCGGCCTGACCAATGCTGTTCTTGCAGCAGAAAGTACTGGTCTCTATTGATTTTTATTGCTCTAATAATTTTTAGCATTTTTCCATTTGTGAACATGCTAACAAGATAACCATCACTAAATCTGTCTGCCCGGATAACTATCGAAAGGAGCTTGCAGAGCGTTTCAATAGTTAAGTTGTTATAATTAGTACGGTTGTCGTCAAGTAAATTCTTTCCTTCTTTCCAGGAAGTCCAGTTATACACGGGCACCACGTCTAAATCATTTACTGCGTAGAAAAACTTGTCTACTATTTTGGCCGAACTCCAGTAAGGCATAGTGATTGAGTCGTCAGGGAGTTTATCTCCGCCCATGACTTCACCAAACTTTTGGGTTGCGTCAATTTCAGGCATTAACCCGAATAACTTATTCCAATCACTTGGCTTAATACTGCTTAAGTGTTCAGTCAATTGTTCAAGTTCGATCATACAATATCTGCATTTGTCTCGCTCTGTTCATAAATGCGTTTTGTCGCCAGAGCTTTCCGAACTCACCTAAACTTATCCTGCGGGTCGTTTCCTATGTCGACCACGACCCGGAAATGGAAGCATAAAACTGCCTCTCTAATACTTACCTTCCTAACTGAAATGATTAAGCGGTAGGCTGATTTTCAGGTAGTTAAATTTCTGTATTGAGCTGGCCTGGATTTTAGAGCCTGTACCCATCCCCTCAGCGTATTTAATCCACTCTGTGGCCCGCCCATTGACGTACTGATCCAAACGGTTCGTCAAGCGCTACCCTACACTTCCCGGCTTTTATCAGCCCGTTCGGGCAGCTTTTATTGATCGTCGGCAACGCTGCCCATCATTTTTGCTTCAGAAATCGATGGAAACGACTCGTAATCAATACGTAAGCAGTCCTCCTGTTACGTATCGATTCGGACGTAGCGTCCGATTTTCCACCCGCTTATCTCTACAATCTTTTTTCAACCAAATCACTGTAGCACATGGAAACATCCAACAACTCCCTCGACCGCCGGGCGTTTTTCTCGCTTGTCGGCACCAGCGTGGGAGCCATCATCCTCACCCAATGCCTTAGCGGGTGTTCTGCCCCCGCCGACACCGTTACGCCTTCCGGTTCAACAGAAGGAGGAACCAATACGGGCGGCAAAATCAACCTGGTCCTGAATCTCAACGAGTCGGCCAATACGAAGCTCAAACAGAACGGCGGCTTTATTTACCAGAATGGGTTAATTATCGCCCGGACAAAAGACGGTGGTTTTCTGGCCGTTGCGCAAGCCTGCACGCATCAGGGCACTTCGGTTCAGTACGATGCAACCAGCAATCGCCTGCACTGCCCCGACCACGGCTCGAATTTCAAAAACGACGGGAGTGTCATCAACGGACCGGCAACCTCGCCCCTGAAGGCGTTTAAAGTCAGTTTCGACGCCAACACGAACATTCTTAAAGTCACTGAATAACACCAGCTTAAGACAACTTCATCCGAATGAAAAAACTTCTGCTTCTGGCGTTATTGACGGGTCCTTCGGCCATGGCGCAGACTGACCTGCTGGCGCAGTTCAACAAAGAACCCGCCCGACGTCCGGTAACCGCTACGTTCAAATCGACCCGGTTGCTCAATGGGCACTCCGTCGAGACGATCAAGGCGCACCACCTGGATTTCCGCATTTCGCACCGCTTCGACCGGATCAACAAAGGGATTAGTGAACTCTACGGACTGGATTTTGCAACCATCCGGCTGGGCCTGGAATATGGTATCACAGACGCCGTTACGCTGGGCATTGGGCGCAGTTCCATTGAGAAAAACATTGATGCCTACCTGAAAGCCAAACTGGTTCGCCAGACGCTGGGCACACACGCTTTTCCCGTAACGGTTACGGCTTTGGGTACGCTCGCTCTTGACCCGCGCAGTCCGCAGCAGGGTGGCGAATTCAAGGTTTATTCGGAACGGCTAACGGGCACCGGGCACGTTCTGATCGCCCGCAAATTCAACGAAAGTGTATCGCTACAGGTTACCCCAACGGCCATTTTCCGGCCCAGTCCAACGGCGCCGAGCCAGACAGAGGTGGTGCCAGCTGTGGGTGTGGGCGGGCGGTTTAAAGTAAGCAAACGGGTATCGATCAACGCCGAATACTACTGGGTCGATCAGAATCAGCTCAAGTCCAACCAGCCTTCACCAACGTTCGATCCGATTGCGCTGGGTATTGATCTGGAAACGGGCGGCCACGTTTTTCAGCTCATTTTCACCAACTCATTCGGGATGATCGAAAAGCAGTTTCTAACGCAAACGGGCGGCTCGCTGGGTGGTCAGTTCGACAAGGGCGACATTCATTTTGGCTTCAGCATTTCGCGCACGTTTAGCTTCAACAATCACAAGTAGGATTGCCTGACGTACAGCTCGCCAACAAATCAATTAATTAACAATCAATAGGCTAGCAATCAACAATCAGTAATCGTTCAATTCTTTTATCAACAAACCAATCACTATGTCAATCATGAATTTCGTTCGTACTTTCTACGTAGCCGCTTTCGTACTGGTAGCCGCCGGTGCCCATGCTCAGATGCTCACCGCCAAAAGTGGTCAAAGCAGTTTCTTTTCTGAAACCCCCGTCGAGAATATCTCCGCGACCAACAGTAACGTAAAAGCAGTCCTCAATCCCGCCAGCAAGCAGATTGCGGTAAAAATGACGATGACAGATTTTCAGTTTCCCAACAAACTGATGCAGGAACACTTCAATGAGAATTACATAGAGTCGGAGAAATACCCCGACGCTACGTTCACGGGTACTATCAACGAGGCCATCGACTGGTCGAAGCCCGGAACGTACCCCATTACAGCCAAAGGAACAATGGAACTACACGGTGTTAAACAGCCGCGTACGCTCAGCGGTAAGCTGACCATCGAGCCGAACCGTACCATTCTGACGACTGACTTTACGGTGGCGCTGGTCGATTATAAAATTCAGGTGCCGAAGCTCGTGATGATGAAGATTGCCGAGCAGATCAAAGTGCAGAACAAGCTTGAATTTCCGAAAAGCTAATAGCTGATCGTACCGCTGTTTCAACTTCCCGAAAGTTTCGAACCTTCGGGAAGTTTATATGGAGCAGGCTATCACTCGTGCAAATGACAACCTATTTCGCGATATCAGTCGAGGTACTTCCGGTACGTGGGTCGGTACCCGGCCAGATACGCGAAAGGCGTCAGCAGCGTAAAAACGATTTTCTGAACGACCAGACCGGGTTTGGTTAATCGAAATACGTCGGAAAAGCGATTGGCCATCAGTACCAGTTGCAGCATGGGCGGCATGCCTTTTTCATTCACTTTGCCATCGTTTGCCAAACCGGTTGCTGTTTCAAAGAAGTATTCGGTATCCAGCGCGGGCGTCACGTGCCAGTTCACGACGACCGGCTTTTCCGACTGATTCCACATCGAATGAACAGCATTCTGGGGAACATGCAGCGTATCGCCTGCCCGGAGTGTTTTCACCTGCCCACCCACCCGAACGGTCAACTCGCCCGAAACGACCCTGAAATCCTCCACCTGATGCGGGTGATAATGCGGAGCCGGTTCGGTTGAGTGAGCCGCGTACGTCGACTCCATTTCGAGCAATTGCCCGTTGGTATCTTTGGCAGTTTGCAGGAATCGAATCGTTTGTCCGGTAACCTTGTTGGCAATGGTCTTGTTTGCGTAAGCCATATGGGGTGAGGATTGGTTAATGGTCACTGGTAAATTGTCATTGGAGATTGGTCATTGGCTGCTGTTAGTAATGACCAATCTCCAATGACAATTACTGTCCTATTTCAGCGTTCTTTTTCGCAATATCGTTTTTGAGCTTCGGTACGGTCTTTAGGTATTCATAAATAGAACCAACCTCATAGTCGGTCAGAGATGGGTGGGGTTCCATTGGCCGACGTAGGATCGAACCATCGGGACGTACGCCCATTTTCACGGCCTGAATAAATTGGGCTTTCGTGTATTTTTTCCCAATACCGGTTTCTTCATCGAAAGTCAGATTGGCCGTGTGAATCTCCTTACCGCCCTCACTTCCCATTTTGATGCCTCCCCCATAGTACCCTTTCGAGCGCTCTGGATGCAGTTTATCCTGATCCAGCAAGTCGGCCGAGTGGCAGCTGTAGCAATCCGCTACGCCATCGGCGATGTATTTCCCAAACGCCACCTGGTCGGTGCTGTCGGGTATTAGAATGGGCTGCAGCGGATATTCGCCCGGCTTCATGATGGTGTTGGCCAGAACCTTCGAAAAGAAGCTGTATTCGACTTCAGGTGCTTCTTCTTTCGTAGGCTGTACCGGCAACCGGTCGGAACGTAACCAGGCAATCACCGATTTAACATCCTCGTCCGACATAAGCGCATACCGTGGCATTACCCCCACAAATGACCCGTCGGGCCGTACGCTCGTCCGCAGAAAATACATTAGTTCGCCGTCCGTCCAGCGCCCGATGCCTTTTTCTTTATCCTGCGTAATATTTTTCGAATAGATCGTACCGAAAATGGCCGGGATTTCATCCAGTCGCTTACCCGTCAGTCGGTTATCCCGGTTGGCATGGCAACTCATGCACTGTACCTGCGCAATCGCTTCGCCACGTTTAACCAGCGCTTCGCTACGTTGAACCGTAATTTTGGGCGTAATGGGCGGAGCATATTTGGGTATACCAACACTGGCTACGTACCCACAGAAAAACAGCAGCAGCACAACAAGGCCGCCAAAAACAAAACCAATAACTCTTAAAACTTTTTTCATGGTGAAGATAGCGTTAAAAACAGAGGGAGGTCCCTTGCGTTGACGGATCAAAATTGAGCCTGATCGGGTGCGGTATCCAATGTCGAAGACGCTGAAACGGAAAAAATGCCTGATGAATCGTACCGGAATTCGGTTTGAGTGAAGTCGTGCAATTGACCCGTTTCATGGATAGCTTTTGCGGCTTCATCCAGTTCAGCGCGTAAAGTATAGCGCTCAATTGCTACTTTCGGGCAGTTTGTTTACATTCAAATGCAGGCTGCGGAGCTAGCGTGGAAAATTGTGCGACAGTTATCTGTAACGTCTCCTTGCCGTCAGGTTTAAGAACCTGACGGCAGGTTCACCTCTGTGACGTCAGGTTCTTAAACCTGAAGAAGGCGGTTTCTCAAAACCGATTGAGAATTGTACTCGCGGTTTTGAGTAACCGCACAGTGTCAGGTTCTCCAACCTGACACCACGGGTACTGCGGGTAAAAGCCTTGCAGGTCAGGTTGGAGAACCTGACATCACTTGTAGTAAACTGTAGCTGACATTTGTTTACATCACTTAATTAACAGAAACGTTGGAACGCCCTAATGATAAATGGATTCGCTGGATAGGTATTCCGCTGTCGGTATTGCTGGCGAATTTGATCTATCTGGAAGAATATCAGTACGATTACCGGCGCTATTTTGGCTGGGCGCTTTTTGGCATGGTCTACGTAGCGCTGCTCTGTGAAATGATTGTCTGGTGGCTGATGTTCGTTCGCCAGCGTTATGCCGCTATACACCAGACCCGCCTACGTATTCTCATTACGTTTGTCGGTTATCTGGTCCTGACAACGGTATTCCAGATGCTGTTTGTCTGGGTCACCGACAAAACTGGTATTGCCCCGATTCCGGTCACTCCGCAGGTATACATCGTTTATTTCATCACGGGTTTTGTCTGCGTTATTTTGGTCGGGTCGGTGTATGAAGTGATTTATTACCTTCGAAAATACCGGGAAGCTGTCCAGGAAGCGGAGGCCGTAAAGAAAGTAGGCTTGCAGAGCCAGTATGACAGCCTCAAAAATCAGGTCAATCCGCATTTTCTGTTCAATGCGCTGACGTCGCTTTCGGCCCTGATTTCCGAAGATCAGCGGAAAGCCAGTTTGTTTCTTGATGAACTGGCAAGTGTGTATCGGTATCTGCTTCAGGCGGGCCAGCATCCGCTAGTTACCCTTTCTGACGAAGTAACCTTTTTAACCTCCTTCCGGTATCTGCTCGACGCCCGCTTTGGCCCCACCATCCGCTGGCAGATCGCTATCGATGATCGGTTTCTAAACCGATGGCTGCCTCCGCTGACCCTGCAAACGGTAATTGACAATGCGCTTCGACACAACTGCCTGCTACCGGATTCTCCGCTCAAGCTGACGATCCGAACAACGGACGATGGGTATCTGGAAGTAAGCAATTCGATTCAGCGAAAAAAAGTGACACTCTCCTCGCCCCAGCGGGATTTGATTCGGCTGGCGGCCCACTTCGACGTACTGGACTTACCGAAACCAATTATCAGCGATGATAATCAGCTGTTTACGGTTCGAATTCCGCTGGTCAGTAAAGAGATTGCTGAACAAACGACACCCTTGCGCCAACCCGTGGCTTTGTAAAACGCATACCGAGCTACTTCTAGGTTCGCCGTTCAAGGTTTTTGGGCGATACGTCAATTAATCCGTCAGAAATGACGCTTCACCTGTCGTTCATACCGTTTCATCAGCTCTGCTGTTGGTCGACCGATGGAATTGGACGAACTTCAATAGTTCGTCAATACGTGGTATTGACCTATCGCTGTGGCTTGCTGGCTCCTATTCATTTGATTAGTAATCCATTAGCCATTAAAAAACTGCGTTTGCTCGGCTGGTTATAGTTCAATAGCTTAGCAGAAAAACAACACCAACACGTAATACCTAACCAGAAAAGAGGGGAACCCACTGCACACCCCAACCGACTATGAACATTCTCTTGATCGAAGACGAAGAATTAGCTGTTCGTAAGCTGTCAAAACTATTACAGGAAATCGACCCAACCGTTCAGATTGTTGGCAGTATGGCCAGCGTACGGGCATCAGTCGATTTTTTGAAAAGTCAGCCAGCGCCCGATCTTATTTTGATGGACATTGAACTGGCCGATGGACAGAGTTTCGAGATTTTTGAGCAAACGCCGGTTGAGTCGCCGGTTATTTTCACAACGTCCTACGATGAATATGCACTGAAGGCGTTTAAAGTCAACAGCATCGATTACCTGCTCAAACCCATCAAGCGCCATGAACTGGAAGCCAGTTTAGCCAAACATAAACGCCTGCTCGACCGCCCGGTTGTCCAGGAGCGGGTTGCCTTCGACTCGCTGGTGCAGCAACTTCGGCAGCAGTTGCAACCCACCGAACACCGCAAACGGTTTCTGGTCCGGCACCTCACCCAGTGGATGCCCGTAGAGGTGAGTGATATTGCCTATTTCTTTTCGGAGGAGGGCGTCAGCCTGTTCAGAACCAAAACGAATCAGAAATTTTCGATTGATTACACCCTCGACGAACTGGAATCCATGCTCGACCCGTCGCAGTTTTTCCGGGCCAACCGTCAGTTCATTGTGGATATCACGGCCGTTCAGCAGATTCACCCCCATTTCAATAACAAACTCAAGCTGACGCTGAAACCGGCTTCCGAGCATGAGATCCTGGTTAGCCGGGAGCGGGCCACTGATTTTAAAAAGTGGATGGGCAAATAGCCAATACGTTTGGAGTCCGATAAAGAGAGTCAGGAAAAAGCTGTTTCATTAACGGCTTTTTCCGTTTCAACCCCTTTAGGCTGGTCGACCCGGTCAGAGACATCTAGTTTAGCATCGTTAACCACATCAATTCACCAGAACGATTCGCTTTTCTTACGCTAACAACACGTACCAATGACTCCTAAACGCATTCTATTCGCTACCATGCCTATGGACGGCCACCTGAATCCACTAACCGGGCTGGCTATTCATTTACAAAAACTCGGTCACGATGTCCGTTGGTATACGGGTCCCAGTTATGCCGACAAAATTCACAAACTCGGTATCCCCTACTATCCGTACCAGCAGGCGACAGAAATCAACCAGTTAAATCTGGATACGGCACTGCCCGAACGGCAACGTATCAAAGGCACAATTGCCCGGCTCCGGTTTGACCTCAACCATGTTTTTTTACTACGTGCCCCCGAATTCGTTGTTGACCTGAAAGCCATTTACAGCGAGTTTCCGTTCGATCTGCTGGTCTGCGATACGCTGTTTACGGGCGCTCCTTTCATCAAACGATTGCTGAACGTACCTGTCGCGTCGGTCGGCATTGTTCCCTTATCCGAAACCTCCAAAGCACTTCCCCCATCCGGGCTGGGCATGGAGCCGTCAGGCAGTTTTTTTGGTGGATTGAAGCAGGCTTTTCTGCGCTATCTGGTCAAAAACCATCTGCTCAAACCCTGCACCGACCTGTATAACCAACTCCTGGCGGATCATGGCCTTCCGCAAACCGATGAGTTCGTTTTTGACGCCGTCATTCACGATCCTGATGTGTACCTACAAAGTGGCACCCCCGGTTTTGAATATGCCCGGCCCGACATCAGCCCCACGATACGTTTCGTTGGCCCGATGCTTCCTTACAGTCGGGGAGTTCGGCATCCGTTCCAGCATGTCGATCTGGCCATGCAGTACGAGCGGGTTTTGCTGGTCACGCAAGGGACTGTAGAACGCGACCCATCCAAGATCATCGTGCCAACGCTGGAAGCCTATAAAGGCGACTCAAAAACGCTGGTTGTCGTAACTACAGGAGGCTCACAAACCGAAGAATTACGGATGCGTTATCCGCAGAAAAACATCATCATCGAAGATTTCATCGATTTCAATTCGGTTATGCCCCATGCCGACGTGTACGTAACGAACGCAGGGTACGGCGGTGTGATGCTGGCTTTGCAGCACAAATTACCAATGGTAGCCGCGGGCATTCACGAGGGCAAAAACGAGATTGCCGTCCGTATTGGGTATTTTAAGGCGGGCCTTGATCTGAAAACAGAAACCCCCTCCCCTAAGCAAATTCGTCAAAGCGTTGAACGCGTACTGGCCGATCCGCAATACAAACGGAACGCCACTAAATTAGGCGAAGAGTTTAAGCACTATAATACCAACGAGTTGTGCGAAACCTACATCAATGAGTTGCTAAAAAAGCCAGAACCTGAGCTAGCGAGGGTTTATTAAGTCATTAGTCATTACGCTTCGCTGTCATTGGTCATTAGTTGTCTGTAGCGATGACTAATGACAGCGAAGCGTAATGACTATTTTACAATTGCGGGGCACGTACCATTCCGGTACCTACGTCGAAGGGATCGAATCCGGCAACCAAACCGCTTGTTACGCCTGATGCAATCAGGCGGGCCGACAGCCCATTGGGTGTCAGGGCGCCAATGCCGCGCAGCTTTTCGGCCCATAAAGCCGCTACGCCCGCTACGTGGGGAGTAGCCATGCTGGTGCCGCTCATGCTAACCAGCCCCCCGCCCCGCCGGGCCGACTGAATGCCCACACCCGGCCCGGCAACGACAGCGCCTGTGTTGGAAAAAGAAGCAACGGAAAAATTGGTACCACTCTGACCCAGAGCCGCTACCGAAATAAATCCGTCGGAAACGGCAGGTGGACTTACGGCAATTTCAAAATCAGGGTTCTGATCCCGTCGGCTTTCATTACCAGCCGCTGCGATTAGAAGTGTCGTCTGGAAAAAGGGACTACTCGCCCGAATGAACTGCGCCATTTTCTCGAAAAGCTGCACGTTGGCCCGATAGCCTTCCAGCGCCCGTGAGGTAGCCAGTTCGGGAGGCAGACCACTATCCTGAAGGCGTTTTACCAGCCCCGGAAAATCGATTCCGAGCGACATCGAAATGACGTTTGCACCGTTTTGTGTTGCCCACTGAATTGCGTTGACGATGCTTCCGCTCGACCCGCCATTATTGCCCAGAACCTTGCCGATCAGGGCTTTCTGAACGCCTTTAGCTACGCCAATGCGGGTGTTGTTGACATCACGGCCAAAAATAGTGCCCGCGCAGTGCGTGCCGTGCCCATGCTGATCGCCGTTGCCTTCTCCCGTAAAATCCTGCTGAACCAGCGTAACACCAGCAAAGGCAGGATGAGTTGCGTCGATACCGGTATCCAGAACGGCCACCACTACGCCATTCCCCGTAAACGGCGACGTATCGGCCCCCACGGCCTGTACGCCCCAGGCAATGGAGGGGGCAGCGGGTTGCAGCACGTCCTGCACGTCGAATGGTTCGACCAGCTTCATCGGAATCGTTGGCGCTATAGCCACTACGTCGGTGCTACGGGCCAGATCGGACAGGTCCCGCCGGTCAATTTTTTCCACCTCTACGGTTAAACCCGCTGCTACAGCCTCCAGCGGACTAGCATTGGGTATGGCGGCCCCGCCCAAAAATATATCCCGGGTTACGACCGATGGGGCTCGTAAAATAATGTGCTCTTCATTCATAGCTGTTATTGATTTAGGAAGGATGAGTAACTACGATGTTACGCCCCTAAATCTATAACGAACCAGCTGGCGATTTGGGAATGTCTTATTATGCGGCAATTTATTTCCACATAAGCCACATGCAATCAGCTATTTACCAGACTACGTAGCAATAGCCCCGATAACCTGGTATGCAACGGGCGGCTACTGTTTTACCAGTGTAAAAGCGTCCGATTTTTCGGTCCCCTTATACGTGTACGAACAGGTATTAATGCCAATATTCTTACAATTGAGCTTGTCACTGAAGGCATCAGGCAGAACAATTATGTTGCAATCATCTGACAGGCTGGAAAACTTCAAATGCAACACATTGCCTACAATTGACCAGGGAGCGTCTTTATACAGCGTTATTGGCCCACTGCTGTAATTGTTCGTTACGGTGCAGGTTTTATCCGATTTGAATTCATAGTACCGATGAGCGGCCCCGGAAGGGTATGCATCGACATCCTCCCATTTGCCGACAAGGTTTGTTTCCGTAACAGCGGGGGTCACATCCCCTGAACTTTTCGAGCAGCCAACTAATAACAAACCGACCAGCAAGGCGTTGAGTAGTTTTTTCATGTTTGAGGTTGTTTTGCTCAAACATAGGCCCTTCACTTACTTGCCTTGCCAACTTTTGTGTTATCGGTCAAACAAACAGGCTTTTCAGTTCAGAAAAAGCTCATCGTTATCGGTCAGAAACATGCGGGTGCTTTCGGTATACGTACCGCCGGTGGGCGATTTGTATTTCAGATCAACGTAAAAAGCGCGGTATCCCGATGATGGGTACATCTCCGTGACCGAAACGGTTGGTTTATTGGTGATGCCCAGGCTCTTTCCTTCCCACTTTTCATCCTGAAAAATCCTGTCCGTTGACGTTGCCGACCAGACCGTTACGTCCTCCAGTTTGTCGGATGTGGCTTTTATCGTCAGATCGACTCCTTTTTTGGTAGTCGATACGGTCCACTGGCAGGCCGGATACGGCTGCTTGGCCAGGGTGGTTCCGAAGAACGCATTCAGCGCTTCCAGTGCCTGCCGCTTGTCGCCCAGATCGTGTCCGACATTCGGAACGTAGTGTATATAATTCTCGCCCGGAATCTGACCGATGTAATGCTTCACGGCATCGACGGTCCAGTACTCATCGTTGGTACCCATAAACAGCATTTTGGGCATGGTCAGTTTTTTCCGATACGAGTACGGATCAATCATTTCCGTTACGGCGCTGCCTTCTTTGCTATGTACCGTTTGCGGAATGCCCAGTTTTACGTAATCCTCAATTTGCTCACTGTATTTGTTCCAGCTTTTCATCTGGTAATCCAGATTCACCGGCATGTTCAGAATATCGATCACCATGGGCGCAATGGCAACGGCCCGCCTGTCGCTGGCCCCGGTAAGCCAGGTCGTCCAGCCCCGCTTGGAAGCACCCGATACCACAAACCGATTGATGTCTTTATGAAGCGTCTGTTTGCCCAGTTCCTGTACGGCATCCATCGCCCGAACGGCGCTTTTCACCATCGGGAACAGCAGCGGCCACGTATAGTCGCCATCTTTTTTGAATTGGTGCAGGGTATAGGAAATCAGCGCATCTTCTTTCAGATTGTCGTATAACGGCTGATTGGGCGTTTGCCGGAGAACCGCCACAACCGCCTTATTTTTCGTGGCTAACATACTGATCGCCCGGTTAAACGTATCGTCCCGTTTGTTCCAGTTTGGCTCGCCATCTTTAACCGAACCACCGGTTATAAATAGCAGTGCACCATCCGTGTCGATTTCCTTTGGCACCAACACAGACAGCTGATGTTTCCAGGTGTACTCCCGCCATTTCTGGGAAGTCAGTAACACTTCATATGCCGTAATATCACCGAAGTTATGGGTATCTTTCACCTCCCATTTGAACGATTTATCGTCGTTGTGGAGGTAACTGTCCAGGGCCGTAGCGGGCGTAATTCCGTCGGCTGGTTTAGATACTTCAAACGAGAAAAGTGTACTGATACCACCTAGAGCAACAAGGGCAACAGTTTTCAGGAGATACGTCTTCATGAATTATAAGAGTTTATTCCGATAGCAGAAGAACCAGAAAGGCAGAAAGTAATTTCATAAAGGTCAGGTAAAGGTAATGTTCCCGCCCCTGAAGTGCTCTCCAATCGCTACCCTTCAGGGGCGGGGGCGTTTCTTTTACCAGGGCTTACCTGTGCCCTGCACGAGCCACCCTTTCGACCAGGCGCTGTTTTTGCCGTCGGATTGGGAATTGGCCGTTGTTTCCAGTTTTTCGATGGCTACCCTCGAATTGGTTTTGTTCAGGTTCAACTCATCCCGCATGTAATAAAACCGCAACGGCAGTGCTTTACGCTTGGCAGCGGGTCCGGGCGTTAGCGCAGGCAGCCCCGTCCGGCGATAATCGAACCAGGCTTCGGTGGCATTGGTCCAGCTGGCAATCCACTTCTGCCCGATTAGCTGCGCCAGTGTACCCTCGTAAGCAACTCCTTTCTGTGCAATGAACGTAGCGTAACTGCTGGCCAGTCCCCAGGCAGTCAGCGACGCTTTAACGCCCGCTTCATAGTGCGTTTTGGCATCGCCAGCCGCCCAGCCTTTCTGTGCCGCTTCGGCCAAGATAAAATGTACTTCAGCGGCCGAAACCAGCCGGGCCTTCAGCAACGATCCTTTGGCCTGCATGTAGATTTCGTTGAGGTACGAAACGTGCGGATTCGCCGATGTTTGACCCGGCGTCGGGTTAAAATTATAGCCCGAAGGCAATTGCGATACACTCGGAGGCAGACCTACGTAATCAGGATCGGTATCAATTTGCGTATTGCCTACTTTATCGGGCGAGAAATAGCGAACGCCGTTAACGATTTTGTCCGTTCCGGTGGGCAGAGCCGCATCCACCTTCAGGGGAATTTCAACTTTCTTGGCCCAGATGGCCAGCCGGGGATCGCTCGTAGCCTGCATGGGTTTGAGGAGTGTCGAGCACATTTTTATCCGGCGATAGTTGCTGCCACTGATATCAAAAACCGTGTTCGACGGCCAGGCATCGCCAGAATTGTTTCCAACAAAAGCCATCGTTGCATCGGCCGACGCATCGTCGATAATCGGGTATTGGGCCGGGTTGGCCACAATCTTTTCGATACCCGCTTTAGCCACCTCCGGCTGCTTGGTCGAAATTCGCATCAGGTAGCGCAGTTTCAGCGAGTTAGCCAGTTTCTGCCATTTTGTGGGGTCGCCGTTGTAATAAAAATCGGTGTTTTCCACAATGCTCGAATACGATGCTTTGGGTTTTGACAGCAACGTAGCGGCTTTGTCCAGGTCGGCCAGTATCCCGGTGTAAATCGTTTGCTGATCGTCGTATTTGGGCGTAATAAAATCCGCGCCACCCTGTTCGCCTTTCAGCGCGTTCGTATACGGTGCATCCCCCCACAGGTCGGTAATCAACCCAAAAATCATTGACTTCATGACCAGCGCCACGCCTTGGTGGAATTCCAGATTCATAGTCACTGCCCGCTGGTACAGCAGGTCGTTATTCCGCAGCAGATCGTAGTAACCCGTCCAGCTTTGATCGCCACCCCAGTCATAATCATTATGTTCGTTAAACCAGGCATCTTTCTGTGTATGCTGCACAACACCGGCAATGTTCTGAAACCCCAGATTTACGAAGGCCTTGGCCGTTTCGCTCAGCACCGTAGGTAGAATCAGGTTCGGGTTGACAACGTCGGGCTGTATACCATTGGGGTTGATATTCAGTTCTGTAAGGTCCTTACAGGAAAAGAACGAGAAAAACAGAACGAGTAAGACCGTACTCTTTTTGACTACATTGTTCATGGTTGAAGAATTTTTTCAGTGGTGGATGATTGATCATTGGCTGACAGTACTAATGACAAATGACTACTGACCAATGCCCAATGACTACTTAAAACGTAAGACCAAGTTTGAACCCAACTGGAATAACCCAGGGCATTACGTTGTACCGTTCGATACCTTGCTTAAACTGCGTGCCTGCCTGCGGGCTAGCCTGCGGCTGGAAAGCCATTTCCGGATCGACGTTGATTTTGGCGGCCGTCCACAGAATAATGTTGCGGCTGTAGACCGAGAAGTTGGCGTTCTGCAACCCGATGGATTTAACGAATTTGGCCGGCAGGTCATACCCCAGCGAAACCTCCCGCAGTTTCACAAACGACGCATCGAACGTAGCGGCCCGGGTGAAACTCCACGGATAATTGTCGCCATACGGAATGATTTTCGTACCAGCACCTCCCAGGTTTTCGGTATAGCCTGTAATGTTGCCCTGCGCATCGTATTGCGCAATTACACCCGGATTGAACACGCCATAGGCATAGGTTTTCCCACCAAATTCAAATGGATATCCCCCGTAGGCCGACGTCGGGCCACCCACAATCGGGAAGTAGTTTCCGTGAATTTTAATGTACTGATCGGCATTCTCAACCAGCCAGTTCCGCAGGGCATCTCCGCTACGTCCACCCGGATTGATGAGGTTGTCGAGGAATCGCTGCGACCGCAGATCCGACTCCATGTACCGATAGGTTTGCGAGACAAAATCACCCCCCGAGCGCCAGTCGAGCGAGACGTTCAGCGTAAATCCTTTGTAAGAAATCGAGCTTTGCGCCCCGAGCATAAAGTTCGGGTTGAAGTTGCCGATTTTGTTCTTGACGTTGGTAGCGCTCCGGCTCTGCCACGAACCGTCGTTATCCAGAATCGGATAGCCGTAGTAGGGCGAATTGGCGTCTGTTACGGTGATGATTTCGGCGTCGTATATATCCCCAACTTTATCGCCCACATAGGTCCAGGCCCCACCTTTCGCATCCGTCCATAAGGTGTAGTACGGCAGCGCATCGGCCAATTCCTTGATACGAGTGGTGTTTTTTGTGAAGTTACCCGTCAGGTCCCAGCGCAGGCCACCTTTGTCGATGATGGTGCCACCGAGCGAGAGCTCAACACCCCGGCTTTCGAGCAGACCTGCGTTGATATTTTTGGTTGTAAAACCCGACGACGACGGAATCTGTGTGGGCAAAATCTGGTTGCGATTGTCTGACATGTAATACGTTCCCGAAAACCGGAGCCGGTTACGGAACATGTTCAGATCGACGCCTACTTCATAGGACGTAGCGATTTCGGGCTTCAGATCAGGCAGCAGAATACTGCTCGATTTGGTCAGGCGCGTTACGCCATTCCAGGCACCGGCATCGCCCAGGGTTGCGTAGAGGCTGTATGGGTTGGCATCGTTGCCCACCTGCGCCCAACCCGCCCGAACTTTAAAGAGGTCGATGTCTTTCGAAATATGCACCATTTCATTGAGCAATACGCTCAGCGACGCCGACGGGTAGAAGTACGAACGGTTGTTGACCGGCAACGTGCTCGACCAGTCGTTACGTGCCGTCAGGTCGAGGTAAATCATGTCTTTGTAGTCCAGATTCGCCATTCCGTACACGCTGTAGATGGCCTTTTTATACAGGTAATTGCTGTATTGCAGGTTGTTGGGCGCAATGTTCTGAATGGTGAATAACCCCGGTATAACGAGCCCCGCTCCGTTTTTGCTGCTGGTGCTGATGTCGCTCGATTGCGAATACCGGTTGTTGCCCCCCGCCGATATCACGACGCCCAGGGCATTGAACCGTTTGGTGTACGTAGCCAGAATATCGGCGTTACGTTCGTAGCGTTTGAGGTTAATCAGGCCATAGGCGCCATTGGGTTCGCCGGTATAACTGCTGGCAATTTTGGTTTCACGCTGCTCTGTATACGTATCGAGCGCGTAGCGGCCCATCAGTTTGATCTCGGGCGTAAGCTGCCAGTCGGCTTTAAGATTCCCAAATAGCCGATCCCGTACAAAGCTGTTGTTCACCTCATAAGCCAGAAAATACGGGTTGTTGTAATTACCGATGCTCTGCGATTTCTGCTGGAGTCCTTCCTTGCCCGGTACCCAATAGTCGCGTAGTTCATTGATGTCGATATGCGACCCAACGGCATACGCCCACTGCAGGGGGTTAGTGCCCCGTTCGCCAGCCGGCCGGTTGCTGGAGTTGTTTCGGCTGAAGTCCAGGTTTGTGCTCAGCGTTAATTTGCTGTTAACCCGCAGACTGGAACTGATGGCCAGGGTATTCTTAAACAGATCGGAGTTAGGAACAATACCCCGGCTACTCATATTGGAATAAGAAACCCGGTACGACACCTTTTCTGAATTATTGGAGATCGACAAGCCGTTGGTGCTGGTCACGCCCGTTCTGACAAAATCGCGTACGTTGCTTGGGTGTGAAATCAGCGGAGTTGGAATCCTGTTGCCGTTGGCATCCGTTGGGCTGTTCCACTGGATGGCGTTGTAGCCTTTATCCAGTTCCGGCCCTACGCCCCCGGCCGAACTTTCGTCAATTTGCAGGATTCCGCCCGGATACGGGTTGTTATCGGGTGTAAACGGAAGTACGCCCGTAGCGAACTGATGGCCCATTTTCAGGTACTTGTACGGCTGATCGAACACCGTATTCGACGTAACGGACACCGTCATTTTCTGCGATTTGGACCCGCTTTTTGTGGTAATCAGCACCACGCCGTTGCCCGCCCGTGAACCATACAAAGCAGCGGCACTTGGGCCTTTCAGAATCGAGATATTCTCAATGTCTTCGGGGTTTATGTCCGAAATAGCGTTGCCGTAGTCCACTCGGTTATCGTTGCCAATCTGACTGACGTTGTTAAGCGTATTAGCCACCGGCACCCCATCGACCACAAACAGCGGCTGGTTGTCGGTATTCAGTGATTTGGCCCCCCGAATAATCATGCTCACCGACGAACCGGTTGGCCCGGTTGTGCTGATCTGAACGCCCGGCACACGGCCCGCCAGCGAGTTCAGTACGTTCTCCTGCGCCACACGGCTGAGGTCTTTCCCCTGCACTTCGCCCACCGAGTAACCTAGCGAACGAGCCTCGCGCTTGATTCCCAGCGCTGTAACGACGACCTCGCCCAGCACCTCGTTGTTTTCAACCAGCGATACGTTGATCACCGTTTTGTTGCCAACGGGAATCTCCTGGGTTTTGTGCCCGATAAAGGAGAAGACCAGTACGGCATCGCTGCCATTTACCGTAATGGAATACCCGCCCTGCTTGTCTGTTACGGTACCCATCTGCGTACCTTTAATCAGAACGTTGGCCCCGGCAATGGGCTGCCCATCGGCCGCCAGCGTAACGGTGCCGGTGATGGTTTTGGTGGGTCTGCCATTCGCAAACCCGTTCGCTAACGTGTGCACTACGCATAAGCCGGTCAGCAGGGCGACCGTCAGCGTATGCTTCAGCATCCAGTAGAAAGTAGACATAGTGTTCATGCGTGGCTAATTATGGGAAGATCAATGGATTGTAAGCAAGTTGGTATGGCCGCTACGTCAGGAATCAGACTTAACTTCCTTTACTATCGGCTCCGGCTTTTCTGCGGGGTCGGGCGGATTTTCGGGTTCATTCAGGAGTGCGTCGAAATACGCTTCCAGGGCATCCGAATAGGCATTTACATCCTCGGCATGATGCAGGCCAGCCAAAAACTCGTCGAGTTCTGCTTTCGATAGGTTGCTGCTGATCAGCCGATTGATTAAGTAGTCGCTGCGATGCTTTGCCATCACATAGGTCGTTTAGGCAATTCGACTATAGTACGGGCAATCGCTTCGAATGGACTATACGCTGCGCTGTATTTATTTTGACAGGCGTTGATTACGCTGAATTTGCCGTCTGACAGGCTTGCCGTCGAGAGAAGATTTATATAAAAAAAGTTCTCACCCAACGAAGCAGGTGAGAACAGGGAACGGCGGGAGTTGGGTAAATATTTCCTGGTAGCGTGGTGTCCCTGTGGTGTCGGGTTTGAGAACGGCTGCGGCCGACACCACGCTGGAGCCTATTGCGTCAGCTTATGGCAAAATCAACCTTTTCGCGTAGTAGTTGCTTCGCCTTAACGAGTTGATTTTTAACGGTATTTTTCGAGATGCGCAGCAGTTCAGCGATTTCCTGATAGGATTTTCCGCTCTCTACGTTGAGCAGTAGAATCTGCTTCCGTTTTTCAGATAGGGAGTTGATGGCGGAATAAAGCAGTTCTATGCGTTTCTCCTCATCTTCAGCATCATGGGTATAGCTATACTCCATACGTTCCAGATAGCGCTGACGCAACGAATGGCTTTTTTCAACCTGCTTGAGGTAATCAAACACCATGTTGCGCAGGCAGGTAAACAGGTAGGAATTGAAGTTCAGCTCCGGGTTGATGAGATGGCGTTTTTCCCAGATTTTTATAAACACATCATGCACCATATTCTCAGCATCCTCTTCATCTTTCAGCAGATGGATACAGAACCGTAAAGCGGGTGTGCGGTAATGCCGATAGAGTTTACCGAAAGCCTCCTGATCGCCCTGGATAACGTTGACGAGGATAGAATTGATTGAGTAATTTAAGGTCATAAGAAAAAGAGTCAGGTAGGTAATTATATAAATCCATTGAGAAAAAGGAAAGTATAATCGGGCACATCTACCAATTAATCTATAATACCGCAATGCGCCGGATGCATTATAGACTATACCCTGTTGGCTCTTTACCAGGTAGCCTTGTCATTCTTCTGCCAGCCTGTTGACAGTTGAATTTTCGTATGTTGTCGAGGAATTATAAAAACAAATATAGAGGGCGAAGCAGGACTCCATTACGCACTTTGCGTAAAATTACCGTCTATTTGCGCAACGTATTATGTTTTTAGAATGGTAAGGTATACGAGCCATTACGCCCAGGCTTATTAACTAGTTGTCAACTATTTAGCTAATACGATACGTAGCGTTTCAATGTGAATTTATAGCTGACCAGCGGATGATTTACGTGTTAGCGCCGTTAAAATTTACCTGCTTTCCGATAGTACGTTGCCTTTCCTGCTACGTATACTAACTGATGGAATGAAAGTGTAGTCGGAAAAATCGGTGATAAACCAAATTGACAGCATGTTTTTGATACAACGACTTGGTCTGCTCCTGTTTTTTGTCGGTCTGTACGTGAACTGTTTTGGGCAGTATGCAGCAACCAATTCGGCCATTGTGCGCGAAATGCTGCTGTTTCCGGAGCAGGAAAAACATGTGCACGGCAGTAGTATCGTCAGCCTGCCCAACGGCGATTTTCTGGCAGCCTGGTTTTACGGAAGCGGAGAACGAACCGCCGACGACGTTAAAATCATGGGAGCCCGGCTAAAAAAAGGCGAGAAATCCTGGAGTGAACCGTTTCAGATGGCCGATACGCCCAACCTGCCCGACTGCAACCCGGTGCTGTTTATGAACCACGCGGGTAAATTATTTCTGGTATGGATTGCCGTTCAGGCCAACCGCTGGGAGTATTCGATTCTGCGCTGCAAAACCTCAACAGATTTTCTAAGAAGCGGGCCACCCGTCTGGAGCTGGCAGGATAATATTCTGCTTAAACCCGACGAACGATTTGCGCAGGAAGTTGCGGCCAAATTTAAGGACCTTCCCAAAAGTACGACCGGCTGGGGTGGATATGCCCCCCGCTACGACGACCTGATTATGGAGGCCAGTCGTGATGCAGGAAAGCGGTGTATTGGCTGGATGACCCGAATCAAACCCATGTTGCTCGAAGCAAACCGAATTGTTTTACCGCTCTATTCCGACGGCTTCAACATGTCGCTCATGGCTATCTCCGACGATGACGGAACGAGCTGGCGACCCAGCTTACCCGTTGTGGGTCGGGGACCGATTCAACCGGCGCTGGTACGTAAGAAAAACGGCCACTTGGTGGCCTATATGCGCGATAGCGGAGATGAGCCTACCCGTGTGCACATTAGTGAATCGGCCGATCAGGGCGAAAGCTGGACGGCTACGACAAAAACCGAAATTCCAAACACAGCAAGCGTTGAAGCTTTGGTGCTACAGGATGGGCGCTGGGTGTTTCTGGGCAATGACATCGACGATGGCCGATACCGACTGAGCCTCTACCTCTCCGACGACGAAGGTAAGAGCTGGGCCTGGAAAACCCGCCTGGAAGACCATCCGGGCGGTCAGGGCCGCTACTCCTATCCGTCGCTGATTCAAACCGCCGACGGTCTGCTGCATCTGACGTACTCCCACCATACCGACGACAAACGTAAATCCATCAACTATGTCGTCGTAGACCCTCGTAAACTCAATCGTAACTGACTCCCATCCTCATGAAACGCTTTTGCACATCCGGCTTTTTCTTTCTCAGCCTCCTCTGTCAACATTTCAGTACGTTAGCCCAGGCCGTGTATCAGGACAAACCGTTTGTTCAGGATTTTAGCGTTAAGTATTACGCTGAAAAACCAAACGCAGGCCTTTCGACTATGGCCTGCGACCGGAACGGCGTCATCCAGGTGCTTTCGTCTGAAGGCTTGCTTCACCCCGCCAATGGCTACTTTCTGTCGCCGGGCACCCTCCTCCCCGACCGTACGTACCGGCCCATGCAAACCATGACCATCCGGGCAGTGGAGCGTTACGATGGGCAGCTTGTGTATCTCGACAATCGGGCCGTTTTAAGCAATGCCTGGGCGGGTAAACTGTTTATCGAACATCAGTTGCCACAGGCAAAGGTGCTCGCCTGCGGCACGGATTTTACGTTTCTTGTTTCGGATGGCAAAACGCTGCACCTGCTGAAAGACAACAAAATTTCGGGAAAAGCAACTTTGCCTGACGACGAACTGATTGCCATGCGCTTTCAGCCAGAAACCAATCAATTCTGGCTATTGGGAAAACAGTCCCTGTCTACGTTTTCGCTAAAGGATCAGAAAGCAACAAAGGTTTTCACGGGGTCAGGCTTTACGTCGTTCGCGCTCACAGCGAAAGGACAGAAAGTGATAATCGGCACGGGCGACGGTTATATCGAATTTGATCCGGTCAGTAAAAAACAGCTTGGCCATATTCATCAAAAACTGCCCTGCCCGGAAATTACAGCCATTATCGACATCAACGGAAAGCTCTGGTTTGGCTCACCAAAAGGCGCCTTTGCGGTACGTCCCGACGGAAAATTCGACTATTATAATGGCGAGCGCTGGCTGCCCGGCAATCAGGTCACGCAGATCGTGGCCGGCCCGAAAAATTCGGTGCTGATTCTGACTACAGCGGGGCTGGCTAAAATCGAAACCAGGGCTATGACCCTGCACGAAAAAGCCCAATTTTACGACGCACAGGTACGTAGCCGACATATTCGGAATGGGTTTAATTCCTCCCTGGAGCAAATGGAGAAAGGCAATCTGGCGACGGGTTATCTGGACGATTCAGATAATGACGGGCTCTGGACGTCGATGTATCTGGCGGGTGAAATTTTCCGGTATGCGGTCACGAAAGAAAAAGACGCCCTCCAAAATTGCCGCGAATCCCTCGATGCGATGGAACGGCTGTACAGCGTTACGCCGGTGCCTGGTTTTCCAGCCCGCTCGTTTGAACGAGCCGGTTTCATTACCAAACTTCATGATTCTGACCGCTGGCAACCGTCCCCGCAGTCGGGCTGGGACTGGAAATCGACCACCAGCAGCGATGAAGTGATCGGGCACATGTTCGCTTTCGGTGCGATGGCCGAACTAGTGGATGACAAAGGGCTTCAGCGCCGGGCCATTACGTTGATCGACACCCTCATGAGCCATATCATCAGCCATGACCTGTATCTGATCGATTTCGATGGCAAGCCGACCATGTGGGGCAAATGGAATCCAAAATACGTCAATGCATTTCCGGTCAATGTGGGCGACCGGAAGCTGAATTCATCCAATATCATTGCCATGCTGCAAACGGCGTATCGGTTCACCAAAAAAGAAAAATACAAAGCCAAAGCGTTTGAGCTGATGCAGAAACACGGGTATCTGGAGAACCTGATGCGTCCTATGAACATAATTGGTAAAGCGCCGGAAGACGCCGATGAGCATAGTAAACACATGTCAGACGGCTGGAACCACTCCGACGACGAGATGTATTTTGTTGGGTATTGGGGATTGTATCGCTACGCCTTCAACGATACCCTGAAAGCTAAATTCAAACAGGCTATTCTGGATCACTGGGAAATTGAACGACCCGAAAAGGAAGGCGCCTGGAATATTTTCACCGCCCTGACCGGCACCAAAACCTTTGATCTGACGGAAGCGGTCTGGTATCTGCAGGAGTATCCGCTCGATCTGATCGACTGGGACATTCTAAACAGTCACCGCAAAGATCTTGACGTCTTACCCGACAATTTTCGTAAGCAAACCACAAAGGAAGTGCTTCCTCCCGACGAGCGACCCATTCAGCGCCACAACGGAAATATGTTTACCCTGGACCGGAAACGTGGAAACGGTACGTCTGAACACAGCGCGGGCGACATCTGGCTGCTTCCTTACTGGATGGGTCGATACCTGGGCGTTATTAGCGCCCCTATGAATAACTAAGATGCTACGTTTACGAGCCTATAGTTTCGCGTTCTGGCTTTTGGTTAGTCAGGTTGGAGGGTTGGAAACCAGTGATGATACGTTAATAAAAACTGTCCTGCCAATTTCAGCGGGCAGTCCGGGCAATCGCTTACCCGTTGTCGACTCCATTTCCTATTATCGAAACCAGCTGATCATGACTCACAAACCAGGCGTATCGGCACACAGAGGATCGTCGGGAGATGCGCCAGAAAATACGCTGGCTACATTTCGGGTACATTGAAATCGATGTGCGCACAACAAAAGACGGCAGGCTGGTGATTCTGCACGATGCTACGCTTAACCGCACCACCAACGGGAGCGGCCCGGTACGTGACCAGACGCTGGCCCAACTTAAAAAACTATCAGCAGCGAAAGGCGTAGGCGATTCGTTTCAGACGGAAAAAATTCCTACGCTAGACGAGGTATGTCAGTTGCTTACCGACTGGAACACGCGGAATCGGTCAAAAACAAAGCTGTACGTTGATTGCAAAGACGTAGCACCGGAACCACTGACCGATGTACTAACAAACTATGGCTTATTGAACGAGGCCGTGTTTTATGGCGCGGACGATTATCTGGCTGACTTACAAAAAATAGCGCCAACGACGAAGCTGATGCCGGCTTTGAAAAAGGTAGAAGACATAAGTCGTAAAGTAAATAGGCTCCACCCCTACGCATTTGACGTGAGTTGGCCGTTCCTGGATAAGTCGCTGGTCAATCAGATTCACCAACAGAGAATCAGGGTGTTTACCGATTTACTGGATGAAGCTGATTCACCGGAACAATACCGGAAAGCGGCTCAACTCGGAGTTGATGTCATCCAGACGGACCACGTCATGCGTGTGTATCAAACGCTGGCAACGGAAACGAATAAATAATTTCCGGGACACCTTTTCAAGCTACTCAGAAACAATCTCGTTTCCCAGTCTTGATATTTTCATTTTTCGGCACACACCTCTACCGATCCGGCAACTCATTGATTTCAGGAGTATTATGCCCGCACACAATCAACGGAAAACTGATTTTATAAATGAGTAGGGAAAAATGCGCATCCTATCTAAGTTTACAGAATCAGACAATCTGCTGATCAGCTGTTTATCTCTACCAGTCATGCACATAATCGCCAATATTCTGATTGGGCTTGTCGCCATTGAGCACGTTTACATTCTATGGCTTGAAATGTTCGCCTGGACCACGCAAGGCCGGAAAACCTTTAAATCGTTGCCGCCGGATCTGTTTGAAAAAACGAAATCACTGGCAGCCAATCAGGGGTTGTACAACGGTTTTTTAGCCGCCGGGCTATTCTGGTCGCTGCTCATTCAGAATGAAGCCTGGCATGTATATGTTGCCAGTTTCTTTCTGGGATGTGTGATTGTTGCCGGTACTTTCGGGGCATTGACCGCGCAGAGAAGCATCTTTTTTGTGCAGGCATTACCCGCTATTGTCGCCTTAGTCGCTACGTTGCTCGCTTAACACCAGGCGGGCGAAAACAAAACTGTCTCTAAATTCAGTCATTGGGTATGGACCCGAAAGAAGGAACAAAAGCAAACCCCTGAAAGCTCAAAACGCCACCTGGTACGTCGGATTACGTCATGTATAAAGATGAGAAAGATGGCAACGACATGCTGGTCTGCGTAGTCGGGAAAACTGTCTTGCATTATGACTATCGCTGCATCAATGATTTGCACACCATGCTTAAAGAAGCTGGCGATTGGGTAGAGCTGGGGGCTGCCGATGAACAGAAATCGGCTAAAGAAAGAACGGTTGAAGCCTGGGGTAGATCCGCAGAGAACCCCATCGGTGGATGGTACGGGCTCAAAAAAGGATTTCGTGGGCGCTTTGGCCTGTACGTTCCACCGCTTATGGAACGTCTGGGACTGGCCGAAGTGGAGCATAATCCCAAAAACAACCGAATCCGAGCTATCTAGTCAGGTAAACGTAGCAGTTGATATTACGTTGGCCAGGGCCTAAAATAGGAAACCGCCCCCAAGCGGGGACGGCTCCATAAGTACAACAAAACCACAGATAAAGCTGCCAGACATTGGCCAGGCAGGGTGCCTGTGGCTTTGTTGTAATATCTACATCAAGAGTGATACGCTTTGTGTCTCACTCTCAGAAATTACGCTTCGATCAGGTACTCGTCGTGCTGGCTGACATCCAGACCAACTTTCTCGTCTTCTTCCGTTACACGCAGTGGCAGAATCAGATCCGTTACTTTCAGCAGTACGTATGAC
Organism: Spirosoma sp. KNUC1025; assembly: GCF_045160025.1. Lineage (GTDB taxonomy): Bacteria > Bacteroidota > Bacteroidia > Cytophagales > Spirosomataceae > Spirosoma. The sequence continues at coordinate 5,648,511 of NZ_CP087139.1, forward strand.
ATAACGAAAGCGAAAACAGATACAGCAACCAGTGCGATCATGTGGTTGATGAACAGCGTAGTCTGACCAAATGCCAGCCCTTCGTCAACAACCGCGGAGTTAACACCTTTGCTGGCGAAGATACCCGTCATCACCATACCAACCATACCACCTACACCGTGGCAAGGGAACACGTCCAGCGTATCGTCGAGCGTTGATTTCGAACGCAGGTGAGCGATATAATTAGATACCATAGCGCCAATAGTACCGATGAAGATAGCAGTTGGAACCGTTACGAAACCAGCAGCTGGGGTGATGGCAACCAGACCTACGACAGCACCGATACAGAAACCCAAGGCCGATACTTTCTTACCTTTAGCAGCGTCGAACAGAACCCAGGCCAAACCAGCGGCAGCCGCAGCGGTGTTGGTAGTAGCGAAAGCCGAAGCTGCAAGTGGTGTTGCGCCTACTGCCGATCCAGCGTTGAAACCGAACCAACCGAACCACAGCAGACCCGTTCCCAATAGAACAAACGGAATGTTTGCCGGTGGGAAGTAGCTGGCTTCCAGATGTGACTTACGACGCTTCAGATATAGAGCACCTGCCAGAGCAGCCCAGCCAGCCGACATGTGTACAACCGTACCACCGGCGAAATCAAGAACACCCAGTTTGAAAAGGAAACCGTCTGGATGCCAGGTCATATGCGCCAGTGGAGCATAAACGAACAGGCTGAACAGAATCATAAACAGAACGTACGATTTGAAATTGATACGTTCAGCCATTGAGCCCGTCACCAGCGCCGGTGTAATAACCGCAAATTTCAGTTGGAAGAAGGCAAACACAACCAGCGGGATAGAAGCCGCCAGCGACCAGGGTTTGCCATCCAGTACGCCTTTGAACATGAAGTGGTCCATCGGGTTACCAACGAAACCGCCGATTGACGAACCAAACGCAAGGCTGAATCCAACAACAACCCAGATGATGCTGATAACACCCATAGCTACGAAGCTTTGCAGCATCGTGGAGATTACATTTTTGTTGTTCACCATCCCGCCGTAGAAATACGCCAGACCAGGTGTCATTAACAAGACAAGAGCAGTAGCAACGAGCATCCAGGCTGTATCGCCAGAGTTGATGCCTTCGGTCACGATTTGTGTCGGAACCCCATTAAAACCGGGCAGTACACCGAGAACGGCGACCACTAATAACAAAATAAGCGGAATGTAACTGGGCTTTTGCATAATACTTGAGAGGTTTTTTGTTGTACTAAGTTAAAAAATTGGGTTAAGAAGCACGAGTGGGAAAAATCTAGAACTTAAAGATGGCGGCCATACCCAGTGTCGTCTGCGACTTGGTCAGCGAGCCATCATTTTTTTCGAATTTATCGGCTGAATAACTGTCAATACGCAGCTCAGGCTTGAGGAGTACGTGCCCACCGCCAGCTGTTATATTACCGGTTATAGTAATCGAGTTAACACTGGCGCCAGCACCTGTGGCATCGGTCAGCGCACGAACCCCATTTTTGTTGTCGAACATTTCATAACGAGCACCAAGTCCAAATTTGTCGGTGAACGCATAGTTCCCGTATATGGCGTAACCTCCCCAGCTTTTCGATGTAGCGGGGCCACCTGCTCCCTGGTAATCACCCTTCTGCGATCCTGTAGCTGCATTTAAACCAAGCAGAAATTTTGATGTGATCTGATACGTAGTGGTCAGATCGTAAAGTTGATACGACGCATCATCAGCCGATACAGACGGCGTTGTAGAGGTCGGCGCCGACGCTTCGTTCGAGACAATGGCATTCAGGTAAACGTTCCAGCCCGAAACCGGTGCGAAGAAGAACTGCCCGATGAGACCTTTCTTTTTATTGTTGTCGTTTAGATTATCAACGTTGTTCACCAGACCCACCATCAACGAAGCCCGGTCGCTGAAAGCGTATTGCGCTTTAAGGCCGATGTGATAGAAAGGTCCGTTATTGAAGAGGTTAGAAAGCGAGTAGTTGTAGTTTACAGGGGCATCAATCACTTCGTAGCCGATGTGGGTACCGAATTGCCCGGCCGTAAACGATAACTTATCAGTGGCTTTGAATACGATGTAGGCCTGTTTGATAGCCAGCGCCGTTGAACCGGGGGTCCCCAGCGGACTGATATTATTTCCGTAGTTTCCTAAATCAGAAAATGGACCAAACGTCAGGTCCATTACCGCGTCTACTTTCTCAGATGTATACGCTGCCTTTGCCTGAATCAGACCAATTCCGAACTGGCCAGCCCGCTGATCGAAAGCCCGTGCGTTGCCTACACCCCCTGAAGGCCCTAAACCCAGGTTCGACTGGCTCTTTGGGTTATTGAAGTTGCCAAAGTAGTAGGTGTCCATGTAGCCCGAAAAAGTGAATTTTCCAGAAGACGCTGATGTGCTATCCTGTGCTTGAGCGGCAAAACCTAAAAAAAAAGAACTAATAAGTAAAATTGCTTTTTTCATAATAAAAATTTGGTGGAGGACAACTATTAAGCACGTCTGATTTCGGAACAAATTTTGTTTAAAAAATTATCCTACGCAACAGTCGTCCTTCAATAATTATGTAAATTTTCTTTTTTTGGTCATATTTATTAGAATTTTACTATTATATCAACCATAAATACTGAAATCTAGCAAAAAAAGTCAGTATGTTTAAAATTTGGCTCATTTTGAATTTTACAGAATATTATTTTTCTACTAAATTGACTTTTTATGGGCAAAAATTATCCTTCCCCGCTTAAAAAGGGCAAAAAACAGCAAAGCCCGATCAGATTCTGATCGGGCTTTGCGTGATAATGTATGTAGGTGTAATGACCTAGGCTTCGGCGTGAAGCCAGGCTTTCTTGGCTAGCAGTGTCTCTTCGTCTTCTACGTGTTCAGGATCAGGAACGCAGCAGTCAACCGGGCAAACCGCTGCACATTGGGGTTCTTCATGAAAACCCATACACTCGGTACACTTATCGGATACTATATAATAAAATTCATTGGAGACAGGATACTGTGGGGCTTTGCCACTTACGACCGTTCCGTCGCCGAAGTCAACTTCGGTCAGTTCGGTTCCCCCGCCCCAGGTCCATTCAACGCCACCCTCATAGATGGCTGTGTTGGGGCATTCGGGTTCGCAGGCACCACAGTTGATGCACTCATCGGTGATCATGATTGCCATGAGCAAGTCTGATTTATATACGCTAGAACTAAATTCATTTGAATTGAACAACAAATATAACTATTTAAAGGTTGGCGACAAACTAAAATTTAATTACAATAGTTGATGGTGTATTCCATTTGTTTATCCAATTCATGTTTCAATCAGAACGACTACAAACGTTCGCAGCCTTGGGCGACTTTCTACGCTCAGACAACGCACAAGCCGAACTGGCCGAAATTGTACAACGGGCTCACCACAAAAATAATTGGTTTACACCCGCTAACTCGCTAAATGCCTTACGGGCTATTGCCGACGAGTTTCTGACCATCGATAAGCTCACTGCCTGGGCCAGCCGCTATCCATCCGAACCCGAACAGCCACGTACCATTGGGGTCGTCATGGCAGGTAATATTCCGGCTGTGGGCTTCCATGATCTGCTGTGCGTATTGGCCAGCGGCCATAAGCTGTTAGCGAAATTAAGTAGCCAGGATTTTGTACTTATCCATTATTTAATACAAAAATTAAAGGAGATTAATCCAGTTTTCGAAAACTGGATCGAAGAAGCGGAACGGCTGAATTCAGCGGATGCCTTTATTGCTACAGGGAGCAACAACACCGCCCGATACTTTCATTATTATTTCGCCAAAAAGCCCAGCATCATCCGTAAAAACCGTACGTCGGTTGGTTTATTGATGGGCGAAGAAAGCGAAGAGGAGTTTATAAAGCTCGGTCACGATATTTCCGACTACTACGGGTTAGGATGCCGCAATGTATCGACGTTGCTGGTACCGGAAGGCCATCAACCCTACGATTTTACGCCGTTGCTACGTTCGCTGGAACCGCAGGCCAAAACGTACCTGAACAACCATAAATACCAGAACAATTACGATTACAACAAGTCGATTTACCTGATCAATGCCATACCGCATTTTGATAATGGCTATCTATTATTGACTGAAAATGAAGGGCTGGTTTCACCGATTTCGGTTGTTTATTATCAGACCTACGAAACGCAGGAGGATGTTCTGGCCTGGCTCGATACCAATGCCGACCGTATTCAGGTGGTAGCTTCTGCACAGGGGTGGCTTCCGGGTAGCGTTCCGTTTGGTAAGACACAGCGGCCCGGTCTGTGCGATTATGCGGATGGCGTCGATACGATGGCCTTCCTGACGGGGCTTTAAAATCGAAATTTCATTACGTTGCGTTTGTTATTTTTACGGAAAGATTCTGAACTGATTTTCTGTAAAACCCTTCGCAAACGTGGCTTATTTACTGGATAGCCTGAATCAACGTACGTACGATGCCATTGTGATCGGCTCAGGGATGAGCGGAGGCTGGGCCGCTAAAGAACTTACCCAAAACGGCTTACGGACGTTGTTGCTCGAACGTGGCCGACCGGTAAACCACGTCACCGACTATCCGACGGCTACGCTGAACCCCTGGGAGCTGGACCATCGGGGGCAAGTTCCCTTACACATCCGCCAGGCGTATTCGATAGCCAGCCGGAATTATGCGTTTCACGAAGACACGCTGCACTTTTTTGCCAAAGACAGCGAACAACCCTATATTCAGGAAAAGCCCTTCGACTGGATGCACGGGTATCAGGTGGGTGGCCGTTCGCTGATTTGGGGGCGGCAAACACAGCGGTGGAGTGACTTCGATTTTGGTGGTCCGGCCCGCGATGGTTTTGCTGTAGACTGGCCGATACGATACGCGGATATAGCGCCCTGGTATAGTTACGTAGAAAAGTTTGTTGGCATCACGGGCAATCGGGATGGGCTGGCTACGTTGCCGGATGGCGAGTTTCTGCCGCCACACGAAATGTCATGCGTTGAATCGTATTTCAAAAAACAGGTCGCATCTCAGTACAGCGACAGGCACGTAATTATCGGGCGAGCGGCCCACCTGACGCAGCCTCAGCCAATTCATTTCCGGCAGGGAAGAGCACAATGCCAGCACCGAACCCTGTGCGAACGGGGTTGCCCCTATGGCGGTTATTACAGCAGCAATGCCTCAACCATTCCCTGGGCGTTACGTACAGGCAAACTGACGCTGCAACCTCATTCCGTTGTTCACTCCATTATTTATGATGAGCAGAAGAAGCGGGCAACGGGCGTACGGGTTATCGACGCGAATACTCGCCAGATGACAGACTATTACGCCCGCATCCTGTTTGTAAATGCCTCAGCCTTACACACGAACCTGATTCTCCTCAATTCCAGGTCGGGTCGGTTTCCAAACGGATTGGGCAATGACAATGGCCTGATGGGTACTCATATGGCGTTTCACAGCTATCGGGGACGTATCACAGGTACCTACGATGGTTTTTCGGATTTTACGACGGATGGGCGACGGCCGAACAGCAGCTACGTACCCCGATTCCGGAATGTACACAAGCAGGAAACGGATTTTTTGCGGGGCTATGCCGCTACGTTCTATACGTCAAGGGCGTCTGTGCAGAATCAGGACGGTCTGGGTACATCACTAAAGCAGCAATTGATAAACCCCACCTTAGGCGAGTGGCAGGTTGGTTCAGCCATGATGGCCGAAACGATTCCGAAGCCAACCAGCACCGTCCGCCTTGATCCGACCCTCATCGATAATTTTGGCATCCCGCAATTGCGCGTTTCGGTGGGCTATGACCAGAACGACGAGAAAATTCTCCAGGATTTCTTTGAGCAGTTTACGGAGATGTACTCCCGAGCGGGTTTTAAAAACATTCGTACGCAGGATACCGGACGTTTGCCCGGCAGCGAAAATCACGAAATGGGCGGTGTTCGCATGGGCCACGATCCTAAGTCGTCGTTGCTGAACCGCTGGAATCAACTGCATGGCTGCCAAAACGTATTCGTAACGGATGGGGCCTGCATGACATCTACCAGTACGCAAAATCCGTCGTTAACCTACATGGCGCTTACGGCAAGAGCCGCCAACCATGCCGTAAAGGAGATGAAAGCGCTGCGATTGTAGTGAATGGCAACGAACCCAAACCCTGGCTCACCTGTTAACAGAAGGAGTACCTTTCAGGCTGAATTTTACTCAGTTAGAAGTGGGCAACCGTAACGACAGCCCGTTTTTTTTATCCATGATTCATCAATTTTCCTCAGTACTGGCCCCTGAACTGGCATTAGACGACGTACTATTTCGGCAGCAGGTGTTAAATCATTTTTCGCTGCCCGATACGGAAGACATTATCGTACGGAAACGACGGCAGTCGATCGATGCCCGCAACCGACAGGTACGTGTACAGGTCGAAGCCGACGTATTTACGGGCGAAACTCCGCCACCGATTACACAGTACCAGAAACCCCAAACGGATGTCAGCCATGCCCGGCAGGCTATTGTCGTTGGGGCCGGCCCCGCCGGTTTATTTGCCGCTCTTCGACTCATCGAACTGGGTGTCAAACCGATTGTTCTGGAACGGGGCAGTGATGTCCGCACCCGCCGACGTGATCTGGCGGCTATCAATAAAGACCATGTGGTTAACCCGGAATCAAATTACTGCTTTGGCGAAGGCGGGGCGGGTACGTACTCCGATGGAAAACTATATACCCGCTCAACCAAGCGGGGAGATGTCCGGCGTATTCTGGAAATATTCGTTACGCATGGAGCTACAGACCAGATTCTGGTGGATGCTCACCCACATATCGGCACCAACAAATTGCCCAACGTAGTGGCCGACCTCCGCGCGAGTATTCTGGAAGCAGGGGGCGAAATTCGATTCGATACGAAGGTTACGGACCTGTTGCTGAATGGAAGCGAGTCGGCTCCCGGTGAAATAAAAGGTGTTGCTCTGGCTAATGGCGAAACCGTAACGGGTATCGGCGTCATTCTGGCAACGGGCCACTCTGCCCGCGATATTTTTTATCTGCTCCGCGACCGGAACGTTCGTATCGAGGCCAAATCCTTTGCTATGGGCGTACGTATTGAGCATCAGCAACGTTTGATCGATCAGCTTCAGTATCACCAGCCTAATCGGGGCGATTATTTACCGGCAGCCTCTTACAGTTTGGTTACACAAACTCGCTTCAAGGGGGTAGAACGGGGTGTTTTTTCGTTTTGTATGTGTCCGGGTGGCTTTATCGTACCAGCGGCAACCGCTCCCGGCGAACTCGTTGTCAATGGCATGTCGCCTTCTCGCCGGGATTCACAGTTTGCGAATTCAGGACTGGTAGTCGCCATCACCGACGACGATCTGCGGCCTTATGCTGATGAGGGGCAGCTCGCCGGGCTGGCGTTACAGCAGGACCTGGAACAATGGGCTTGCCGGATGGGCAACCAGCAGAACGCCGAATCATCGCAAACGGCTCCAGCGCAACGTATTGCTGATTTTGTCGACGGGCGAATTTCGACTGACTTGCTGCCAACCTCCTATCAACCCGGACTGGCTTCGGTTGATATGAGCGAAGTGCTGCCCGATCACATTGCGCAACCTTTGCGCCAGGGCTTGCGTGAATTTGGCCGAAAAATGCGGGGGTATCTGAGCAACGACGGACAACTCATTGGCGTTGAAAGCCGAACATCGTCGCCCGTACGGATTCCCCGCGACCGTGTTACGTGCGAACACGTTCAGGTCCGGCGGTTATTTCCCTGCGGAGAAGGCGCTGGTTACGCGGGTGGCATCGTTTCGGCGGCTATGGACGGAGAACGCTGCGCGGAAGAATTAGTAAAGTTGTATAATTGAGTTCTCGATTGGAGGTAATCCGTTTTCTGTTGAGTCGAACGGTTTTTCGTTAGCAACCTAAACTGGATTCCCCAACCCGAGAATTAATAAACACCATGATCGACACCTCGTTTCATAGCTTTACCGAAGACCTTCACCGGCGGCTGCAAAAGCCGCTTCCGGGCGAAGTGGCTCACCAGAAGATGGCCTCGTCGAACCGGTATCGAATGGGAATTAAACCGAACGAGCGTACGCGTCGGAGCGCGGTGTTGATTTGTTTTTACCCGTATCAGCATTCTATTTACCTGCCCCTGATTTTACGTCCTCAATACGACGGTGTTCATGCCGGACAGATGGCCTTTCCGGGCGGGCGAATGGAACGCTATGACGAGAACCTGACGCGCACAGCCCTTCGTGAGGCTCAGGAAGAAGTAGGCATCCGCGTATCGGACGTAAAAGTGCTGGGATCGCTGACCGAATTATTTATTCCGCCAAGTAATTTCTACGTTCAGCCTGTTGTGGGCATGCTCCCCTACCGACCTGATTTCTACCCCGACCCGCACGAAGTAGAAGCCGTAGTCGAAGTATCCTTAACTACACTGCTCGACGAAACCATTGTGGGCGACAGCCAGATTGACGTACGGGGCGTGATGATCGATGCGCCGTTTTACCAGATACAGGATTATCGGGTGTGGGGCGCCACTGCCATGATGATCAGCGAGTTGCTGATGGTCCTGAACTCCTGACAAGTCTACCTGGACGTCGGTGTGTACTTGGCGGGATTGGCTTCCATACCGTAGCATTCATTTGCCGCACCGACAGCCGTCAGCCCGCTGAATAGTCGGAACAACCGGGCTCTAGCTGTCAGGACTTTACGGAACTGGCCAGCCGATTATTCTACGGTCTGTCGATAAGACTGACCGATTAAAATATTTACGTCAAACGCCTACTATTCTGCTGCTTTAAGTAGTTCCTGAATGTTGGCTTTATCGACGTTTCGAACGCTGGTATCTGATGGGTATTGTAGATCGTTCATAACCATTGGTTGATATTTCTTGTTTATCCCTGAATGAGGTTATAAGTAGCCCATATCGAATAGTTATTTTTACGGATTACCGCCTGCTTTTCAGCGCTGTTTTGGCCCAACAAATGCTATCAAAAACCATTCATTTTCAAGCATCTGCTAGTTGAAATAGTCGTTACTGTTGATAGCTTTGTGTTTTGTAATAACGATAGGCAAGCTGTCGTTAGATTCTACGTTTCTTTCCTGCAAATTACTACTCTGTGAAAAGATGGATTGCTATCGGCCTCGTCGTTCTGGTACTCGGCGGGATTATTGTGTACAACAAAGTATTACATCCTGCACCGGGCTCCGCTCCGGCTGGGGGAGGTGGCGGTAAAGGGGGGGCTGAAGGTAAAGGAGGACCCGGCGGCAAAGGTGGTCCGGGCGGTGGTGGTCCATCCAATGTCAATGGTTTTGTGGTTGTCTCACAGCGGCTACGGGAAGATGTCGTTTCCAGCGGATCGTTACTGGCCGCCGAACAGGTTGATATTTACCCCGAAATTTCAGCCCGCATTACGCAACTCAACATTCGAGAAGGTCAGCCTGTAACAAAAGGTGATTTACTGGTAAAGCTGTTCGACGCTGACTTGCGCGCTCAGCTTCAGAAACTTCAGGCCCAGGCAGATAACGCACGACGTACTGAAGAACGGAATAAACAATTGCTGGAGCGAGGAGGCATCAGCCAGCAGGAATACGATATCGTTACAACGAACCTACGGTCGTCGCTGGCGGATATTGAACTGGTCAAAGCAAACCTGCAACGGACAGAAATCCGTGCCCCTTTCTCGGGCGTAATTGGTTTACGTAATGTCAGTTCGGGAGCCGTGGTGTCGCCCAATACGCTTATTGCCCGCTTACAACAGATAACATCCCTGAAGCTGGATTTTTCCATTCCCGAAAAATACGGTCAGTTTGTGCACAATGGGAGTACAATTTCGTTTTTAGTAGACGGCACTGCGCAGGCTAGCCAGGGTGTGGTTTACGCCATCGAACCTGGCGTGGAAGAGCAGACCCGTAACCTTCGGATTCGGGCTAAAGTGAACAATACAACGGCTCGATTCCGGCCAGGCACGTTTGCCCGCGTAACGCTTACGGTTCAGAATGAACAGAGTTTAGTGGTTCCGACCCAGGCCGTCATTCCGCAAACACGTACCAATCAGGTTGTGGTCGTTAAAAATGGCAAAGCGGTGTTCAAAGATGTTAAAACTGGCCTTCGTACCGCCGGAACGATTCAGATTCTATCGGGTCTGCAGAAAGGCGATACGGTTGCCACAACGGGGCTGCTATTTCTTAAACCGGATGCTCCTGTTAAGATTGGCAAGGTTATAACCTTACAGGACAACAGCTCGAAGCAGGAGAACAGTCCGAAAGTCGCGCAAAAATAGGCTGAGCGTTATAAGGTCATCTAGTTGTACGTTGGCGAATGCTTCACCAAAACCATAGGCAGGACGGCGCTTACTGAACTTTATAACTCAACAACTTTATAACTTAATAACCCGATCAGGAAAATGAGTCTCCCCGAATTAAGCCTAAACCGACCCGTGTTTGCGATGGTGATGTCGATCATCATTGTCTTATTCGGTATAATTGGCTTCACGTTTCTCGGCGTGCGTGAATACCCGGCCATTGACCCGCCGGTTATTTCGGTGCGGACAAACTACACCGGCGCGAACCCCGACATTGTGGAATCGCAGATTACGGAGCCTATCGAAAAATCGCTGAACAGTATTGAAGGGATTCGCACGATCTCCTCGAACAGCGCGTTGGGAGCCAGCACCATTACCATTGAGTTCAACCTCGACGCCAACCTCGAACAGGCAGCCAACGATGTACGGGATAAGGTTTCGCAGGCGCAGCGGCAACTGCCTCAGGATATCGATGCTCCGCCCGTTGTCACGAAAGCGGATGCCAACTCAGACCCAATCATTTTCATGACCGTACAGAGTACGTCGCGAAATGCTACCCAGCTATCGGACTACGCTGAAAACGTATTACAGGAGCGGCTACAAACCATTCCCGGTGTGAGTCAGGCAAACATTTACGGTCTGAAGCGCCAGGCAATGCGTCTCTGGATAGACCCGATCAAATTGTCGGCCTATCGCCTGACCTCGCAGGACATCCAGAATGCCCTGACGGCCCAGAACGTAGAACTACCGAGCGGCAAAGTATACGGAAACACGACAGAATTGACCGTAAAAGCCGTCGGCCGACTGACCACGGAAGACGATTTCAACAACCTGATTCTCCGGCAGACCACGAATCAGATTATACGATTTAAGGATGTTGGCTATGCCGTACTGGGAGCCGAAAACGAAGAAACGATTTCGAAACAAAACGGTGCTGTCGGTGTCATTCTGGCCTTAATTCCGCAGCCGGGTGCCAACTACGTGAGCATTGCCGATGAGTTTTACAAACGCTTCGATCAGCTCAAAAAGGACATCCCCGACGACATTATTGTAAGCATCGGTATTGACCGCAGTACGTTTATCCGGCGTGCTATTGAAGAAGTAGGCGAAACGCTGCTTATCTCGTTTGTGCTGGTTGTACTGGTTATTTATTTTTTCTTCCGCGACTGGCTGATCGCGTTCCGGCCCCTAATCGACATTCCGGTATCGCTCATTGGCGCCTTCTTTATCATGTACGTCGCCGACTTTAGTATCAACGTACTGACGCTGCTGGGTATCGTGCTGGCAACGGGTCTGGTGGTGGATGACGGCATTGTGGTAACGGAAAATATTTTTAAGAAGATCGAGCAGGGCATGGATACCCGGGAAGCCGCCCGCGAAGGCTCCAACGAGATCTTCTTCGCTGTATTGGCCACGTCCATTACGTTAGCCATTGTGTTCCTGCCCATTATCTTCTTGCAGGGCTTTGTCGGTCGATTGTTTCGCGAATTCGGGATTGTAGTAGCCGGGGCCGTATTGATTTCTGCCTTTGTCTCGCTGACGCTGACGCCCGTGCTTAGTGTGAAGCTGACGAGCAAGAATCACGGAAAAGATTCCTGGTTTTACCGAAAAACTGAACCGTTTTTTCAATGGCTCGACCGCTCTTATCGCGAATCGCTAGGTGGGTTTATGCGGAAAAAACGGTGGGCGTTTGTGATGATCGTGGTTTGTCTGGGCCTCATTTTTGGCTTGGGCTCACTGCTCAAATCCGAACTAGCTCCATTGGAAGACCGCGGTCGTACCCGCATCGCGATTACATCCCCCGAAGGAACAAGCTACGAATCGCAGGCGACAACAACCGACCGGGTCATGCAGTTTGTTCTCGACTCCATTCCTGAAACCAAGCTGGCGTTCAGCGTCGTAGCTCCCGGCTTTTCGGGAGCTGGTGCGGTCAACTCTTCTTTCGTGATGGTCAATATGACTGAGCCTAGCGAACGGAAACGCTCGCAACAGGATATAGTCGATTATCTGACGAAGAATCTGAAGCGATTTAGTGAAGCCCGCATGTTTGCAACGCAGGATCAGACGATTCAGGTGGGGCGCCAGGGCGGTGGCTTACCTGTACAGTTCGTTATCCAGAACCTGAACTTTGAAAAACTGCGGGAGAAATTACCGCTGTTTCTGGATGAAGTTTCCAAAGATCCGACGTTCCAAAACTCCGATGTTGACCTGAAATTCAACAAACCGGAACTGAACATCAGCATTGACCGTGAGAAAGCTACCAACCTTGGCATTTCGGTGCAGGACGTAGCGCAAACGTTGCAACTGGCTCTCAGTAACCGTCGATTGGCTTACTTCCTGATGAATGGAAAGCAGTATCAGGTTATCGGTCAGGTAGACCGGGCCGACCGCGACGCTCCTGTTGATCTGGCATCGTTCTACGTTCGGTCAAGTCAGGGTCAGCTTGTGCAACTAGACAACCTGGTAAAATTCCAGGAGGTCAGCAGTCCACCGCAGGTTTATCACTATAACCGCTTTAAGTCGGCAACGGTATCGGCGGGTCTGGCTCCCGGCAAAACAATTGGCGACGGCGTAGAAGCCATGCGGGCCATTGCCGCCAAAACCCTCGACGAAACGTTCCAGACTTCGCTTTCGGGTCCATCCCGCGACTACGCCGAAAGCTCATCCAATACGTTATTTGCGTTTGGCCTGGCGCTGATTCTGGTGTATCTGGTACTGGCTGCTCAGTTCGACTCCTTTGTCGATCCGCTCATTATCATGATTACCGTACCGCTGGCGTTGGCCGGTGCCGTTTTCTCGCTCTGGATGTTTAACCAGACCTTGAATATTTTCAGCCAGATTGGTATCATTATGCTCGTGGGGCTGGTCACGAAAAACGGAATTCTGATTGTAGAATTTGCCAATGAGCAACGGCTTATGGGTAAGAACAAATCCGAAGCGGCTCTTGAGTCGGCGGCACTACGTCTTCGCCCGATTCTGATGACCACGCTCGTAGCGGCCTTCGGTGCGCTGCCGCTGGCATTAGCCTTGGGATCAGCTTCTAAAAGCCGGATTCCGCTGGGTATTGTTATTGTGGGGGGCTTGATGTTCTCTCTTATACTGACGCTCTACGTAGTACCCGTCATCTATACGTACATGACTCGTCGGAAAGATGTTGACCAGCACCCTGACCAGGATCACCCACAACCGCAACCAGAAAATCGGCCCAGTGGCGACACCACCAAACCGCAGAAAATGGAAGTGCAGGTATAAACGTAGCGTTTTACAAACACAAGAGCGGTGAAGCTGGATGGTCAGCTTCACCGCTCTTGTGTTTAAAGAAGGGTTAATCCGTATCAGCTCTGTTTTGAGAGACTGATTGCCGACGCGCCTTCCACAGGCGCTGGTAGGCTGATAATCATCTCGGTATATTGCCCATTTTCCGTTTGTACCTGTATTTGCCCCCCATGCCCTTTGGTAATGATATCATAACTAAGCGATAGCCCTAATCCAGTGCCCTGACCAGTAGGTTTTGTGGTGAAAAACGGTTGAAAGATTTTCTGCTTAACACTCTCTGGCATACCCGTTCCATTGTCTTTGACCCGGAGTTCTACCAGCCCCTTGTTCCGGTACGTACTGACAGTGATCGTTGGCTGATAATCTTTCAAGGCTTTCTTTTTCTCCCGTAAGGCATAAAAGGAATTGTTGAACAGATTGAGCAGTACACGTCCTAAGTCCTGCGGAATAGCTTCGATAGGAACCAGACTGGTGTCAAAGTTCGTGATCAGTTCAGCGTTGAATTCGTTATCCTTTGCACGCAGGCCATGGTAGGCGAGTTTCAAATATTCATTCACCAGGGCATTTAGATTCGTAGAAGCTTTCTGACCAACCGACGTCCGGCTATGTTCCAGCATTCCCTTAACGATATTTTCAGCCCGTTTCCCATGTTGATTTATCTTCTGCAGGTTCTGCCGTATATCAGTAAGCAGCTCATTTTCAAGGTTCAGGTTACGATCTACTTTCTGTTGTTCGGCGGCTAGTTCACTTACCAGTTCCGCACTGATTTCGGAGAAGTTGTTGACAAAATTCAGTGGGTTTTGAATTTCGTGGGCAATACCGGCCGTCAGTTCACCCAACGAAGCCATTTTCTCGCTGTGAATCAGTTGGTCCTGAGTAGTGCGAAGATGTTCCAGCGATTGGTTAAGCTCGGCCGTTCGCTCGGTTACCTTCTCTTCCAGGTTTTTGTACAACAAAGCATTTTCGACAGAGATAGCCATCTGCCCACTCAACAGGCTAAGCAGATCAATTCGATCGGGCGTGAAGGCGGCACTCGTCAGGTTGTTTTCGAGATAAATGACCCCAATCAGTTTCCGCTGCTGAACCAGCGGAATGCACAGGAGAGACCGCGATTTCCTTTCTTTAATATAGACATCATTTGTAAAGTTGCCACTTACGGCAGCATCGTCAAGGATGATTGACTCATAGGTGCGGGCGACAAAATGTACAATGGATTTAGCCACGTCGGTATAGTCATTCAGCGGAATTTCAGGCAGAATCTGTACCTGCCCCGTATCAGCCGAGTAATCGGCTTGTACAACTAATTCACCGCTACGCTGAAGCAAAAAAATCATCCGCTCCCCACCCGCATTTTCAATAATGACTTTCATCAGTATCGAAAGCAGGTCTGGCAAACGGATTTCCCGGGAAATGGCTTCCGATGATTTTAAGACCGTTGTCAGGTCCAGACTGTGGCCAACGTTTTTTGTCGATTCACGTACCGATAGCTCCAACTCGTCAGTATGATCGAAAAGAGTGGGATAGCGCTGCAGCAGCTTATCGGCATAAGCGTTTGCCCCAAGCTTCCTGAAGGCATAGTCGGCATCGCTTAAGTGAAAACCAGCCACTCGGCGACGTCTGGCCTGTTCGTGAAACCGAACCAGTAATTCACTGGCAAGGGCTACAATCGTATCGTATTCATACCTTCTCGCCGAATCGACCGCTTCATAATACAGGCCTTCGGCTCTGTCTAACTCATTACTGATCCGGCAGATTTCAGCACTGAGCAACTGGGATTTATGAATAAAATTTGACGGTGCGCCCTCGGCATATTTCCTGAAAGTTTTCCTGATTTTTTGCAATGTGGCTTTCCACCTTATTTGTTGCCATCGTTTAGCTTTTGGGTATAAAGCACAAATAATCAATCCTTTATAAAAATAATGCTCAGCCGTATGGAGCATGCCGGGTGAATCTTTCAGATACTGATCCGACTGGACCGACAGTTTATAAGCCTGCTCAAATTTGCCCCACAGAAAGAGCGTCTGCATTTTATTGATATAGTAATAATGGGCAAAATGTCGAGAGCCAAACCGGCTTAGCTCGGCTACGTATGTCTCCTCGTTGAACGTATCATCGGAATAAGAATCCGGCGATTCTGTTTGGCCACGCAGGTTACGAATCGACTGGCGCACAGCCTGCAACGTAAGGATCGCTTCGCGGTTTTTAATACGGTTCAGAAACTCAAGATATCGATCAGAAGCTTCAAGGATTTTATCGAAGGCCATCCCCCGCATATAATAGCTCTGGATGGTTCCACAACAGGCACAACTCGCATGAAAAAAATCGCCGGTTTCAAGACCAGCTTCGTAGGCGATCTGCCAGTAGCGCTCCATTTCCAGCGCCGGACGTCGCCAGGGTACGGCAAAATACCCGACGACAAAATACGTTTCCGCTTTGTAGGCCAGGCTGTTAAATTTATCAACCAGCGCGAGTGTCAGCTGCCCAAAGTCGAATCCGGCCTGCTTGCGGTTTAACAGAGCCCCCAGAAAAATACTTCCGAAGGCCATATACCCAATCGAGCCTCCATCCGTATTTCCGTGGCGCAGGCAGATATTCATCATTCGGGCACAAACGGCCACACACAACTCAGGCTTGATCTGGTAAGCCGCCCGCGAAAACGTTGCCATAAGCAGCACCGCCATTTTTAACCGCTCATCCGTCATCACTTTCAACTGAATGATGTCTTCTATTTTGCGGTTACCGATCAGAAAACGGTACGTAATCAGTTCCTTAATAAAAGCCGGGGGAGAGAAACTGGCTGGCAGACTTACACCGAGCCTTTTTACCGCTTCCCGCCCGGTTTGATACGCTTCCTCGAATTTTCCAAGATTGGTGAAATAGTGAATTTTGCGCTGGTAAATTCTTGCCTTGTCTAACGTAGCCGATGCGTATAAAATAGCCTGATCAAAATATGTTTCGGCAACCTGGTTATTTCCGCATAGGTGTTCGCATTCGGCCCGCTGCAGCAGCAGTTCCTGCATCAATACCGACGGCTTCTCCCAGCTTTGAGCCGGAATCAAGTCCATGGCATGTTTGATATACCGCAAAGCGGGTTCATAGGCCGATGAATTCTTGGCCCGCACACCGGCCGCCAGATTTATTTCGATCAGTTTCTGGGTTTCATCCGCATCGTCAATCAGATGACTGGCAAAATTCAGGTGATCGGCAATGTCGTAAAGCCGGTCGTCATTTTCTACGGCCGGTGAATCATGCAGTAATAGCCTACCGATCTGCAAGCGGGTCGTTTGTTTCTCGGGTTCTTGCAACAAAGAAAAGGCGGCCTGTTGTACCCGATCGTGAAGAAAGCCGAATACCTGTCTGCCATCTTTGTTCCAATCCTGAACCGGAATGACCAGGCCTTGCTGTAAAGCGATAGCAAGCTGGGCGGTCGTGATTTCAATATCCTGCTCACTAACCAGCCCCAGCGTAGTCAGATCGAATTGGTTGCCGATGCAGGCCGCTAGCTTCAACAGATTCTGAACTCCAGCGGGTAGCTTTCGGATCAGCCCAGCCATGAAGTCAACCACGTTATCGCTGATAGCTACCTGGTATACCTGATCGAGGGTATAGGCCCATCTCTGCTGTTCGGGAACAAAATATATGGCACCATTTTCATAGAGCGTCAGCAAACACTGCCGGGCAAAAAATGGGTTGCCATCAGTTTTCTGAAAGAGTACGTCTGTAAGGTCAGCACACTGCTCAGGTGTTGTTGACAGAGAATCGGCAACCATCTGCCCAAGTGTGGGCTTATCGAGCGGCTGTAAATGAATGTTGGTAATCGCCACGCCACGCTGGTTGAGCCGGTCCATCATGAGCATTAGTGGGTGTGAGGGCGTCACTTCATTATCACGATACGCGCCGATAAACAGGAAATGATTAAGTGCCTGATTGGTCAGTCGCGTTTCGAGCCATTGAAGCGTAGCGGAGTCAATCCATTGCAGGTCATCCAGAAAAATACAGATAGGATACTCATCCTGAACAAATAGACTGACAAAACGGTCGAATAGCTCATTAAATCGATTGTTAGCCTCTACCAACGGCAATTCAGGTATGGCAGGCTGGGGACCGATGAGCAGGGCCACTTCCGGAATGACATCAATAATGACCTGCCCGGTTGCTCCAACCGCATCCAGTGCTTTTTGCCGCCATTGATCAATCTGTTCATTGGTGCCCGTCAGTAGTTGACGTATCAATTCCCGAAAGGCCGCCAGCAATGAACTCAGTGGTACGTTACGTTTAAACTGATCGAATTTTCCGCTGATAAAGAAGCCGTTATTCTGAACAACAACTTTTTGCAATTCCCTGACCAGCCCGGATTTACCAACTCCCGAATACCCACTGACTAACACGAGTTCTGCGCTACCAGACTCGGTCAGCCGGAATGAGTTGAGCAATTGTTCAAGCTCATCAGTACGTCCATACAGTTTTCCGGGAATCTGAAATTGGTCGGGAATATCTTTTGCGCCAATACTAAACACCTCCGCCAGTGAAGCGTTTGTCAAGGCTTCCGAGCAGCGTTGCAAATCGTACAGCAACCCACTGGCACTCTGATAGCGATTTTCAGGATTTTTTGCCAACAGTTTCAGCACAATTTGCGATAAGATGGCTGGCAAGTCGGGCCGCAGTTCAGCCGGTGGTCTGGGCTGCCGGGCGATGTGCGAATACACTAACTCAAGGGGTTCGCTGGCGACGAAGGGTGGCTGACCAACAAGCAATTCATAAAACAGGCTGCCCAATGAATACAGGTCCGTGCGGTGATCGAGCGCCCGATTCATTCGCCCGGTCTGTTCGGGTGAGATGTAACTAAGATCGGCTTCAAAAACTTCCTGCGCATCGGGGTACTGCTGTAACTCACGAGCCAACTCTGTTGCCAGACTAAACCCACACAATGTCAGTTTCCGGGTAGTTGCATCAAAAATGACATTGGCCGGAGAAATATTCTTATGAATGATTCGGCGCTGGTGCAGGTCCTGAACAGCCCGTACCAGCGGCAAAGCAATGGCAAAGAACAGCGGTAAATCAACGGGTTTCCCGCCTATGTATTCCGAAAGCTTATTGCCAGGCACTTCTTCGCAAACAATCGCCAGACTATTCTCAAACGGTTTTATACCAAGCGCCTGTATTACGTTCTCTTGCCGTACCTGTTGCAGAATCGCAAATTCGTTACGCAGGCGGTTGAGCGCTTGAGCCGTTGGATAAGCGGTCTTGAGCATTTTCAGAACAACAGGTGCGTCGTCCTGCGTAGCTCGGTAAATAATGTACTTAGGGCCAACATGAAGCTGACCATTGATTTTATAGTTCAGCTTATCCATAGTTTCATGACACGGTAGTGTTTACGAAAATACCCGACCGTCAGACGCAGGTATTCTTCGTTGGATAGATACAGTTAAAAAAGAGAAATAGGCAGTTCGTTACGTATATAGCAACCTGTTATCTGAACCCTTAAAGAAGCTGTTGAGTAGAAATTAACGGTACCTGGTAACTAAAAGGTAATGTCTGTATTCAACTAAATCTTTACGCCCGGTACGTATCAGATTCAGCTAAGTATATCGCTAAAGGAAATACGTTGCTAAGTCAGCGAAGTATTTGATTAAATCTACAGAAAAATTAACATTTCCTTGAAAACCAGCAGAATATTACGTCGGCCGGGCAGTACAGTCGATCTTATTTATGCTAATTTTAACCCGAAACACCTGGTGTACTTTCCGGCTGAAGGTA
Organism: Spirosoma sp. KNUC1025; assembly: GCF_045160025.1. Classification (GTDB taxonomy): domain Bacteria; phylum Bacteroidota; class Bacteroidia; order Cytophagales; family Spirosomataceae; genus Spirosoma. The sequence continues at coordinate 5,667,818 of NZ_CP087139.1, forward strand.
AGTGATGTAGAACGATGGAAGCCACGCGTCTTTAGGTTGTTGACATGACGTTATGGAAGATCAAGATAATCTGAATTCATCAATTATAAACTTGTTCATCCCTATCCTCTTTCACAATCTATACGTAACAGCTTATGAGCTATCTGGACGTTCCGCGAATCCACATCAGCGGTCAGTTCTTTACTGACCCTTCAACCGTCAACAACGATCCCACCCACTACGATCCCGACACAACCAACCCATCGCCCTGGCAGGAGCCCAATGGCCAGCATCGGTTCCAGCTACGAAACTGCACGGTGAAATCCATCCTTGGCAGTAGTGGAGCCATCACAGACGATACCCTCATTGGCGGGCAGGTTGACACGAACGACCAGCCGGATATCGCCCGAATTGTGGACATTGATGTTTATCAGCAGGGCCTGTCTACCATTTATGGTATGCAGCTAAAAATCACGTCGAGCGATGGCCAGTCAATTCTGGGAACAGTTGATCCGGCTTCGCTCAATGGTTTATGGCTGAACTCCGTATTACCAACCCGTAGCTGGGAACCAGGCGACTACGGACAGGGAAGCTATGGAGGAGATATGGATGCCTGTGGTTTTTTTCAGACCGTTGTGCGGTTCGATCTGAGCAGCTGGCCAGTCAATACGTCCTCCAAATTGCTTCAGGAACTTCGGGCCGCAACCGTGACCATAAACAATCAGTTGCTGCTATCCTTCCGGTTCGTTCTGGACGCGTACCAGAATGTTCCGCAGGACGTAAATTTTCGGTTAGGACGTATCACAGGCGCTCTTGGTCCCGTGAATGCGAATGAGCCGCTGTATAACCTGGGGCAGCGCTGGTTACGTCCCCGAGCCTTTAACCAGACAGACCCGTGGTATTATCCGTCCTTCAACGATTGCCCGTTTCAGGTAGATTCCCAGCGCCAGAAGCTGGTTCTTGATTTATCAAACAGCATTTGTCGGCAGTCAGCGGGTGGCCCTCCCGTTGACCTGGGTACGTTAACAGCCATCGTAACCACGCCGTCAAGTCCGGCCAAAACGACCCTGGGGCAGGTAGATTACTCTGGATTCTCGTACGACAATAATGCAGGCATTGCCAAGATGGACCTGACCAGTGCACAGTTAAAGGCGTTGGCGAAAGGCGAACTGAGTCTGGTCATGTCCCGTACCGATCTGGGCTTGCAGGGCATTTTAACCGAAGCGGCCACCGATCCCCTCTACGCGGTCGAAATTCGCCCGATGCGCATGGCTGGCGACCCCGGCACAACGGCAACCACCCAGGTTTATATTTTTCAGAATGGCATACCGGTTTCCAACAAGAAGCTAGCCATTGCCATTGAGAGTGTTCATGGGAATACACCGGGCGCTACAGTCCCTCCCTCCAATCCGGGCAATACTCCGCAGGCAGATGGGGCCATCAAAGCGTCGATTACGCCATCCAACCAGTATGGCTTTGCCACCGTTACGGTTACCGTTCAGAAAGATCCGGGACAACGGACGCCGGAACTGGATGGTCAGCTGTATTTTATCATTGTGTATGATCCCGATACACCAGGTCCGCACAAGTGGACAAAAGTAGCGCCCCCGCAGGAACACCTCATTTCATGCCTGGTTTGGTCGCAATACCCTGTAAACCCAAATCCCAAGTGGGTAGAGATACAGGCCATGATGGCGCCTTACATGAAACTGTACCCGAGCATGAGAGCGCAACTGGATTTGACAGACCTGCATTCGTTTACCATTTTTTCCAACAACCCGCCCTGGGGACCGGTGTATAACGCTCCCCCCTATGTATCGCCGGACAAACGTATCAACATTCAGGCAGGTGCCATACCGTATTATCTGACGCGAGATATTACCGACCCACGCTATATGCCTATCACCCGGGATCTGTCGCCCAATAAACTGGCAACCATCCTCTATTTCGTTCAGAACTTACAAAAAAGCGGCCCATCCACATCAACCCCAAAAACCTAGTCATGGCAACCTTCCAAACCCTAAAACGACTCATTCCTTTCCTGCTTCTGGCCGTAATTTTAGGCAACCGATCGAAGGAAGCCCCCAAACGCCCGGAAAAACCCACACAGACCCGACCTAAAACGGTGGCAAACGCTCTTCCGTTTACGCTAGAGTTTGTTGAAAAAAAATACGCTGGCAAAAGCGTTTTGCCTCGATTACAAGGATACGTAGTAGCGCCTGCATCCGATGGCAGCTGGCTCATCCTTGGTGGGCGTCGGCAGGGCTTACACACATTTGAGCCTGCACCCGCCACTAATTTTGTTCGCGACAGTGCCAACCATTACCTGTTTGTCATCAACCCGTCGAACGGAACGTACTGGTCGTTTGATGTCAATCAGCTTTCAGCCAAACTTTCAGCACCGTTACAGTCAACGAATCAACAAGGCTGCTTTGATCGAACTACCGGGCAGTTGTACGTAGTAGGCGGGTACGGCTGGAAGGCCGATAAAAGTGATATGCTTACGTTCAATACCATTATGCGGATTAAAGTAGATGCTATGGTTGCGGCTATCAAAGCGTCGGCAAAGCCCGCTCAGATTGCCTCCCTGATCGAAATTGATCAGGATGATCGCCTTGCCGTAACGGGGGGCGAACTAAGCCTCATGAACTCTGCTTTTTATCTGGTATTTGGGCAAAAATTTATGGGGCAATATCGGGCATTCGGCGGCAGTGACTTTGAACAAAAATACACCGAAGAAGTGCGGGTATTTACCTTACAGCCAAATTCGTTGAAGATCAGCAGTTACGGTGCGACAACGAATTCCGAAAGTGACCACCCTTTTCATCGTCGGGATGGGAATATTGTAGAAGACATCGACCCCGCTACCGGCAAGCCACGAATTGCGGCATTTGGCGGTGTGTTTATGCCTGGTATCATTGGCGCTTACACCTACCCGATTTATATCTATGGACCGGCAACGCCAACTGTAGACAGAACTGGCAATCAGAAATTCAGTCAGTATGGCTGTCCGGTCATTGGTGTGTACGACAGCGGCCCTACCAAAGCGATGTACCATACTTTTTTCGGGGGCATTGGCCATTATTATTATTCCCAAACGGCCGCGCAAAAAAAGTGTATGATCTGGCGACCAAACAGGGACGTAATGACGGCTTTCCTTTCGTGGCTGACATCACTACTTTTTTACAGTCAGCCAATGGTAAATACAAAGAGTTTATTCATCCCAATCCTACGCCAAACAACCGCCTGATCGGCACCACCGATACGTTTATTCTAAACCAGGCTTTATTGGCTAAAAAATACGCCTATCCGAATGGGGTCATCAATCTGGCTGGCATTCCGAAAGGAACACGTCTGTTGATTGGGTATATCTATGGCGGGATAGAAGCGCAAAATCCATTACCACTGAAGCCAAACACGGGTACGTTTGTGTCTAACTCTGTTTTTGAAGTTTACCTTACCAATAAACCTTCGTCGGCCATCCCTGCCGATCAGGGCCATGAGAGCACCAAACAGGATGCAAAACTCCGCAGGGAATAGCCAGCAAAACGGGGGTTGATTCATTATAAACCCCCGTTTTTTTACTTATTGATATCCAGACCATCTTTCACTGGCTTTTTTCACAAATACGCATGAAGCGCTACGTATCTATTGCTCTCTTTTTTGTGGGGCAGCTGGCCCTCGCCCAAACCCCTGTTGATGTTGATAAAGAATTTGCTTTTGCTGCCCAGCAATATCAGGGCATGCTCAAGTCCCATCCCGACACAACTCGATTTCCTCAGTCGACAAAACCCGACGGCTCACCCGACGACCGCACATCGGACTGGTGGTGCAGCGGCTTTTTTGGCGGCTCACTCTGGCATATATACGAGCGAACAAAATCGCCTGTCTGGAAAGAAGCCGCTCAAAAATGGACCATGGCCGTAGCAAAAGAACAGTACAATACGGGCACGCATGATCTGGGTTTTATGATTTATTGCCCCTTCGGCAATGGCTATCGGTTAACCCAGAATGCAACCTATCCGCCCATTATGCTTACGGGCGCAAAATCACTGTCAACACGGTTTGACCCAAAAGTTGGGCTGATCAAGTCGTGGAACAAATTCCAGACGTATAATTATCCGGTTATCATCGACAACATGATGAATCTGGAGTTTCTGTTCTGGGCGGCCAAACGGTCGGGCAACAAAGAATTTTATAACATCTGCATAACCCATGCCGATAACACCATGAAAAACCACTACCGGCCCGATTACAGCAGCTACCACGTTGTCTGTTATAATCCCGACGGTACGGTAGCGGCCAAGAAAACGGCGCAGGGCGCTGCCGACAACTCGGCCTGGGCACGCGGACAAGCGTGGGGTTTGTATGGATACACGGTGATGTTTCGCGAAACAAAAGACCCTAAATACCTGGCTCACGCCCGCCATATCGCCGATTTTTACCTGAAGCACCCCAATCTCCCTGCCGACAAGATACCGTATTGGGATTTCAACGCGCCCAATATTCCGAACGAAGAGCGGGATGCATCGGCGGCTGCCATTACGGCTTCTGCCCTGCTTGAACTTTGCACCTACGGTGGCCCCTCGGCAAAAACGTATTATCAGTCGGCGGTGAAAATGCTGGAGAGTTTATCCAGCCCAGCGTATAAAGCCAATTTAGGGGAGAATAACCATTTCATTCTCAAACACAGTGTGGGGCACAAACCCGGTAAGAGTGAAGTTGATACGCCAATCGTTTACGCTGATTATTACTACCTCGAAGCGTTATTACGGTACGATGCGCTACGTAAAAAGGGTGTATTCCGCTCGTAAATGGCGCGGTCTATAAATAATCGGATAACGAATGCCATTACTCTAAGTAATGGCATTCGTTATCCGATTATTTATAGCCGTTTTTAGTCCCTTCGGATGGTCTGAATCGTAATAATGGTTGGGGCCGATTGGTAGAAATCAAACAATTCGCGACCGAGTAATTCATGGCTGATAGCGCTAAGGTGTCCCTTATCGTTTGCCAGAAAATACTCTTCCCGTGGACGTATCACAGAGTCCAGGTCGAACACACTAAATACGTGTTTATCCGCTTCGCTGAGCAAAATTTCCCGACTTCGTTTCCGCAACCACCCATTCAACCAGTCCCGATGCGGCAAGGGCGTCAGCAACAGTACGTTATGACGGTACGGTCGCAATTGTTTGAGCAATTTCGAGATATTCTTTGACCCAAACGACGGCCAGATGGTGGATAAAGCAGCCGGCCCAAATACGTTGAGCTTTTGCCAAAATGAAGGTCGCTCCCATACCTCCTCGGTATACGATGACAGGAGCGTATCGGCATCCTGACCATTCGACGGATTCGTACTGGTTGACAACAGCAGACTGTGGTCTAATTGAAGTATAATGAGATCATAGCGATTCAGAGGCAGTTGGATCAGAGCAGATGATAGTTCTGGCATTGTTGAATGAGTATGGGCATCAACCGAAACCTTCTGTCCCGCCTGGCTAATATGACGGATAAAATGCCCCAAATAACTTAGCTGACCTCCTGGTAGCCCATAGCCGTAAGTCTGTTCATTCCCAATCACTAACACCTTCATCTGACACTAAAAACGGGGTGAGTAAACCCGTTTACTGTCTTTACGTCGTGCAGATGCCGAGTGTGGCAAACAATAAAAAAAGATATCTAAAAAATTCACTGCAACGTTAATAACAAAAACTGCGTAGTGTCATTATACTGAAGATCTTTACGTTAATCTGACCGAACTTTGTTTTTCCGAAAATCGTCTTCGTTCGCCGATAATGACCTGCCGAGCGTCATTCGGGCTTGCCGCGCAAACGATCCGCGAGCACAGCGAACACTGTTCAAGCAATTTTTTGGGTACGCCAAAAGCATCTGCCTTCGCTACACCTCAAGTGTGGAAGAAGCCGAAGACGTACTGAATGAAGGGTTTTTGAAAGCGTTTCAGCATCTGGACAGCTACGACGAAAATCTGCCTTTCAAAGCCTGGCTCCGAACCATTCTGGTCAACACCGCCATCAGCCATTACCGCAAAAATCATCGGCAGGATCAGCACAGTTCGCTGGAAATGGGGGATCAGGTAGCCGTGGACGACGACGTAGTGGACCAGATGGCGGCCGAAGAAATTCTGTCACTGGTTCAACAATTGAACCCAACGTATCGAACGGTGTTTATGATGCACGTCGTAGACGGGTATACACTGCATGAAATCGCCGGTATCTTAAATCATAATGAAGCTACGGTACGCTCGAATTTCGCGCGGGCCCGGCAAAAATTACAGCAACTTATTAAACAAGCTTACTCCACCAACACAAAGACCAACTCTACGGCCACAATTCCCTATCATGAAAACTGATCGATTTACCGATATTATCCGGCGAAAACTGGAAAGTATTCGGCCGGGATTTACCGACAAAGACTGGGCGCGGATGCAGAATACGCTCAAAGACGCTAACCTGTCTAATCCTCCGGGCACAAACCAACCTTTTTCAGGTGGTGTCTGGTCAGGACAGTCGTGGCTATTGGCAGCTGCTTCCATTAGTACCGTTGCCCTGATTGCGTTCAGCATCTGGCAGCAACGCGAGATTAATCAATTGCGTCAGACAGTCGGACAGATTCAGCACCAACCCGCTACTACAGCAACCCCAATACCCGGTAGCGCTAGTGCAGAGACATCAGTGCGTCCGGATGTTGCCCATTCCGATAAAACCAGTCCGCCGAAATTAAATCAGGAAGTCAATACAACGCCCGCTAACCGAAACGAGGGCCAAGCGGTTCGCCCCGACACGGTATACATAACCCGCTACGTTCCGACTCCACCCCAGCGAAGGCAGGAACAACATCGTGAAGAGCAGTTAAGTCAACGCACAGAAACGCCGACCGAACCCCAGTACGCGACAGAAAAATCGAAACTGCCTTCGGTAACTGTGCCCCAAACCAATTCAACCAATAAAAACCAACAAACAGAATCGTATGACGTATCTTCTACTCCTTCTGTTGCCCAAAAAACTGAAAGTGAATCAAGTATAACCAACACACTGCCCAGCTCGTCTATAACTGAAACTAGCTCAGCCAACCGAAACAGCCGCGCGCGGACACCAAAAGGCAACCGTGTTTCACCGTCAACGTACATTGATAATCAAGGTAGTTTGGTGCAGAATAAGGCAGGACGTAGCGGCAGAGCTAACAAGGGTAACGTATCAACCCAGCAAACAGAGACGGTAAATCCAGCGTCAATCGCCACGGAAACACCGAACGTAGCAACTGAAGAAGCAGTCGCTTTAAAACTGGCCACCAGTTTGCCGCTGGATATCAAGTCCAAAAACTGGAACGTAGCACTGGCTCAACGAGCCCGGCGGATGCGTCCTGCTCAACCTGTTCAGCCAACGGTAGTTGCTGAACCGACTAAAGAGCCCGAAAGCAGCCGCCCTGCTCGTAGTCTGGCGGTTCGTTTCCGGGCAGGTGCAGGCGCCGATGTTTCTTCCGGGATATGGAGCGCAGGCTTGTATACGGAAGCCCTGGTAGGTCGACACTGGACGGTAGGCGTTGGTCTGAGCCAGGCAACTTCTACAAATCGGTTTATCACCGATGAAGATTTCAATATGCGCACCCACCGCGATTTTCGTAAAGAATTTGCCCCCCGGCTTGACCCCTGGCGCGATATTCTGAACATTGATACCCGTCAGGTACGTATTCAGATGCCTGTAAATCTCGGTTATCGGATTCCGCTGAATAAGACGCTGTCGCTTTTGCCAACAGTCGGTACGTATCTGAATCTGAACAATGATGAGAACGTAACGTATTACTGCCGTGAAATTCAGTTTATGCCGCAGAAACCTGTCTACCGGTACAATGAATACGGCATCACCAAAAATCAGCCGTTTAGTCTGATTAGCAGCCTGGCGCTGAGCGTTGGCCTCGACTGGCAGCATGGTCATTGGGCCGCGCAGCTCAGTCCGGTACTCAACATACCGACCCAAAGCCAGGCCAATGCGCCACAGACCGATCTGAACTGGCAGCCGAACACCAGCCTGGGTGCCCGTGTACGACTTTATTATCAGTTTTAAATCAGCTGTAAGCTAAAGGAGTAAAGAGTAGATCACCGACTACTCTTTACTCCTTTTTAGCTTTCTACGCCTTTATTCTATCTACGACTTACTCGCAGAGACCCGCCAGATATGTCCGGCTGCATCATCGGCCACAAGCACTGACCCATCCGAAAGCACGGTTACGCCTACAGGCCGACCATACACATCTTTGTTGTTTCCACCCAGAAATCCGGTCAAAAAATCTTCAGGTTTGCCGGGTTTTCCATTCTCAAACGGCACAAATACTACTTTATATCCTACCAGTTGCGAACGATTCCAGGAACCGTGCTGCCCAATAAAAGCACCATTACGGTACTTTTCCGGAAAAGCCGTTTTATCGTAGAAAGCTAATCCGAGCGAAGCCGTATGCGACCCTAATGGTACATCCGGCACAATCGTTTTTTGGACCAGATCAGGGCGTTCTCCTTTCCGGCGCGGATCTTCATGAGGTCCAAAATACGCATAAGGCCAGCCATAAAAAGCACCCTCTTTTACGCTCGTCATGTAGTCGGGCACCAGTTCGTCGCCTAGCTCATCGCGTTCATTCACAGCTGCATACAGCGTTTTTGTGGCGGGTTGCCAATCCATACCAACCGGGTTGCGCAGGCCGCTGGCGTAGATTCGTTCGCCGGTTCCGTCGGGATTTATTTCCAGAATATTCGCCCGGCGCTTCTCGTTGTCGATTCCATGTTCAGCCACATTGCTGCCCGACCCCACCGAGACATAGATTTTCTTCCCGTCTGGACTAGCCAGCAGGTTGCGCGTCCAGTGGTTGTTGTAGCCGCCAGCGGGCAGGTTCAGTATTTTTTTACCCGGTGCAGTAATTTTCGTTTGCCCTGCTTTATAATCGTACCGCATCAACCCGTCCGTATTCGCTACGTAGAAATGGTCGCCCAGAACGAGCATCCCGAACGGTTGATTAAGGCCTGCCAGAAACGTCTCTTTCAGATCAGGTTTTCCATCCTTATTGGTATCCCGGAAAAGGGTAATACGGTTGGCGCTGGTGCCTGACCGTTGCGACCTCTTCTTACCCGATACAGCATTAATCACATCTTCTTTGATACCGTTTTGCTCGGTATTGGCCTCCGCCACGAAAATGTCGCCATTGGGTGCTTCGTATATCCAGCGGGGGCTCTTCAGATCTTGAGCAAATGCCGTGACCGTAAAGCCTGCTGGTGCCTGCGGTGTTTTGCCGGTTGGCCAACCCAGTACGTTGCTGAAATTTTTGGCCGATTTGGTAGCGTAAGGAGCAGGCAGTTCAAGCGTTGTGTCTGCCGTAGCAACTGCGTCCTCGGTCTGATTCGATTCTTTTTTCTGGTTGCAAGCCAGTAGCGTTACCGACAGCGCAGCGGCTGTCAGCAAAGAAGTGGTTGTTTTCATCGTTGAGTAAGTTTTTTCTACGGAGCTGTATACCGGCGGCATAGCTTATGTGCCGAACAGAGTGTATACAGGCATCCAACTACTCAACTCTCTGAGCAATTATTTAGTTATGGCTTATCTTTCTTAGCCGTCATTTCCGACCCTTGTATAGCCATCGTAAAACCCGTTACGGCTTTAGTAGCGGCATCCCGAACAAACGTAATGACGGAACCGTACGAGCTGGTCGATTTATACGTATCGGCTTTGTCCTGCTTCACTAATTTGTTTTTCCCGTAATCATCAGCGGCACCATACAGGTCGCCTTTTTCAGCGGTAACTACATATTTCTTGACCGGGCTATCGCTGTCAAATGAATACGAACCCGCATACGCTTTCAACGCTGTCGAATCCGTAGTCGATGCTGTTTGTGCGTTGGCGCTTGTAGCGAGTATCACTAGGCTCATACCCAGCAGAATTGTCAGAAATGATTTCATGGGTAAATAGAGGTTTAGAAAATGGAGTGCTTACAAGGTACGGGAAAATTTGGCGTAGGGAATCGGTCCCTTGTAAAATACCTCACTAACCGCTTCCATCCCGAACCGTCGGTAAAAATCAGCAGCATCAAGCCGGGCATCGCACCAGATAGTTGTAGCGCCTGATCGCCGGGCTTCAGCCATTACGTGGTTGAGTAACTGCGTCCCGATACCCTGCCGCTGACGATCGGGTCGAGCCGCAAACTTGCGGAAACGAGCCTCGTTGCCTTCGACAAACAAAGAGATCACCGCCACTAATTCATCCAGCAAAAAGGCCCCGAAATGCTGACCCTCCTGATCATTTTCCACCTTTACGTAATCGAATGGCTTATCGGGCCAGAGTACACTGTGCCGAAGCGGATACGTCTGTTCGGGCGTAATGGAGCGGATAGTAATCATACATCTATCAAAACGGTAGCTTGCCCAAATCGACGTTCCCGCCCGTGACGATAATCCCGATTTTCTGACCGGCAAACTGATCTGTATGTTTCAGAACAGCTGCCAGCGGCACTGCCGATGAGGGTTCAATAATGATTTTCATTCGCTCCCAAACCAGTCGCATAGCGGCAATGATCTCATCATCTGAAACGGTCAGAATATCCGTTACGTGCTCACGAATAATCGTTAGTGTACGGTCGCTCAGGGTGGTCATCAGGCCGTCAGCAATGGTTTTGATATACGGCGCTTTCTCAACAATACCGGAGTGAAAGGACAGGATAGCGTCAGCTGCCCCCTCAGGCTCAGCGGCAATAACCCGCGTTTCGGGCGATAGGTAATGCGTAGCTAACGACGTACCGCTGAGTAGCCCTCCCCCACCCACGGGCGCCAGAATCGTATCAAAGGGACGCTCGGTATCGTATTTCTGCAAACCCGCATCTTCAATCAATTCTTTGGTAGCGGTGGCCTGTCCGGCAATCACCCGGTCGTCGTCAAAGGGATGCACCAGCACAGCACCCGTTCGTTCGATAACCTCCCGGACGCCTGCTTCACGCGCTTCCAGCGTTGGCTCACACTCGATTACTTCAGCTCCGTAGCCGAGAACCGCTTCCTTCTTGACACGTGGGGCTGTTCGAGGCATAACGATATACGCTGGCAAGCCTACCTGCCGGGCGGCAAATGCTACGGCCTGCGCATGGTTGCCAGACGAGTGTGTTGTGATGGCTTTCCCCTCCTGATTAGCGACTACCTGCAAGATGGCATTGAGACCACCCCGCGCTTTGAACGCGCCTATTTTCTGGAAGTTTTCGCATTTGAAAAACAACTCTGCCCCCACACGCCCATTGATGGTTTTGTTGGTGAATACGGGGGTTCGGTGAATAAAAGGCCGGATGCGGTCGTGGGCCTCTTCAATGGTTTTGAACGAAATCATTGGCTTGAAAATGGGCGAACACTGGCAAATTACGAAGAAAGCGGGTTTCTGTCAGCGATTCTTTCGATTCTAATGATATTAGTTGGGTTCTCAAACCCGACACCACGGTTACACCAACACCACCAGCTAGTTAGTCATCACTGTTTTTGAGTTGAGCCACGAACAACCAGATACGTAGGCAAAATCACCGTTTTGGGTGCCACATCTACGTCGCGGTCGGTGAGTTGTTCGACTAGAAGTCGGGCGGCTTGCTGGCCAATTTCATGCACAGGTTGCACAACGGTAGTCAGACCCGGCTCAACGAGAGCGGCTAATGGGTCATTGCTGAATCCAACCACCGCTACGTCGTCGGGAACGCGCAGTCCTCTGCCTTTGATAACCGTCAGGGCTTCAATGGCTGTTGGATCATTGATGGCAAACAGTGCGTCAGGTGGCTGAGCCAGATTCAACAGATGATTGACGTAGATATTCGCCTTTTCCAGCGTGAGGTCGTACGAAATAATCAGGTCCTGCTCAATAGGAATACCGTGTCTGAGCAGCGCATCCCGGTAGCCGTTGAGCCGATTTCGGCTGTTGGGTAACGTATTGGGGCCGGCCAGATGAGCAATTCGCCGACGACCCGTCAGGATCAGGTGTTCAACGGCTTCAAACGCGCCCGCGTAATCATCGACAACCACCTTCGATACGTCCATATCTTCACACACCCGGTTAAAAAACACAACCGGCGTTCCCTGCCGTTGAAATTGCCGGAAATGATCGAAGTTACGGGTCTCTTTGGTGTGCGACACAATCAACCCATCGACCCGACTGGCTAATAGCGCCCGAGCATTCGTCACTTCGGTTTCGTACGACTCATTCGAGTGGCAAATCACTACGTTATAGCCTGCTTCGGCCAGCGCTTCCTGTGCCCCAATGATCACCTTCGGAAAGAAATACGAAATAAATTCCGGGACCATAATGCCAACGGTATGCGTCTGATTGGTCAGCAGGGAAATCGCGACCTGGTTACGCTGATAATTCAACTGTTCCGCCAGTTCAAGTACACGTCGGCGCGTATCGGCATTCACATGCGGGTGTCCGGTTAGTGCCCGCGATACGGTTGCGTTCGACAGATTAAGCTGCCTGGCGATATCAATTATGGTCGTTTGATGCGATTTCATTATTTGTATTTTTTTTATAAATGCACTTTGTTCGTCAAATACCGATCGTAAATATTGCGGAAAATTGGAAACGTTTCCAACGAAAACTGGAAACGTTTCCAATAAAATAATTAAAATAATTCTTGTCAAAAGCTGATTGAGAGCTTAGATTCAACCATAGTATACCAAAGAGGCTCATTTCTGCAGGTATATAGGCCCTTTAGTATATAGAAGCTCGAATAAAACCTGTTTCAGCCATCACGATCATAAAATTGTACTATTCCTACAAACCCTTTTCAATGAAAAAACTACTACAGCTACTCGTTATCCTGCATCTGTTCGTGCTGGGGGCCTGGACCGACGTAATGGCGCAAACGAGCACCGTCAGCGGGCGAGTTATAGGCTCCGATGGCGCTCCCCTACCGGGTGTTAGCGTCGTTTTGAAGAATACCCAGCGGGGTACCACCACCAATACGGAGGGCCGCTACACACTCCCCAACGTACCCGCCGATGGCGTACTGACCGTTTCGTATATTGGCTACGTAACGCAGGAATTGACCGTCGGGAATCGAACCACGTTCGACGTTACGCTCCAGTCAGATGATCGCGCCTTAAATGAGGTTGTGGTGGTTGGTTACGGTACCCAGCGTAAAATTGAAACCACAGGCTCAATTGCATCTGTCAAATCGACGGAGTTGGTGCAAACTCCCGTTGCCAACGTTGCGCAGGGCTTGCAGGCGCGGGTGGCCGGGGTACAGGTCACGCAAAATACCGGAGCGCCCGGCGGGAATATCAGCGTCAGGATTCGCGGAACAAATTCGATCAACGGTAATTCGGAGCCGCTCTACGTTATTGATGGCATTCAGATTTCAAACAGCAGCCCGACCGACGGGGTTACCACGGTCAGTCCACTGTCAACCATCAACCCCAACGACATTGAATCGGTCGAAATCCTGAAAGATGCTTCGGCATCAGCCATTTACGGTTCCCGAGCGGCAAACGGCGTTGTGCTGATCACGACCAAACGTGGCAAGACAGGAGCCACCCGTGTTACGTTCGACAGCTACTATGGGGTACAGAAAGTGAATAAAACTCTGCCGGTACTCAACGCAGCCCAGTTTGCCCAACTGGAGAATGAGGTGTTCAAAAACAATTACTATTCCAATCCCGCATCGCTTGGTGAAGGTGTCAACTGGCAGAATATCATTTTCCGCGAAGCGCCCATTCAGAACCACCAGTTATCCATAAATGGTGGGAACGACAAAACCCAGCTAGCGCTGTCGCTCAACTACTTCAACCAGCAGGGGATTATTATCAACTCGGCCTTTCAGCGCTATTCGCTGCGACTCAACGTCGATCATCGCATCAGCAACTGGCTTAAAATAGGCACCAGTATTTTAGGTAGTTATGCCATTAATTCGGGGGTTACAACAGGATCGCAAACGGTTGGCGACGCCGACGTAGTGACAGGTTCGGTACTGGGTGCGGCACTCGGCGCACCGCCAACCTTGCAGCCTTACCGGTCCGATGGCTCCATTTTTCCCTTTGGCGAACAGGCTAATGGTCAATACCGGGAAGTGGTTAACCCACTGAATTTTACCGCTATCCTGAATCAGACGGGAATTCGCCGAACGCTCGCGAATGTGTATGGCGACGCGACACTGCTGAAAGGATTAACGTACCGGGCGTCGTTTAACGTGGACTTACAGAACAGCCTTCGGGATACGTATTCCCCCGATCCATCGTTAGCAAAACAGATCTGAACGACAACTCCGGCTCCGGGAGCAAACTCAACACAAACAACGTATCGCTGCTGCACGAGAGCATTCTGACATACGCCCATACGTTTGCCCAGCATCACTCCTTCAAAGCGACCGGCGTATTTGCAACCCAGGCCGAGTTGTTTAATTCCAACACGCTCAACGCGACGGGTTTCCCCAACGATGCTACGCAGAACGAAGCCCTGCAACTCGCCCTGACCCGTACGATCAGCAGCAATCGCACACGCCAGCGGCTGGATTCGTACCTGGCACGGCTTAATTATGGTTTTAAAGACAAATATTTTCTGGACCTGACCGCCCGGGTCGATGGGTCGAGCAAGTTCGGGGCAAATCACAAATACGGGCTGTTTCCGGCAGTATCAGCAGGCTGGCGAATTATTGAAGAATCATTTGCCAAAAATCTTTCCTGGCTCTCTGACCTGAAACTACGGGCCAGCTACGGCATAACCGGAAATGCGGGCGGTATAAATCCGTACCAGTCGCTGGCAACGGTGTCGGCGCCAAATCCGGGCAGCGATTACAACATCAACCATACGTATCAGATTGGTATTAACCCCTCGGGGATAGCCAACCCCGACCTGCGCTGGGAACGTTCGGCGCATACCGATATTGGTCTTGACGTGGGGCTCTTAAACAACCGCATCAGCCTGATCGTGGATGTGTACGAAAAAACCACGAAGGATTTGCTCTACGTAAAAACCCTGCCGTTGAGTTCGGGCTACGCCAACATTACGGGCAATTTTGCGTCGCTTCAGAACAAAGGGCTTGAACTGGCCGTCAATGCCCGCATTCTGGATGGTCCTTTGAAATGGAACGTATCGGGTAATATGACGATCAATCGAAACAAAGTGCTTGATCTGGATGGAGGTACCACGCAGGAGCGTTTTGTTACGGCCTATACCATTCTAAAAGTAGGCAGCCCACTCGGCCTGTTCAAGACGTATGTTTTCGACGGAATCAACCAAACCGGCGAAACGATTCTGCCGGGCTACGACGGGCGGCTGGGTGGCCAGAAAGTAAAAGATGTGAATGGAGATGGTACGATTTCTTCAGCCGATCAGGTCATCACTGGTAACCCTAACCCCAAATTCATCTACGGTTTCTCCACCAGTTTATCGTACAAAAATTTCGATTTCAACGCCTTCCTGTCGGGTTCACAGGGCAACGACATTTACAACGTCAGCCGACTTTCGTTCGAAAACCCGCTGGGCCAACGGAATATGCTGGCGGGGCTTGTGAACCGCTGGTCGCCAACCAATCCGAATAACCAGTACGTCAGCGGGTTTCAGGGGGGCGGCTTCCGGTAACCAACTACGTAGTGGAAGATGGGTCGTATCTGCGCTGTAAGAACATAACGCTGGGGTATACCCTCCCCCGCATCAAGGGAATTCAGCAGATTCGGGTGTACGTGAGTGCCAACAACCTGTTCACCATCACCAACTACAGCGGCTTCGATCCAGAAGTCAATACGTATGGAGGCTCCAACACAACCGTCGGCGTCGACAATCTGGTATACCCACAAGCCAAGTCATTCCTGGGCGGTTTGCAGGTAACGTTTTAATTAATGATAGAATGATTGAGTTGTTGAATGATTGAATGGGTTCGCATAGGTTTCGAGCACTTCAATCATCCTATCATTCAATCATTTAACAACTCGATCATTATCTATGAAAAAAATTCTCATCCCTATACTCACTATTTTCTGCCTGACGTCCTGCCAGTTAGATGAATCCATTTATTCGTCCATCTACACCGAAGCGTTCTACAAAACGGCTTCTGATGCCGAAAAAGGACTGATTGCTGCCTACGACCCACTGGCAGATATGTACAGCGGCCCGGCTATGACGCTGGTCCCCGATTTCAGCGACGACCAGACGTACCCGCGGGGCGTTGTCGGCCGGAATACGCTCACTCTGTTTACGTACGACATCAATTATACCGTTCAGAAGAGCAATTCCCGAACGAACGAATCACCGCAGCAAATCTGGATTTCAGGCTACGATGGTATTGAAAAAGCCAACTGGATCATTGCCAAAGTACCCAGCGCCAATATGGACGAAACGCGAAAAAAACAGATAATCGGTGAAGCCTATTTTCTGCGGGCCTTTTACGAATGGGCGCTTACGAAAAACTTTGGCGATGTTCCTCTCAAAACCACGCCGTCGTATTCGCAGGCCGATGCCATTGTCGGGAAAAGTAGCAGAGCGGATGTGTACAAGCAGATTTACAGCGATTTAGATCAGGCATTCAATGCCGGGCTGCCTTCTTTTCCGGCTGTCGATAAAGGGCGGCCCAGTAAAGAGGTTGTAAATGCCCTGTATGCCAAGGCCGCTCTGTACAATGAAGATTGGGCCAAAGCGCTCGAAAAGGCACAGGCTGTTATTACGTCGGGGAAGTACGCGCTCATGCCCGATGTACGTAACGTGTACAGATACGATCAGGAAGATGCCGCCCGGATTGAGAATATGTGGGCCTATGAAGTTGACCCTATTTCGCCGGGTCGTTCGCACCAGTTAACGGGCCTGTGTGGTCCTGCCGGAAGCGCCGGACCGGAATACGGCAAAACAACTTTCGGGTCGATGTTTGCCTATATGTCGTTTTACAGGTCGTTTGACCCAACTGATAAACGTCGACTGCTCCTGGATACAAACTACGTCGACAAAAGCGGCAAAATCGTAGCGCAGAAGAACGTAACGCCAATTACCGCCGACGGTGTTCTGATCAAAAAATACCAGGACCCCGTTTCGACCATCGGCCTGATTCCAAACATTCCGATATTACGTCTGGCCGATATGTACCTGATTGCTGCCGAAGCCGAAGCCCGACTGAATGGCGCAACGTCAACGGCTTATGGGTATATCAACACGGTTCGGAAACGGGCAGGCTTACCTGATCTGCAAACGGGTCTGAGTAAGGATGCCTTTATCGATGCTGTGATTCAGGAACGGGCCTGGGAATTTTTTGCCGAAGGCGACCGCTGGTATGACCTTACCCGTACGGGCAAATACCTCACGGTCATTCCGAAAGCGGTCAACACGGTTTACCCAACACGGCCGATCCAGACTAAAAACAAATATTTTCCGATTCCACAGGATGAACTGAACGCCAATCCGAAACTGGATCAGAACCCAGACTGGAAATAAGCGCCCGATTCCTGCTAACTTCCCGAGAAGGTAGTAAACTTTCGGAACGTTGAACAAACCTAACTTCAATCCCTCTTTTCAATGCCTTCTATCTGGAAAAATACGGTTATACTCCTCTGCTGGATCGCTTCGCTGACAACGCGTGCGCAATCCGACAAAACGGTATCGCTGACGAACGACCGTATCAAAGTCATCTGGAATGCCAGTCCGAAAGGCTGGACAATCGGACAACTGGCGGTCCGGAAAGGAAGTCAATGGGTAAATTTGCCGACCCCTTCGGGCGAGAATACACTACTGTATGCGGCCGAAAAACCCGCCGACAAACCTGATACGACATTCAAATCCATAACGGGCGAAGAGTTTCCGGGGCCTAAATACCATTATCAGCAAACCCAATGGGCGGAAAGTACAAATCCGGTTTCGCTCAACACAGCCGGCCAGGCGATCCATTTTTTTCCGAAAGAGGCAAAACAGATGGGCAACAACCTGATGTTCCGGCAAGAAACCGACGTAGCAACGATTACGACGGAATGGACAATCGATCCGAAGTTTCCGTCCGACATCCAGGTAAAGCAAACCATCAGTCCTAAAAAAGAAGGCTATTTTTCGCTCGCCAGCCCCACGCTGGCCAGTACGTCGGAACAGAACCTGGCCTGGGCAACGGTTCCCGGCTATTTTCAGGGAAACCGGTTTCAGAAAAATTTCGCGCTTGCCTATGCCTATGGACATGGTATTCCGACGCTACCCGCCGTTTACCGCGAGCGTTGTGCCAGTACGTTATGCCCGATGATAACGACCAAAAGTGGCCTTACGCTGTCGGTTATTCCCGAGCCGGGACTGGCACGCGATCCGTGGGCCAGCGATAAAAGCACCCAAACAAACTGGAACATCGGCCTGTCGCACATGAACCGCAAAGCGCAGCTTTCGCCGACGCTGTACTTCCCGATTCTTGGCGAACCAAAATCGGCGTTGAAACAAGGGGAATCGGTCAGCTATTCGTTTCGGTACAGCCTGACCGACGGTGACTGGTTCAAGGCGCTGAATCATGCGGTCTACGATATTTATCAGTTTAAGGAAACATTGGCGTTACGTCAGAGCAAACAGTCGCTGACCGACCGTATCGAGAAAATGCACCATTACCTCACCGACCCTAAAACTTCGATGTGGAATATTGAGGAATTTGAAGGCAAAAAAATTGGGGCGCAGTCGTATCTGGGTGGTGTAGTAGGCTCTAACAAAGACGCCATGAAAAACTCCGATTACGGCGCTATGTGGATGCTGGCATATGCCACAAAAGACCCGCTGCTAACCCAGAACGTATTGCCGTATGCCCTGAATTTCAAACTCGTTCAACAGCAGACCACTGACGGTTTTTTCAAAGGCGCGGCTGTTGGGCAGTACTATCTCGCCAAATCCAAAAAGTTTGTGGAAGAATGGGGCGAAGTGGTTGAACCGATTGCGCTGACGTACTACACCCTGCTCGACGTTGGCAATATGCTTCTGTTTGAGCCGTCGAATGCTGAATTAAAAGAACGCTTACGGCTCGGTGCTGAGCGGTTGCTGACCTGGCAAAAACCGAATGGAAGCTGGGCGGTGGCCTACGACCGACATTCGGAACAGGAAGCGTTCAGGGATATTCAGGATGTGCGTCCAACGTTCTACGGCCTGATTGTGGCCTATCGGTTACTCAACGACCCCAAATACCTGACAGCGGCCCGAAAAGGCGCAGACTGGTTTATCAAAAACGCCATCGAAACGGGAAGTTTTCTGGGTGTTTGTGGGGATGCCCGCTACGCTCCCGATTTTGCTACGGGTCAGTCGGCGCAGGCCATGCTGGATTTGTACGACCTGACAAAAGACGCTCGTTACAGGGAGGCTGCGATTACGGCCGCGAAAGTTTATACCACTTCCATTTACACCCACCCGATTGCCAGCCACTCCCTCAAAACTGTCAACGGGGTTCCACGCGAAGACTGGGAAATCAGTCAGACAGGCCTGAGCTTTGAGCATGGCGGTATTTTCGGGTCAGCAAACCGGGGTGGACCGATCCAATTATGCAGCCATGCGGGCTTATTTCTCCGTATGTATGCCCTGACGCACGAACCGATCTTTGCTGATATGGCTCGTGCGGGTGCTATTGGCCGCGACGCTTTTGTAGACGCCAAGACAAGCGTTGCCTCTTACTACTGGAGCGCCATGAACCGGGGAGCCGGACCATACCCGCACCATGCGTGGTGGCAGATTGGGTGGCTGACCGACTACCTCATGGCCGAAGCCGAATTGCGGTCGGGCGGGAAAGTGTCCTTCCCACGCGGGTTTGTAACGCCTAAAGTAGGGCCGCACCAGACGTACGGATTTGCTCCGGGAACGGTTTATGGGGAAAAAGCCGGTCTATTGATTCAGGAAGGACTGGTTCAGGCCGACAGTCCTGCTATTGATTATATACTGGCTCAGTCACCGCGGCAGACCCGGCTCTACGTTATTCTGCTCAATAATCGGTCGCAGGAAACGACGACAGCCATCAACCTGAACCCCGCCGTTATGAACAAACGTATTGCAGCCATAAAGCGATTAACAACGAATCAAGCCGTTGCGCCGGAACGTATCTCCCTGACCTTGGGAGGTTTTGGGCAGGAAGTACTGGCAGTAGATTTACAGTAAGCTGATAACCCCGTTCATGAATACAACCATCGATACCGCAGTCATTGTTATTTTCTCCGCGTTTGTGCTCGGCATTGGGTTGCTGTTTGCCCGAACGGGCCGGAACCTGAAATCCTTTTTTGCGGGTGGGGAAGCCGTACCCTGGTTTATCGGTGGGCTATCGTTGTTCATGAGTTTTTCTCAGCCGGTACGTTCGTTGCGTGGGGGAGCATCGCTTACAAATACGGGTGGGTCGCCATTACCATTCAGTGGACCATGTGCATCGGGGCACTGGTAACGGGCCAGTATCTGGCTCCGCGCTGGAAAGCCGCCGGGGCCTTAACGGCCGCCGAGTTTATCCGTGAGCGATTGGGTCTAACCGTACAAAAAGCGTACATTTTCATCTTCACGCTGGTTTCCATCTTCATTAAAGGGTCGGTGCTGTATCCGGTTGCGAAGCTGGTTAGTTCGTCACTGAATTTGCCGCTGGTGCCCTGTACCATCGGACTCGGCCTTTTCATGATTGCGTATACGGCCGTTGGTGGGTTATGGGCCGTTATGGTGACCGATATTCTGCAGTTTGTGGTGCTGTCGGCGGCTGTGTTTATTCTGCTTCCGCTGTCGCTGGGAAAAGTGGGTGGCTTTTCCGGCTTTATTCAGCAGGTGCCCGACGATTTCTTCGGTCTCCTAAACGGCGAATACACCATCGGCTTCGTGCTGGCTTTTGTGCTGTATCACATCTGTTACATTGGCGGCAACTGGACCTTTGTGCAACGGTATACCAGCGTCGACAGTCCGAAATCAGCCCGAAAAGTAGCGTTTCTGTTTGCGGGTCTCTACCTGATCAGCCCTGTCATCTGGATGCTGCCGCCCATGATTTACCAGGTCATCAACCCCGCGCTGACGGGTCTGGACACGGAAAACGCGTATCTCAAAATCTGTCAGCTTGTGTTACCGCCGGGCTTGCTGGGTCTCATGCTGACGGGCATGTATTTCTCTACGTCTGCCAGTGCCAATACCGCGCTTAATGTCGTTTCGGCCGTGTTTACGAATGACATCTACAAAGGGCTAATTAATCCTCAGGCATCTGACAGACAACTGATTCGGGTAGCGCGGGGGTCGTCGTGGGTCTTTGGGCTGGGTATGATTGGCATTGCCCTGCTCGTGCCCGCAGCGGGTGGTATGGTTGAAGTCGTGCTGAGTATTTCGGCTATATCGGGCGGTCCGTTACTGGCTCCTCCGCTCTGGGCACTCTTCTCGAAACGGCTAACCAGCCGGGCTACCCTCTGGATCACAACCCTTGGTCTTGCCGTCAATCTTTTCTGCAAAATTCTTCTGCCTCTTCTGTTCGATTACAAGCTAACCCGCAGTTGGGAAACGGCCATTGGTGTCGGGCTCCCGCTTCTGCTCCTGCTGGGCTACGAACTGTGGGAACGATCGAAAGGAACGGAAGCAAAGGAGTATTATCAGTATCTATCAGCTCGACAGTTAAAGCGTGATGAGGCTCAGACGGAATCCGCCGAAGAAGCGCAGGCAGTACGTCAGCAGAACCGCTTTGGTCTCCAGGTTATTGCTGGAGCACTGGCTTTTACGGCGCTGATGCTGTTTGGATTAAGTACGCTAGCCAGCATTGGCGGTGGCATTACAGCAGGAATCGGTGGCGTCATATTGCTGGCGGCTCTGATTCCCTGGCGAGCGGCTCAACGGGTAAGCGTATCAGGCCCCGAGCCAATCAAGAAATTCGTCAACTCAAATAACTGATAACCGAGGAAAATCTATGTCACGAAGGATAGAAAAATGGCGGTCCTCAGAAATTAGATGGTCTGCATTGGCAACTAGTGCGCAGTCAACGTACTTATTGTCATCGGGGTCATTATACATTAGTTGCCATTCAAAATACACCGCCTGCAAGGTGCAATTTTCCAGCGAGAGAAGGAGCTTTATGACATTATCCGCAACCGAGGGGGAGGTTTTCTCAGCCAGTTTCTCATGGTACTCTGATAAGATATCATTACTCACAATTAGCTCAAAAACATCCGCTTTTAAGGCATCAAAAATTGGTCGATATTTTGACGTAACGGGAAGCGAGATAAGCAGCACATTAATACCTAAAACAACTCTCATTGAACAGAGGGGCTGCGCATGTGCTCACTTTTCCAATTTTCAATGGTTCGTTCGGTCCACCCTTTTTCCTGTGATAACTGGTTCATTTCGTTATCAATTTTTCGCGAGAAATAATCAGCCAGCAAAAGCCGAATCTCGTTTAGCTCCTTCTCCGAGACAGCGTATGGATAAAGTTTCAGAAGCTCTAGTTGAAGGTTACTCAGTTTCGCAGGTGTCGCTAAATCAGCCATCACGTAATTCATTTATACAAATATAAAGATTATCCGACCGACAGGTTGTTTTTCACCCACTTATGACACCCACTCGATACGTTCTCGCCTTTCTCGTTCTGCTTTGCCTATCAAGTGCGGCCAATGCCCAGTACACCCTTCGCGACCCTAAAGCGATTCCGTTGCATGGCGAATGGTCGTTTGCTATGGACCCTATGGAAGTAGGCGAAAGAGGCAAATGGTATCAGGAGGGTGCCCCTCTTGGCCACTGGGACAAAGTGACTGTGCCCCATTGCTTTTCCGTTGATCCTCGGTTTCAGTTTTATACCGGTCTTGTCTGGTACCGCCGTAATTTTCCGTGGCAGCCAACCGCAGGCAATCGGGTTCTGCTCCATTTCGACGCGGCCTATTATAAAACCTCGATCTGGATCAATGATAAGAAAGTAGGGACGCACGAAGGCGGGTATACCCCCTTCCATTTCGACGTAACGGATTTTTTGAAATCGGGCAGCAATACCCTTGCTATTTCCATCGATAACAATACGTGGCGAGTTGGAACCATACCCGGCGCCAAAGACAATAACCAACCCAATGACCCGTTTCCCGGCTGGGTGAACTATGGTGGGCTCATACGTCCGGTTTATCTGACTGTTAAACCCGAGGTGTATGTCGAGAATGTGAAAGTGGAAGCAAAGCCCGATCTGGCAAAAGGAACGGCTACGTTAGCCATAAAAACGCGCATTCGGAACACGGGCAACCAATCAGCTTCGCCCAGGGTAATATTCCGGGTAACCCAGAGCGGGAAACCCATCGCCCTGACCTGGAAACAATCTGCTCCCAGCGTACCGGGCAATCAAACGTCTACCCTGGAGGCCACAACAACGCTGAAAGCAACCGACGTAAAGCTCTGGAGTATTGACCAGCCGACGTTATACGAGCTTCAGCTTGTAGCGGCCGCCGACACCGTTCAGACCCATTTTGGCATTCGCACGCTGGAAGTACGTAACGCTCAGCTGCTGCTCAATGGTCAGCCCATCAAGGTGGCGGGTGGAAACCGGGTTGTTGATTACGCGCAACTGGGCTCGCTGGAACCGGACTGGGTCGTTGAAAAAGACATGCGGCTCATGAAAGAAGCGGGTATGGAATTTCACCGGCTAACCCACTATACACCTTCTGAAAGCGTGTATGACTGGGCCGACCGCAATGGGATGCTCAT
Organism: Spirosoma sp. KNUC1025; assembly: GCF_045160025.1. Lineage (GTDB taxonomy): Bacteria > Bacteroidota > Bacteroidia > Cytophagales > Spirosomataceae > Spirosoma. The sequence continues at coordinate 5,691,412 of NZ_CP087139.1, forward strand.
CATTGCCGAAGCTGGTAACTGGCAACTGACACCCCGCGAAATGGATAACGACACCATCCGGACGAAGTTTCGGCAGCAGTTTCGCGAGATGGTTGAGCGCGACTGGAACCACCCCTGCGTGATCGCCTATAGTGTGGGAAACGAGTACCTGTCTGAGCAACCCGCCGGGCAGCGCTGGACCAAAGATATGATTTCCTACGGTCGTGAACTCGATCCCACACGGCTGTTTACGTTTGCGTCGATGCGGCTGAATATTCTGCCGAAAAAGCCGGAGGATGAAGCCAGTCAGTACTGCGATTTTATCTCGACCAATACGTATGGCAACCACGCCAACGTACTGAAACACATCCATTCCCTGTATCCTGAAAAACCCATTTTCGTTAGTGAATACGGTACGCGGGCGGATGGCAAAGACACGGAAGCCGGACAAATAAGCTACATCGAGAAATTCCTGAGCGATATCCGGCCCTTGCCTTATGTAGTGGGGGCGTCGTGGTGGTCGTATAATGATTATCTGAGTCGGCACAACGGTACGAATCCAGACGGTACGCGTCCCTGGGGACTAGTTCATCTGGACCGTACGAAGCGCCCGTTGTACAAAGCCCACCAGACGGGCATGGCGCCCGTTACGGTTGAAAAAATTAGCTGGGAGCCCGGTCCGGCGGGCGTGCATGGCTTAAAGCTTCGTGTAACAGCCAGAGGTGATTTTCCCGCTTACCTCATTCAGCAATACACACTCAAAACCCCCGGCGGCTCTATTGCTATTCCAACTTTGCAACCCGGCCAAAGCACTGATTTACTCATTCCTGTACGTGGATTTGACAAAACCTTACCGATTGAAATTGTCAAACCCACCGGCTTTTCTATTCTCTCACAAACCTTCGATTTAACGAATGATACACGAACAGGCAACTGATAAACGTACGCTGAAAACCATTCGCCACACTGCCGATCTGATTGTTGTCGGTGGCGGATTATCGGGGGTTTGTTGCGCCATCACAGCAGCTCGGGCGGGTATACGCGTCGTGCTGGTTCAGGATCGGCCCGTACTGGGCGGCAATTCATCCTCCGAAGTCCGGCTGTGGGTGCTGGGCGCTACGTCGCATATGGGTAACAACAACCGGTGGGCGCGCGAAGGGGGCGTTATCGACGAATTACTGCTCGAAAACCTGTATCGTAACCCGGAAGGAAATCCCCTGATTTTCGATACGATTCTGCTCGAAAAAGTCGTGCTGGAACCGAACATTACGTTGCTCCTGAACACGGCCGTTTACGAAGTGGAGAAAGCTACTACCGACACAATCAGCGGTTTAAAAGCGTTTTGTAGTCAGAACAGCACGCTCTACGACCTGGTAGCACCCCTGTTCTGCGACGCATCGGGCGATGGAATTGTGGCGTTTCAGGCAGGCGCTGCCTTTCGGATGGGTGCCGAGAGCCGGGACGAATTTGGCGAAAAATTTGCGCCATCGGCGGAGTATGGCGAGCTGCTGGGGCATTCGCTGTATTTCTACACGAAGGATACCGGACGACCGGTCCGATTTGTGCCCCCCGCCTACGCGCTGGACGACATCACCAAAATTCCACGCTATAAACGGTTTAACGCACAGGAGTACGGTTGCCAGCTCTGGTGGATTGAATATGGCGGCCGGCTGGATACCGTTCACGATACCGAAACCATCAAGTGGGAGCTTTGGAAGGTAGTGTATGGCGTCTGGAATTATATCAAAAACTCTGGTCAGTTTCCCGAAGCCGAAACCATGACTTTGGAGTGGGTCGGTCAGATTCCCGGCAAGCGGGAGAGCCGCCGGTTTGAGGGCGATTATATGCTCCGGCAGCAGGATGTCGTTGAACAGCGTACGCATCCCGACGCCGTCGCCTTTGGTGGCTGGAGCATCGATCTACACCCTGCCGATGGTATTTTTTCGGAGAAGCCGGGCTGCAATCAGTGGCATAGTAAAGGAATTTATCAGATCCCTTACCGCTGCCTTTACAGCCACAATATCGCCAATCTGTTTCTGGCCGGACGTATCATCAGTGCCTCACACGTAGCGTTCGGGTCATCGCGGGTCATGGCTACAGGCGCCCACGTAGCGCAGGCCGTAGGTATGGCCGCTGCCTTATGCACGCGTAATCAATCGCTCCCCCGCCACCTGACTGCGCCCGCGCAGATGCAGCAGCTTCAGCAGGAACTTCTGAAAGCTGGGCAGCACATCCCCGGTCTTCAGTTGCAGGACGAGAAAAACCTTGTCGGGCAAGCCACTCTGACCGCTTCCAGCGAATTCGTTTTGAGCGACTTACCCCCCGATGGACCATTGCTTGCCCTAATGCAGTCAGCCGCGCAGATGTTGCCGCTCCCCACTGGCCCCATCCCCGCATTAACAGCTTTCGTTACTGCCGACCGTAACACGACCTTAACGGTTGAATTACGCCGAAGTAGTAAGTCGTTCAATCACACACCCGACGTAACGCTGGAATCGAAAACGCTGATGATCAATAAAGGCAGGCAGGAAATCACGCTGTCCTTCGACTCCCATCTTGACGAGCCGCAGTACGTTTTTGTTACGTTCCTGAAAAACGAGCACATTCAGCTGCAATACAGCCAGTTACGGGTTACGGGCATAGTGTCGGTATTTAACAAGATCAATCCGGCGGTTTCGAATTACGGCAAGCAGGAACCGACAGAAGATATCGGTGTCGATACCTTTGAATTCTGGTGCCCTGAACGCCGACCCGCTGGGCAAAACATGGCCTTACGTATCAGTCCGGGCATTCGGTTGTTCAGTCCTGAGAATGTGCGAAATGGGATTCAGCGCCCAACCAACCAGCCCAACGCCTGGGTAGCCAGGCAAAATGACTCCAACCCTACCCTTACGGTAAGCTGGCCCGAAAAACAACGGCTTAGCCAGGTTGTCCTGTCGTTCGATACAGATTTCGATCACCCGCTCGAGTCGGTTATTATGATTCACCCTGAGACGGTTTCGCCGTTCTGTGCCTGTGAATTTATTCTGTGCAATGATCGTCAGGAACGGATTGCTCATCAAACGGATAATCACCAGAGCCGCACTATCATTCGATTCGCAAACCCCATCGAAACCAGCATCCTGACGATTCATCTCAAACCCCAAACCGACCATGCCCCTGCCTCGCTGATGGAAGTACGTTGCTATGGAGAATAAACCCTGTTACTAGTGGGTTACCCTATTCCCCCTGCCCCCTGAAGGGGAGCAATCCAGTCTGAGCGGCTCCCCCTTCAGGGGGCAGGGGGGCCTCATTTCACGACCGGAAAGGCGACCACGCGCAACTTGGTACAACCGTAAGGAATGAGTGTAATGGTTTCGGCATTGCTGTCAACCTCTCCCTGGTAGATGCCTTCGCGGGTCGTGACAGGCTGCCGGGCTACACCCTCCACCAACTTCCAGTTGGGTATCCGTCGACCTGTTGTTTTAATTTCGATGGGCGCATTCGCTTCATTCCAGACGAAGTTGGCCGGTATTGGCTTCATCGTTACCGTTGTGTTTTTGGCAGGATCGTCAACCAGCGCTTTCGGCAGGCCATAATTCCAGACGCTCTTCGGCTGATATTCGTAATAAGTCCCTTCTTCTTTAATCTCTTTCGTCGTTACGTCCGATTCAATTTTCAGCGCGTACACCAGCGGACCACGTTCGATTGTCCGTGAGTTTTTGGCCCAGTTGCTGGTCGTTACTGCCATTGGCAACTGCAGGGTCAGTTTATCGCCATTTTTCCAGACTCGCGTCAGGCTGATCACCTGTCCGCCTTTATCGGAACGCAGTTTCTGCCCATTCAGCAGAATTGTAGCCTCCTTACACCAGCCCGGTATCCGCAAGTCAAGCGGGAATGTCGTAGCGTTTGGCAGGCTGATCGAAAACGTAATCTGGTCATCGAACGGGTAATTGGTTGTTTCCTGAATCGTTACGTCCACGCCATTTGCCACCCTGGCTGTTAATGTACTGGGTGCATATTCCAGCGCAGCCAGGCCCTTCGCCGGAGTTGCATACCAAAGGTGCGACGCATATTTTGTCCAGCCCTGATGCATGTTAGCGGTGCAGCAGGTATAACCCGCGTACGGGCCAAATACGTTGTTCATACCCCGACCAAACGGCAATGAGAAATCGAACACGCCCCGCGAAACCTGCACCTGATTGGCAATCTGAAAATACTGTCGCGATCGATAATCGTCGGTGGTCTGGGTCGGCAACGCGTTGAATGTCATGCGTTCCAGCGCATCCATGTAGGCCGGATCACCCGTAATACCGATGATTTCTTCGAGCGAAAACATGGTTTCAACGATAGCGCAGAGTTCAACGCCCTGCGTCGGCTCGTTGCCGTGCAGATCTTCATCGCCCGAAAACATTCCATGTGGCAAACCGTGGAGCGTCATCAGATCGGTAAAACCCGTTTTTACGGCGGTCAGGTATTTAGGTTCTTTCCGGCCCCGGTAATATTCGGCGGGTGTTTTTAGCCCCATCCCTACGTTCACGGCATGACGGTCCATCCATTTCTGGTCCGTCTGGTTCACAGCTGCCCCAATGGCCCAGTTGCGCCCACCCAGCAGATCGGTCCAGTTAGTAGTCTGTTTGTACAGTACGTCGGCCAGATCGAGCAGAAATTTATCGCCGGTTCGGTCGTAGAGCCAGTACACCGCCATAATATTGTCGCCCCCGCGCGACTCCGACCATTCGGTCCACTGCTTGAGCGGGCAGCTTTTAAGATTTTCATGCTGGTACTTGAAATACCTGGTCATGAACGGAATGACCCGTGCATCGCTGGTGGCCGTATAATACTGCTGCAACACCTTGAGCATGATCATCCGGGGCCACCAGTCTTCGCCATCGGCGCAGGATTCCATTTTTTGTCCGGCCTTTTCTTTTTTGGTCAACGGACCGAAAAACCCGCTCGGCCGCTGATGATCGAGTGTCCAGTTGATATACTTCAGCACCTTATCTTTCAGCGCCTTGTCATCCAGCAGATACGCCAGTGGAACGGCCCCATCGAGCCAGTAAGGCGTTTCTTCCCAACCATCTCCCTTTCCACCGAGCCAGCCGTTGTCGTTCATCACTTTCGGGTAATATTCATCCAGATGGCCCGTGGCTCCATCGCGCATGATTTCGAGCTGATGATGCAGCCAGCCATTAGGTTTTATAGCACCCAGTGGGAGTTCAAGGTACTTCGACGGAGCCAGCGGTGCCCGGCTATTGATGTAGATTGGTTTCTGACTCGTTCGGTCTGACTGGGCATTCGTCAGTGCGGTCGTCAATAGGAGTCCACCAGTCGCAAACGTAACGAGCGTATTTTTCAACTGCATAGGTAATAAAAGGGATTGGAGTTCGTAGCAAAAGAAGCAGGTAATTGACTTATCATACTCTGAAAGCAACGCGCTGGACCGATCAGACAACAACATACGCAAATGAGTATTTTCGGTACAACCGCCTGCTTTTGGAAAACGGAACGCGGTACGTGCTGCGAAACCTTACAAACTAATCAACCTATTACGTTATGGCCTTAAACCGTCGTTCGTTTATAAAACAAACTGCTGGTTCACTGGCAGGTCTGGCTGTTTTACCAGCTGCCTTTGCCGAAGCTGCCCCAAAAAAATGTGGTTCGATATTTCACTGGCCGAATGGTCGCTGCACAAAGCCCTGTTCGGCAAGAAAATTACCAATCTGGATTTCCCAGGTATTGCCCGTAAGGAGTTCGACATCAGCATCGTTGAGTATGTCAATCAGTTCTTTAAAGACAAAGCGCAGGACAAAACCTACCTCAACGACCTGCTGACCCGCTGTAAAGACAATGGCATCACCAATCACCTCATCATGATTGATGGCGAAGGCAATATGGCCTCACCGGATGCTGCCGAACGGGCGAAAGCCATTGAAAACCATCACAAGTGGGTAGAGTGCGCGAAGTATTTAGGCTGCAAAACCATTCGGGTAAATGCCGCCGGACAAGGTACGGCCGAAGAAATGGCCAAAGCTGCGGCCGAAAGTTTAGCCAAGCTGGGCGAGTTTGCCAAACCTATGAATATCAACATTATCGTTGAAAATCACGGCGGCTTTTCGTCGAACGGCAAGTGGCTGGCCGGTGTGATGAAGCAGGTAAATATGAAAAACGTAGGGACACTCCCCGACTTTGGCAATTTCTGCATCAAGCATGGCGACAACCACACCTGTCTGGAAGAATATGACCGCTATCAGGGCGTAAAAGAATTGATGCCCTACACCAAAGGCGGTGTCTCCACGAAGTTTTACGACTTCGACACCAATGGGAACTGCGTCGAAACCGACTACAACCGCATGATGAAAATCGTAAAAGACAGCGGATTTAAAGGGATCGCCGGAATTGAATACGAAGGCAACGGCCTGGAAGAATACGAAGGTATCCGCAAGTCAAAAGCTTTACTGGAACGTATTGGACCAACGGTTTAGGCAAAAGCCAAAAACACTGTCCAATAGCCCGATGCTACCCAGTGGGTAGCATCGGGCTATTTTATTGAGCCCATGCCACCGTCAACGCTGATAATCTGACCCGTAATCCAGCTGGCTTGGTCAGAGAGTAAATAAGCCGCCATACTGGCAATATCATCCGGCTTACCGATCCGATTCAGCGGGTGGCGTTTATTGGCCGAGTCCCGCTTATCATCGCTGCTCAGCAGATTCTTCGCGAGGGGCGTATCGGTGAGCGAAGGAGCAATGGCGTTGACCCGAATATTGATCGGTGCAAATTCGGCCGCCAGCGATTTGGTTAGTCCTTCTACTGCCGACTTAGCCACAGATACCGACGAGTGAAGCCCCATTCCTAATTTGGCAGCTACCGTACTGAACAGCACAACGCTGCTCCCTTTTGCCAATTTCAAGGCCAGATAAGCCGCATGTATAGCACCAACAGCACCCAGTACGTTGATTTCCAGATCAGATCGATAATCGTCGATGGTAAGCCGATGAAAGGGCTTTAGATTAATACTGCCTGGGCAATAGATCAGCCCGTGCAGAGCCTCAGGAAGTTGGGTAAGGGCATCAGCGGCTGATGCTTGCTGAACATCCCAGACCATATGAGTCGATTGAATGCCTTCCGGTGCATGTCGGCCTGCCGTAAACAGAGTAGCTCCCTGCGCCTGAAGCTGGTTGGCCAGCGCGTAACCAATACCGGAGTTTCCCCCAACAATCAGAATATTTTTGCCTTGCATCATAAGAAATCATAAAAAAAGTAGGGTCGCAGTTGCATCGAACTGATCGTATCGATCAATGCCATGCTCAACTGTGACCCTACAACTTTATGTTCTCTTATATAGTTATGCCGGGCTGGGCAACGTACCGTAATAATTCCTGGCGAGTGGCTTCTTCCTTGAATTTACCACCATAGGAAGAGGTAATGGTCGAACTGTTCAGATCGCGAACACCCGGGTCGAAACGCATAAGTGCTTGGCGTCGATAATAACGGCAACATCTTCCGTTTCCAGAACGCGTTTCAATTCTTCGGCAATCTGTACGGTCAGACGTTCCTGAACCTGCGGACGTTTGCAGAAATATTCAACAATCCGGTTCAGCTTCGACAGACCAATTACTTTACCACTTGATATGTAGGCGACGTGTGCCTTACCGATGATCGGGACAAAATGGTGCTCACAGTACGTCTGAACGGTAATGTCTTTTTCAACGAGCATTTCGTTGTATCGAAACTTATTATCGAACAGAGTTGGCTCGGGCTTATTGGCTGGATTTAGGCCGCTGAAAACCTCTTTTACGTACATTTTGGCAACACGCCGGGGTGATCCTTTCAGACTGTCGTCGGTCAGGTCAAGGCCCAGAATGTTCATGATTTCGCGAAAATGTTCTTCAATCAGATCGATTTTGAAGTCATCATCCAGCGCAAAGGCATCCGGTCGCAGGGGCGTATCGATAGACGTGGCGCCATGCGTATCACCGATTTCGTCGATTAGTTCGTCAGTACAGTCGCAATCCAGCGGATGACCGTTTTTGTGGTCCTTATTGTAAGAAGTCCCACCGTTAAGCGGAGTACTAGTAGACGGGGTATTCGACGAAGTTCCGTTCAGTTTCATACAATCTGATTTTAAGATCCAAGCTTTCGCTCAGCTGTTTACGCAAAATAGTATAGATAACGATGGCAATATTTTCGGCCGACGGATTCAGATCGGCAAATTCCTCGGTATCCAGATTAAGGTTTTTATGATCAAAACGATCCGTTATATGTTCTTTAATCAGATCGCCAAGGTGCTTCATGTCAATGACATAGCCCGTCTCGGGATCGATCGGCCCTGTTACCTGTACAATCAGATCGTAGTTATGCCCATGGTAGTTCGGATTATTGCACTTTCCGTACACACGGGTATTTTTTTCATCTGACCAGTTGGGATTATGCAGACGATGTGCCGCATTGAAGTGTTCCTTTCGAAACACCGCAACCCGTGGAGCATCGACCAGGGTAGTGTCCATAAATAACGTATCGAAAAAAGTTCAATCAACCTGTCGTTACAAAGGTTGTGTACAACACAGGCAGACAGCAGAGCGTGTAGCCAGGACGCTCTTTCGTATGCGATTGATGGCTGATTAACCGGTTTATCATTTTTTTGTTCAACGTTAGTCAAAAAAAGTTAAACAATAAACCGGCCGGTTCAACTGCATAACATCCGCTTATCCGGGATTGTTCCCCTTCATCCATTCCTTCGATTGAACGGAACCCGACACGGGCAACCCCTGTTTTGCCCCCATGAAACGATTACGTACCACCATGATACTTACTGCTTTTATTTTGACGGGGTTGGTTGCTGCCACTGTACTTTTTATGCAACAAAGCGCTTTTGGAAGTAACCCGGCTGAAATTCGTCTTGACCGAATTAAACGCTCTCCACACTATCGGGACGGCGTTTTTCAGAATCCCGAACCTACCGAGGTGTTACGTCAGGGAGCTTCGTATACGGCCCTGTTATGGGAGAACCTCAATAAGCCTAAAGACAATACCCCACCCAAACCAATACCTTCGGTACGTACCGATCTGAAAGCGTTGGCCGATGAGAAACCTACCATTGTTTGGTTTGGCCATTCTTCCTATCTGATCAAATCACAGGGCGTTACGTTGCTGGTTGACCCGGTATTCAGCGGTTATGCATCGCCCGTGTCTTTTTTCGGGAAATCATATCCGGGCTCTGATGTGTATAGTGTCGATGATATGCCGGAGATCGATATGCTGGTTCTGTCTCACGATCATTACGACCACCTCGATTATAAAACCATCACCCAACTGATTCCAAAAGTTAAAAAATTCTACACCGCTTTAGGCGTAGGTGCCCATCTGGAACGCTGGGGCGTACCGGCTGACCGGATTGTGGAGTTTGACTGGTGGGAAGGTCAGAACGTATCGTCCGATATTTCGCTGACGGCAGTTCCGGCCCGGCATTTTTCGGGCGCAGTTTTGCACGCGGCAAAACACTCTGGGCGGCATATGTGCTGAAATTACACGGCTATTCTATCTATCTGGGTGGCGATTCGGGCTACGGCAAGCATTTCAAAGAAATTGGTAACAAGTACGGCCCGTTCGATCTGGCTATACTCGAATGCGGTCAATACGGCAAAGACTGGCCCAATATCCATATGATGCCCGAAGAAGTAGCAACGGCTTCACAGGACTTACAGGCTAAGACAATCCTGCCTGTTCACTGGGCTAAATTCTCACTTGCCCTTCATCCCTGGAACGAACCCATCCAGCGGTTGCTGAAAGCCGCGGCAGAAAAACACCTCGACGTAACAACGCCGAAGATTGGCGAACCACTGATCGTTAATTTCCAGTACCCACGATCTGTGTGGTGGAATTAATAAATATTTAAAAATAGTAATATATTCTTTATATTTATCGTTAATACGTTAACATCTATAAACCTCATAACATCATATATACTAAACATCATATTAGTACAAATTAATAGTTGATTAATGCAAAAAATTAATCGAAGGAATTTTATCCGTACTTGTGCTATTTCAGGCGTTGCATCATCTTTTACAACAACTACTTTTTTTCATCGCTTACTGGCAAAAAAAATACAGTTAGTAAAGTCAGGCTAGCGTTTATTGGTGTTGGCGAGCGAGGCCGTTCGCATGTTCGGCAGGCGCTGCTTCGACCTGACGTCGAGGTGACGGCCATTTGCGATTCATCGCCCGAAGCAATCAGGCTCACGAAGGTTATGCTTGAAAAGGCTGGCCGCAAAGCCCCCGCTACGTATGGCGGAAGCGATGAGTCATTTCGGGAGATGCTCAAACGCGACGACATCGACGGTGTCGTGATAGCCACTTCCCGCAAATGGCATGTTCCAATGGCCATTGCGGCCATGGAAGCCGGTAAATACGTTGGAGTAGAAGTTTCAACAACCACAACCCTTCAGGATTCCTGGGATTTGGTCGATGCTTCCGAGCGAACAGGCTCTCATTGCATGGTTCTAGAGAATGTCTGCTATCGTCGGGATGTCATGGCTGTTCTGAATATGATCCGGCAGGGTATGTTTGGCACTATGGCGCATGCTCACTGTGGCTATCAGCATACTTTGCAGCCGACTTCATATATAGGCGCCGAACGGGCAGCCAATCCTTTACAACATTCGGCGGATGTCCATTCAACACATGGTTTAGGCCCAGTAGCGCACTGGCTCAACATCAACCGGGGCAATCGATTTACGCGGCTAACCAGCATGGCTACTAAAAGCCGGGGGTTACGTCAATACATAGTGGATGGGTCCGAAACTGCCTACGCAGACGCTACGGTCAACTACAAGCTTGGCGATGTCGTTACGACGATGATTGAGTGCGCCAATGGCGAGAACATTGTGCTCATCCATGATACGAACTCGAATCGTCCGTACTCGACAGGTTTCCGGGCGCATGGTACGCACGGCACCTGGCTGGACAGCAACGATCAGATTTCATTATCTGCCAATAAACCAGACGCTCAAGCCTGGGAACCCTTTGCTGCTCGGCAGGAAAAGCACGACCATCCCCTTTGGAAACGCTACGCTAGAACAGCCGAAAAGCCGCCCTGTGGCGGCATTGATTTCTTTATCTTTCAGGACTTTATCAATTCAGTTAAAGAAAAAACAGCCCCACCGATAGACGTTTATGACGCGGCCGTCTGGAGCGCCATCAGCCCTTTGTCGGAACTTAGCCTTGCGCAGGGAGGCCAGAGCGTAGAGATTCCAGATTTTACGCGCGGTAAGTGGAAGACCAATAAGCCAATTTTCGGGCTGACAGACGCGGTTTAATGAATAATGTGGTCTGAATAATGGATAATGAAAGCAGAAAAGCGTAGTTTGGCAATTCTAATAACACGCAATTCCTCTGTTGTCTATTATTCATTCTTCATTATCTATTAACGAATGACCCCTACTGCTCCCCCTAAAACTCAGAGTTACGTTGGTCCACTGCTCATTATCGGCGCTCTTTTCTTTATTTTCGGCTTCGTTACCTGGGTGAATAGTGTTCTGATTGCTTTTTTCAAGCAGGCTTTCAGTTTAACGTCTTTCCAGTCGACCTTAGTAGCGTTCGCTTTTTTCATTTCCTACACGGTGATGGCCATTCCATCTTCGGCGGTATTGAAACGTACTGGTTTTAAGAACGGAATGTCGCTGGGCTTGCTTACAATGGCGATTGGCACCCTGATCTTTGTACCAGCGGCTAAGTCGGTATCGTATCCTTTGTTTCTGGTGGGCCTGTTCATCATCGGTATTGGGTTGACCGTATTGCAAACAGCCTCAAATCCGTATGCCACCATTCTTGGACCCCGCGAGAGTGCTGCCCAACGTATCAGTTTTATGGGTATTGCCAATAAACTGGCGGGTATCCTCAGTCAGTTTGTGTTCGGAGGGCTATTGCTTTCAGGAGCAAACGAAGTCGTTGGAGCGGCTTCTCTGGAGAAAGTTGTTACGCCTTATTTGATTTTGACGGGTGTGCTGGTTGTGCTGGCCGGGCTGATCCGCTACTCAAATCTGCCCGAAGTATCGGAAGAACAGGACGATGTACCCGCCGATACGTCGGCCATCCACGACAGTGTATGGCAGTTTCCGAATCTGGTATTAGGCGTCCTGGCCCTCTTCTGTTACGTTGGTGCTGAAGTTATTACCGGCGATTTAATTATCAGCTATGGTCATGCCATTGGTTTCAGCAACGACGAAGCTAAAAACTTCACGACTTATACGCTGGTTGGCTTACTGGCGGGTTACCTGCTGAGCATTATTGCCATCCCCCGCTTCATTACTCAGCAAAAGGCACTACTCTATGGCATGGTGCTCGCTTTAATCCTGACCGTTGGCGCTCTGCTGACCGATGGGTTTGCTTCGGTTCTGTGCATTGCGCTCATGGGATTTGCTATTTCGCCCGTTTGGCCCGCCGTTTGGCCGCTTGCGCTGAACCGGCTGGGTAAATTCACCAAACTTGGCTCGGCCTTACTGATTATGGGGATTTCGGGCGGTGCCCTGCTCCCGTTGGTGCACGGGTATCTGACCGATGCGTTCAGCCCTAAAACGGCTTATGGATTGCTGTTGCCCCTCTTTAGCTTTATTTTATACTACGCCATATCGGGCCACAAACGAACGAGCTGGTAATGTCGGTTATCGCTTCAACGCCCGGACGTATTTGCCTTTTCGGTGAGCACCAGGATTATTTAGGACTGCCCGTTATTGCAGCGGCTATTTCGCGTCGAATACAGATAGCGGCCCAATCAACCGGGCAGATGGGTTTCCATCTGAATCTACCCGACATTCAGGATTCGGTCACTATTCCCTTCTATGGGCAGCCGTTGCCTTATCCCAAAATCCGCGACTATTTCCGTTCGGCTGTCAATGTGTTGTTACGTGAAGGTTTCACTTTTTCGCGCGGTATTGACGGCGAGGTTCACGGCAATATTCCGATCAATTCCGGTACGTCGAGTTCGTCGGCCTTACTCGTTACGTGGCTCAATGTACTTACGCAGCTATCCAATCAGCCCCGACAGCTTTCGGGCGAAAAACTGGCGGAGCTAGCCTACGTAGCCGAAGTACTGGAATTTGGCGAACCGGGGGGTATGATGGACCATTATTCGACCGCTGTTGGTGATGTTATTTACCTGGAATCAACGCCGACGATTGCGTTAACCGAATTACATCCGGCTTTGGGTACGTTTGTGCTGGGCGACTCGCAGGAGCCAAAAGATACCATCGGCATTCTGAAACGGGTGAAGTTTGGTATGCTCGCCATTATTGAGCGATTAAAAACCGTCAATCCGGCATTCTCCCTACACCATTCGGCCGTTACTGAAGCGACTGAATTTAAGGACGTTCTGACCAAAGACGAATATATCCTGCTGAAAGGAAACCTGGCCAACCGCGATATTCTGCGTGAGGCTCTGGCTGTATTGCAGTCGCCCGGCGATCTGGACCATATTCGGTTCGGTCAGCTCCTGAACGACCATCAGGCAAACCTTCGCGAAGCCCAGCGAATTAGCACGCCCAAAATTGACCGAATGCTCGATGCGGCCTTAAAAGCGGGGGCATTAGGTGGAAAAATTAATGGATCAGGCGGGGGCGGCTGCATGTTTGCCTACGCACCCAATAACCCCGGCGACGTAGCGGAAGCGATTGAGCGTGAGGGAGGAAAAGCGTATATTATTTCGGTCGATACCGGAACCAGGCTTGAGTCCTGATACTACGTTTACTATGTGGTCAGCGTGGTGTCGGGTTCTCAAACCCGACACCACGTACCACTACTGAATCACTGGGTGTTAGCCGCTCGCTGGGCCGGAAGCCAGGATGTCAGGATCGTAATCAGCACCACCAGCACAACGGTAAGCGTAATATCGCTAAGCTGAAGCCGAACCGGATACGCGTCGATGATGGAGCTGACCATACCCATACCGATTAGTCCGTACCGCTCCTGCAACACACACAACGCAACCCCAAGCACCAGCCCGGTAAACGAACCAATCAGGGCAATAAGCGTGCCTTCGGTCAGAAAAATCCGACGGACCATTCCTTTCGTTGCTCCCAACGCAAACAAAATCCGGATGTCTGCTTTTTTCTCGATCACCAGCATCGACAGCGTAAAGAAGATATTGATGGAAGCCGCCAGAATGATAAATGCAAGCGTAACGGCAACCAGCAATTTTTCGATATAGATAGCCCGGTACAAATCAACGTTCAGATCATCGCGGCTTTGCACGAGCAGGTTATCGCCAACTACAGCCTGCAACGCCTTTTTTACTGCGTTCTCATCCGTACCCGGATTAAGCTGAATTTCAAGGCTTGTCACTTCATCAGGCTTGTACCCAAATAATTCCCGCGCTACATCCAGCGGAGCCAGTACGTAGTTGTCGTATCGGGACTCGATGAAAAACACGCCCGAAACTGTAAGCGACGCCCGACTGAATGCATCCGGATTAAGTACACTGAACGTCTCTCCACTACGTGGGTAAAGGATTTCCAGCGGTGTAAGAATATCGACCGTCGAGATGCTTAAGTCACTACGTATTCCCTCGGCCACAATAGCGTAATTGACCCCCTGTCGATTTAATACCAGTTTGCCTTCGAGCAAAGCGGAATCCAGTTGCTGACGCTGAAGGTAATTGCTATCAACGCCTTTGAGTTTGACAACGGTCTGGGCATGTACGTAACGGGCCAGGGCATTATCCTGAGCGACGGATGTCAGCAGATGAACACCGGGCGTCTGGCGAAGGCGGGTGAGCAGTGCAGACGTGGCCATAAACCGCTTACCCTGCTTTGGCGAAACAGT